>NZ_JBNQFW010000005.1:0-469402 GCF_050321865.1 Rhodococcus sp. IEGM1428 | reverse complement strand
CTACCAAGGACAACTCCACCGCCCCGCAGCCTAGAATCGTGTCCCACATGTATCGAGACACCCGTGTCCCACATGCATCAAGACAGCACACGTAGCAGGGGTCGAGTTTCCACTCACATGCGGCGAAGCCGCTCTAGCACTTTGTCCAGGGTGATCGGAAGTTCGCGGACTCGGACGCCGGTGGCGTTGTAGACCGCATTGCCGATGGCCGCCGAGGAACCGACCGCACCGATCTCACCGATTCCCTTGCCGCCCATGGGCGCGAGTTCCGTATCGACCTCGTCGATCCACACGGCCTCGAGATCGGTGACGTCTGCACACGCCGGGATGTGATACTCGGCGAGATCGTGGTTGGCGAACCCGCCGAACTCGTGATCGACGATGCCACTCTCCATCAACGCCATCCCGAGCCCGAACGTCATACCGCCGATGAGCTGAGACCGAGCCAACCGCGGATTCATCACCGCGCCGATGCCGAACACCCCGAGCATCCGACGCACCCGTACCTCACCGGTGTCGATGTCCACGGCCACCTCGGCGAACTGAGCACCGAAAGCCATGCGCGCCAGCTCCTTCTGCCCCTCCACGTAATCGGTCGTATCGGCCTCGGCCGAGTTGCCCGGCTCGTAGGAACCCCGGGATTTCAGCTCGTGACACACCTTGGTGACGGCCCAGCCCCAGGACGAAGTACCCGAGGAGCCGCCGGCACCAGGCGCTTTCGGCAGAGCGCTGTCGCCGAGTTCGAGTGTGACGACATCCGCATCGACTTCGAGAGCATCGGCGGCAATCTGACGCAGCACGGTACGCGCACCGGTACCAATGTCCGACGCAGCGACGGACACCGTGATCGTGCCGTCCTGCTCCACTCGCGCCGACGCAGTACTCGGCGAGATCAACACCGGGTAGCTGGCCGTCGCGACCCCCATGCCCACCAGGACGTTGCCTTCTCTGCGCTGTCCCGGCGTCGAGACCCGACGGTCCCAGCCGAACTTCTCGGCACCCTCGCGTAGGCACTGCACCACGCTGCGTGAGCTGAACGGGTTGCCACTGGCGGGATCGACGTCGGGCTCGTTCGCGATGCGCAGTTCGATCGGATCGAGACCGGTGGCGACGGCCAGTTCGTCGATGGCCGTCTCGACGGCGAACATGCCGGGCGCTTCGCCGGGTGCCCGCATCCACCGCGGCGTTCCGACGTCCAGCTGTGCCAGTCGGTGGGTGGTGCGACGGTTCGGCGCCGCGTAGATGTGCCGAGTCGATTCCGAGGTCTGCTCGCAGAACTCGAAGATCGTACTGGTCTGCTGAAACGAATCGTGCGCGATCGCCGTCAGTGCGCCGCTCGAATCAGCACCCAGGCGAACATGATTGAGCGTCGGGGTGCGGTATCCGACGACATCGAACAGCGCCTGCCTCGGCAGGACCAGCTTGACGGTCTTGCCGGTGGCCCGCGCAGCCATCGCGGCGAGGACCGCATTGGGCCGAGTGCTGCCCTTCGCTCCGAATCCGCCGCCGACGTTCTCTGCGATCACGCGAACGTTCTCGGGTTCGAGACCGAACGCCGTGGCCAGATCACCTTGAACGCCCGACGGTGCCTGCGTCGAATCCCACAGCGTCAGAAAGCCATCGGACCACTGCGCCGTGGTGGCATGCGGCTCCATGGGACTGTTGTGCATCGGAGCCGTCGAGTACCAGCTGTCGATCACGTGCTCGGCCGTCTCCAACGCAGCATCCGGATCGCCGACCGTGACGTCCGTAGGGAAGCCCGCGTTCACCGATTCGGGCGCGTACAGGGAGCTGTGCTCGGCCGTCAGCGTGTTGTCGGGTGAGCGCACGTCGCCGTACCGCACCTGCACCTGGGCAGCGGCGGCCCGCGCGGCTTGGAGGGTCTCGGCCACGACGACGGCCACGATCTGCCCGCGGTACGCAACGGTGTTCGACTGCAGCACATGGAGTTCGGCATCCTCGACCTCGCCGAGCTTCTCGGCGTTGCCGTGCCACAGGACAGCGTGCACCGAGGAGTCGGCACCGAGTTCGACGTGTTCGACCGTCCCGGCGGGAACTGTTGCGGGCACGTACCAGGCATACAACTGCCCGACGGCCGGCGGCTGTTCCGCGGCGTACCGCGCCCTACCGGTGACCTTGGCGATGGACTCGGTACGCCGAATCGACTGTCCGATCGAGGCCGTCATGATCGGTCTCCCATTTCTTTCTTAGCGCTCGATTCCACGAGTTCGACCAGAGTGCGGGCAACCAGATTGATCACCAGCGGAATCTTGAACGCGTTGTCGCGTAACGGCTCTGCCGAATCGAGCTCGAGCGCCATGGCCCGCCGGAACGACGCCTCCTCGGCGGCCGTGCCCAACAGTGCGTGTTCGGCGGTGTGCGCTCGCCACGGCTTGTGCGCGACGCCGCCCAGCGCGATCGAAACTCCGCGCACGATCCCGTCCTCGACGTCGAGAACCGCGGCAACCGAGGCGACCGCGAACGCGTAGGACTGCCGATCCCGCACCTTGCGGTAGGTGGAGACGGCGGTGTCGGCCGGCTTCGGAATCTCTATCTCCGTGACGATCTCGTCCCGAGCCACCGTGTTGTCACGCTGGGGCTCGTCCCCCGGGAGCCGGAAGAAGTCGTCGATCGCGAGAACACGTTCGCCGTCGACTCCGCGAACGACGATGCGCGCATCGAGCGCCGACAGCGCAACCGCCATATCCGAGGGGTGCGTCGCCACGCAGGCCTGCGAAGCCCCGAGAATGGCCAGGTTTCGGTGTTCACCCGCGCGCGCGGGGCAACCCGAGCCTGGTTCGCGCTTGTTGCACGGCTTCGAGGAGTCCATGAAATACACACATCGAGTGCGCTGGAACAGGTTTCCGCCGGTGGTCGCCATGTTGCGTAGTTGACCCGACGCACCGGAGAGCACCGCCCGCGAGAGCACCGGGTAGCGCTGGCGCACCACCGGATGCACGGCGAGGTCGCTGTTGGTCACGGCCGCACCGATACGCAGGGAACCGTCGGCGATCACCTCGATGTCGTGCAACGGCAATCTCGTCACATCGATCAGAGTCGACGGGCTCGAAACCCCGAGCTTCATCAGATCGACGAGGTTGGTTCCTCCGCCGAGCACCATCGCATGCTCGTCCCGGGCGAGGCGGGCCACTGCGTCGTCGACCGCGGTAGCGGCGTCGTACTCGAAGGTCTTCACGATGCGTCCTGCACAGCCGGAACGATGTTGGCGTAGGCACCGCAGCGACAGAGGTTGCCGCTCATTCGTTCTCGTACTTCGCCGGAATCGAGTTCGACGTCGGTGGCCTCGAGGTCCTCGGTGACCGCACTGGGCCATCCCTGCTTGGCCTCTTCGATAACCGCGACCGCCGAGCAGATCTGCCCGGACGTGCAGTACCCGCACTGGAACGCGTCACGATCGACGAAGGCCTGTTGCACCGGGTGCAGCGTGTCGCCGTCGGACAACCCCTCGACCGTGGTGATCTCGCGATCCTGCTGCGCGACAGCGAACGTCAGGCAGCTATTGATCCGGCGACCCTCGACCAGAACGGTGCAGGCACCGCACTGCCCGTGATCGCACCCCTTCTTGGCCCCGATGAGATCGAGGTTCTCTCGTAATGCGTCGAGCAGGGTGGTTCGGGTGTCGCAGTCGATCTCGCGACCGGTGCCGTTGACACGCAGAGTGACGTGGGTCATGCGCGGATGGATACCCGCGGCCTCGGCCACCAAACGCTCGACCTCGAGGTCGTGCGCGGAAACTCGTAGTGGGCTACGAGTTGCCGTGCACGTGCGCGCTAGCGCCTGCCCTTGAACTTCCCGCCGCCGCGCGGCCCGCCGCTGCGTCCGGGAGGACCGGAATCGGGCTGCAACTGAATCAGCACGCCACTGATGCGGGTACGGCGCAACGCCTCGACCGTCTCGTCGGCGAGATCGGCCGGCAGCTCCACCAACGAGTGATCGGGGCGAATGCTGATGTGCCCGAAGTCGCTTCGGCGCAGTCCGCCTTCGTTGGCGATGGCACCGACGATGGCACCGGGAGCGACGTGATGACGCTTTCCTACGCTGATGCGGTACGTCGCCATCTCCTGGCCCGTCTTGCGGTGATGCGAGCTGGCCGCATCCTCGTCGAACGTGCGAGGAGGACGCGGCTCACGCGGCTCACGGGGTGCCCGCGGCGGGGCAGGCGGCTCGGGCTTGAGCAAGAACGCTTCGCCGTCGCGCGACTGGATGGCCAGCGCTGCCGCGATGTCGACCAGGGGCACGTCGTGCTCGCGCTCGTAGTCCTCGATGAGGCGGCGGAACAGGGCCAGATTCTCGTTGCCGAGGCTCTCGGTGATGGAGTCCTTGAACTTCGTCACGCGCTGCGCATTGACGTCGTCGACGCTCGGGAGCTGCATCTCGGTGATCGGCTGACGCGTCGCACGTTCGATGGCCTTGAGCAGGTGACGCTCCCGGGGCGCGACGAACAGCAGAGCCTGACCGGCGCGGCCCGCTCGGCCGGTACGACCGATGCGGTGCACGTAGGACTCGGTGTCGTGCGGGATGTCGTAGTTGATGACGTGCGAGATGCGGTCGACGTCGAGACCGCGAGCAGCCACGTCGGTGGCCACCAGAATGTCGATCTGGCCGTTCTTGAGCTGGCCGATGGTGCGCTCACGCTGAGCCTGCACGATGTCGCCGTTGATTGCCGCGGCCGAGAAGCCCCGTGCGCGCAGTTTCTCGGCGAGCTCCTCGGTGGCCTGCTTGGTGCGCACGAACATGATCATGGCCTCGAACTCTTCGACCTCGAAGATTCGAGTCAGCGCCTCGAGCTTGCGCTGATGGGCAACCTGCACGTAGCGCTGGGTGATGTTCGGTGCCGTCGACGTCTTGGTCTTGACGGTGATCTCCACCGGGTCGTGCAGATACTGCTTGGAGATCTTGCGAATCGCGGCCGGCATCGTGGCCGAGAACAACGCGACCTGCTTGTACTCGGGAGTGTCGGACAGGATGCGCTCGACGTCCTCCTGGAAACCCATCTTGAGCATCTCGTCGGCCTCGTCGAGCACGAGGTATTCGAGCCCGGACAGGTCGAGCGTGCCCTTCTCGAGGTGGTCGATCACACGGCCCGGTGTGCCGACGATGATCTGGGCACCCTTGCGCAGGCCGGACAGCTGAATGCCGTACGCCTGGCCGCCGTAGATCGGCAGAATGTGCAGGCCGGGGATATGGGTGGCGTATTTGCCGAACGCCTCGGCGACCTGGAGTGCCAGCTCGCGCGTCGGGGCGAGCACCAATGCCTGCGGCACCCGACGCGAGACGTCGAGACGGGACAGGATCGGCACCGCGAACGCCGCGGTCTTACCGGTTCCGGTCTGCGCGAGGCCGACGACGTCGTTGCCCGCCATCAACGGTGGAATGGTGGCCGCCTGAATCGGCGACGGGCTCTCGTAACCGACGTCGCGCAGGGCCTTCAGGACCCGCTCGTCTATTCCGAGATCGGCAAAGGTGATGTCGTCATCCGTCGTCGAAGGCGACTCACCTGCGTGGCCCTGGACGGGAGGGGTCGAACTCGTCTCGTCAGACGTCACGGCGGCATCCTGATCAGATTCTGAAGTGCTCATATATCGCCGAGTTTAGTACCTGCTCGACCCCAGCGACCCCTTCTACGCTGATCAGGTGACGAAAACGGTGCCACCGACACCTCGTGCGAGCAGCCTCACAGACACGACCCGGCGGCGAGGGGCGACTGCAGACGGTTAAGTTGTACTCCGAGTCACACTCAACTCCCCCTGAGCCGACCAAAAATTCACAAACCGGACACCCTCGGTGGTGCGTTACGGACCGGGGTGTGATGAAATGCACAACTACCACGCTATTTTTCCGTAAGGGGTCCAGCAGTGCGCGAATATTCTGTGCCGGCGTCGTTCACCATTCCCGACGACGCTTCCATGGCCGACACCGTCTTCCGGTACCAGAAGGAATCACCGAACTTCGTCCCGTTCCAGCGCCTGGTGAACGGCACCTGGACCGACGTCACAGCGGGCCAGTTCGCCGAAGAGGTCACCGCCGTGGCCAAGGGCCTGATCGCATCGGGCGTCGAACTCGGCGACCGCGTCGCGATCCTCAGCGCGACCCGCTACGAGTGGGTCGTCCTCGACTACGCCATCTGGACCGCGGGCGGATGCACCGTCGCGATCTACGAGACCTCGTCGGCCGACCAGGCCCAGTGGATCCTCGAGGACTCGGCGACCAAGTTGCTGATCGTCGAGACCGCGTCCCATGTCTCCAACCTCAAGGACGTCACCGACGGTGCCGCCGACCTGCGTGAGGTACTCCAGATCGACGACGGTGCCATCGACGAGCTGACCACCCGCGGTGCCGGAGTGAGCGACGAGGACGTGCACACCCGTCGCCACCAGGTCACCGCCGCCTCCCCCGCCACCCTGATCTACACCTCGGGCACCACCGGTCGCCCCAAAGGTGTGCAGCTCACGCATGCGAACTTCTACGCCGAGGTCCAGGCCACCCAGATCGCCCTGCACGACTCCATGCGCGAGGGCAACCGCACACTGATGTTCCTCCCGATGGCGCACGTGTTCGCCCGCGCGGTGTCGTTCGGCTCGTTCGAGTCGAAGGTGACCGTGGGCCACACCTCGGATGTATCGACACTGGTGGATCAGTTCGCCGTCTTCAAGCCGAACTTCATCCTCTCGGTGCCGCGCGTGTTCGAGAAGGTCTACAACTCGGCCAAGCAGAAGGCACACGACGGCGGCAAGGGCAGCATCTTCGACAAGGCCGCCGCGACGGCCATCGAGTGGAGTGAGGCCCAGGAGAAGGGCGGCGCAGGCCTGGTCCTGAATCTCAAGCACACGGTCTTCGACAAGCTCGTCTACTCCAAGTTGCGGGCTGCCCTCGGCGGCAACTGCGATCGTGCGGTCTCGGGCGGCGGCCCCCTCGGCGCTCGCCTCGGCCACTTCTTCCGCGGCGCGGGCGTCCCGGTCTACGAGGGCTACGGACTGACCGAGACCAGCGCAGCCGTCACCGTCAACACCACCAAGGAACAGCGCGTCGGCACCGTCGGCAAGCCCATCGACGGCCACGCGGTCAAGGTCGCCGAGGACGGCGAACTGCTGCTCAAGGGCCCGGTGGTGTTCAGCGGTTACTGGCACAACGAGAAGGCCACCGCCGAAGCGATCGTCGATGGCTGGTTCCACACCGGCGATCTCGGCGCGATCGACCAGGAGGGCTTCGTCTCGATCACCGGCCGCAAGAAGGAAATCATCGTCACCGCGGGTGGCAAGAACGTCGCTCCCGCGGTGCTCGAGGACGCCCTGCGCGCCAACGCGATCATCAGTCAGTGCCTCGTCGTCGGCGACGCCAAGCCGTTCATCGGTGCCCTGATCACCCTCGATCCCGAGGCGATGCCGGGTTGGCTCGAACGCCACAGCCTCTCCGCCGACATCCCGTTCTCGGAGCTGTCGAAGAACGCCGACCTCGTCGCCGAGATCGACAAGGCCGTGGCCGAGGCCAACAAGAAGGTCTCGAACCCGGAGCAGATCAAGAAGTACACGATCCTCGAGAACGACTTCACCGTCGAAACCGGAGAGCTCACCCCGACGATGAAGCTCAAGCGCAACATCATCCACTCCGAGCGTGGCAGCGACATCGAGGCCATCTACTCGTAGATCGAACACGAGAGAAAGGGCCCGGCGCGCTGTGCACGCCGGGCCCTTTCTCGGTTCTCGGGTCAGGACATGTGCTCGTCGAGAAACTCCGCGACCGCCAACGTCACCTGCAGGTGGATCTTTTCGTGCAGCAGGTCGTGGCCGCCGTCGTCGAACTCGTGCAGGGACGCGTCGGGCACACCGCCGATCCACTCGCGGACCGCATCGATCGGAGCCAAGCGGTCGTCGACACCGTGCACGGCGAGGATCGGAATCACATTGTCGGAGAGGTCGTCGGAAGCGCCCGTCACCGACTTCGGAGTGCCACACAGCACAGCGCACCGGACCGCCTGCGGATGCGCGCCGAGCGCTGCGATGGCCGTCGCGGCACCCAGCGAGTGCCCCATCAGCGCGAACGACAATTCAGGATGCTCGGCCTCGGCAATGTCGAGCAGCTGCAGCGCATTCTGAGCCAGGCCAGGTATCTGAGCCGCGTCGGTCAACTCCCCTTCGGTGAGACCGTGGCCGACATGGTCGACCGCCCACACGTCCACTCCGCGACCGTTCAGGACCCGGGCGAACCGGTGATAGTGGCCGCTGTTCTGACCGAGACCGTGGAGGAAGACAAGACCGAAACGAGCATCGGGAACGGTCCAGTTTCGGTAATGGACAGCACCGGTGGCTCCGTCGAAAAATGGCATTCGATCATTTTGCCTCCTCTCGTCGGCATTCGCGCGCAACGTGACCGGCGCCGCTGTCGTCGATGGCTAGGGTGGGCACTTGTGTTCCTCCTCGGCGATCGGGTCGTCTACAGCGCCAGCGACCTCGCAGCGGCGGCGTCCTGCGAATTCGCATTGCTTCGCCGACTCGACGGGTTGACCGGACTGATCCCGCGCGCTGCCGCCGAACCGGACCCCATGCTCGACCGCACGTCCGCACTCGGATTCGAACACGAACGGCGTCAACTCGCAGCCTTCGAGCTGCGCTACCCCGGCGGCGTCCTGACTATGGACAGACCGGGACGCACCGCCCAGGAACTGGCCGACGCCGCGTGGGCAACCTTCGCCGCGCTGACCGCACGCACCCCCGTGGTGTACCAGGCGACCTTCTTCGACGGCCGGTTCCTCGGCTTCTGCGACTTTCTGGTGGCAGAGGGTTCGGGCTACGGCGTGTACGACACCAAGCTGTCGCGGCACGCGAAGGTGCCGGCTCTGCTCCAGTTGGCGGCGTACGCAGATGCGCTGCGTGCCGGCGGAGTGACTCCGAGCGACGATGTACACCTCGTACTCGGTGACGGCAGCGACTCCGTTCACGCTCTCGCCGAGATACTTCCCGTCTATCGGCAGTCCCGGGATCATCTCCAACACATCCTCGACGAGCACCACGCCGAAGGCACGGTCGTCGATTGGTTCGATGCGCGCTACTCCGGGTGCGGGCAGTGCGAGGCCTGCGTTGTCGAAGTGGAGCAGCACCGAGACCTTGTTCTCGTCGCCGGCATGCGCACGAGTACCCGCGAGAAGCTGCTCGACGCGGGAATCACCACGGTGGACGAGCTGGCCTCGTCGACGGGGATCGTCGACGGGATGTCCACACGTACAACGGCGAACCTGCGTGCCCAGGCGGCGCTGCAAGTTCGCCAGGAGCACAGCGGCGAACCGGAATTCGAGATCTTCGACGCCGACGCACTCGGGGTGATACCCGAA
Source organism: Rhodococcus sp. IEGM1428 (assembly GCF_050321865.1). NCBI lineage: Bacteria > Bacillati > Actinomycetota > Actinomycetes > Mycobacteriales > Nocardiaceae > Rhodococcus > Rhodococcus sp. IEGM1428. The sequence continues at coordinate 460,056 of NZ_JBNQFW010000005.1, read as the reverse complement.
CCCGATCCGGGCGACATCTTCTTCGACTTCGAGGGCGATCCGCTGTGGGCCGAAGCCGGGAGTAGCGAGTGGGGGCTCGAGTACCTGTTCGGCGTCTACACCGCCGACGGCGAGTTCCTTCCGTTCTGGGCGCACGATCGCGCACAGGAACGCCGTGCCCTGATCGACTTCCTCGACTACGTCTCCGCACGCCGCGCCGCCTACCCCCACATGCACGTCTACCACTACGCGCCGTACGAGAAGACCGCGCTGCTGCGTCTCGCCGGGCGCTACGGAGTGGGCGAGGACGCCGTCGACAACCTGCTGCGGGACAACGTATTGGTAGACCTGTATCCCGTTGTCCGGTCTGCAGTACGCATCGGAGCTCGGTCCTACAGCATCAAGAAGCTCGAACCGCTGTACATGCCCGCGGCCCGCGACGGGGACGTCACCGACGCGGCCGCGTCGATCGTCGAATACGCGAACTGGTGCGATCTGCGGGACCAGGGCAAGGATGACGAGGCCGCCGCTCTCCTGGCCGATATTGCCGAGTACAACCGCACCGACTGCGAATCGACTCTGCGACTTCGCGATTGGTTGCTCGAACGCGCATCGGACGCCGGTGTTCCGCCGCGGGTGAACCAGGAGCTCGACCTCGACAAGAGCGCCTCCGACACCGCGAGCCCGCTGGAACTCGACCTTGCCGAGTACGCGGGACTGCCCTGGGACCGCACCCCGACGCAGCAGGCCGTGGCCCTGTTCGCCGGTGCCATCGGCTACCACCGCCGCGAGCGAAAGCCGTTCTGGTGGGCCCACTTCGATCGCTTGACCCACCCACTGGACGAATGGGCCGACGCGGCAGACGTATTGAAAGTCGAACGCGCGGAACTGGTGCACGACTGGATGAAAACGGCACCCACACAGCGTGTTCGACGACGACAGATCAAGCTGCTGGGACATCTGAGCAACGGCGTGCTCGGGGGCTCGAAGGTCAAACTCCTCTACGCGGAACCGGCCCCGGAAGGGCTGCCGAAACAGCAACCTACCCATCGCGCGACCACATCGGTCGAGATCGTGCAGACCGGCTACGAGGGCACCCTCGACATGGTCGTCGTGCAGGAGAACCTACGCAAGGGTGTGACCGAATACACCGACTTTCCCATCGCGACGGCGCCCGAGCCGCCGCCCGCGACCAAATATCTCGAAGAGGCGATCGTCGCAGCGGCCACCGAGGTCAGCGCTGCGCTGCCCCACCTTCCGCGTACGGCCATCGCCGATCTGCTGACGCTGTCTGCGCCCCGAACCCATTCCGGCACAGGCCTTCCCGCGGTCCGGGGCCACGACTACGCAGCTGCGGTCACCGCAGCGCTGCTGGATCTGGCGAACTCCTACGTGGCCGTTCAGGGCCCACCCGGGACCGGGAAGACCTACACCGCCGCGCGAGTGATCGCCGAACTGGTCGACGTCCATCACTGGCGCATCGGCGTGGTGGGCCAGTCTCATCACGTGGTGAACAATCTGTTGGACACCATCGTGGCCGCCGGGGTGGACCCGGCCAAGGTGGGCAAGAAGGCCCCGACCGCCCACACCGTCGTCGAACCCACCGACTACGCCCGTTTCGTCACCGACGCCGAGCAGGGCTGCGTCATCGGCGGGACCGCCTGGGACTTCTCCAACCCCGGCCGGATACCGCGCGGGGCCCTGGATCTGCTGGTCGTCGACGAGGCCGGGCAGTTCTCGCTGGCCAACACCATCGCCGTCTCGGTGTCTGCCCGCAACCTGTTGCTGCTCGGCGACCCGGCACAGCTGCCGCAGGTCAGCCAGGGCACCCACCCCGAACTCGTCGACGAATCCGCCCTGGGCTGGATCACCGACGGTCACCCGACGCTGCCCGCCGATCGCGGGTACTTCCTGGCGACGACGTGGCGGATGCATCCGGATCTGTGCGCGCCCGTCTCGGCGCTGTCGTACGAGGGCAAACTGCAGTCCAACAAGGCTGTCACACAGTCTCGTTCGCTGTCAGGGCTGGAGCCCGGCCTGCACACCGTCTATCTGGACCATCACGGTAACTCCACGGACTCGGTGGAAGAGGCCGACGAGATCGTCGCACGAGTGCAGGGTCTCTTGGGTCGATCGTGGAGCAACCCCGAGTCGTTCGACGGCGTGCGACCGATGGAGCAGTCCGACTTTCTCGTCGTCGCGGCCTACAACGCTCAGGTCGCCGTCGTCCTCGAGCGTCTCGCGGCCGCCGGACTGGGTGACGTCTCGGTCGGAACCGTCGACAAGTTCCAGGGCCGACAGGCCCCGGTGGTGTTGATCTCGATGGCGGCATCGGCGATCGAGGACGTTCCGCGTGGGATGTCGTTTCTGCTCTCGCGCAACCGACTCAACGTCGCCGTCTCACGCGGTCAGTGGGCCGCGATCCTGATCCGATCGCGAGCACTGACTCAGTACTTGCCGTCGACCCCGGCCGGGCTCGTCACCCTAGGCACGTTCATGAGCCTGTGCGAGAACGGAATTCAGCCGAACGCCATACCCTCGCCGCGGTAGGTGGGGACCGCCTCGACGGATCCGTCGGCGTGCACCAGATGCAGGGTGTCGAATCGCTCGCACAGCTCGCCCGCCTTGGCGTGCCGGAACCAGACGCGATCACCGATGTGCACCTCGTCGGCCCCGCTCACCGGAGTCTGCACCTCACCGGCACCCTCGTTGCGCAGTAGCTTCAGCCCGGACGTCACCACTCCCCTGGCCTTCCTCGACCACGCCACCGGCCGGGGTGCCCGCGACGACGATGCCGGACCCGACGCGATGTAGCCACCACCGAACAACGTTGCGATCTGCGGGGTCGGCTTGCGCACCGCGGACAGCGCGAAGAACAGCGACGGCTCGGCAGAGAAGGCGCGATACCGGTCGAACAGCGTCGGCGCGAACAGACCCGATCCGGCGGTGACCTCGGTGACGACCGGATCGGCCGCCGAGAAGTCGATCGACCCGGTGCCGCCGCTGTTCACGATCTCGATGTGACCCACCGCCGCGGACACCGCCTCGACCACTGCCCTTCTGCGCGTGGAGATCTCACGGGACGACAGCGACTTCATCCACTCCACCGCGACATTGGAATCAGGCACACCGGCGATCTGCGCCTCGTAGAACATCAGACCGACGACCCGGAACCCCCGCGAGTGCGCCACCCGCGCGAAGGCGGTAACCTGCTCGGGATCGCGCAGCGGAGAACGCCTGACCCCGATGTGCAGCGGCCCGATCCGCAGCGAGGCATCGACATCGATACAGATACGGGGCTTGAGAAGGTCGCTGCGGGTGGCGTCGCGCACGATGTCCAATTGCGCGACGTCGTCGACCATCAGTGTGATGCGACCCGACAGAACTCGATCGTTGACGACCTCGGCGAGAGCCGTGCGGTCGACACTCGGATAGCCCATCAGGATGTCCTCGACCCCCTGGCGCGCGAGCCACACCGCCTCACGCAGCGAGTACGCCATGACCCCGCTCACGCCTTCTGTTGCGAGCACCCGATCGAGGACGGCTCGGCAGCGCACCGACTTGCTGGCGATCCGAATCGGCACCCCCTTCGCTCGCGCTCGCAGCGCCGCCGCATTGGCATCGAGAGCAACCGAATCGACTGCAGCCAAGGGAGATTCGAGACCCTCGGTGGCAGCGGCTATCCGAGAGAGTGGTGTCGTGTCGGAGGTGACGACACCAGCGATCGAACTCATACTTCAACATTCCTTCGTCGTCGTTGCCGGGCCCACACAGTCAAACACTCCGCAGCCGAGAAGTCCCGGCGAGCACTCAACGGTCCAGGGCTTTGCCCGCGATCAGCCCGGACAGGTCGTCGATCTGTGCCAGCACCTCGAGGTCGTCACCGTCGACCAGCCACCGCAGCACCAGACCGTCGAGCGTCGCCATCCCGAAGCGCGCGATCGACTCCACCGGCTCGAGCCATCTCGTGCCGGTGTGATCGGAGCACTTCTCGAAGAACAACCGGGCCTCGGAGTCCCGAATCCGGTACTGACCATTGGCGATCTCGGCCGCGGTGGCGGACCCGAGCGCGCGATGCCGCAGCAGGTAGGTCTTGATCTCGTATGCGAGCAACTGCCGATCCGGCGACTTCTCGATCAACAACCACACTGCGCTCAGCCCGCCGTGCACCAGCTCGCGCAGACCCCGAACTCCTGGCAATTCTCGGGTACCGACAGCGCTGTCCAGCGCCGCGTGGAGAATCTCGGTGACGTCGACGATGAGGTGCTCCCCCATCGCGATCACCAAATCCTGCTTGGTCTCGAAGTGGTACTGCACGATGCCCTTGGTGACGTCGGCGTACTCCGAGAGCGCGCGCACCGTCAGGGACTCGATACCCACCCGCTCGGCGACGTCGATCGCCGACTGCACCAGTTGTGCGCGTCGCACATCCGCGGGCAGCCTCGATTGCATGACCCGATACTAGGGGGCTGCCGAAGTCTGTGCCCCATATTGATCCACGGGGGGCGAACCCGAGGTTTCGGGAGTGGAGCCTGCGGAACGACCCTGCGGTTTCGGGAGTGCGATAGTGATTCGATGATCGAGCGGTCGTGGCAGAACTGGGCGGGCAATCAGCAGGCATATCCGGCGGATCGTGCCGAGCCCGCATCGGTGGACGAAGTGCGCAGCGTTCTTCAGGGCGCCGTCGATCGGTCTCGGTCGGTGCGATGCGTCGGGGCCGGTCACTCCTTCACTCCGATTGCCGTCACCGACGGCGTTCAGATCAGCCTCGATTCCTTGCGTGGGATCGAATCGGTCGTTTGCGACGACGACGGTTCCGCCCGGGTGACGGTGCTCGCCGGCACTCGGCTGCGCGAGCTGACCGCGCGGCTGTGGGATCTCGGCCTGGCCATGACCAACCTCGGCGACATCGACGAACAATCCGTTGCGGGAGCCATCTCCACGGGCACCCACGGAACCGGTGCCCGCTTCGGCGGCATCGCCACTCAGGTACATGCGCTCGAGCTGATGACCGCGGACGGCCGGCTCGTCCGGTGCTCCCGCGACGAGAACACGGAGCTGTTCGACGCGGCCCGCATCGGCCTCGGTGCGCTCGGCGTCATCACCCGAGTCACGCTCGACTGCGTTCCGGCGTTCGCCCTGCGGGCCGTCGAGGAACCGTCGACGCTGACGGCAACGCTCGCCGAGCTCGAAACCACCGTCGCGGCCGTCGACCACTTCGAGTTCTACTGGTTCCCACACACCGACCGTGTGCTGACCAAACGCAACACCCGCCTGCCCGGAGACGCCGTGCTGCGCCCGCTGGGAAAGGTGCGCTCGTACCTCGACGACGAGCTGCTGTCCAACACGGTCTTCGAGGGGCTCAACCGCATGGTGACGCGGGTGCCTGCCCTGATTCCTCGACTCAACGCGGTCTCGGCCCGGGCGCTGTCGGCCCGCGAATACACCGATCGCTCGTACCGGGTGTTCGCATCCTCGCGGACGGTCAGATTCGTCGAGATGGAATATGCGGTGCCGGCATCCGAGATCGGCTGGGTGCTGCGCGAGGTGGATCGCTGGCTCGAGCAGTCTTCCATGTCCATCGCGTTTCCCGTCGAAGTACGGTTCGCCGCCGCCGACGACATCTGGCTCTCTACGGCCTACGGACGCCCGACGGCCTACATCGCTGTGCACCAGTACCACCGCCGCGATCACCGCGACTACTTCGACGCCGTCGAGGACATCTGCCGCAGCGTCGGCGGCCGGCCGCACTGGGGCAAACTACACTCCCTCGGCGGCGACGAACTGCGTGATTCCTACGAGCACTTCGACGATTTCCTCCGCATCCGCGATTCGATGGACCCGCACCAGGTGTTCGGCAGCGAGTACCTCGAACACCTGCTGTCCTGAGCGGTTGACCGGCGAAACGTTGCGCGCAATTTCTGCTCCACTCCTGCGGCCTTCGAGTGGGTTTCCCCAGGCCGACGCGTCGAGTGGAGCGTCCCGTGCACGCAGCCACTCCGCGCACGCTTACATTGGAGCGAGTGAGCACAGGTAAACGCGCGCTGTCCGGCATCATCGCCGCCGGAGTCGTCCTCGGTGTCGGTGAATTGATTGCCGTCCCCATCGGACCGAACTCGTCGCCACTGACGGCCGTCGGGTCCTCGGCCGTCGACAACAGTCCGGCCCCGGTCCGTGAATGGGCCATCGACACGTTCGGCACCTCCGACAAGCTCGCCCTGTTCGTCGGCATGGCTCTGGTGATCGCTGCTATCGCCGCCGCGGCAGGCATCGCCCGCAAACCGATCGGTGCTGTGGTGTTCGCAGCACTGGGCGTGCTTGGCGTCCTCGCAGCGGTGACTCGACCCGACGCAACGGCCTTCTACGCAGTCCCGACCATCGGCGGTGTCGTCGTCGGCATTGTCGTGCTGCACGCCCTCGTCGGTGCCGCCACCCCGGCGACCGAGGGCATGAACCGTCGCAGCTTCCTGACCCTCGCCGCCGGTGCCGCGGTACTCGGCGTCGTCGCCGGGACGGCCGGACGGATGCTCACCTCGGCGCGAGCCGTCACCGCCGATCGACTCGGCTTCATGCTTCCGACCCCGACGCCGCAGCCGCCGATACCGGCCGGGGCAGATCTGCAGATCGACGGCCTCGCGTCGTACATCACCCCGAACGAGGACTTCTACCGCATCGATACCGCGTTGGTCGTGCCGCGGGTGGCGTCGGATACGTGGTCGCTGCGGATACACGGCATGGTCGACCGCGAGATCGAGCTGACGTTCGCCGATCTGGCGCAGCGCCAGGCCGTCGAGAAGACGGTCACCCTGACCTGTGTGTCGAACATCGTCGGCGGCGACCTCGTGGGCAACGCAACGTGGATCGGCTACCCGCTCAAGGACATTCTCGAAGAAGCAGGCATTTCGCCGGATGCCGACATGGCTCTGTCTTCCAGCAGCGACGCCTTCACCGCGGGCACTCCCCTGGAGGTTCTGCTCGACGGCCGCGATGCCTTACTGGCGGTGGGGATGAACGGTGCGCCGCTGCCCGTCGAGCACGGCTACCCGGCGCGGCTCGTCGTTCCGGGTCTGTACGGATACGTCTCGGCGACCAAATGGGTCACCGACATCGAGATCACCCGCTTCGACAAGGTGACGGCGTATTGGACCGATCGCGGCTGGGGCGCTCTCGGACCGATCAAGACCGCCTCGCGCATCGACACCCCGCGATCGGGCAGCTCGGTGCCCGCCGGGAAGTCGGTAGTCGCGGGCGTCGCCTGGGATCAGCACACCGGTATCGAGGGCGTGGAAGTGCAAGTAGACGAGGGCAATTGGGTGCCGGCCACACTCTCGGAGGAGTACTCCAAGGACACCTGGCGGCAATGGACGGTCGAGCTCGATCTGGCTGCGGGCCAGCATTCCATCCGAGCCCGCGCCACCAACTCTGCCGGAGAGCTGCAGACCAACAAGACCGCCGACACCGTTCCCGACGGAGCCACCGGCTACCCGAAGATCTCGGTGACGGCGAACTGATCCAGGAAGTCGCGCTGATCTAGACGGTCACGAAGCTCGCGCGAATCGAGTTCTCGGCCAATTGCTTTCGCTCCGCCGCGGTGAGGCCCATTCCCGCCTCGAGGGCAGAGAAGTTGTCGTCGACGTAGCCGCCGAAGTAGGCGGGATCGTCGGAATTGATCGACACCGACAGGCCGCGCTCGAGCATCTGGCGCAACGGCAACTGCTCGACGTTGTCGATCACTTGGAGCCGAACATTGGACAGCGGGCAGACGGTGAGCGGAATCTGTTCCTCGACAAGTCGATTCACCAGTGCCTCGTCTTCCAGGCATCGAACCCCATGATCGATGCGCTCGACCTTCAGCAGATCCAGTGCCTGCCAGATGTAGTCGGGCGGGCCTTCCTCACCGGCGTGAGCGACCACGTGCAAACCCTCGGCGCGTGCCTTGGCGAACACATCGACGAACAGCGACGGCGGGTAGCCCACCTCGGCGGAATCGAGACCGAGGCCGATGATCGGAGCCTGCATCGCCAACAGGTCGTCGAGCAGTTGATTCGCGTGCAGTACCGGCTTGTCGCGCAGAATCGACGCGATCAGCCCACTGGTGACGCCGAATTCGCGCTCACTGGTCGCACACGCGTCGGCCAATCCCTCCACGACGGCCTGGAGCGGGACACCGCGCTCGGTGTGCGCCTGCGGGTCGAAGAAGATCTCCGCGTGCGTCACCCCGGCCTGCGCGGTCCGGCGGAAGTAGGCCCGGGCCAGATCGGCGAAATCCTCGGCGGTCTGCAACACGGCCATGTTCGCGTAGTACAGATCGAGGAAGGACTGCAGGTCCGTGAACTCGTACTTCGCGCGCAGTTCGTCTATATCGTTGTACGGCAGCGTGATTGCGTTGCGCTCGGCAAGATCGAAGATCAGCGGAGGTTCGAGCGACCCTTCGATGTGCAGGTGCAGTTCGGCCAGCTGATCGTTACTCACTCATACGATTCTACTTGCCCGTGTACGTCGCCTTACCCGGGCCGACCTCGAGGAAGCTCGCGACCGCACCGCGCAGATCCTCGGTCTCGAACAATGCGCCCGAGACCTCCGAGGTGATCTCGTCCGCGCGGGCGACGCCACCGGAACGCCACGCTGCCACAATCTGTTTGGTTGCCGCGTGCGCGACGGTGGGGCCGTCGGCCAGTCGATGGGTCAGCGCGAGTGCCGCCGCGTCGACGTCGTCGTGGATCTGATTGACCACGCCCCACTCCTTCAGCGTCTGCGCGTCGTACAGATCTCCGGTCATGACGAGCTCGCGAGCCCGACCCGAACCGGCACGCTCGGCCAGACGCTGCGGTCCACCCATCGACGGCGTCAACCCGACGACGGTCTCGACGAGACCGAACTTTGCCTTCGGTCCGGCCAGGATGATGTCGCAGGCCAACGAGATCTCGAACGCCGCGGTGAGCGTCAACCCGTGCGCGGCGTAGATCACCGGGCAGGGCAGAGCCTCGAGCGGATGCGCGATGCTTGCGAACAAGCCACGCCACAGATCGGCACCCTGCGCAGCGGACAGGCCCTGGAACACGTGCACGTCGACGCCTGCCGAGTTGACCTTGCCCTCGGCGCGCAGCAGCACTGCACGGGGCGGACTCGCGACGAGATCGGCGATATCGGCGGCCACCGCGTCGAACATCGCCTGGTCGAAGAGGTTGAGCGGACCGTGATCGAAGGTGAGCACAGCGATCTCTGCGCCGGCATCGGTGGTGGATCGGACGAGCGAAGTGGGTGCGTCAGCCATGGTTCGCATAGTGCCACACCCGTCTCGGACGGTTGTTACCAGCGAGTATTGTGCGCAGATAAGTCACCGTTACCGAGAGGAACACATACATGAAGCGCAGCCTGTTCGAGGCCGATCACGAGGACTTCCGTGCATCGGTGCGCGAGTTCGTCACCCGAACCATCACCCCGGTCGAGGAGAAGCTCGTCGAACAGCGGTACATCGACCGCGAGATCTGGCTCGAAGCAGGACGCAACGGCTTCCTGGGCCTCGAAGTACCGGAGGAATACGGCGGCAGTGGAGCGGAGGACTACCGATTCAACGCCGTCCTCGCCGAGGAACTCGCCCACTCGAGTGCCGCGGTGGCGTCGTGCTTCGGTATTCACGTCGACATCGTGGCTCCGTATCTCGTCAAGCTCACCACCGAGGAGCAGAAGAAGCGTTGGCTGCCCGGCTTCTGCAGCGGGGAGATCCTGACCGCGATCGCTATGACCGAGCCGTCCGGCGGCTCGGACCTGGCCGCGCTGAAGACCACCGCCGTCAAGGACGGCGACGACTTCATCATCAACGGATCCAAGACGTTCATCACCAACGGCAACTCCGCGGACCTCGTCATCGTCGCGACCCGCACGACGCCGGAGAAGAAGGCCAAGGGCATCACGCTCTTCGCCGTCGAGAACGGCACCGAAGGGTTCTCTCGTGGCCGTAAGCTCGACAAGGTCGGTCAGCCCGAATCCGACACCGCCGAATTGTTCTTCGAGAACGTGCGGGTGCCGAGCTCGAACATGATCGGCGAATTCGACGGCGGCTTCATCCACATGATGCAGCTGCTCCCCCAGGAACGCATCAGCTGCTCGGTGGCCAACCTCGGACACGTCCGCCCCATTCTGGAGGAGACGCTGCAGTACGCCAAGGACCGCAAGGCATTCGGTCAGCAGATCGGCTCGCTGCAGTGGAACAAGTTCCTGCTCGCCGAGCTCGTCACCAAACTCGATGTGGCACAGGCGTACATCGACAACTGCATCGCCGCCCACGGAATCGGAGAGCTGACGGCCATCGATGCGGCCAAGGCCAAATGGTGGAGCTCGCAGGTGCAGAACGAGATCCTCGACCACTGCGTCCAGCTGCACGGCGGCTACGGATTCATGAACGAATACCGCGCCGCCCGCGCCTGGAAAGACGCTCGCGTGACGAAGATCTGGGCCGGATCGAACGAAATCATGAAGGAACTGATCGGCCGGGATCTGGGCCTGTAGAGCAGCTTCGCCGCATGTGCACGCGGAGCCTGCGGTCGTTCCGCAGGCTCCACTCCGGCTTCGTAGTGGGCTACGAAGTTCCGTGCACATGGCTACTTGAAGGCGGGCCGGGCGTAGAAGCAGACCGCGATCATGCCGACGATCAGCACGGCGGCGGGCAGAATCAGCGACTGCGACATGGCGGCGGTGAATCCGTCTCGCAGCATTTCGGGTACGCGACCGGCGAATTCGTTTGCGCCCGAAGCAGATCCACCGGTAGGTAGTTCGGCGGCCAAGCGCGATTGGATGAGCGCGCCGATGCCGGCGCTACCGAGTACCGAGCCGATCATGCGCGTGGTGTTGTAGATGCCCGAGCCTGCGCCTGCCTGACTCATCGGCAGATTGCGGGTTGCGGTGGCCGCCAACGGAGACCAGATCAACGCATTCGCCACGCCCATCGCCGCGATCGGCAGAAGCAGCTTCCAGATCGCGGTGGTGGGCGTCATCTCGTACGCGAACCACAGCAGCGCGGCGGCCAGGATGAACAATCCGGATCCGGCGATGTAGCGGGGATGCGTCTTGTCGACGAGCTTGCCGACATTGGGCGCGAGGATTCCGGTGAGCAGCGCCATCGGCACGAACAGCAGTGCCGACCGGGTAGGCGTCAAACCGGTGACACTCTGCGCGTAGAACATGATCGGCAACATCATGCCGGACATCGCGAAGCCCATGGCTGCGATACCGATGTTGGACAACGAGAAGTTACGGTCGCGGAACAGCGCCAAAGGCACCAGCGGCTCGTTCTTGTTCACGGACTGCCAGTAGACGAACCCCGCGAAGACGAGCAACCCCACACCGATGAGGATCCAGACGCCGGTACCCCAGTCGTACTTCTGACCTTCCTGAATGCCGAAGACGATGCAGAAGAGCCCGATGGCACTGAGCGCAACGCCCAGTAGATCGAACTTGTGATCGTGGGTCGGCAACACCGGAACGAACTTCAGCGCCAACGCAATTGCGATAATTCCGACCGGCACGTTGATGAAGAAGATCCACTCCCAGCCGAGCGAGTCGACCAGTACACCGCCGAGAATCGGCCCGACGAGCGTCGCGACGCCTGCGACTGCGCCCCATGCTCCCATCGCAGTTCCGCGCTTCTCCGCCGGAAACACACGAGTGATCACGGCCATCGTCTGCGGGGTGATCATCGCCGCGCCGAGACCCTGAACCGCACGCGCCGCGATGAGCATCTCGATCGATCCCGACAGTCCACACCACACGGACGCGAGGGTGAAGAGCACGAGGCCGGCGATGTACAGGTTCTTCGGGCCGAACTTGTCACCCATCCGACCCGTGACCAGCAATGGAACGGCATAGGCCAGGAGGTACGCACTGGTGACCCAGATGACGTTGTTGATGTCCGTGTTCAGACCGGCGAGAATCGCGGGCTGAGCGACGGCCACGATGGTGGTGTCCACCAGAATCATGAAGAAGCCGAGGCACAGCGCCCACAGGGCGGGCCACGGTCTGATGTCGTTGTGCAACGGCGCGGTCTCGACGGCGTTCATAGTGTTCTCCTAGTGCCCCGAGGCGTGGGGGTCGTGTGGTCGGTGCCGATCGGTCAGGGTGGCGTGTTGTGCGGAAATGGCATGCGGCCACTCGAGCTCGCCGCTGTCGAGGCGATCGATGTAGCTCGTCAACCACTTCACTTCAGCGGCCAGCATGTGGTAGGTGTAATCGATTCCGGCCCAGTAGATTTCGGACGACTTGCGCTCTCGCGCCAGGAGCTGGAATCCGGACAGTTCCTCGATCTCTCGAGCCAGGTCTTCGATACGCGCACGGAGCAAAGCGATCGCCTCGGACGCCGGTAGGTTGTGCATCTCGGACAGGCCGAGGGTGAACTGTGGATATTCGCGCACCGGGGAACGAAGGATCTCGGCGAGCCGATCGACGAGGACCCGCCTACCGGCGGGGGTGATCTCGTAGGTCGTGCGCTCGGGACGATTTCCCCCGCGGTCGGTTCCGACCTCGGCGATCAACTCCTGCCCATGGAGTCGAGCAACTGCGTGATACAGCGATCCGGGACGGACCTTGACGATTCGGTCCTCTTTGCGCTCGAGGAGGAGCTGATACATCTCGTAGGGATGCATCGCACCCTCCGAGAGCAGGGCGAGGACCGAGACCCCCAGCGGATTCACTGCATCCCCTCGCATCGAACCCCCCATCTCGATATCCCAATCGAATTATTCCAGTTGGAATATACGGTGATGGTTCGATGAAGCGCAACCCGGACAATGCTCTGACCTGGGCATCAATCGGACATACAGCGCGCAAGGGACACCGACCGAAGTCGATGTCCCGTTCGAACAGACGAAGGCCGGATACTCGGAATTACTTCCGTGTATCCGGCCTTGTCACCGAGTTTCTGGTGGAGATTACTTCGAGAAGGTCACTCCGCCAGGAGAAATCGGGTTACGAAGCTTGAATCAGATGGCGCGGACGCCGGTAGCCTGGGGGCCCTTCTGACCCTGGCCCACCTCGAACTCCACGCGCTGGCCCTCGTCGAGCGACTTGAAGCCGCTACCCTGAATCTCCGAGTAATGAACGAAAACGTCCGGTCCGCCACCATCCTGCTCGATGAAGCCGAAGCCCTTTTCGCCGTTGAACCACTTCACACTGCCCTGCGTCATTCTGTAAACCTTCTGTAAGCGAGCTAGATCTTCACGTCGAAGCTCTAATCTCAAATGCGAGTCTGCCATCTATCGGCGCTGAGCGAAACACCGGGGGCAAAAAAGTTCGAAAGATTGCTTTTGGACGGTGAAACCAGAACGTCGCCCACGGGCTCGATGGCTAGTCTCGACTCGTGGATTTCCCCCTTTTCGACGCCGGCCGGTTCGACTCCCACAAACTCGACATCGTTCGCCTGGCCTGGTGTCGGCAACTCGGCCTGGACGACACGGCTCTCGACACCGACGCCGACCGCGTCGAACATCTCGTTTCGACGGACAACATCACCGTGTTGTTACTGGCCGGGACCACCGTGATCGCAGGGCCGTCCTGGGCAGTGGATGCCTCCCGCTCGATCACCGGCCGCCCCGGTGCGGACCGAACCTGGATGTCCTCGCTACTGGGCGACCGCTCGGCGCACTACGAGATCGGCACCCACTCGCTGGCGTACGGCTCGGACATCGGCCATTCCATCGATGTGCACGATCCGCTGATATCCCACGATGCTGTGCACGTCCGCAACCTGGCGGCGAAGTGCGACGATGCCGACGTTGCCGAGGCCTTCGGAGAATCGGTCTCGCGGAATTGGTTCACGCTGCTCGGCGACGACAGGCCCGCAGACTCGGCGCACTCGCTCGCCTCCGCGGGCTATTCGGAAGAGCAGCTGATTCTGGCCGACATGCGCGTCCTGACCGACCCGGATCATCGCCGACGGGGTCACGCTCAGGTGGTCGGCCGACTCGCTACCAACGACGCCATCGACGAGGGCTTGATCCCGCAGTGGCGCTCGCGACCCGAGAACTCCATTGCCCGACGCCTCGCCGCGCGGCTGGGATACACCGAAATCGGCGTGTGCCACACAGCTGCGGTTCGACCCTGACCCGGTTGAGGAGTCTCCGAACTGGGTAGCGTCGAGACAACCGCCAGTGCGCCAGAACATGAATAGGTGAGGAGTTCGAGAGTATGGCCGACGATGCCGCATACGTGGAACCGGGCAAGGAATTCAAGCGCGACACCAACTACATACCGACACGGATCACCGCCGATGGCAGGGACGGTTATCCGGTGGAGCCGGGACGGTATCGCCTGATCGCTGCGCGCGCCTGCCCGTGGGCTCATCGGTCCATCATCGTACGTCGCCTCCTGGGACTCGAAGATGTTCTCTCCCTGGGCATTCCGGGCCCGACCCACGACCCGCGCAGCTGGAACTTCCAAGAGGAGCCCGGCGGGATCGATTCGGTTCTGAAAATCGAGAGGCTGCAGGACGCCTACTTCGCCCGGTTCCCCGACTACGAACGCGGCATCACCGTCCCCGCCATCGTCGACGTCCCCACAGGTGAGGTCGTGACCAACGACTACCCACAGATCACGCTGGATCTGTCCACCGAATGGACGAAGTACCACCGAGACGGCGCCCCCGATCTGTACCCCGACGCATTGCGCGGAGAGATCGACGACGTCGCCGATCTGGTCTTCAAGGACGTCAACAACGGCGTCTACCGCTGCGGATTCGCAGGTTCACAGGAGGCATACGACAAGGCCTACGACAGACTCTTCAACCGCCTCGACTGGCTCGGCGAACGCCTGTCCACGCAGCGCTACCTCGTCGGAGACCACATCACCGAAGCCGACGTACGCCTGTTCACCACCCTGGTGCGCTTCGACCCCGTCTACCACGGCCACTTCAAATGCAACCGCAGCAAGCTCAGCGAGATGCCGGTGCTGTGGAACTACGCCCGAGACCTGTTCCAGACCCCCGGTTTCGGCGACACCGTGGACTTCGACCACATCAAGCGGCACTACTACGAGGTACACCGCGACATAAATCCATCCGGCATCGTGCCGAAGGGCCCGGATCTGCAGGGCTGGCTCGAACCACACGGACGCGAAGCGCTCGGCGGATCACCCTTCGGCGACGGCACCGCTCCGCCACCGCCGAAGCCGGACGAACTGGTCCCGCCCGAGCACTGGGTGAAGTAACCGCCACGCGGGGTGAGGCCTACGCCCCGGCGTAGGTGCCGAAGCTCCAGTAGACCCCTTCGGCGTCGCGACAGGTGAATCCGCGGCTGCCGTAATCCTCTTCGCGCAGCCCCTGCGTGACATTGCCGCCCGCCGCGACGATGCGATCGTGGATGCCGTCCGGGTCGTCGGTGACGATGTAGATCGAACCGACGCCCGGCGGCATCTCGCCGATGGCACCCGCGTCGCGCACACTGCCCAGCATCACCCCACCGCCCTCGGGCCAGCGCAGTTCCGCATGATCGACGCGGTCGCCCTCGCCGTACACCGCGCGCTCCTCGAATCCCAACACGTCGACGATGAATCGGATGGCGTCGCGTGCGTTGTCGTATTTCAGAGTGGGCCAGATATGTGTCGTCATGAACCGATACCCTCCTCGTCACCGGCCGCGGAGTCTTGGAAAAATGAGAACATCTCGCGCTCGCGCCACGTCGTCGGCGACATACCCGCCATCACACGCCATTCGCGGTTCATGTGCGGCTGGTCGTAGAAGCCGCATTCGGATGCCACCGCAGCGAGGTCGGAACAGGCCGGATCACGCAACCGTCGATGCGAACGATAGAAGCGAGCGATACGCACCGCTTCCTTCGGACCGACACCGAACTCCGAACTGAACTTCGACACCAAATGCCTTCTGCTCCAACCGATATCGAGCGCAACGTCCGCGACCTTCGGAACCGAACCCGAGGTGAGTGCGTGCCACGCCCCGATCAACCGGGAATCGACTTCGCACTCTCGAAGGCGACGCAACAAGATCTCGTCCACCACATCGAAACGAGCCGCCCACTCCGGAGCCGCACAAACTCGCGCACGGAGTTCGACCGCGTCTGCGCCCAGCACTTCGTCGAGGTCGACCAGCCACTCCCCCAGCTCTGCTGCGGGGACTCCCAGCAAGGCTCTCGAGCCGAGCGGCGTCAACGACAACTGGATTCCCGACTGATTGCCGTTGTGCACGATCGTCACCGGCGAGGTGGTGATTCCGCTCGCCAGCGTCTCGAATACGCCCGCACCCTGACGCGGAGCCCGGGCGATCTCCAGACTCGGCTCCATCGCCACGATGACCGTCAAATAAGGGCCCGGCATTCCCACGTGCTCAGCCGGTGCCAACCCACGCGTCCGATACCCCTCGTACGGCCGCACGAACGGGCGCAACGCCGCACACGGCGCGCGGCGCGCGCCGTCGGACACCACCTCGCTCGGAGGAATCTGCACTTCGCGAGTCTAAATTGCCCCGTACGTGTGCAACGGAGAATTCGCGGGTAACTCCCCCGACTAGCGTCAACGACGTTCGCAACCGGAAGAGGTATCGATGGCAGGCAACAAGGACGACGCTCAGGTCGAGATCTCGAGCGGAGGCAAGCTCGAACGGGCCCTGGTCAACATCCTGGACAACGCCAGCCGCCTACAGGGACCCGCCGTCGACAAATACGTCGCGCACGTGCGTCGAGCACATCCGTACGACACCCCAGCACAGATCATCGAACGACTGGAGAAGCGATTTCTGCTCGCGGTCACCGGCAGTGGTTCCGCCGTGGGCGGTGCTGCAGCTGTTCCCGGAATAGGAACTGTCGCCTCGCTCGCCGCCGTGGGTGCCGAAACCGCCTTCTTCATCGAGTCCTCGGCACTACTGACGTTGTCGGTCGCATCGGTGCACGGCATCCCCGTCGAGAACCACCAGCAGCGGCGCGCGTTGGTGCTGTCGGTTGCGCTGGGCGAATCGGGCATTCAGATAGTGCAGCGCACGGTCGGCAAGACCGCCAAGAATTGGGGTCCGCTGATCACGTCCCGCATCCCCGGCGGCTCGATGGCCAGCATGAACAAATCCCTCGTGAAGAAGTTCATCACCAAGTATCTTGCCAAGCGCAGCGCGCTGTTGGTCGGCAAGATGCTGCCCGCCGGAATCGGTGCGGCGATCGGCGGCGCAGGCAACCGCGTGGTGGGCAAGGGAGTCATCAAGAACGCGCGTGACGCCTTCGGTCCGCCACCCGCGCGGTTCCCGGAAAACCGGATCATCGAACCGGACGAGTGAGAACGTACGGAATCTTCGCGAGCGTGCGGCGTTGTAACCCCACATGACTTCCACACCTGAACTCGGCAAGTACGGCGTCTGGCGACTTCACTCGGCGTTCACTCCCGAACTGTCTCGTGCCATCGAGTCATTCGGCTACGGAACTATCTGGCTCGGCGGTTCACCGCCCGCCGATCTGACCACTACCGAGGAGATCCTCGACGCCACCGAGACGGTCGTCGTGGCCACCGGCATCGTCAACATCTGGTCGGATTCGGCCGCCGACGTCGCGCAGTCGTATCACCGGTTGGAGCAGAAGCATCCGGGACGATTCCTCCTCGGAATCGGTGCCGGCCACCCGGAGGCAACGCAGCAATACACCAAGCCGTACGACGCTCTGGTGGCGTACCTCGACGCTCTCGACGAGGCCGGAGTTCCGGTGGAACGACGGGTGCTCGCCGCGCTCGGCCCCAAGGTTCTTGCGCTCGCCGCCGATCGCACGGCCGGTGCGCATCCGTACCTGACCACCCCCGAGCACACCCGTGAGGCGCGAGAAGCATTGGGGCCGAACAAGATTCTGGCACCCGAACACAAAGTGGTTCTGGAATCCGACCCACAGAAGGCCCGAGAGATCGGCCGACCGCCGGTGAACAACCCCTATCTTCACCTTCGCAACTACACCAACAATCTGAACCGGCTCGGCTACTCGGACGACGAGATCGGTGACGGTGGCAGCGACCGACTGATCGACGCTCTGGTGGCGCACGGCACGGCCGACGCGATCGCCGGGCGGTTGAACGAACACCTCGCCGCAGGCGCGTCCCACGTGACACTGCATTCTCTTCCCGACGACGCCGATCCGCTCGAGACCTACCGCGACATCGCCGCCGCGCTGCTTCGCTGACACAGGGGCCGCACCCGCGACGAAGTCGGTCTCACCCCGTAGCCTCGTGTACCGGTTGCCGCGTGCAACCGGTACACGTGCAGTTCGACGGCCAGGGGGATTCCGCAGCGATGACCAGCTACTCGGGA
Source organism: Rhodococcus sp. IEGM1428 (assembly GCF_050321865.1). NCBI lineage: Bacteria > Bacillati > Actinomycetota > Actinomycetes > Mycobacteriales > Nocardiaceae > Rhodococcus > Rhodococcus sp. IEGM1428. The sequence goes on along the minus strand of NZ_JBNQFW010000005.1, from coordinate 441,803 downwards.
GCAGCGCTGGAAGCGCAGGCACTGACCAAGCAATTCGGCACCGTTCGGGCGGTGTCGGACCTGAGTTTCGTCGTTCCGCGCGGCACCGTCACCGGATTCCTCGGCCCCAACGGCTCGGGTAAGACGACCACACTGCGCATGCTGCTCGGGCTCGTGGCACCCACCTCGGGGATCGGTCTCGTGAACGGCGCACCATTCGGTGCAGCAACACACCCGGCCCACACAGTGGGAGCCGTTCTCGACTCGCTGAGTATGCACCCCAAACGGAGCGCCGCTCATCACCTGAAGATCTACACCGCGGCAATCGGCGTGCCCGACAGCCGCGCCCTCGACGTATTGCACCTGGTCGGCCTCGGCGATGCCGCCCACCGCCCCGCAGGCGGCTTCTCCCTCGGCATGCGGCAGCGTCTGACGTTGGCGACAGCCCTGCTCGGAGACCCCGAAATCCTCGTGCTCGACGAACCGGCCAACGGTCTCGACCCCGAGGGGATCGCCTGGCTCCGCGATTTCCTGAAGGCATTCGCGGCCTCGGGGCGGACGGTCCTGATCTCGAGTCACATTCTTCGTGAAATCGAGCAGACCGTCGACAATCTGGTGATCGTCAGCGCCGGCTCGTTGATGTACCAGGGTTCGATCGCACAGTTGCGGTCAACCCGTCCGAGCCGCGTACTCGTGGCGGCATCGGACCCGGCGACACTGGCGATCGCACTGGCATCGAACGGCCTCAACGACACCCAGCTCCTGCCCGACGGCCGCATCGGCGTCGCAGGCACCGACGCGGCCACGATCGCACGCATCGCCGCAAACGCCGATGTCACGGTGTTCGGCACCACCGCAGAGCACGTCGATCTCGAGCAGGTGTTCCTGTCGATGACGGCGGGGCAGTACACCGCGGCACCGGTCGGTCAGAATCCGTACGGGCCGCCGCCGGGACAACAGCAGGGTTATGCACCACCGCAGAACTACGGTCCGCCTCCCGGTTACGGCCCGCCTCCGGATTACGGCCCAACTCCGGGTTACGGCCCAACTCCGGGTTACGGCCCAACTCCGGGTTACGGCCCACCTCCGCCCGAATACGGTCCGCCGCAGAACTGGAACGGGGGCCGGCGATGAATGCGCTGCTGACGTCGGAGATCCGCAAGGTCACGACGCTGAAGTTCTGGTGGGCACTGGCGATCGCGCCGATCGTCGTCGGAATCTTCGCGTCCGTCATCACCTCGGTGATCGCGAACCAGTTGGGTCCGTACGAGGAGGACCTCGATATCTCGGGTGGTGTCGCCTCGATCGGACTGTACGTCGCCGCCGGAGCCGCAATCCTCTTCGCCGGGATCTTCGGTGCCGTCAATGCCGGTACCGAGTTTCGCCACAAGACCATCACCACCAGCTTCTTGACGGCCCGCGGCCGCGACGGGGTGATCGCCGCCAAACTCATCGTCACCGCTCTGTTCGGACTCGGGTACGGCCTGGTCGTACTGCTGGCCAGCCTGATCTGTCTGCTGATCTTCAACGACCGGACTGTCATGCTCGACGGCCCGTTCATCGGTGTGGTCGCGTCGTGCCTGCTGGCCGTCGTGCTGTGGTCGATCATCGGTGCGGGGCTGGGCCTGCTGCTCAAATCCCCGACGTGGGCGGCCATCGTGCTCGTCGCCTGGCTGCCGTTCGGCGAGGGTCTGCTCTCGCTGATCCTCTTCGGGGTGGGGTTGGGACCTGTTGCCACCGTGCTCCCGTCGAACCTGACCCTGCCGACGATGGCGGCCACACAATTGGACGGCGCCGGCGATCTGGCGTCGTGGCCGTGGGCCCCGCTCGGGCTTGCATTGTGGGCCGCGATCCTCACCGGCGGCGGCTGGTTTCTGGCCCGTACTCGCGACATCGACTGAGGTCGGAACCGGTAGCCACGATCGCCGACGAATGCTGTCGGTGATCGGGTCTACTTTGGTCTATCGATGGCACACAGTAATTCGGTGACGAACCGCGGCGCGGCAGTTGATCGCGACGCGGCGAACAACGGCACCCTCGTCGAGTCCGTTCCGCCACGTGATGATGTCCCGGCCGACAGCGCAGCGTCGAGCGCCCCACGTGGTTGGGTCCGCCGCCTGGCAGCGCAATGCATGCTGCACCGGCGCACGGCGCTGGGCGCACTGGGTGTGACGATGATCGCCGCCGTCATCGACATCTCGTTTCCGCTCCTCACCAGAGTGGCGATCGACGACGCGACAGCAGGCAAAGGCGACGTGATTCTCACGGTCGCCGTTGCTATCGCACTGTTGGGTCTGGTGCGATTCGCCTGCCAGTTCGGCAGGCGCATGCTCGCCGGCAGGCTCTCGATCGACGTTCAGCACGATCTACGTCTGGATCTGCTTGCATCGTTGCAGCGGCTCGACGGTCGCAAACAGGACGAGATCCGTACCGGTCAGGTCGTGTCGAGATCGATCACCGACCTGCAACTCGTCCAGGGTCTACTGGCCATGGTGCCGCTCTCGGCCGGAGCGATTCTGCAGTTCGTCCTCGCCCTGGTGGTGATGGCGTATCTCTCGCCGTTGCTCACCGTCGTCGCAATCCTCATCGTTCCCGCGGTGAGCATCGTGGTCTACCGAATGCGGCCGACTCTCTTCGCCGCCACCTGGTCTGCTCAACAGCGTGCCGCCGATCTGGCGCAGCATGTCGAAGAGACCGTCACCGGAGTTCGAGTGGTCAAGGGCTTCGGTCAGGAAGCCCGCGCGGTCGATCGCATCGAACAGCTCGGTCGCACGTTGTTCGCCGAGCGCATGCGGTCGGCGAAGATCAACTCGCGGTTCGCGCCGTCGATGGCCACCATTCCGCAGCTCGGTCTCGTCGGAGTCATCGCCCTCGGCGGATACCTCGCGCTGCAGGGCCACATCACCATCGGCACGTTCCTGGCCTTTGCGACCTACGTCGCCACGCTGTCCGCCGTCACCAGGACCGTCTCGTCCGTGGTGATCATGGCCCAGCTCTCGCGCGCGGCCGTGGAACGCGTCTACGAGGTGGTCGACACCGAGCCGTCCGACCCGGAACCGGCGCGGCCTCTTCCGTTGCCCGACGGACCTCTCGGGGTTCGCATCCGTGAGGTGACGTTCGGATTCGAGCCCGAGCGGGACGTACTCACCGATCTGAGCCTGACCATCTCGCCCGGGGAGACCGTTGCCGTCGTCGGACATGCGGGTTCCGGGAAAACCGCACTCGCCCTCCTGCTGCCCCGCTTCTATCGCCCTGCCGAGGGGCACATCGAGCTGACGTCCAACGGTACTTCGATCGATATCGACGACCTCGACTCCACATCACTGCGCGAGGCGGTGTCACTGGTGTTCGACGAGCCGTTTCTGTTCTCCGACACCATCGCCGCCAACATCGCCCTCGGCAGGCCCGACGCCACTGCCGACGACATCGAGCGCGCGGCGCGCCTGGCGCAGGCCTCCACCTTCATCGACGCCTTGCCCGAGGGATACGACAGCCTGGTCGGCGAACGCGGGCTCACACTTTCCGGAGGACAGCGCCAGCGCATCGCTCTGGCGCGCGCCCTCCTCGTGGAACCGCGAATTCTGATTCTCGACGACGCCACGTCCGCCGTCGACGCAGAGACCGAAGCAGCAATATTCGACGCGTTGCGTGGCATCCGGACGCGCGCGACTCTCGTCCTCGCTCATCGACGCTCGACCCTGACACTGGCCGACCGCGTCGCCGTGCTCGACAACGGTCGGATCATCGACACCGGAACAGTCGACGAACTCGACCGGCGCTGCCCGTTGTTCCGCGCTCTCCTGGCCGGTGGTGACGACGAACCGGGCACCGGGCCGGCCCACGACCCGATCGAGCAGCCCTCTCCCGAGACGCTCTGGCCCGTGACCGCGCCAGAATCGTCGGCCGAGCCCAACAGCGTCGCAGCGCCGGGAGGCGGCGGTGGGCACGGAACTGCGATGGCGGGAGCGTTCGGCTCGCTGGCACCGACACCCGCCATATCCGCGGCCGTCGCGGCCCTGCCTCCGGCAACCGAGGACCCGGGCGCATCGGGCTCCGATCTCCGTCGACCCGACCCGGGATTCCGATTGTCGAGACTGCTCGGCCCGGTCCGGATGTTGCTCGCCGCCGTGGTCGTTCTGCTCGCACTCGACTCGTTGGCCTCCATCGCCTTTCCCTCACTCGTTCGCTACGCGGTGGACAGTGGAGTGGCGCGCGGAGACTCGAACACGCTGTGGATCGCCACGTCGATCGGCGTCGTACTGGCAGCGGCGAGTTGGTTCGTCGTCTGTTGGACGACGGTCATCACTGCGCGGGCAGGCGAGCGAGTGCTGTTCGGCCTCCGAGTTCGCAGCTACGCGCACATTCAGCGACTCGGCCTCGACTACTACGAGCGTGAGCTCTCGGGCCGCATCATGACTCGGATGACCACCGACGTCGATGCACTGTCGTCGTTCATCCAGACCGGGGCATCGACCGCTGTGGTGAGCGTGTTGACCGTCGTCGGTATCGCGGCCGCCCTGCTCGTCACGGACCTCACTCTCGGCCTGGTGGCGTTGGCGGTCGTGCCGCCCCTCGCCGTGGCCACCGTGATCTTCCGCCGGATCTCGTCGGCGGCGTACTCGGCGTCCCGCGAGCGCATCTCGATCGTCAACGCCGACTTCCAAGAGAACGTCACGGGCCTGCGCGCCGCACAGGCGTACCGGCGTGAGGAGTACGCCGCATCCCGGTTCGCCGAACGCTCCGACCGTTACCGATCCAGCCGAATGCGCTCGCAGACCGCGATCTCCGTGTTCTTTCCGCTCATCACGTTGCTCTCCGACATCGCCCTCGCCGTCGTCGTGTTCGTCGGCGCACATCAGATCGCCACCGGCACCACCACCGCGGGCACCCTCGTGGCGTTCGTCCTGTATCTCGGACTGCTCTTCGGACCGATCCAGCAGCTCTCGCAGGTGTTCGACGGTTACCAGCAGGCACGGGTCGGCGTCGGACGCATCGGCGATCTGTTGCGCACCACGAGTTCGATCGAGACCGCCACGACCGCGAACACCACCGCGCTTCCTGGCGGACGCCTCCGTGCCGACATCGACCTCGTCGACGTCGGGTTTCGCTATGCCGGAGCTCACTCCGACGCACTGAGTGAGGTATCTCTCACCATCCCGGCCGGCACCACTGTCGCATTGGTCGGGCGCACCGGAGCGGGCAAATCCACCGTGGTGAAACTGCTGGCCCGGTTCTACGATCCGACCTCCGGATCGGTGCGCGTCGGCGGACACGATCTGCGCGACTATCGACTGTCCGACTATCGGCAACGACTGGGCGTCGTACCGCAGGAAGCGCACCTGTTCACCGGAACCGTCGCGTCGAACATCGCCTACGGCAGACCCGATGCCAGCCGCGCCGACATCGAGAACGCGGCTCGCTCGGTGGGCGCTCTGACCACCATCGCTGCACTTCGCGGCGGTATGAACCAACCCGTCGGAGAGCGCGGCCAGGGGCTCTCCGCAGGCCAACGGCAACTGATCGCGCTGACGCGAGCCGAACTGGTCGACCCCGATCTGCTCCTCCTCGACGAGGCAACCGCCACGCTCGATCCGGCCACCGAACGCACCGTCCTCGCGGCGAGCAATGCCGTCGTTCGTACCCGCACAGCAGTGGTGGTCGCGCACCGATTGGCGACCGCCGCACGGGCAGATCTGATCGTCGTCGTGGACGGCGGACGTATCGTGGAGACCGGACGACATTCGGACCTTCGCGCCCAGGGCGGTTTCTACGCTCGGTTGTGGACTGCGGCCGAAACGAACCGGGGGAATAATTCGATAGTCCAGGGAGTCATCGACAACGAGGCCGATGGTTACCGGTGAGTACATATCACAGCTACGTCCCGGGCGCACGTGAGCTGGACCAAAGGTCTAGCCTGGACTTGTACGCGCGCTGAACGGGAACGAAGACAGAAACGAGGCGAACTACTGCCGTGAGCAGCAGCTCTACTACCCAATTCGGACAAAATCAATGGCTGGTCGACGAGATGTACCAGCGATTCAAGCAAGACCCTTCCTCCGTCGACGCGAGCTGGCACGAGTTCCTCACCGGTTACGACCCCGAGGCCGTGACCGACGAGGCCGCCGGCAGCTCGAACGGTGCGTCCGGTAACGGCAACGGCGCAGCCTCGAACGGTAGTTCGGCCAAGTCCGCTCCCCCCGCAGCACCCGCGCCTCCCGCCAAGCCTGCCGCCTCGGCTCCGCAGAAGGACAGCGCTCCCAAGGCCGACGCTCCGAAGGCCGCAGCGCCCAAGGCTGCCCCGAAAGCCGCCGCTCCCAAGGCCGAGCCCGCAAAGCCTGCGGCCGCTGCAAAGCCTGCCGAGAAGAAGGCCGCTCCGGCGAAGCCAGCCCCGGCAGCAGCCGAATTCGGCGAAGAGTCGAGCAAGATCCTGCGCGGCGCAGCAGCAGCGGTAGCGAAGAACATGTCGGCCTCGTTGCAGATTCCCACTGCAACCAGTGTGCGTGCGATTCCGGCGAAGTTGATGGTGGACAACCGTCTGGTCATCAACAACCACCTCGCGCGTACCCGCGGCGGCAAGATCTCGTTCACGCACCTGCTCGGCTACGCCATCGTGCAGGCCGTCAAGGCGTTCCCGAACATGAACCGCCACTTCGCCGAGGTCGACGGCAAGCCGAACGCCGTCACTCCGGCCGCGATCAACCTCGGTCTGGCGATCGACTTGCCCGGCAAGGACGGCAACCGCTCGCTCGTGGTCGCTGCCATCAAGAACACGCAGGACTTCACGTTCACGCAGTTCTACAACGCGTACGAGGACATCGTCCGGCGCGCCCGCGACGGCAAGCTCACCGGTGAGGACTTCCAGGGCGTCACCATTTCGCTGACCAACCCCGGCGGAATCGGAACCGTGCACTCGGTGCCGCGTCTGATGAACGGCCAGGGTGCCATCATCGGTGCCGGAGCAATGGAGTACCCGGCAGAGTTCCAGGGTGCCAGCGACGAGCGTCTCGCCGAGTTCGGCGTCGGCAAGCTCATGACGCTGACGTCCACGTACGACCACCGCATCATTCAGGGTGCGGAGTCGGGTGACTTCCTCAAGACGATCCACAACCTGCTGATCAGCGACGAGTTCTACGACGAGCTGTTCCATTCGCTCAAGATCCCGTACGAGCCCATCCGCTGGCGCAAGGATCTGCCCGAGGGCACGGTCGACAAGAACACCCGCGTGCTCGAGCTCATCGCGGCGTACCGCAACCGCGGTCACCTGATGGCAGACACCGACCCGTTGCAGTTCACCAAGGACAAGTTCCGGATGCATCCGGACCTCGACGTGATCAGCCACGACCTGACGCTGTGGGACCTCGACCGCGAGTTCAAGGTCGGCGGATTTCACGGCCGGGACAAGATGAAGCTGCGCGACGTGCTCAGCGTGCTGCGCGACTCGTACTGCCGTCACGTCGGCGTCGAGTACACCCACATCCTCGAGACCGAGCAGGTCTCGTGGCTGCAGGAGCGCGTCGAGGCAAAGCACGTCAAACCGACTGTGGCGCAACAGAAATACATTCTGAGCAAGCTCAACGCGGCCGAGGCCTTCGAGACGTTCCTGCAGACCAAGTACGTCGGGCAGAAGCGCTTCTCGCTCGAAGGCGCGGAAGCGGTCATTCCGATGATGGACTCCGTCATCGACCAGAGCGCGGAATATGCCCTCGACGAGGTCGTCATCGGCATGCCGCACCGCGGCCGGCTGAACGTGCTCGCCAACATCGTCGGCAAGCCCTACTCGAAGATCTTCACCGAGTTCGAGGGCAACATGAACCCGGCCGCCGCACACGGCTCCGGCGACGTGAAGTACCACCTCGGTGCCGAGGGCACGTACATCCAGATGTTCGGGGACAACGACATCAAGGTCTCGCTCACCGCGAACCCGTCGCACCTCGAGGCCGTCGACCCTGTTCTCGAAGGCCTCGTCCGTGCCAAGCAGGACCTGCTGGACAAGGGCACCGGCCAGGGCGGCTACTCCGTCCTGCCGCTGATGCTGCACGGAGATGCTGCCTTCGCCGGCCAGGGCGTCGTCGCCGAAACACTGAACCTGTCCGATCTGCGGGGCTACCGCACCGGCGGAACAGTGCACATCGTCGTCAACAACCAGGTCGGCTTCACCACGTCGCCGGAGTTCTCGCGTTCGTCCGAGTACTGCACCGATGTGGCCAAGATGATCGCTGCGCCGATCTTCCACGTCAACGGCGACGACCCCGAGGCCTGTGCCTGGGTCGCTCAGTTGGCGGTGGACTTCCGTCAGAAGTTCCACAAGGACGTCGTCATCGACATGATCTGCTATCGCCGTCGCGGTCACAACGAGGGCGACGACCCCTCGATGACCCAGCCGGCGATGTACGACGTGATCGACACCAAGCGCAGCGTCCGCAAGAGCTACACCGAATCGCTCATCGGCCGTGGAGACATCTCGCTCAAGGAAGCGGAGGATGCTCTTCGCGACTACCAGGGTCAGCTCGAACGCGTCTTCAACGAGGTACGCGAACTCGAGAAGTACACCCCGGAGCCCAGCGAGTCGGTCGAACTCGACCAGCAGTTGCCGGCCAAGCTCACCACGGCCGTCGACAAGGCCGTGCTGCACCGCATCGGCGATGCCCACCTCGACGTCCCGGACGGGTTCAACGTGCACCCGCGCGTCAAGCCGGTGCTCGAAAAGCGTCGCGAGATGGCGCACGAGGGTAAGGTCGACTGGGCCTTCGGCGAGCTGTTGGCACTCGGATCGCTGGTGGACGAGGGACGCAATATTCGCTTCTCCGGCCAGGACACCCGCCGCGGCACGTTCACCCAGCGGCACTCGGTGATCATCGACCGCAAGACCGGTGCCGAGTACACGCCGCTGCAGAACATCGGCAGCGACAACCCCGGCAAGTTCATGGTGTACGACTCCGCGTTGAGCGAATTCGCGGCCGTCGGCTTCGAGTACGGCTACTCCGTGGGCAACCCGGACGCACTGGTGATGTGGGAAGCGCAGTTCGGCGACTTCGTCAACGGCGCTCAGTCCATCATCGACGAGTTCATCTCCTCCGGTGAAGCCAAGTGGGGTCAGCTCTCCGACGTCGTGCTGCTGCTGCCGCACGGCCACGAGGGTCAGGGTCCCGACCACACGTCCGGACGCATCGAACGCTTCCTGACGCTGTGCGCCGAGGGCTCGATGACCGTCGCGCTCCCCTCGACCCCCGCGAACTACTTCCACCTGCTGCGCAGGCACGCGCGTGACGGCATTCGTCGCCCGCTGATCGTCTTCACCCCGAAGTCGATGCTGCGCAACAAGGCAGCAGTGAGCAACATCGAGGACTTCACCGACGGCAAGTTCCACTCGGTGTTCGACGAGCCCACCTACGACACCGGCACCGGCGACCGCAGCGCGGTCAAGCGAGTGCTGATGGTCAGCGGCAAGCTCTACTACGAGCTCCTCGCTCGTAAGCAGAAGGACAACCGCGAAGACGTCGCGATCGTCCGCGTCGAGCAGCTCTACCCCGTGCCGGTCCGTCGGATCCGGGAAGCGCTCGAAAGCTACCCGAACGCAACGGAATTCCGTTGGGTTCAGGAAGAGCCTGCGAACCAGGGTGCATGGCCGTTCTTCGGTCTCGCACTGCCCGAGCTCATGCCCGAGAAGCTGGTCGGCATCAAGCGCATCTCCCGTCGCGCAATGTCCGCACCGTCGTCGGGCTCGAGCAAGGTGCACGCCGTCGAGCAACTCGAAATCATCGACGAGGCCTTCAAGGCAGTCGGCGAAGACTAGATCTGCGACAACTACAGCGGCCCACTTCTTCGGAAGTGGGCCGCTGTTGTCGTTGCTGGGCTCCCCGGGGTTGGGATCAATGTGGGATTCAGTCGCTCAGATTGCAACAAAGGCGCATTCATCCGACTGGGGCAACGACCGCCTACTGGATGAATGCGAGATTCAGTCGGTCAGACTGCAACAAAGGCGCATTGATCCCAACCGGGGAGGGCGTCGGTCAGGCGGGAGCGGGCGGTGGGGGCTGGCGGGGGCGTGCAGCGGGGGAGGGCGTCGGTCAGGCGTCCGCGTCGGCGTCGGTGCCCAGGAGTGCGGAGATCATGCTCGGTGCCAGGGCGACGGCAGGCAGGGCGTTGACATTGAGGTCGATGAGTTCGTCACGGCTGATGTGGGGATCCCGGAGCCAGGTGATGGTCGCTTCCTCCACGAAGGCGATCCAACCGCGGACGGCGAGGTCGATGGTGGGGGTCACGTCCATGTCGAGGCCGGCGAGTTGGACGAGAGTGCGCTCGGCCATGGTGGTGCGGGTCTGCTCGAACACCTCGCGCATCAGGGGGTCTCCGCTCGCGGTGCCGCGAAGCAGGGAGATGAAAGTGTCGCGCTTCTCGGTGACGTAGTCGACGTAGTTGGCGATGGAGTCGCGGAGAATCTCGAAGGGTTCGAGGTCTGGATCGGGGGCGGTGCGTTCGATCATCGACCGGGATGCCTCGCGGACTATTTCGAGGTGAAACTCCTGCTTGGACGAAAAATAGTGGAACAGTAGGCCTCGCGAGACACCTGCTTGGTCTGCGATGTCCTCGACGGAGATCTGCTCCAGAGGTCGGTCGGCGAGCATTTCGGTACCGAGCTCGATCAGTTGAGCTCGGCGTTGCTCGGGACTGAGTCTGGTCCTCTTCGTCGTCGCGCCGGGGCTGTTCACGTACGCCATGCAATCACCCTACTGAATATTAGTCAATAACTATTGACTCACACTCAATAAGCTTCTACGCTCCCCTACATGAGTCTTCCCGTAACAGATACTTCGGACCGTGCAACGTCGCCGCGTCACGTCGATACGCTGATCATCGGCAGCGGATTCGCCGGCCTCGGTGCGGCGATCAAGCTGACGAAGGCAGGCAAGAAGGACTTCGTCGTCATCGAAAGAGGCCATGACGTCGGGGGCACCTGGCGCGACAACACCTACCCCGGTGCCGCCTGCGACGTGCCGTCGCACCTGTACTCGTACTCGTTCGCCCTGAATCCCGACTGGACCCGGTCGTTCTCCACGCAGCCCGAGATCCAGAAGTACATCGCCGGGGTGGCGCGCAAGTACGGCGTCATGGACAAGCACGTGTTCGGCACGGATGTGACCTCGGCTCGATGGAACGCCGAGACCAACCGCTGGGACGTCGAGACGACCTCCGGCAACTACACCGCGAAGATCGTCGTCTCGGCCGTCGGCGCACTGTGTGAGCCGAACCTGCCCGACATCAAGGGCATTCACGACTTCGAGGGCGACGTCTTCCACTCCGCCCAGTGGAACCACGACGTCTCCCTTGCCGGCAAGCGCGTCGCCGTCATCGGCACCGGCGCGTCGGCGATCCAGATCGTGCCCGCCATCGCAGGCCAGGTGCAGCACCTCGACGTGTATCAGCGCACCGCGCCGTGGATCCTCCCGCGCGCCGATCGCCCGTACACCAAGCTCGAGCGCTTCGCCTTCAAGCACGTTCCCGGATTCCAGCGTCTCTCTCGCGCCGGCATCTACGCGATGCGTGAGACCCAGGTCGTCGGATTGGCCAAGGCTCCGGCCTTCATGAAGCCCCTGCAGTGGGCGTCGGAGAACCACCTGCGCACCCAGATCAAGGACAAGGCGTTGCGCGCCAAGGTGACGCCGAACTTCCGCATCGGCTGCAAGCGCATGCTGATCTCGAACGCGTACTACCCGGCTCTCGCCCAGAGCAACGTCGACCTCGTCACCGACGGCATCGCGGAGGTCCGCAAAGGATCCATCGTGACCAAGGACGGCACCGAGCGGCCGATCGACGCACTCGTCGTCGCCACCGGCTTCCACGTCACCGACTCCCCCGCGTACCAGGGCATCACCGGTAAGGACGGTCGCACGCTGGCCGAAACCTTCGACGACGGTGGCCAGCAAGGTTACAAGGGCGCAGCGGTGGCGAACTTCCCCAATATGTTCTTCCTGGTGGGGCCGAACACCGGCCTCGGGCACACCTCGATGGTCTTCATGATCGAGTCGCAGATCAACTACTTGGTCGACGCGCTGAACACCATCGACAAGCACGACATCGGCACCATCGAAGTGCGCAAGGACGTGCAGGACGAGTACAACGTGACCCTGCAGGACCAGCTGTCCAAGAGTGTGTGGATGAACGGTGGGTGCGCCAGCTGGTACCTGGACAAGCACGGCAACAACACGACCCTGTGGCCCGGCTTCACGTTCGAGTTCCGCCGAATCACCAAGCAGTTCGATCTGGATGCGTACCGTAGCGTCGCCAGCGCAGACCTCACCTCCGGAACCTCGGCGAACACCGCCGGCAACAACACAGACAAGGTGGCCGCTCGATGAGCACATTCACAGGCAAGGTAGCCGTCGTCACCGGCGCGGGCTCGGGAATCGGCCGCGCACTGGCTCTCGAGCTGGCCGGGCGCGGAGCGAAACTGGCACTGTCCGACGTCGACACCAACGGGCTCGACGAGACCGTCCGACGGGTCGAGGCACTCGGTGCCGAGGTCAAATCGGATTTCTTGGACGTTTCCCAGCGCGAGACAGTACTGGACTACGCCGAGGCCGTCGTCGCGCATTTCGGCAAGGTCAACCAGATCTACAACAATGCCGGTATCGCGTACCACGGTGACGTCGACAAGTCCTCGTTCAAGGACATCGAACGCATCGTCGACGTCGATTTCTGGGGAGTCGTCAACGGCACCAAGGCATTCCTTCCGCACATCCAGGCCTCCGGCGACGGCCACATCATCAATATCTCCAGTCTCTTCGGCCTGCTGGCCATGCCGTCTCAGTCTGCGTACAACGCCGCGAAGTTCGCCGTCCGCGGGTTCAGCGAGTCGCTGCGGATGGAAATGCTGATCTCGAAAGCTCCGGTGAAGGTGACCGTGGTGCACCCCGGCGGCATCAAGACCGCCATCGCCCGCAACGCGACCGTCGCCGAGAACTTCGACCAGGCCGACGTCGCCAAGTTCTTCGACAGCAAGCTCGCCAAGACCACCCCGATCGATGCAGCCAAGACCATTCTCAAAGGCGTCGAGAAGGGCAAGGGTCGCGTGCTCATCGGTTCCGATGCCGTCGCTCTGGACCTGCTGCAGCGCATCACCGGCTCGCGGTACCAGGGCCTGATCGCTGCGGTGTCCAAGCGTGCGCTGCCGCGCACGAAGAAGTAGGCGGGTCGCGTCGTGAAAGCCTTCTACGTTCCCCTGCCCATCGTGGCAGCAACGCTCAAGCCCTTCTACCGCCTCGCACTGAATCCACGCCTGTCTTTCCGGGCGCAGCGTGCCCTCCTCGAGGCTGCGGCTCCGGCGCAGACGCTGCCGCACGGAACGGTCTCGCAGAAGATGACACTCGCGGGCCGCAAAGCCGAGCGTGTCACCGTCGGTGCGACCGAGCGCGACACCGCAATTCTGTATCTGCACGGCGGCGCGTACACGATCGGATCGATCAACACGCACCGCTCGCTGGCCGCGCACCTGGCCCGGGAATCGGCCAGTGCCGTCTACGTGCTCGACTACCGGTTGGCCCCGGAGAACCCGTACCCGGCCGCACTCGACGACGCCGTCGCGGCATTCCGCGATTTGGTTCGAGTCCACGGCTTCACCCCGGATCGCATTGCCATCGCGGGCGATTCGGCCGGCGGCGGTCTCACGGTGGCCACCGCCCGACGTCTGGTGGACGACGGAACGAGCCCGGCTGCCCTCGGACTGATCTCGCCGTGGGTCGATCCCGGTGCGCGCGACGCCCCGAAGGATCGCGATCTGGTGGTGAACACCGGCTGGTCGTACAGTTCGGCCGATGCGTATCTGAGCGCGGGCGATCCGCTCGATCAGGGCTTCGCCCCACTGCTCGGAAACCTGGACGGCCTGCCACCGATCGTCATGCACGTCGGCACAGACGAGGTCCTGTACGCGCAGATCACTGCGTTCGCGGACAAGCTGCGCCTCTCCGGCGCAGAGCTCGAACACGTGGAGTACAAGAAGCTCTGGCACGTAGCTCATCTGCAGGCGTCGATCCTGCGTGAGGCCGCTCAGGCCGTCCAGCACATGGGCGCGTATCTGGGCCGCAAGGTCAGGGCCTCGTCGAACGACGCCTCACAGGTTGCGCTCACCGAGCCAGCGGCCAGCGACATCGCCTGACGCAACACCACCACGGACCTCGCCGATCATGTCGGCGAGGTCCGCTGTCGTCAGCTCCCCCGCCACCACCGAGAAGGACCGCAGAGCACTCTCGCTCAGCACCCCGTTGCGGTAGAGCGGAACGACGTTCTGCGCCGGATAGACGTGGTCGTCGTCGGGCAGTGTTGTGAGATCTTTTGCCAGCGGGCCGAACGACGCGGTGCGAATTGCGAGAGCATCCACAGCACCCGAATTCAGGTCGTCGATGGCGAACTCTGCGTCCGGGTACACCATGAACTCCGAGAATCCGGCCCCGGTGAAGCTCGGGCTGCCCACACCCTCTGTCCTCACGTCCATCGGATGTACCTCTCCCTCGACCGTCCCCACTGTCACATCTTCCCGCCGCAGAAACTCCGTCACCGTCTCCCCGTCGTCCGACGGCGAGTCGGGAGCTACCGCAATCGCCAATCGATCCTCGGCCGTCGCGTAGTCCCCCACCGACAACCCGGCGGGCAGTGAGCGGTTCAGCTCGGTGAACACGTCCTCGGCCTCGGTTGCGCCGGCGAGCGTGTCGAAGGTGCGCAACAGGTCGCCGGTCAGGTCGGGAACCATGGACACCTCGCCGCGATCGAGGGCCGCGAGGTAGTCGGCCCGATCACCGAGGCCGTCCTTCACTTCGACGTCCACCCCCGTCGAGCGCAACCCACCGGCGTAGATCTGCGCGAGCAACTGGGAGATGTCCGAGCTGCCGGATCCGACGACGACGGGCCCGTCAGCAGGGTGGGCCGACTCGGCGGTACTGCAGCCGCCGAGGAGTCCGGCGATCGACACCACCACAGCCGTGGCCAGAACCGACGAACGCACTGTATTTTCTCCTGTTCACTGCCCGTGTGGTTTACCGATCCCGACCGCGGGGCACTAGTGCGAACGAGACGGTAGTCGAACCAACCTTATGGGCACGCTGATTTCGACTACCATCCCGAGCAGCCCGAGTCCTGGTTCTTCCGATGCCCCCAGGGGCCGATCGGCGGAAATGGGTAGGACTGTGCCCGAACCGATGGAAGGACACCATGACCACCTCCCGCATCACGCGTGCGTTCTCCGCTCCGAGGGCAGTGGCAGCTGTTGCCGCACTCGCTCTCTCGGTCACCGCCCTGACCGCCTGCGGCGGAAATTCGGATCCACTGTCCAGCGGTGGAGGCGAGACCAACACCGACACGAACTCCATCATCATCGGCTCCGCCAACTTCCCCGAGTCCGAGACCGTGGCGAACATCTACGCCGAGGCGCTGCGTGCCAACGGTTTCGACGTGAGCACCAAGCTCAACATCGGCAGCCGTGAGGCCTACATCCCCGCAGTGCGTGACGGGTCGATCGACATGATTCCCGACTACACCGGCAACCTGCTGCAGTACTTGGACGAGTCCG
Source organism: Rhodococcus sp. IEGM1428 (assembly GCF_050321865.1). Lineage (NCBI taxonomy): Bacteria > Bacillati > Actinomycetota > Actinomycetes > Mycobacteriales > Nocardiaceae > Rhodococcus > Rhodococcus sp. IEGM1428. Next base: position 426,265 of record NZ_JBNQFW010000005.1, on the reverse strand, counting down.
CAACGGCCACGTCCTCCGACGACGTGCTGGCAGCCCTGCCCGCCGCACTGGGCGACGACCTCACCGTGACGGCCCAAGCCCCCGGCGAGGACAAGGATGCGGTCGTCGTCACTCGTCAGACCGCCACCGAGCGCAACCTCACGACCGTCGGCGACCTCGCGCCGTTCTCCTCGGACGTGACCTTCGCCGGTACCCCGGAGTTCCAGGAACGAGTCGGCGGTCTGCCGGGTCTCCGCGACAAGTACGGCCTCGACATCTCGGCCGGCAACTACATCCCGATCTCGGACGGCGGCGGACCTGCCACGGTCGAGGCTCTGGTCTCCGGGCAGGTCGTCGCCGCGGATATCTTCACGACCTCGCCTGCGATCGCGCAGAACGATCTGGTGGTGCTCGAGGACCCGGAGAACAATTTCGCCGCCCAGAACATCATCCCGGTGCTGCGTACGGCGAAGCAGTCCGACAAGCTCACCCAGGTTCTCGACGCCGTGTCGGCACAGATCACCACCGAAGAGCTGATCGCGCTGAACACTTCGGTGTCCGGTGACGAGAAGGTCGAGCCCGCGGCAGCAGCAGCGGCCTGGGTCAAGGAGAAGGGTCTGGACCAGCCGGTCAGCTGATGATCACCTTCGAGCAGGTCAACAAGACTTATCCGGACGGCACCACGGCGGTCGACTCCTTGGACCTGGTGATCGAGCCACACTCGTTCACCGTGTTCGTGGGGCCGTCCGGCTGCGGCAAAACCACCTCGATGCGGATGATCAACCGCATGATCACACCCACCTCTGGGTTGATCAGCGTGGACGGTCGCAACATCGCGGATACCGATGCCGTGAAATTGCGTCGAGGCATCGGCTACGTCATCCAGAGTGCAGGGTTGCTTCCGCATCGCACCGTCGTCGACAACGTCGCTACTGTGCCCGTGCTCAACGGCGAATCTCGTCGCGCAGCACGCAAAGCCGCACTCGACGTTCTCGAGCGTGTCGGCCTGGATCCGGCGTTCGCCTCGCGCTACCCGGCGCAGCTGTCCGGTGGGCAGCAACAGCGGGTGGGCGTGGCACGAGCGCTGGCCGCGGACCCGCCCATCCTGTTGATGGACGAGCCCTTCAGCGCGGTGGACCCGGTGGTTCGTGAGGAGCTGCAGACCGAGATGCTGCGCCTGCAGGCCGATCTCAAGAAGACGATCGTCTTCGTCACCCACGACATCGACGAGGCCGTCCGGCTCGGTGATCACATCGCGGTCTTCGGGCCACAGGGCCGACTGCAGCAGTACGACAAGCCCGAGACCGTACTCGCGGCACCCGCTACTCCGTTCGTGGCCGGTTTTGTCGGTCGCGACCGCGGTTACCGAGGGCTGCAGTTCCGCTCGGCGCAATCGGTGACGATGCACCCGATCCAGACGGCCATGCAGGACGAGGTGAGCGGCCTTCGGCTCGACCAGGGTCAGTGGGTTCTGGTGGTCGATTCGCAGCGACGTCCGCTCGGATGGATCGATGCAACCGGCGTGGAGAAAGTGCGCGACGGTCGGAGTATCGACGACAGCACAGCTGCAGGCGGGTCGTTGTTCCTCGAGGGCGGCGATCTGCGGCAGGCACTCGACTCGGCGATCTCGTCGCCGTCGGGCATCGGGGTTGCGGTCGATTCCTCCGGGGCGGCCGTCGGCAGTGTCGACGGCGCGGAGATACTCGAAAACCTTGCTGTACAACGCAAGTCCGAGGACGCGGAGCGCAACCGGCACCACTTCCGCACGGCCGGGGACGCAGACCAGTGACTTGGCTGTTCGACAATTTCGATGTCGTACTCGGCTACACCAAGACACACCTGTATCTCTCGCTCGTTCCACTGTTCGTCGGATTGTTGATCGCCATCCCGCTGGGCACCGTCATTCGCAACACCCGCTGGGTTCGTCGAATCACGTTGACGGTGGCCAGTATTGCGTTCACCCTTCCGTCGCTGGCCCTGTTCGTCACCATCCCGGCCGTGGTCGGTCTGCCCGTTCTCGATCCGCTGAACGTCGTGATCGCTCTGGCCGTCTACTCGACGGCGCTGTTGGTGCGCGCTGTTCCCGAGGCACTCGACTCGGTACCGTTCGCCGTCGTCGATTCCGCCGAGGCAATGGGCTACTCGACACTGCGCCGAGCAGTGACCGTCGAACTGCCACTGGCACTTCCGGTACTCATCGCCAACATCAGGGTCGTAGCGGTCACGAACATCTCATTGGTCTCGGTGGGCTCGGTGATAGGTATCGGCGGCCTCGGTCAGCTCTTCACGCAGGGCTACCAACGTGACTATCCCGACCAGATATTCGCGGGCATCATTTCGATCGTGTTCCTGGCGTTGGTGTTCGACGCGGCCCTGTTCCTGCTGGGCCGTCGGCTCACCCCGTGGACACGCCTCGGCACGGGCTCGTCGAAGAAGAAGGCACGCGCATGAATCTGTTCTCGGAGGCGTTCTCGTACATCCTCGACGGCGGAAACTGGTCGGGGCCAACGGGAATCGGCGCTCGGCTGATCGAGCACATGTGGTACAGCTTGCTGGCGGTGCTGCTCTCTGCAGTGATCGCAATACCCATCGGCCTGTTGATCGGTCATCTACGACGCGGTGAAGCGGTGATCGTCGGCCTCGTCAACGCACTTCGTTCACTGCCCACCCTCGGCATCCTGGTGTTCCTCGTTCTGGTGATCGGGTTGGGTCTGGTGCCGCCCATCATCGCGCTGGTGCTGCTCGGTATTCCGCCGCTGCTGGCCGGAACGTACTCCGGTATCGCCAACGTCGACGCGAACGTGGTGGACGCGGCCCGTGCGATGGGCATGACGGAAACCCAAGTCCTGCTTCGGGTCGAGATTCCGAATGCGCTCCCCCTGATCCTCGGCGGACTCCGCAACACCACTCTCCAGATCATCGCCACTGCGACGATCGCGGCCTACGTCAACCTCGGTGGGCTCGGCCGCTACATCTTCGACGGTCTGGCGCTGTACGACTACCAACGGGTTCTGGTCGGCGCGATTCTGGTGGCCGTGCTGACCCTCGTCGTCGACGGTCTGCTCGCCCTTGCAGTGTGGACCTCCGTTCCTGGAACCGGCCGGCTGCGCCGGATGCCCACCGGACTGGCGAAGGTCTGACTCGACCCGAAGGCCGCTCGACGACGGCGTCTTCGAACGAAAGACACCGGCGAACCACTGGCCCTGGTAGGGCTGGTTCGCCGGTGTTTCTTCCGTTTTCCTACGCGACGCCCTCGGCTCGCGCTGCTGCCGCAACTGCGTCCGCAACGGCCGGGGCGACACGAGGATCGAGTGGGCTGGGCACGATCTTGTCCGCAGCCAACTCGTCGCCGAGAACCGAGAGGATTGCCTCGGCAGCGGCGAGCTTCATGCCTTCGGTGATGCGGCGAGCGCCCGCGTCGAGCGCACCCTTGAACACACCGGGGAAGGCGAGAACATTGTTGATCTGGTTCGGGAAGTCGCTGCGTCCGGTCGCGACGATGGCGGCGTACTTTCTCGCCACCTCCGGGTGAATCTCCGGATCGGGGTTCGACAGCGCGAACACGATGGACTCCGGGGCCATCGAGGCGATGTAGCGCTCGTCGACCTTGCCTGCGGACAGACCGAGGAACACGTCCGCGCCGGCCAGGGCCTCGGCCGCCCCGCCGGACAGTGCACGCAGGTTGGTGCGCGCAGCGAGATCGGTCTTGACGCTGGTGAGGTCGTGGCGATCGGAGGAGACGATGCCCTTGGAGTCGAGCACCACCACGTCAGGGATGCCGGCCAGCAGGAGCATGTTGGCGCAGGCGACGCCCGCTGCACCGGCTCCGGAGACGACGACCTTCAGTTCGGACGTGCTGCGGCCCTGAACCTTCGCGGCCCCGTTGAGCGCAGCGAGGACGACGATGGCGGTGCCGTGTTGATCGTCGTGCATCACCGGGCATTCGAGCGCCTCGATGACCCGGCGCTCGATCTCGAAACAGCGTGGGGCCGAGATGTCTTCGAGGTTCACGGCACCGAAGCTGTGCCGCATCCGCACGATGGTCTCGACGATCTCGTCGACGTCGTTGGTGTCGAGGACGATCGGGATGGAATCGAGACCGGCGAACTTCTTGAACAGTGCGGCCTTGCCCTCCATCACCGGCAAGGACGCCCGTGGGCCGATGTCGCCCAAGCCGAGCACCGCGGAACCGTCGGAGATGACGGCGACGAGGCGATCGGTCCAGGTGTAGCGCTTGGCGAGCGCCGGGTCGGCCGCGATGGCGCGGCTGACCTGGGCCACCCCGGGGGTGTAGGCGATGGACAGATCGCGCTGGGTCTCGAGCGGCGCCGCCAACTCGACCGACAGCTTTCCGCCGAGATGTCCGGCGAAGATCTCCTCGTCGGTGATCGCGGCCGGCACTGCCGGTGCCGAGTTCGGTGCTGTGGTGTCTTCGACTGCCGTCACGGTGAAAGCTCCTCGCACTGTCGACCTCGACCAGCAAGGCGACGCATGTCAACGAAGTGAGTGGTTCTGGGAATGGAGAGCACTCGGAGTGCGCCAGTGCTGGCTGCAAACTGCCGAAAGCGTGTCTCGCAGGTGCGGCGGGTGTGCCGACACGATCAGCGATGGGCTGTAGCCCTATCGGTGGGCTCAGTGTGCCACACCGCTCGGCCACCTGACCACAGAGTCAGAAGCAAACCCCATCCACTGTCGTCATTGCCACCCCTCCCGTCATTGCCACCATTGTGTCCACAGCACCAGGCCGGTGACGACGAAGACGACGAGTGCACCGACGAACGCGGAGAACCCGCGACGATGATCCGCGATGCGCTGGGCGACCACGGCCACGGCGGCGGCGGCGATGTGTGCAGCGACGGAAAGACCCCCTGGCCCGGGGAAGCCGCGGGAGTGTCCGAGATATTGAGTGACGGCGACACCGATCGCGAGCACCACCAGACCCGCGGTGACGACACCGCTGAGCCCGCGCAGGAAGCGGAGCCCCGCTCCCGCCCTGGCCCCGGTCATCCGCCGGCCACGAATCCGCGGACCGAATCCGCGATCAACTGCACCGCAATGGCGGCGAGCAACAAACCTGCGATACGCGCCAGCAGCGAGATGCCACCTTCACCGAGAAGACGGATCAGCACCGTCGAGAATCGCAAGATCAGGAAGAACAGCACGTGAATAGTGATGATGCCCAACGCAATTGCGAGTAACGAGCCCGCGTCACCGTCGGCCTGGCTGACGTAGACGATCACTGCGGCGATGGCACCGGGACCTGCCATCAGCGGGGTCCCTAGCGGCACGAGGGCCACGTTGACGTCCTCCGCCGCGGAGTCGCCGCCCGCACCCTTGCCGGTGAGCAACGACAGAGCGATGAGCAGCAGCAGCAATCCGCCCGCGCCTTGCAGTGCCGGAATGCCGATGTGCAGGTAGCTCAGAATCGCCTGACCGCCGATGGCGAACACCGAGATGACGGTCAGCGAGACGGCGGGTGCCTGCCACGCGGCCTTGTTGCGAGCTTCCTTGCTCTTGCGGCCCACCAGGGACAGGAACACCGGGATAGCGCCCGGCGGGTCCATGATGACGAACAGGGTGATGAGTACGGTCAGGTAGAGCGTCACATCGAAGGTCATGAGCGAGCCGCCGCAACTATTCGGTCGTATTGGTCCGGGGCAGTGGTGTATTCGCCGAGTTGCACCGTCTTGTTGGTCCCGTGGTAATCCGAGGACCCCGTGACGATCAGGTCCAGTTCTGCGGCGAGATCGGCCATCACCACAGTGTCCTCGGGCGAATGATCCATGTGATGGACCTCTACTCCGCCGAGCCCCAACGGCGTCAGTTCTCGAATGTGGTCCAGGTCGAGGATGCGTCCACGCGCGCGGGCCCGAGCATGCGCGAGCACACTCACCCCGCCTGCTGCCGCGATCATCTGTACCGCAGCCTCGAGCGGAGTGTCCACCTTCTCCACGTAGTACTTGCCGCCGGTCGCCAACGGACCGGCGAACGCGGCGTTCATGTCCGGGACGTATCCGGCGTCGATCAGAGCTCGGCCGAGATGGGGACGTCCGGCTGCGGCACCGGCCGAGGCCAACACTGCGTCGGGATCGATCGGCAGACCGTCGGCCGCCATGTTCTCGGCGATGGCTCGCAACCTCGTCACCCGTTCGCCGCGCAGACGCGCGCGCTCGGCCGCGAACGCATCGTTCTCGGGGTCGAAGAGGTACGCGAGCAGGTGCACGGGAACCGGTTCGCCGTCCTCACCGCGTCCGGTGCACGAGAGTTCCATACCGCGCACGAGCGTCAGACCGGGAGGAACGGCTGCGGCCGCTTCGTCCCAGCCCGACGTGGTGTCGTGGTCTGTCAGCGCCACCACCGACAGTCCCGCCGCCGACGCCGCGTGGACCAGCTCGGCCGGACTGTCGGTACCGTCGGACGCCGTCGAGTGGGTATGAAGATCGATGAGCACCTCGACAGTGTTCCAGGCTCGCCGTCTCGTCGTTTTGCTGGCGTACGATTGCCCGCCATGCCGTCCCTTCCACCTCGACCGTCGCTACCGTCATTGCATCGACGAGGACCCAAGGCCGCACACGATCCGGGCCCGAGAATTCCGGTGCCCACGGCCCGCGCGATCGTCGACTGCGCGGTGTACGTCGACGGCTCCCGATTGCCCGGCAGATTCACCCACACCTCGGCCATTGCGGAGGTACGTGCGCGCGGCGAGGGGTTTGTGTGGGTCGGCCTGCATGCGCCCGACGACCATCAGATGAATGCGATCGCGCAGTGCTACGGACTGCACGAATTGATGGTCGAGGACACCGTGCACGCACACCAGCGACCGAAACTCGAACGCTACGACGACGTCGCATTCCTGGTGCTGCGCACGGTGAAGTACGTCGAGCACGAGTCGGTGACCACCGCCAACGAGATCGTCGAGAGCGGCGAGATCATGGTGATGGTCGGCAGCGACTTCGTCATCACCGTCCGGCACGGTGAGCATTCGGGGTTGGCCGGCGTCCGGCAGCGCCTCGAAGCGAACCCGGAACAGCTCGCACTCGGGCCGTCCGCAGTGCTGCACGCTGTGGCCGACCACGTCGTCGACGAGTATCTGGCGGTGACCGAGTCGATCGAGCGAGACGTCGACGGCATGGAAGAGGAGGTGTTCTCCCCGCACCACCACGTGCCCATCGAGAACATCTACCTGCTCAAGCGGGAGGTCGTCGAGCTGCGCCGGTCGGTTACGCCGCTGTCGACGCCGTTGGCTCGTCTGGTGCAGGAACCGAGCGTGCCGAAGGCCGTGCGACGGTATCTGCGCGACGTGCAGGACCACCACACCACCGTCGCCGAGCGGATCTCCGAGTACGACGAGGTACTCAGCTCGCTGGTCGATGCCGCATTGGCCCGGGTGACGATGCAGCAGAACCTGGACATGCGCAAGATTTCGGCGTGGGTGGCGATCGCCGCAGTACCCACCATGGTCGCGGGCATCTACGGGATGAACTTCGACAACATGCCCGAGCTGCACTGGACCTACGGCTACCACCTGATCGCGGGGATCGTCGCCTGCGTCTGCATCGGATTGTGGCGCACGTTCCACAAGAACGACTGGCTGTAGAAGCCACGCTCGACGTTGGACGTCGTCCAACGTCGAGCGTGGGTAGTTGGTGATTGCCCCGACCACCGCCGGGTGACGAACCCACCCGTTCACGCCGGATGAGACTGCAGAAGCCCTGCATCGTCATTCGGAAGGGATCGATGAGAATCCGCACGCTGATACTGGCCGTCGCCGTCGCCGTGATCTGTTCGTCCGCGCCGGGGGCCGCGTCGGCTCAGCCGGTATACGCCGATCCCGCCGGTCCGCCGCTGACCGTCGCGCAGGCCGATCTCGACAAGGCACTCACGTGCACCACGGATCTGCACGACGCCACCCACGATCCGGTTCTGCTCACCCCGGCTTTCGCCACCGATCAGCAATCGTTCGGTTGGAACTATCTGCAGTCACTGCCCGCCGCAGGGATACCGGTGTGCAGCCTCTCGCTGCCGGACGAAGGGTACGGAGACCTACAGGTCGGCGCCCAGTACGTGGTGCACGCGGTTCGGACGATGTCAGCCGACAGCGGTCGCCAGGTCGTCCTGATGGGTCACCAGCACGGCCCGCTCGACGAGCTGTGGGCGTTGACGTTCTGGCCCGACCTGCCTGCCCTGGTGTCGGATTTCATCTCCCTCGCCACCCCGTACAACGGCACCGACTCGGCCCGCTCGGGGTGCGACGACTCGCAGGAGTGCCCGCCGGCGAACTGGCAGATCGCCACCGGATCGAAGTTCCTCACCGCGCTGGCGGCCCGTCCGCTGCCCGCGGGACCCAGCTACACCTCGATCTTCACGCGCTTCGACGAGCTGATCTATCCGCAACCGCACGCCAGCACTCTCGCTGGAGCCGCGAACATCGCCGTCCAGGACATCTGCCCACTGCGACCGGTCGAACACTTCGGCATTCTCGGTGACAACGTCGCGTACAATATCGTCCTCGACGCACTCGACCACAACGGACCCGCTGTACGGCAGCGCATTTCGAAGAACCTGTGCTTCACGACGACAATGCCCCATCTGCGCTACACGCTGGAATCGTCGATCACCGGATTTGCCTACGGCCTCGGCGTTCCCCAGCATTTCGAGGACGACTCCGTGGCAACCGAACCCGAGCTGGCGTCCTACGCGCGGTAACTTCGTCAGAGGCTGGCGGCAGACCGGTTGGGATCGCGGACGTCGATCCCCGCCTCGGCCCAGGCCTCACGCAGCGCATCGGCTCCGCGCAACCGCACCCAGGCTGCCTCGGTGCCGGTGAGAGGGACGGCGGCCAGAAAGCGAACCGGATCGTAGGGCTCGGGCAGTGTCAGATCGGCGATGTCGCTCGCCCCGAGCAGCACAGCGGTGAACGGCGCGTTGGTCCACAGCGGCTCACTCAGATCGAGCAGCGCGTCCTCTACGAGTACGACGCCCTCCACCGCGGGTGACGCAGCAAGGACGGCCAGGCTCTTGTGCACGCCCGAGGCCACGCCTGCACCGCCTCGGAGAGTCAGCACCAATTCGGCTCGGGGGCCACGCGAGGGATCTGCGACGAGTTCGTTGGGATCGGCCATGGGGTGCCGGGAACAGCCGAGACTGACGTACCGGACCACGTCGGAGTCCGCGAAGAATCTCAGGACGTCCAGCGGCTCGAGGCCGAGGAACGTCACCGACGCCGACGACGGATTCTCGTCGCCGATCTCGGTCAGCAGATGTGCGCGTACCGCTGCAATGACACTGTCGCTCACGTGACCCATCCAACACTGTCGCTCACCTGACCCATCCAACACCACCGATGCCCGAGAAGTCCGTTCGGAGGTGCCACCCAACGGAGGTGGGTACCGTCGTACCCGTGGTCTCCGTTCTCGCAGTGTCCGACGAAACGATCGAATCCCTGTGGAGTCCGCAGGTGAAGTCGCTCGGAGTCGACTTGATTCTCGGCGCAGGCGACCTTCCGTTCGACTACCTCGAATACCTCACCGATGCCTTGAACGCGCCGTGCGTATTCGTTCCCGGCAACCACGACGCGGACCTCACCGGCTACTCGGCCGGACGTGCGGGATGGATGCGCGCCGGGCTCCCCACCACCTGGCCCGGGCCCGTCGGAGCCGTCAACGTCGATCGCCGAATCGTCTCCGCGGCGGGCCTGCGGATCGCCGGTCTCGGCGGGTCCATCCGCTACAACGGTGGGCCCAACCAGTGGACCCAGCGGCAGCAACGTCGACGCTCACGCACCCTGACTCGGACGTTCGCGTGGCATCGCAACGTCCGCAAAGACCTTCGGCCCCTGGACATTCTGCTGACCCACAGTCCGCCGCTCGGCGTCGGAGACGACACCGACCCCGCACACATCGGTTTCGACTGCCTCGACGAGGTGACGCGAAGACTCGCCCCACAGTTGTTGTTGCACGGCCATATTCATCCGCACGGCGCTACGCCGGAGGATCTGACCCTGCACGGCGCAGCGGTGATCAACACCGTCGGGTACACCCTGCTCGAGATCGAACCGGGCGGACAGAGAACCGAATTCGAGGCACCGAGGATCGTGAGGCGCAGGCATGGCACGTGACACCGGATTTCCGGCCGCCGATGCGGAGAACGACTTCACCCGCCAGCGCCGACGCGCCGACGTCGCCCGTCTGGTCGGATGGCTCCGGCGTCAACCCGACGACGTCAACACCATCCTGCCGTTCGACGAGGTGGTTGCCGCGCTCGGCAAGGTGGGCGAGCGTCACCTCGGCCTGCAGGTCATTCGCGTCGAGACCATCGTCGGAAGCGTCGACCGCACTCGCGATTTCGACCGCTTCTTCCGGCCGACGTCGGCGCGCATTCGTGAACGCTGGCAGCGACTTGCAGCCGCTCAACGCCGCGGCGAGGCGATGCCCCCGATCCAGGTGTACCGCATCGGCGGCATGCACTTCGTCGTCGACGGCCATCATCGAGTGTCCATCGCGTTCGCCATGCACCGAACGTCGATCGACGCCGTGGTCACCGAGATCATCACGCGCATCTCACCCGAGGGCATCACCCGACGCGGCGACCTGCTGATCAAGGATCACCGGCGCATCTTCCTCAGTCGTGTCCCGTTGGTGGGCAAGGCCCGCGAGGCCGTCCAGGTGACCGATCCGTTCGATTACGCCCAACTCAGCGAGTCGGTCGAGGCGTGGGGCTTCCGGCTGATGCAGGAGGTCGGGGAATTCGTCGACCGCGGTACCGTCGCGCGGCGTTGGTTCGGTGAGGAGTACCTACCGGTGGTGCGCATGGTGCGCGCGGCCGAAATCCTCGAGGATCGCACCGACGCGGAGGCGTACCTCTGGATGAGCCGGGAGCGTTACCGCCTGGTGCGCGAACACGTCTGGAACGACGAGATCGTCAGCGAACTCCGGCAGAAAGCGCTGGGCAAACCCACCCGGCCATAGCAGTGCCTGCGTCGATGCTCGGCCGTCGTGGCGGCCTCGGCTCACTTCCCTGACATACAGATCTCTGATAGTTACTTAGATGCGTTCATCATTTTATTTTTTTCGGTTCCACGCATAGTCGATAGGTAACGAGGTAGTTCTTTCATGTCCACCCGCCGCATACTGCTGCCCGGACTCTGTTTCATCGTCATGACTCTCGCGGTCCTGCAGACGATGGTGGTCCCCATCGTGCTGACCATCGGCACCCAACTCGGGGTCAGCACCACCGCCGCCGGATGGGTACTGACGGCCAATCTCCTCGCGGCGGTGATCGCCACCCCGGTCATCGGGAGGCTCGCCGACCTGCACGGTAAGCGTCCGGTGCTGATCGGTGTGCTCACTGTCGTCCTCGCCGGATCTCTGCTCGCGGCCCTGACGCACTCGTTGCTGTGGCTGATCGTCGGCCGGGTCCTGCAGGGCGTGGCCTACGCGCTGTTCCCCATCGCGCTTGCCGTCCTTCGCGACGAGATGCCTCCTCGTAAGCTCGTGGGCTCGATGGCCGTCCTGTCCGGCACACTCGGCGTCGGCGGCGGGTTCGGACTGGTGTTGACCGGGCTGCTGACGGCCAACGGTGCCGACTACCACCGCGTGTTCTGGCTCACTGTTGCGTTCGTGGTGCTCGCTCTCGCGATCGCCTGGTTCGGTGTACCGGCACGTCCGAGAACCAGTGGCGGCACGGTCGACTGGTGGGGAGCTGCACTGCTCGCGGTTACTCTGCTTCTGCTGTTCCTCGCCCTGACCCAGGGCCGCACCTGGGGGTGGGGTTCGATTGCCACCATCGGGTGCGCGGTTGTCGGTGTAGTCGCGGGGGCCATCTGGTGGAACTTCGAGAAGCGCGCCGACGAGCCACTCGTCGCACCCCGCATGCTCACCCACGGCCCGTTGCTCGCCACCAACGTCGCCACCTTGTTCGTCGGTATCGGGATGTTCGTCAATTTCCTCGCCTGCTCGTACTTCGTGCAGACACCACGAGCCGTGGCCGGCTACGGCTTCACCGCGAATGTTCTCGAGGCGAGCGTCGTCTATCTGCTGCCCGGCGCGGCGGTGGGAGTAGTCGCAGCCGTCGTCAGTGGCCGTCTCATCCGGTCGTTCGGGCCGCGGCGAGTACTGATCGCAGGAGCCGCGATCGGGCTGTTCGGATTCGTCTTCGTCGCACTCGCCCACGATCACACCTGGCAGCTGATCACCGCAGGCATCGTCATCAACATGTTCGTCAGTCTTGCGTTCGCTGCCCTGCCGAACCTGCTCATCGCCGAGGTCAGCGCAGCGGACACCGGGGTGGCGAACAGCGTCAACTCGATCGTCCGGACAGTCGGTACCTCGATTGCGAGCGCCACGCTGTCCACCGTCCTGGCCATGTTCACCATCGACGGGACGGCCGTTGCCCGCGAGAGCGTGTACACCGCAGCCTTCGTCGCAGGCGCGGTGGCCTGCCTCGTCGTCGTACTCGCAGCCCTGGCCATCAGGAGCACCCCCGCCGCTCGGGAATCCGTGCGAGTGGCCGAGTCCGAGCCGACCACCACGTCGAACATGCCGGTATGACGCACTGCCGACCGCCTCACAGCAGCCTGACAGGTGACACCCTCCTCCGACCAGGACGCGGACCGTTCAGCCGCTGGTCGAGGCCCCTGGCAGGAAACTCGTAATCTACTGGGAGTCAACGAATCTGCCTTTCGGGTGACCTCATGCGTACCTAGTGTCGTGGAGGTACGAACACCGACGAGAGGCACACCTGATGAACACCAAGAAGATTCTCACCCGCGCAGCAGTCACCGGAGCATTGGTGGCCATCCCTCTGGTAGCAGTCACCGGCACCGCGTCCGCCGATCCCCTGTGGTCCGACCGCGACGATCGTGACCACAGCGCGCCGCAGTATCAGCAGAACCAGCAGCCCGATCAGTTCCGCCTGCCCGAACTGTTCCCACAGGCACCGGCACCGCAGCTGCAGAACCCGGCACCGAACGTGGTCCCGTTCGACTTCTTCCAGGGATACCAGTTACCGACCACAGGTTCCGCGTTCTGACCCATGTGAGCGGAACTTCGTAGCCCACCACGAAATTCCGCTCACATGCGCGTAGCGCTCTCTACAGCGTCAGATTGGCACCCGAGGCCTGGTCGAACACCGAGATCTTCGCCGGGTCGAACCACAGTTCCACCTGACCACCCTCGGCGGCCTTGGACTCGGCCGCCAGACGTGCAACGACCTGTGCGCCACCGAGATCGGCGATACCAGCGTCGGCTGCCAGTTCCTGCAGCTCACTGGATTCGACGCGGGCACCCTTGAGCGTGAAGTAGACGTACTTGTCGCTGCCCATCGACTCGAGCACGTCGACGGTGGCGGTGAAGGTGGCACCGCTCATCTTCTGGTAGCCGTCGATCAGCGCCGCATCCTCGAAATGCTCGGGGCGGATACCGACGACCACCTCGCGGCCCGGGTTCTTGGCCTTGATCGCATCCATCCGCTCGAGCGGGATGTCGATCTCACCGAGCGCGGTGGACACACCGTTCGAGGTGAGCTGTCCGGGAACGAAATTCATCGAGGGCGATCCGATGAAGCCGCCCACGAACAGGTTTCGCGGCTTGTCGTAGAGCTCCTGCGGCGACCCGATCTGCTGCACCAGTCCGCCGCGCAGCACCACGACGCGGTCGCCGAGGGTCATGGCCTCGGTCTGATCGTGCGTGACGTAGACGGTGGTGGTGCCCAGGCGCTTCTGCAGCCGCGAGATCTCGGCGCGCGTCTGCACACGCAGCTTCGCGTCGAGGTTGGACAGCGGCTCGTCCATCAGGAAGGCCTTGGGTGTGCGAACGATGGCGCGGCCCATGGCAACTCGCTGCCGCTGACCACCGGAGAGGTTCGCCGGCTTGCGGTCGAGGTGCTGACTCAGGTCGAGGATCTTGGCTGCCTCCTCGACCTTGGTGTTGATCTCGGACTTCGAGAGCTTCGCCAGAGTGAGCGGGAAGGCGATGTTCTGACGCACCGTCATGTGCGGGTACAGCGCGTAGGACTGGAACACCATCGCGATGTCGCGGTCCTTCGGTGCACGCTCGTTGACTCGCTCCCCCGCGATACGAAGTTCGCCCGAGGAGATGTCCTCGAGTCCGGCGATCATGTTGAGGGTGGTGGACTTTCCGCAACCGGACGGCCCGACGAGGATGATGAATTCGCCGTCGGCGATGGTGATGTCGACGTCGCTCACCGCAGCCGCGCCGTCGGGGTAGAGCTTGGTGACTTTGTCGAGAACGATTTCGGCCATGACGGTTATCCCTTCACTGCGCCGGACGTCAAGCCCGCCACGATACGTCGTTGGAAGAAGAGCACAAAAATGATGATCGGGATCGTGATGACGACTGCTGCCGCCGCGATCGACCCCGTGGGCTCCTCGAACTGAGAGCTACCGGTGAACTGCGAGATGGCCGCCGGGACGGTGACCGAACGCTCCGTTGCCGTCAACGAGATGGCGAGCAGCAGGTCGTTCCAGGCGAAGATGAACACCAGAATGGCGGCGGTGACGATGCCGGGGGCAGCCAGCGGGGCGATGACCTTGCGGAACGCCTGTGCGGGCGTCGCGCCGTCCATCTTCGCTGCCTTTTCGAGCTCCCACGGAATCTCGCGGAAGAACGCCGAGAGGGTGTAGATCGCCAACGGCAATGCGAAGGTGATGTACGGAATGATCAGTCCCGGCCAGGTGTCGAACAGTCCCAGCGAGCGGGAGATGTCGAACAGCGGTGTCACCAGCGAGATCTGGGGGAACATCGCGATGAGCAGCGCCGCACCGACGAGTGCCTTCTTTCCCGGGAAGTCCAGGCGAGCAACGGCATACGCGGCCATCGTGCCGATCACCACGGCGATCACCGTGGTGATCAGTCCGATGCCGATCGAGTTCACCAATGCCGAGGTGAACTGATTCGTCGAGAAGATGCCCTTGTAGTTGTCGAAGGTGATCGAACGCGGAATGAAGTTGCCGTCGGCGATGGTGGCCGTCGACTTGAACGACAGGCTGATGATCCACAGCAGTGGAACGAGTGCGTATAGCAGGACGAGGACGTTGACTACCGTCCAACCGACCTTCTTGCGAGGCGTAACAGTGGTCATTACTTGCGGCCTCCGTCGTCGGATCCCGGTGCCGAGGCACCGAACAGCTTGATGAACACGAACGCGATGATCGCGACGCAGAAGAAGATCAGGATGCTGATCGCCGACCCGAGTCCGAGGTTGAACGCCCCGAACAGGTTGTTGTAACCGAGAATCGAGACCGATCCGGTTTCGTTGCTACCTCGGGTGAGCACGTAGATGTTGTCGAAGATGCGGAACGCGTCGAGGGTGCGGAAGAGCACCGCAACGAGAATCGCCGGCTTCATCAACGGAATCGTGATGCGCATCAACCTGGTCCACGCGCCTGCTCCGTCGACCTCGGCCGCCTTCAGCAGATCGTCGGGCACCAGCGCCAGCCCTGCCAGGAGCAGCAGCGCCATGAACGGCGTGGTCTTCCACACCTCGGCCAACACGACGATCGCCAGCGACGGGAACTGCTCGGTGAGCGGAGCACTACCGTCGGGCAGCAGATTGGCGAGATATCCCGTGCCCGGGGTCCATGCGTAGTACCAGCTGTACGCCGCGGCGACGGTCACGATGCCGTACGGGATGAGCACCACGGTGCGCACCAGTCCACGGCCGAAGATGGTGCGGTGCATGACCAGAGCCACCGCCAGGCCGAGGACGAACTCGATGATGACCGAGATGATCGTGATGCCCGCCGTGACACCGAACGCCGTCCACCAGTACCCGTCGGAGAGCACCGTGACGTAGTTGGAGATGCCGACGAATTCACGATCCTCGGGGAACGCGAGGTTGTACTTCTGCAGGCTGAGCCAGAACGCGTAGATGATCGGATAGCCGGTGACTGCGATCATCAGAATCGCTGCGGGTGCGATGAGCAACAGTCCCAGCCGCCGTTCGGCCTTCTTGCCGTCGGAGACGTTCTTCAGGGCTGCCTGCTTGTCCAGAGGCTGCGACTGGGGCTCTGAATCGGTAGGAGCACTCATGGAATCAACCCTTCGGAATTGACGGCCTTGGTGACCAGATCAGCGAGCTTGTCCACGTCGGCTACCGGATCGATGTTCTGCGGTGGGTTGAGCGCATCGGTCAACAGAATCGAGATGCTCTGGTAGGCAGGCGAAACGGGTCGCACAGCCGCAGATTCGATGGAACCGAGGACGCCTTCCCAGGCGGGATAGACGGATTGGAACTCAGGGTCGGAATACAACGACTTCAGTACCGGCGGCACACCGCCGTTGACGGCGTTGTTGCGCTGGTTCTCTTCGTTGGTGAGGCATTCGACGGCCTCCCACGCGAGGTCCTCGTGCTGAGTGGTCTTCGCGACGCCGATGTTGAATCCACCGATGGTGACCTTGGCGGGCTCGCCGGGATTCACCTCCGGATACGGAGCGCTACGGAAGACCTCGGCGATCCGCGCGTCCTGCTGATCGGCAGGCACGTTCGCGAGATCGAGGAACGAGACGGCACCGGCGATCGCGTTCTCCTTCAGGCCGGGCAGCACGAACGGGTAGTTGACCTGGAAGGCCATCCGTCCCGATTCCATCCCGAGCCGGGCCGTCGCCTCGTCGCTCTGCGAGACCGACGGATCGTGGCCGTCGGCCGTGGCGACCCGCTTGATGATCTCGAGAGCCTTCTCGGTGGCGGCGCGATGCTCGGGAGTGTCGTTGAGAGTGACCGTCGTTCCGTCTTCCCCGACGACCGATCCACCCGCACTCTCGAGCAGCGAGTTGAACCACACCATGAAACCCTCGTACTGCTTGGCCTGGACGCCGATCTGCGCGGGCTTGCCTGCGGCCGCATTGGCCTCGGCCACGTCGATCAGCTGGTCCCACGTCTGCGGGGGCACCCCGTCGGGCACCTCGTCCGGCCGATACCAGAGCAACTGGGTGTTGGAGTTGAGCGGAACCGCATACAGCTGGTCCTGCCATTCCGCGGTGGCGAGCGGTCCTTCGAGCGTGGAGCCGTCGCGCAGCTTCGCGGACAGGTCTTCCGGGACGGGCAATGCCCATCCGGCTTCGGCGAATTCGGCCGTCCACACCACGTCGAGCGTCATCAGGTCCAGCGTCTTGTCGTTTCCGGCGAGGCGTCGCGCGAGCTGGAGACGCTGATCGTTCGCGCTCTTGGGCAGCGTCCGCTGCTCCACGCGGTATCGACCGTTAGAGGCATCCGAACACACCTGCGCCGCAGCGGCGTACTGCTCTGCGCCGTCTGCGGCGGTGTAGAAACTCAGAACCGGAACCGAACTGTCGGACGAACCACACGCTGCGAGCAACGGACTCGTGACCAGAGCCGCTGCTGCCAACACCCCTATTCTCGTCGCTTTGCCACGCCTACGACCACGATGTCTCGGCACTTTCCGCCTCCGTACGTTCAATTACTCGCGCAGCACACTGTGTGGGACTGCCGTGCACGAAAGAAACGTAACCGAACTCACTGGCATAGAGGGCGATTTGGGGCTATTCCGTTACCTGTCGGTTGCCTGGTCGTCCACCAGGTGTGATCAGATCGACAGTTTGGCGAGCAGGTCGCGTGCTTTCTCCGCCGTTCGAGGCTCGCAGAGGACGTCGTATCGACCCGCCACCAACTGCATGCTCGACGCGAAATCTCGCTGCCCCTTGGTGGCCGCGTACGGAATGGAGGCCGAGATCAACCCGAAGATGATGCCGCCGCCGACGCCGATGAGCAGGGCTCCGAAGATGTTCTCGCTGAAGATGCCGAGCACCAGGCCGAGGAACACTCCCAGCCACGCACCCGAAACGATTCCTCCACCAATGACTTTGGGCCAGGTGAGGCGGCCGAGGACGCGTTCGACCTGCATCAGGTCGACGCCGACGATCGTGACGTCCTGCACCGAGAACTCTTCGTCGGAGAGATAGTCGACGGCGCGCTGCGCCTCGGCATAGGTGGGGTACGAACCGATGGGCCAACCGGAGGGTGGCGTCGGCAGTCCCTGCCCTGGGCGACCGGACTGAGAGAGGGGATTGGTCATGCCTCCATTGTGCCCCGAAACGGACACCTGGCACACCCGTCGTGCAGGTTCACGGAGTTCGATGTGAGGTCAGGAGGTGGGCGGCTCGAACGTCGTCGTGCGCGTCAGGCCGGCCGCGCGCCCCTTCGCCGTGACGACCAGAGCCATCTTGCGGCTCGCCTCGTCGATCATCTCGTTGCCGAGCATCACCGCCCCGCGAGCGCCGCCCGCCGCGGAGGTATGGAACTCGTAGGCGTCGAGAATCATCTCGGCCTTGTCGTAGTCGGATTGGAGCGGCGCGAAGATCTCGTTGGCGGCCTCGATCTGCGTCGGATGCAGTACCCACTTACCGTCGAAACCGAGGCCGGCCGTGCGGCCCGCCGCCCGACGAAAGGCATCGAGGTCACGAATCTGCAGGTACGGGCCGTCGATCGCCTGCAGTCCGTGAGTTCGTGCGGCGAGCAGAATGGTCATCAGAATGTGGTGATAGGCGTCGCCGGTGTCGTATCCCACCGGCTGTTCGCCGACCACGAGGGTGCGCATGTTCACGCTGGCCATCAGATCCGCGGGCCCGAACACCAACGTCTGCACCCGGGGACTCGCGGTCGCGATCTCGTCGATGTTGCGCAGGCTGCGTGCGCTCTCGATCTGCGGCTCGATCCCGATCGCACCGACGTCGAGACCGTGTTCCTTCTCGAGCTGAGTCAGAAGAAGATCCAACGCCTGGACGTGCGCGGCGCACTCGACCTTCGGCAACAGGATGGCGTCGAGATTGCGGCCTGCGCCCGAGACGACGTCGATGACATCGCCGTACGTCCACTGCGTCGTCCAGTCGTTGACGCGCACGACCTTGATCTGATCGCCCCAGCCATCGGAGTTCAGCGCATCGACGATGCGCGCCCGAGCCTCGATCTTCGCGATGGGGGCGACGGCATCTTCGAGATCGAGGAAGATCGCGTCGGCAGGCAGACCCTTGGCCTTGGCGATCATCTTGTCCGAACTGCCCGGAACGGCCAGTACCGATCGCCGTAGGCCCGACGCATTCACCGCAGCACAACCCCTGTCTGATTCATACTCTGTATTGTCCAGCCTCTAACCTTGCCATCATGGCAGCACTGAGCAAGGTATTCGCGGCCAGGCTCGCAGGCCTGGGCGTCCTGGGCCCCGACGGCGAATCGATCGGCCGGGTTCGCGACGTGGTCATCTCGATGCGCGTCGGCAGAGCGCAACCGAGAGTTCTCGGCTTGGTGGTCGAATTGGCAACTCGCCGAAGAATTTTCGTGCCGATGCTCCGCGTGACCAGCATCGAGCCCAACTCGGTTCAACTCACGACCGGTAACGTCAGCCTGCGTCGATTCACCCAGCGCGCCAACGAGATTCTGGTGTTCGCGCAGATCCTCGACTCCAAGGTGCGCGTCGACGATCCCGAGCTCGACGAGCTGCACGACGCAGATTCGATCGTCGTCGACCTCGGCATCGAGCTCACCCGAACGAGGGACTGGGTGGTCGCACGAGTGGCTGTGCGTAAGCAGCGTCAGCGCCTCGCGCGCCGCGGCGCGATCCACGTCGTGGACTGGCAGCACGTGCAGGGGCTCACGCAGAACGAGCTGTCCATGCCCGATCAGGGTGTGGCGCAACTGCTCATGCAGTTCGAGGATCTTCGCGCGGCCGATGTGGCGAACGCGATGCGCGAGCTGCCCGTCAAGCGCCGTATGGAGGTGGCGCGGGCTCTCGACGACGAGCGACTCGCGGACGTCGTTCAGGAGCTGCCCGACGACGATCAGGTGGAGTTGATGCACTACCTCGGTGTGGACCGCGGTGCCGACGTGCTCGAGGCCATGGACCCGGACGACGCCGCCGACCTCCTGGGCGAGCTGCCCGAGACCGAAGCGGAATCGCTTCTGCGCCTGATGGATCCGGAGGACTCCGCGCCTGTCCGTCGCCTGCTCGAGCACTCCCCCGACACCGCCGGTGGTCTGATGACCCCCGAACCCGTCGTTCTCACCGCGTCGACGACGGTGGCCGAGGCTCTCGCCCGGGTGCGCAACCCCGACCTGACGCCTGCGCTGGCCTCCCTGGTGTTCGTCGTGCGGCCCCCGACCGCGACGCCGACCGGGCCGTACCTCGGCTGCGTCCATTTGCAGCAGCTACTGCGAGAACCCCCGGCGAGCTTGGTCGGCGGAGTGGTGGACAGCGCTCTTCCGCGGTTGTCCCCCGACGACAGCCTCACCGCCGTGACGCGATACTTCGCGACGTACAACCTCGTCTGCGGCCCGGTGGTCGACGACGAGGACCACCTGGTCGGGGCCGTGACCGTGGACGACGTCCTCGATCACCTGCTGCCCGAGGACTGGCGAGATCAGGAAGTGGCGGGACAGTGAAAGAAACAGCACGCCAGAGAATGGACACTCCGCGTGGATCGCGGATGTTCAACGTCAATCTCGACTTCGATCTCGGCAAGTCGGGCGAGAAAGCCGCCAGATTCCTCGGCACGGGGCGCTATCTGGCCATTCAGACCGGCATCGTCATCGTCTGGATCTTCCTCAACGTCGTTGCGGTCAATCTGCAGTGGGACCCCTACCCCTTCATCCTGCTCAATCTCGCCTTCTCGACTCAGGCCGCCTACGCCGCGCCGCTGATTCTGCTGGCCCAGAACCGGCAGGACGACCGCGACCGCGTCTCCCTCGAGGAAGATCGCTCCCGCGCCCAACAGACCAAAGCCGACACCGAATTCCTGGCCCGCGAACTCGCTGCGCTGCGCATCGCCGTCGGTGAGGTCGCCACCCGCGACTACCTGCGCCGCGAACTCGACGAGATCAAGGCACTGCTCGAGCACGCAACAGGTCAGCCGGTCACATCGCCGAAGAAAGCACGCAAGAAGGCAGCCGCGCGGGTGCAGGACGATGCCGGTGCGCCGGACGCCTCCGATAACGATCCGCTGCCCTGACCGCACGGCATCGCCGCTGATAACAGCCCGATAACAGAACAGTCTCGAATCAGGTACCCTCGATCCCGGTCATCAGCTCGGGCCCCGGACGTCGTCCGGGGAAATCAGGAGGTACAGCACGCGTGGGTCGTCACAGAAAAGCATCGACTTCCAAGGTTCGACGGAATTCGGTGATTGCTCTGGCAGGTCTCGTCCCCGCAGGACTCGTCACCGCCGCCACCAGCGCCGGAGCAACGGAATACATTCCGTTCGTCAGCGCGAAGACCTCGCCTGCAGCGCAGGAATCGAACTCGGTGGTCGAGACCCCGCAGCCGATCACCCAGGACCAGCAGGCCCAGCCGGTGGCGCAGGCCGAGCTTCCGGTACCGGCACCGGTCCCTGCACCCGCGCCGGTCCCTGAGATCCCGCCCACACCGGAGCTCCCCACCAACCTGGCCGTCAGCCCCATCGCGATTCCGGTGGTCAACGTCGCCGCCTACAAGAACGCCGAGCGGATCCTCGCCCAGCAGCAGCCCGGCTGCGGCATCAGCTGGACCGTCATCGCCGGCATCGGCCGCGTCGAGTCCACCCACGCCAACAACGGCAAGGTCGACGACTCAGGCGAGCTGCACGAGCCCATCCTCGGACCGGTTCTGAACGGCACCCTCGCCGGCAATCAGGTGATCCGTGACACCGACGGCGGCGCACTCGACGGCGACACCCAATACGACCGCGCAGTGGGACCGATGCAGTTCCTGCCCTCGACGTGGAACCTGTATCACGCCGACGGCAACGGCGACGGAGTCTCCGACCCACAGAATCTGTACGACGCAGCCCTGGCCACCGGCATGTACCTGTGCGACGACGGCACCAACATGCGTGACCTGGGATCCACCACCAGAGCGATCCTGCGCTACAACAATTCGATGGCCTACGTGGCGAACGTGCTGGCATGGTCGGCCGGATACGCCACCGGCATCGTCCCGACGTCGGACCAGCTCCCGCGCATTCACTGATCGGGTGTCCGCGCCTGCCCTGCTGTCCATCGACGCAGTGCCCACCGCCTAGCATGAGGCAATGGCTGTACTGACCGAATCCGACGTTCGGACCGCGCTCACGAAGGTGATCGACCCCGAGATCCGCAAACCCATCACCGATCTGGGAATGGTCAAGAGCATCGATGTATCCGCCGACGGTTCCGTCGGTGTCGGCATCTACCTCACCACCTCCGGCTGCCCGATGAAGACCGAGATCAGCGATCGCGTCAAGAACGCCGTCGCCGACGTCGCAGGCGTGGGCACCGTGACAGTCGAGCTCGACGTCATGAACGACGAGCAGCGCACCGAACTGCGCAAGTCTCTGCGCGGCGATTCCGCCGAGCCCATCATCCCGTTCGCACAACCCGGGTCCCTGACCCGCGTCTACGCGGTGGCGTCGGGCAAGGGCGGCGTGGGCAAGTCCAGTGTGACGGTCAATCTCGCGGCATCACTGACTGCTCGTGGGCTGTCGGTGGGCGTGCTCGACGCCGACATCTACGGCCATTCCGTGCCTCGCATGCTCGGCAACGACGCGCGGCCGACGCAGGTCGAGAAGATGATCATGCCGCCGCAGGCGCACGGCGTGAAGTTCATCTCGATCGCCCAGTTCACCCAGGGCAACACTCCGGTCGTCTGGCGCGGACCGATGTTGCACCGCGCGCTACAGCAATTCCTGGCCGACGTCTTCTGGGGCGACCTGGACGTGCTGCTGCTCGACCTTCCCCCCGGCACCGGAGACGTGGCAATCTCTGTCGCCCAACTCATTCCGAGTGCCGAGATTCTTGTGGTCACCACTCCGCAGCAGGCCGCGGCCGAGGTTGCCGAGCGAGCCGGAGCAATTGCCCTGCAGACCCGCCAGCGCGTCGCAGGCGTCGTGGAGAACATGTCGTGGCTCGAACTGCCCGACGGCACCCGCATGGACATCTTCGGATCCGGTGGCGGACAGGACGTATCGGACAGACTCACGAAAGCTGTCGGTGCCAGCGTTCCCCTGCTGGGCCAGATTCCCCTGGACACCGCCGTCCGCGAGGGTGGTGACGCCGGGATGCCGATCGTATTGAGCAACCCGGAATCGCCTGCGGCACAGGCATTGGAGGCCGTCGCCGCGAAGTTGGCAGTCCGCGAACGTGGACTGGTCGGAATGTCGCTCGGAATCGACTCGGCCCGCAAGCTCTAGAAACGACGGTTATACCCGACAAACGACGTCGGGAACAGGGCAGAAGCCTTAGGATTTGCCTTCAATCCTACTGTCGATAGAGAGTGGCCTTCATGAAGAAGCCGCATCGGATCAGGCCGGTCGTCGTTCCGGTTCTGATCGCCCTGATGATGACCCTGCTGGGATCGCTACTCGGTCCTGGCCTGGCATCCGCACAACCCGCCCCGCCCGCGCAGAACTACTCGATCGCGACCGACACCACGTTCGCACCGTTCGAATTCCAGGACGAGAGCGGCAAACTCGTCGGAATCGACATGGACCTGCTGGCGGCGATCTCGGTCGATCAAGGCTTCGACTACACCGTCGAGCAGGTCGGGTTCGATACCGCGCTCCAGGGCGTCACCAGCGGCCAGTTCAACGGAATGATCGCCGGCATGTCGATCACCGACGAGCGCAAAGCCACTTTCGACTTCTCCGAGCCGTACTTCGATTCCGGTGTCCAGATGGCAATTCTGGATTCCAACGACGAGATCACGGGATACGAGGATCTGCGCGGTAAGTCAGTCGCAGTCAAGAACGGCACCGAGGGCGCGACCTTCGCCGCGTCGATCGCAGATCAGTACGGCTTCACCATTCGAAGTTTCGACGACTCGGCCACCATGTTCGAGGAAGTGCGCACCGGCAACTCGGCGGCCGCCTTCGAGGACTACCCGGTGCTCGCCTACGGCATCACCCAGGGCAACGGATTCAAGACCGTCACCGATAAAGAAGCCGGTGCCAGTTACGGATTCGCCGTCGCCAAGGGCACCAACGCGCAACTGCTCGAACAGTTCAACACCGGACTGGAGAACCTGCGCGCCAACGGCCAGTACGACCAGATTCTCGACACCTACCTCAACGCCGACGCATCCACCGCGGACACGTCCATCCCCGGCCTGATCGCCAGCAGCTGGCAGTTGCTGCTCAAGGGCTTGTGGCTGACCATCGTGTTGACCGTCATTTCCATCGCCATCGCGTTGGTGCTCGGCGGAATCTTCGGCCTGTTCCGCGTCTCGACCAACATCGTGCTCCGCGGAATCGGCACCACCTACGTCGACATCTTCCGTGGCACACCGCTTCTGGTGCAGGCATTCTTCATCTACTTCGGTGTCCCCGCGGCGCTGAACTTCCAGATGTCGGCGTTCACCGCAGGCATCATCACGCTCTCGCTCAACGCCGGTGCCTACATGGCCGAGATCGTCCGCGGCGGTATCCTCGCCGTCGACAAGGGACAGATGGAGGCCTCGCGCAGCCTCGGCATCAGCTACCTCAAGTCGATGCGAAAAGTGGTGATGCCACAGGCAATTCGCACGATGATCCCGTCGTACATCAATCAGTTCGTCATCACGCTCAAGGACACCTCGCTGCTCTCGGTCATCGGCCTCGCCGAGTTGACGCAGACGGGTCGTCTGATCATCGCTCGCAACTTCGAGTCGTTCAACATGTGGCTCATCGTCGGCGTCCTGTACTTCATCATCATCATGGCTCTCACCAAGCTGTCGAACCGGCTCGAGAAGAGGATCAACAAATGAGCACCGAACTGACCAAGGACCTGCCGGTCGACAACGGTCCGGGAACGAAGATCTCGATCAAGGGCCTGCAGAAGGCGTTCGGCGACAACACGGTTCTCAAGGGCATCGACGCCGAGATCGCCAACGGTGAAGTGGTGTGTGTGATCGGCCCCTCGGGCTCGGGCAAGAGCACGTTCCTGCGCTGCCTCAACAAGCTCGAAGACATCACTGCCGGATCGGTCGTCGTCGACGGCACCGACCTCACGGGCAAGAACGTCGATCTGGACAAGGTGCGCCAGAACATCGGCATGGTGTTCCAGCACTTCAACCTCTTCCCGCACATGACCGCCCTCGAGAACGTCATGCTCGCGCCCGTCGAGACCAAGAAGATGTCGAAGTCGCAGGCGAAGGAGTCGGCTGCGAAGTTGCTCGAACAAGTCGGCCTGTCCGAGCGCGCCGACTACAAGCCGGCCAACCTCTCGGGCGGGCAGAAGCAGCGTGTCGCCATCGCGCGAGCATTGGCCATGAGCCCGTCGATCATGCTGTTCGACGAGGCCACCAGCGCACTCGACCCCGAGATGGTCGGCGAAGTACTGCAGGTGCTGCGCGACCTCGCCAAGGGCGGTATGACGATGGTCGTCGTCACCCACGAGATGGGCTTCGCGCGCGAAGTCGCGGATCGAGTGATCTTCATGGCCGAGGGCGTCATCGTCGAGGAGGGAACCCCCGACGAGTTGTTCGGTAACCCACAGAACCCACGTACCCAGGACTTCCTGAACAAGGTGCTCTAGCCGCCCGCTCTCCCGTTTGCCCACCGCGCCCCGCCCGCTACCCCCCGTCCCGGATCAATGCGCCTTTGTTGCACTCAGAGCGACTGAATCCCACATTCATCCCGGGGCGGGAGGTCGGTACCAGCAGCCGGGGTGGCCTGGCTGGCGGGCTGAGGGTGCGTCTACGTGGCGTCGGCGTCGATCGGCGGAGTATCGCCCGCTGCGAGTTTCGGCTCGTTCTTGCTCATCGACACGGCACTCCCGGATGTACTGCCCGAGGACATGCCGTTCTGTGGCGTCGGTCCGCCGAGGTTCTTCGGCTTGGTGTCGAAAGGCTTGCCCTTGAAGGTGTCGTCCAACGGGTTCTTGAAGATCGAATCGTCGCCGTCGAGCAGGTGCTTGGTGATCACCGCACGCGGCGTCATGCCCCGGAGCTGGTTGAGGTCTGCGAGCGGTTTGCGAAGGTCCTCGAAGTCGGTACCCAGCTCGTCCTTGAGCTGCTGACTCGCGCCGTTGGCGTAGTCCTTGACCTGGCGGATGGACTTGGACACCCAGCTGATGGCACCGGGAAGGCGATCCGGACCGAGGATGACCAGAGCTGCTACGAGGAGGATTACGAGCTCTCCCCAACCGATGTTGCCGAACACGCCTGCCAGCCTACGTCGTCAGTCCGAAACCGGCGTGACGGAGACGTCCACCAGCCGTCCCGAACGGACGAGTTGCACGGGTACCGCTTGGCCGATCGTGGTCTCCTGCACCGCGACCACCAGTTCGTCCGCATCTCCGACAGTGCGGTCGCCGACCTTCGTGATGACGTCCCCTTCGACGATTCCGGCCTGCTGCGCCGGGCCGTCGGTGCGCACGTTGGCGACTTCGGCACCGGCCGAGGTGTCATTGATGACCGATCGGGCGTTGATGCCGAAGTCCGGATGTCTCATGACGCCGTCCCGGATCAAGCTCTGTGCCACCTCGGTGACCTCGTCGACCGGAATCGCGAAGCCCAAGCCGACCGATCCGCCGCTCTCGCTTCGGATCGCCGAGTTGATGCCGATGACGCGGCCCTCGAAGTCGATGAGCGGGCCGCCGGAGTTACCGGGGTTGATAGCGGCGTCGGTCTGTACGGCATCGATGACCGCATCGGTGTCGGTGCCCTCCCCCGACAGCGCGACGGGACGGTCGAGCGCGCTGACGATGCCGGAGGTGACCGTCTTGTTCAATCCCAGGGGCGAGCCGACGGCGATGACGTCCTGGCCGACGCGAACGTCGCCGGAACTACCGAGCTGGGCCTCGGTGAGGTTGCCGACTTCGGTCTTGAGGACGGCGAGGTCGGTCTTGGTGTCGCGGCCGACGATGCGGCCGGGCACCTTGGTGCCGTCGGAGAAGGTGACTTCGAGTGTCGAGTTGTCCGGGTCGGATGCGGCAAGGGAGATCACGTGGTTGTTCGTCACGATGTAGCCGTCACCGCTGATCACGACGCCCGAGCCGGTGCCCCCGGTCTCCCCGAGCGTCACCTGGATCGACACGACGGACGGCAGGACCGCGTCGGCGACCTTGCTGATCTGCCCGCGCGGGATGTCGTCACCGCTGGACTGGGTCAGTGTCACTTTCTGGCTGGTCAGTGCGCCGGTCACCTCGGCGGTCAGGCGACCGAACAGGCCACCGACCAAGCCGATGACGAGTGCGAGGACACCGAGTACGACGAGAGCTCGGACCGATACCGACCGTCCGAACAACACGTCGCGGACGCCGAGTTTGGTTCCGGGAGGAAGCACAGGAGGTGGTGGAGCATCGACCGCTGCGCTGCCGAGAGATACCCGGGACGCGGGATCACGCCACGGATCGGCCGGCTCCGACGCGGCGGTGTCGCCGTCGTCGTGGGCGTCGGGATCACGCTGGAGCGATTCCTGAGCATCGTCCGGACGTCCGAATGCCTCGGCGAGGATCGGATCGGGTGGTCGAACGGACACACGCGACGGCAATTGCTCGCCGGGGCGGCGCGGTGAGAACGAGCCGTCGACGTCCTCGGGACGTCCGAACACCGAAGCCGACACCGGATCGACGGAGGGCCGATACACCGGACGCGGTGGCAACCGTGGACCTTCCGGACCGTTCTGCGCGGCCTCGAAATCCGACGGGTCGGTTCCTGCGGTCTCGGTGCTGGTCGAATTCGAAGTCACGCGTCCGGTTACCCCTCGCATACGTCGGTGTGAGAGTTCAGTATCACTCGAGCGGTCGGCTCGGCTCGATGCAGGTGAGGAGTCGGGCAGATCTCGATGTCGTCAGCGTCGGCGGCGACGCACAGCGGCGACGGACGACATGAAGGTTCGCTTGGTGTGGGCCGGCCGATCCTCGCCGGCGCACGACGGGATCTGGCTGAGCAGGCCGAGCAGAGAGTGCGGCATCGACATCTCACCCGCCCCGCGCAACGCTTTGCGCGCTTGCTGCTGGGCCTCGACCTCGGCCGCGCATTCCGGGCATTCGGCGAGGTGGTGGGCAGCACGAAGGTACGCGGGCATCCGCAATTCGCCGTCGACGTATGCCGCAACGGCCTCACTGGCCAGATGTTCGGTGGAGCTGAACTGCCGGGGCTTGCGCGCCTGCGTCATCCAACCCTCCTCGTAGCTAGTGGACACTTGCGTGACCGGAGTCGACCTTCCCGTGCACTCGAAGGTACTCGCGTAGCGCCTGGCGTCCACGGTGAATGCGACTGCGGACCGTTCCGAGCTTGACGCCCAGTGTCGCACCGATCTCCTCGTACGACAGTCCTTCGATGTCGCACAGCACAATTGCGGCGCGGAACTCGGGTGCCAGCGAGTCGAGCGCAGACTGCAGATCGGGGTCGAGCCGCGCGTCGTGGTAGATCTGCTCGGGGTTGGGCCGGTCGGAGGGGACGCGGTCGTAGTCCTCGGGCAGTGCTTCCATGCGGATGCGGCTACGGCGACGGACCATGTCCAGGAACAGGTTCGTGGTGATGCGGTGCAGCCAGCCCTCGAAGGTGCCGGGCTGGTAGTTGGACAGGGAGCGGAACACCCGGATGAACGTGTCCTGAGTCAGGTCTTCGGCATCCTGAGCGTTGCCGGACAGGCGGTATGCCAGTCGGTAGACGCGGTCGCCGTGCTCGCGAACCAGCTCGTCCCAGGACGGCATGGTGGAGTCCTCGCCGGTCGCATCGAAAACTGCGGTTCCGCTGAGGTCCTCG
Source organism: Rhodococcus sp. IEGM1428 (assembly GCF_050321865.1). Classification (NCBI taxonomy): domain Bacteria; kingdom Bacillati; phylum Actinomycetota; class Actinomycetes; order Mycobacteriales; family Nocardiaceae; genus Rhodococcus; species Rhodococcus sp. IEGM1428. The sequence continues at coordinate 397,617 of NZ_JBNQFW010000005.1, read as the reverse complement.
GGCGCGGGTACTGACTCGGGTAGACGCGCGGTGTCGCGATCGCCGTTGATCTTGTAAATAGCTGGATCCTCCTGCTCAGGACTGCGTACGTCCTTCTGACTCAACCGACGACTACCCTCGGATGTTCCAGCTCACACTTCGCAATCGAGACGGACCTTCGATTCCTCCATAGCCTGACCGACCCGCGTGTGGGTCCGGTATGAATCACCTGAGGCGCACCTGAGAATGTGTGCGTGAGATCGAGCCTCCGGCACGATAACCTCGGGGCGTGCCGACCAACGCCGAGAAGATGCTCGCCTACGCCGAAGACTCCGCTCAGGAGGACGAGGTTCTCATCGCAGCCAGAGAGCGCGCCATCGACCTCGGTGCCGCCCCGGTACCGCCGTCGGTCGGGGCGATTCTGAGTATCTTCACCCAGATGCTCGGGGCCAAGACGGTCGTAGAGATCGGAACGGGCGCAGGAATCAGCGGCCTGTGGCTGCTCGACGGGATGCGTGCCGATGGCGTTCTCACCACGATCGACACCGAGCCGGAGCACCAGCGCGCAGCCCGAGAAGCGTTCCGCGCCGGAGGAATTGCACCCTCACGCACCCGGTTGATCAACGGCTGGGCACTGGACGTGCTCCCCCGACTGGCCGACGACACCTACGATCTGGTGTTCATCGACGCGAGTCCCGCAGACCATCCACATTTCGTTGCCGAGAGCGTTCGACTGCTCCGCCCCGGTGGAGTTCTGGTGCTGCACAACGCGTTGCTCGGTGGTCGAGTCGCCGATCCCACTCAGCGCGACGCCACAGCAGTGGCCGTTCGATCCGCAGCGCGAGCGATCGCCGAGGACGAACGGCTCACGACGGTACTGCTGCCCCTCGGCGACGGTTTGATCTGCGCGTCGAGAGCGTGAGTGCGCTCCGCGCAGTGGTGCGGTTATGGGCCCTCTGCGGCACCTAACCGCACCACTGCCGCAGGCTCTAGATCCAGACGCCCTTACCGACCGATACCACTCCCCCGGCGCTGACGTTGAAGCGTTCACGATCGCGTTCGTGGTCCACACCGACGATCTCCCCGTCGCCCACGACGACGTTCTTGTCCAGGATCGCGTGGCGCACGACGGCACCCTTGCCGATCCGGACGCCGGGCATCAGGACACTGCCCTCGACCGTCGCGCCGCTGTCGATCATCACGTTGGAGCTGAGCACCGAGTTCCGCACGGTGGCGGCCGACAGGATGCAGCCGGCACCGACCACCGACTCCTGAGCCAAGCCGCCCTGAACGAATTTCGCGGGCGGCAGGTTCTCGGCCGATCCGCGGATGGGCCAGCGGCGGTTGTACAGATTGAAGATGGGGTGCACCGACACCAGGTCCATGTGGGCGTCGTAGAAGGCGTCGATGGTGCCCACGTCTCGCCAATAGCCGCGATCGCGTTCGGTGGCACCGGGCACGACGTTGTCGTTGAAGTCGTAGACCGACGCGACGCCTGCTTCGACGAGCGCCGGAATGATGTCGCCGCCCATGTCGTGGTCGGAGTCGGTGTTCTCGGAGTCGGCCTTGATGGCGTCGACGAGCACCTTGGTGGTGAACACGTAGTTGCCCATGGAGGCGTACGTGACGTCGGGGTCGTCCGGAGTTCCCGGCGGCTGCGCAGGCTTCTCGAGGAACTGGGTGATCTTGCCGTCGGCGTCGGAGTCGATGCAGCCGAACGCGAATGCCTCGCTGCGCGGAACCCTGATCCCGGCGACGGTCACGCCCGCACCGGAGTCGATGTGCTGCTGCACCATCTGCTCCGGGTCCATCCGATACACGTGGTCGGCTCCGAAGACCACGATGTACTCGGGGTCTTCGTCGTACACCAGGTTCAGTGACTGGAAGATGGCGTCGGCGCTGCCGGTGTACCACCGGGGCCCGAGTCGCTGCTGCGCCGGCACCGGAGTGATGTACTCCCCGGCGAATCCGGACAGCCGCCACGTCTGCGAGATGTGGCGGTCCAGTGAATGGGACTTGTACTGGGTGAGCACGCAGAGCCGGAGGTAACCGGCGTTGACGAGATTGCTCAGCACGAAGTCGATGAGTCGGTAGGCGCCCCCGAAGGGAACGGCCGGCTTGGCTCGGTCGGCGGTCATCGGGTAAAGACGTTTACCCTCACCGCCGGCAAGCACGATCCCTAGTACGTGCGGTTGTGTCCTCACCCACTCAACCTATCCGCACCGAGAGAACCTTGCGAGCAGTACACGCACAACTGCTGGGGAATGTAGGTTCGTTCACGTGCGCGTAGCAATGATGACCAAGGAATATCCCCCGGAGATCTACGGTGGCGCAGGAGTTCATGTCACCGAGTTGTCCGCGCAGCTGAAGTCGCTGTGCGACGTGGACATCCACTGTATGGGCGCGCCCCGCGACACTGCGCAGGTGCACGACCCGGATCCCGCTCTCGCCGGAGCCAACGCTGCGTTGACGACGTTGTCGGCCGAGCTGCGAATGGCGAACGCGGCCTCGGGCGCAGACGTAGTGCATTCACACACCTGGTACACCGGGCTCGCGGGCCACCTCGCGGCCGAGCTGTACGACGTTCCCCATATCCTCACCGCGCACTCGCTCGAGCCGCGTCGGCCGTGGAAGGCCGAACAGCTCGGCGGCGGATACCGCATCTCGTCGTGGTCCGAGCGCAACGCCGTGGAATACGCCGACGCCGTCATCGCCGTCAGCGAGGGCATGGCCAAAGATGTGCTCGACGCCTATCCGCGACTCGACAAGAGCCGGGTTCACGTGGTGCGCAACGGAATCGACACCGAGCGCTGGTTCGCCGATCACGGCACCTCGACGCTGGACGAGATCGGCGTCGATCGAAGCAAGCCGATCGTCGCCTTCGTCGGGCGCATCACCCGGCAGAAGGGCGTCGGGCACCTGATCGCGGCCGCCCACCATTTCGATCCGTCCATCCAGCTCGTTCTGTGCGCAGGCGCGCCCGATACACCCGAGATCGCTGCGGAAACCGAGCGTGCGGTGGCACTTCTCGCCGAACAGCGCGGCGGCGTGTTCTGGGTCAAGGACATGCTTCCCACCGACAAGATCCGCGAAATACTCACTGCAGCAGCAGTATTCGTGTGCCCGTCGGTATACGAGCCGCTCGGCATCGTCAATCTCGAAGCGATGGCCTGCGAAACCGCCGTTGTCGCATCGGACGTCGGCGGTATCCCCGAGGTGGTCGACGACGGCCGCACCGGACGCCTGGTGCACTACAACTCCTACGAACCCGACGCATTCGAGCGGAATCTGGCCGACACCGTCAACGCAGTCGCCCTCGACCCCACACTCGCGACGGCAATGGGCAAGGCAGGACGCGAGCGCGCCGTCGCCGAGTTCTCGTGGGCGTCGATCGCGCAGCAGACCCTCGCCGTCTACGACGCAGCGTTGGCGCGGCGGCGATAGGTCGACACTGTCACCGACGCGGTGACCTCGATGCCGTCCGGTAGCTGCGCCAGCGCTGCGGACCGCGACTCGGGGTCACCGTGCCGCGCCGACGGGCCCATTCCGATCAATGTCTCGATGTCGTGGTGCGAGAGCATCATCGAGTACTCGAGCGGGGATTCTGCCACCGGCTCGAACAAGCCGGACAGCGATTCACCGAGCCTGCGCGTCTTGTTCTCTTCGACGCCGATGAGGCCCAGCGGGCCCCGCAGCTCGTGCTGATGACGCGCTGTGGGTGTCACGACCACCAGCACGCCATCGGGTACGAGAACTCGGCTGAACTCGGCGGCGTTGCGCGGAGAGAACACACACGTCACTGCGGACGCGGTTTCCGTTCGCACCGGTAGGCCACTCCAGATGTCCGCGACCACGGACCCCAGACGAACGTGAGATCGCGCAGCACGGCGCGCAGCGAACTTCGACACGTCGACGCCTACGCCCCTGGCGTCGGGACGGGCGTCGAGCACAGCTGCGAGATAGTGACCGGTACCGACCCCGACGTCGAGTACCACTTCGCTGTTCGACGGAACGGCAGCCGAGACCGCTGCTGCGATCGGGTCGAAATGGCCCTTCCCCAGGAACGTGTCGCGAGCGGCGATCATCTCCGCCGAGTCACCGGTGAACTTGCCACCGTCTCCGGTCGACAAACTGACGTAGCCCTGACGAGCCACGTCGAACGAATGTCCTCGATCGCACAACAGCGTCCGATCGGTATCGCCGAAGTCCATGCCGGATTCGACGTCGCGCGCCCGGCATTGCGGACACAGCAGCAGATCGACGACATCGGTCAGCATCGAGCACCTCTCTCACACCGGAACGAACGCCCCTCGCCACAACACTCGTCGCCACAACACAAAGCCCCGCTTGCCGGTACGGCGAGCGGGGCTGAGCGACGAGCGATCGACGTGACTATCAGCCGGTGACACCCTTCAATTCGTCTCCGAGTGCCGCGGCCTCGTCGGGGGTCAATTCGACGACCAATCGGCCGCCCCCCTCGAGCGGGACACGCATGACGATTCCTCGTCCCTCTTTGGTTGCTTCGAGGGGACCGTCCCCGGTCCGGGGCTTCATCGCCGCCATCCTCTGCTCCCTCCAGATCTGCGCCCATCAGCACGGCGCCTCGGCCTAAAAGATAAATTTCGTCGCGGGGCGACGGGTGTTGAGTCCTATTCTTCCCTATCGACCTCGATACCGGGAATCGGAGTCGGTATTCGTGACCTGCACACAACACCCCGACAGGTGATCGTCGACCATTCCGGTGGCCTGCATCAAGGCATAGGCGGTTGTCGGACCGACGAACCGCAGCCCCCGACGCTTGAGCTCCTTGGCCAGAGCCTTCGACTCGGAGGTCGAGGCAGGCACGTCGGAGGACTCCGTCAGCCGCCCCGGCCTGGGTTCGGGCGCAAAGGACCAGAGCAGGGTGTCGAGGTCGGTGTCGTTCAACTCGACGATGACCCGAGCATTGTTCACCGCAGCGTCGATCTTGAGGCGATTACGCACGATCGACGCGTCGTTCATCAACCGTTCGACATCAGCGGTGCCGAACCGGGCCACTCGTTCCGGGTCGAAACCGGCGAATGCGCTCCGGAAACTCTCGCGCTTGCGCAGGATCGTGATCCACGCCAGGCCGGACTGGAACGCCTCGAGACACAGCCGTTCGTACAGCTCGTTTCGCCCGTGAAGAGGCTGCCCCCACTCGGTGTCGTGGTAATCCCGATACAGCTCGTCGTCGGTGGCACCCCACGGGCAGCGCAGCCTGCCGTCCGGTCCGGCGACAGCGCTCACCGCTCGCCCGGTTCGGTCGTGCCCGGCTCGTGGTCTATAGCGGGCCTGAACCCCAACTGTGCACCGGCCTCCGCTGCGGACAACCGCGACCGAAGCATGTCGATTTCGCCGCCGAGCCGTTCGAGTGCCCAATCGACCTCGCTCGGCTTGTACCCCCGCACGGTCTGCTGGAACTTCAGCGCGCGCACGTCGGTACCGGTGACGCCCTCCGCGGGCAGCACGGTCGCGGTGGTTCCCTCGGGCAGTGGGCCCAGTTCCTCACCGCGACCGAACACCGTCGACGCCACGAAGAACAACGCAGCAGCGACGACAGCAATGACGACGACGTAGATCAGCAGCGTCAACATGCCACGATCTTGTCACGCCCGCCCGACACGACTACTTCAGCGAGTTCATCGCCGGTCGATCCATCAGCGACACCTCGGTCGAGAACGGCTCGAAGGAATCACCGTCCACCCGGAACTGCATCAACCCGGCACCGGAATCGACCATGCCGCACCGGTTCAGCATCGTTCCGACGATCTGCCGACTCATCGCCCCGAGCTCTACCAGCGGACGGTTACGGTGCTTGCGCACACCGAGATTCACCTGACCGATCGCCTGCAGACCGAGCCTGTCGTACGTATCGAGCAGCAGCCCTATCTCCACTCCGTAGCCGGGCGCGAACGGCACCGCGGACAGCAGCTCGCGAGTACCCGCGTATTCCCCGCCGAGCGGCTGAATGACGCCCGTCAACTCCGGTCGCAGTGCAGCGAGCAGTGGCCTGGCCACGAGCTCGGTGACTCGGCCACCGCCGTTGGCGTCCTCGGTGCCGCTGACCCGCAGCGGACGGCGGTAGTAGCCCTTGACGAGGTGGATACCGTCGCCCATCAGCAGCGGTCCGAGCAATTTCGGTACGAACGCCGGATCGGGATTGATCAGATCGGAGTCGACGAAGGCGATGAGATCACCGGTCGACGCCGCGACCGATCGCCACAGCACCTCACCCTTGCCCGGCACCGGGTCGATTCCGGGGACCGCTTCCTCGCGGCTGATGACTCGCGCGCCTGCCGCCGTCGCGCGGACGGCTGTTTCGTCGGTCGAACCGGAGTCCAACACGATCAGCTCGTCGACGAGTCCCCCGAGCAGGGGATGAATCGTGTCGATGACCGCGGCCACGGTCTGTTCCTCGTTCAGCGCCGGGAGTACCACCGACACCGTCCGGCCCGCCTTCGCGGCTTCCAGTTCGGCGATCGTCCAGTCGGGGACGTCCCAGCTGTTGGTCTCGGACCATGCCATGGTCACGTCCGTTCGATCCGCAAGTGTCATGCCAGACCCCTGACCGTCCGCGCCGGGGTTCGGAGCCCCTGGATCGCTGCCACCATGTCTACGACTCTTCTGGTCGACGCAACCTCGTGCACCCGGAACATTCGGGCTCCGCCTGCTGCGGCCAATGCTGTCGCTGCCAATGTTCCCTCCAACCGGTCGACGAGCTCTACCCCTAGAGTCTCGCCTACGAAGTCCTTGTTGCTCAGCGCCATGAGCACAGGCCACCCGGTGTTTACAAGATCGTCCACGCGCCGCAACAACTCGAGCCCGTGATAGGTGTTTTTCCCGAAATCGTGCGTCGGATCGATCAATATCGAATCTTTTTTCACCCCCTCGGCGACAGCATTCTCGGCGGCTGCGGTGACTTCCGCGATCACGTCCGCCACCACATCGGCATACCGAACCCGATACGGACGCGTCCGGGGCACGGCACCACCGGTGTGCGAACAGACGATGCCGACACCCTCGGCCGCCGCGACGCGCACCAACTCGGGGTCTGCTCCGGCCCAGGTGTCGTTGATCAGATCCGCGCCCACGCCGCAGGCCAACCTGGCGACTTCGCTACGCCAGGTGTCGACACTGATCAGCAGCTCGGGATACGCACCCCGAATGGCCTCGACGAACGGAACGACGCGTCGGATCTCCTCCTCGGCGTCGACGATGTCGCCCGGACCGGCCTTCACACCGCCGATGTCGACCATGTCGGCACCCTCGGCGACTGCCCGGTGCACCGACGCCATCGCGGCATCGTCGGTGAAATTCGCACCCCCGTCGTAGAACGAATCGGGGGTGCGATTGACGATGGCCATCACCAAAGCGCGGTCGTCGGCAACCGGTTTGCCGCAGAGGGTGCTCATGAAATCAATAGTGACACGCGCGCATCTTTCGGGTGCTCAGCCTTTGGGAGCCTTACCTGCGGCGACCTCGTCGACGTACCCGTCGTACGCCTTTTCGTAGCCACCGGACTTGCCGCGCAGTACGTACAGATCGCTGGCACTGTCTTCCTCGTACCCGAGCTTGCGTAGGGCTACCTTCTGGCTCTTGAACGTCGACGTCTGCTCCAGGCTGTCCACGACACGCACGAACAGCGGCACCGCGTAGCTCGGCAGCTTGTCGTAGAGGTGCTCGGCGACCGATTTGCCGTCGAAGGTTTCGCCTTCGCGAAGCGTGACCGCCGCCATGCCGGCCTTGCCGTCGGTTCCGTCGATATCGACGCCGTACACGACGGCACCGTCGACCGAGGAGTGTCCGCCGAGGGCACCTTCGACCTGGGTGGTGGCCACGTTCTCGCCCTTCCAGCGGAAGGTGTCACCGAGGCGATCCACGAACGCGACGTGCATCCAGCCCTGCTTGCGGACCAGGTCGCCGGTGTCGAACCAGGCGTCACCGTCCTTGAAGCCGTCGCGCACCATCTTCTTCTCGGTGGCTTTGTCGTCGGAATAGCCGTCGAACGGTGCCCGGTCGGTGATCTTGGACAGCAGCAATCCGATCTCCCCGTTGCCGACCTTGCGGAGCTTGCCGTCCTGACCGCGCTTGGCCTTGCCGGATTCCTCGTCGTACTGCACGACGGCGTACGGCAGAGGGCAGATTCCCGCGGTCTTCTTCATGTTCAGAGCGTTGATGAACGCGATGTTGCACTCGCTGGCACCGTAGAACTCGGCGACGCGGGAGATACCGAATCGCTCGGTGAACTCTTCCCAGATCTCCGGACGGAGGCCGTTGCCGACGATCAACTTGACCGAGTTGTCGCGATCGGAACTCTTCTTCGGCTGCGTCAGCAGGTAACGGCACAGCTCACCGATGTAGGTGAACGCGGTGGCCTTGTTGACCCGGATGTCGTCCCAGAAATTGCTCACCGAGAACTGCTTGCCGATGGCCATGGTGGCTCCGCCGGCGAGCACCGAGGACAGCGTCACCGTCAGTGCGTTGTTGTGGTACAGCGGCAGGCAGCAGTAGATGACGTCGTTGCTGCGCAACCGGACACCCATGTTGCCCAGCCCGGACATCGACTTGAGCCAGCGGAAATGGCTCATCAGGCTGGCTTTCGGCATGCCGGTGGTGCCCGAGGTGAAGATGTAGAACGCCTTCTCCTTGGCCTGGATCTCTGCGGTGACCTTCGGGTTGGCCGTGGACGCCGTTGCGGCCAGCTCGGCCAGCTTCTTCAGTGGCAGCACCGCTCCCACCTTCGGCTCCGCGTCGAGCGAATCGAGAGCTTCCTGCGCGTTCTCGTCCAGTACCAGGACCTTCGCGTCGAGAATCCCGAGGCTGTGCTCGAGCACATCGCCGCGCTGGTTGTAGTTCAGCATGCCTGCGGTGGCACCGAGCTTGACGGCAGCGAGCGCGGCGAACAGCGCCTCCGGACGGTTCTTGCTCAGCACGCCGACGACGTCACCGCGCTGTACACCGTGGTCGGCGAACACTGCGGCGTACTGGTTGACCAGCTCGTTGGCGTCCTTGTACGAGGTCGACTCACCCTCGAACCGCACGAACGGGCGGCTGCTGTTCTTGGCAGCGGCCTCCTGAAAGATCAGGCCGATCGACACCTTGTGATCGGGCTTGCGAGTGAATCCCGCCAGACCCTTGAGCAGGCTCGGCACCTCCGTCACCATTTTCGGCAACGCGACCGCGAGGTCGGTCACTCCAATTTTCTGACGGGCATCGACAGCCATGAACTCCCCTTTGAGACGGTGTGAGATTTCTTACCCTACTTGAGGGTAACAAGTTTGAGCATCTCACTCCGCGGGCAAGGTTCGTGACCTGTCACAACGTTGCGCACGCATCCAGCGCCGATTCGACCGTCGTCGTCCTGACCAGTGCGTCGAGTGCTCGCTGTTGCACGAATCCGGTCGACCGGAGACCGTCGATCCACTGCATCATCCCGTCGAAATGGCCGAACGGATCGAGCATCACCATCGGCTTGCTGTGCATGCCCAGGTAGCCCGCAGTCCACGTCTCGAACAGTTCCTCGAGCGTTCCGATACCGCCGGGCAACGTGATGAACGCGTCGGCGCGATCCTCCATGATCTTCTTGCGCTCGCGCATCGTGCCGGTGACGATCAGCTCATCGGCGTCGACGTCAGCGACCTCGCGGTGCACGAGTGCCTTCGGGATGACGCCGACGGTGTTCCCGCCTGCCGCTCGCGTCGCCGCGGCCACCGCGCCCATCATCGAGACGTTGCCACCGCCCGAGACGAGTTGCCAGCCACGTCGGCCGATCTCGGTTCCGACGTCTCGAGCGAGTTCGATGAACGAGGAGTCGACGGGACCCGACGCGCAGTAGACGCAGACACTGAGCGTGTGTCCCCCAGTTGCCGGGTTGCTCGCTACCGAATTGTTCACTGCTGGGCCTCGCGGACGATGCGGACGGCCTCGTCGACGCTGTCGGTGCAGTGGATGAGGTCGAGGTCCTTCTCGGACACCTTGCCTTCTTTCACGAGAGTCGTCTTGATCCAATCGAGCAGTCCCGACCAGAAGTCTTTGCCCAACAACACGATCGGGAACTTCGTGACCTTTGCGGTCTGCACCAGGGTCAGCGCCTCGAACAGTTCGTCGAGGGTACCGAAGCCACCGGGCAGGCATACGAACGCCTGGGAGTACTTGACGAACATGGTCTTGCGAACGAAGAAGTATCGAAAGTTGACGCCCAGATCGACCCACTCGTTGAGTCCTTGCTCGAACGGCAATTCGATGCCCAACCCGATCGAGTAGCCGTCGGCCTCGCTCGCACCGCGGTTGGCACCTTCCATCACACCCGGTCCGCCGCCGGTGATGACGGCGAAGCCCTCCTCGGCGAGGGCGGCTCCGAGCTGCCGGGCTCGGGCGTACTCGGGATGGTCGACGGGGGTGCGGGCAGACCCGAACACCGTCACGGCTTTCGGTACCTCGGCGAGCGCGCCGAATCCCTCGACGAACTCGCTCTGGATGCGCAGCACTCGCCAGGTATCAGAGTGAATCCAGTTGCCCGGTCCTCGCTCGTCGAGCAGGCGTTGATCGGAGGTGGACGTCTCCGTGTTTCGGCCACGCCGGAGTACTACGGATCCCTTGTGTCTGGCCGGCTTCTCGGTGTGTCCCTCGAAACCGCCTGGGTCCTGGTCGCTGTTCATGCCGTTCAGGCTATCCGGCAGAGAGGTAGCTCCGGAGAACCTGTGTGACGTGGCTGATCTGCTCGACGGGGACGCGTTCGTCCCGCTTGTGGGCGAGGTTGGGATCGCCGGGCCCGTAATTGACCGCCGGGATGCCGAGGGCCGAGAACCGAGATACGTCGGTCCAGCCGTATTTCGCCCGAAACTGCCCGCCCGCGGCCTCGATCAGCGCAGCCGCCGCGGGCTGGTTCAGACCGGGGAGGGCACCCGGTGACGAGTCGGTGACCTCGAAGCCGAGATCGAGCCCGTCGACCACCTCACGAACATGCTCGACGGCCTCGGTGACACTGCGATCCGGCGCGAACCGGAAATTCACGTCCAGTTCGGCGGCGTCGGGAACGACATTTCCCGCAACGCCACCGGAGATCCGAACTGCTTGCAGCCCTTCGCGATACACACAGCCGTCGATGTCGACGGAGCGAGCCCGATAGGCAGCGAGCCGGTTGAGTACGGCACCGAACTTGTGAATTGCGTTGTCTCCCAGCCAGGAACGGGCACTGTGTGCCCGCGTTCCCGACGCCGTGAGCCGGACCCGCAGTGTCCCTTGACACCCCGCCTCGATGAAACCGCCGGACGGTTCACCGAGAATGGCGACGTCGGCCTCGAGCCACTGCGGCAGTTCTCGCTCGATGCGGCCGAGTCCGTTTCGCGAGGCCGCGATCTCCTCGCAGTCGTAGAACACCAGAGTCAGGTCGTGCGCGGGGTTGTCGATGGTCGCCGCGAGATGCAGGAAGACGGCGTCCCCCGACTTCATGTCGACGGTTCCGCACCCGTGCAGGATGTCGCCCTCGGCACTGTCGTGTTCCCGCCTCGACGGCACGTTGTCGGCGATGGGCACCGTGTCGAGATGGCCGGCCAGCATCACCCGCGATCCGAGCCCGCGGTTGGTTCTGGCCAGAACGGCGTTGCCGCTCCGAATGATCTCGAAGCCAGTGGTCTGCTCGCGGAGCGCCTGCTCCACCTCGTCGGCGATGCGCGATTCGTCCTCACTGACACTGGGGATGTCCACCAGTGCAGCGGTCAGATCTATCGGGTCGGCATGAAGTTCGAGCGTCACGCCGACAACCCTAGGCTTTGGGTCCCGGAATCTCGCGGACCACGCCGTCGAAGCCTGCACCGAACAATCGTCCGCTCGAAAAACCCTGTTCGGAGCGACCGTAAGCGACAACGCTCGTCAACCGGGTACCGGTGCCGATCACGCAGGTGGCCCCCGGCGCATCGATGCGGACGACGGATCCGCCGGCATTGAGCGGCACCACGGGGCGTCCGGCGGAATCGAGAGTCAGTCCGTCCGGCGCCGCGAAGGAGCCCAGTCCCGACAGGTCGAGCAGGCTCTCCGGTGCCGACGGGTTGGCGATCGGAATTCGGCTGACCCCAGGGTTCACGAATGTTCGCGAGACGTACAGATACTGATCAGCGGCGTCGAGGACAGCGCCGTTGGCGCTCGGAAAGCGAGCCCAATCCGGGTCGACGGAACCGTCGGGACCGATCCGACCGATGAGCGAGCCGAAGTCGTTGGTGGCGTACACAGTTCCGTCGGCAGCGACAGCGAGTCCGTTGGCAGCACTCAGGCCGGTCGCAAACGGGGTGACGGCAAGCGAGTTCACGTCGAGTCGAACGATGCCGGCCGCCTTGACGAGGTCGCCGACGAAGACGCGAGGGTCGGCCCCGTAGCCGACCAGGAGTGTGCCGTCGGGCATCCAGGCCAGAGCTCCGCCGCCGCCGCTCGGAACCTTCGCGATGGGATACGCGGCCCGGCCCGGCGCGTCGATGCGGTACACCCGGCCGGAGACGATGTCGGTGACGTAGGCGCGGCCCGACGCGTCGACGGCCAGGCCTTCGAGAGCTGCCCCGGGAATTCTCGTGACCACGGCCGACGAACCGCCGGCTCCGGCGCAGTTGGGATCGGCGGCAGCGGTGCCCGAACCGACAACGGCGCTGCTCACGGCGATCAGCGCAGCAGCGATCACCGTTACTGCCGAACGCGTGCGTGTGGACTTGCTCGAACTCATGACGCCCCCAGACTCGGCGACCCCCTGTCAGCCGATGGGCATGTCTACCACGCGCCTGCGACAACCAAACCGAGGGCGACTCCGAGGACGATCGTCGTGGCCAGCGTCGTCACCAATCCGGTGAAAGAGACGCCGTCCGCCACCACCGTGGCGGCTCCACGGCTGCGCGAGCCGATGCGGGTGGTCATCGGAGAAACTCTGTCAGCTCCCCCGCCCTCTACCCGTCCACCCGCATCCCGATGCGATCACACTCGACAGTCGAATCGGTAACGAACCGACGCGGCATCGGGATCGGATTCCGGAAACAGTCCGCGTACCCGCGATGACGGGTGAACCCGCGCACGAAACCCACCGCGTATTCTTCCTGCCGTGAGCGCACAGGGAGCATCAGCAGTAGGTATTGCCAACATCACGACGTCGGGTGTCGTTCTCGACACCTGGTTTCCGAGCCCCGAGCTCGGGTCGGGCTTCGAGACCGGCACCACTCGACTCGAGGGATCCGAGATCCCGGAGGAGTTCGCTTCTCTCGTCGGACCGGACGACGCGCGCGGTGTTGAGGTCGTTGCGGTTCGCACCAGCATCGCCTCCCTCGACGACGCCCCGATCGACGCGCACGATGCGTATCTGCGACTGCATCTGCTCTCGCACCGGCTGGTTCAGCCGCACGGGCAGAACCTCGACGGAGTATTCGGTCTGCTCGCCAACGTCGTATGGACCAACTTCGGCCCCGCAGCGGTCGACGGCTTCGAAACGGTGCGCGCGAAGCTTCGCGCACGCGGGCACGTGACGGTGTACGGCGTCGACAAGTTCCCGCGTCTGGTCGACTACGTCGTTCCCACCGGAGTTCGCATCGCCGACGCCGACCGCGTGCGCCTCGGTGCTCATCTGGCCAGTGGAACGACGGTCATGCACGAGGGCTTCGTCAACTTCAACGCAGGCACGCTCGGCAACTCGATGGTCGAGGGGCGCATCTCGGCAGGCGTTGTTGTGGGCGACGGTTCCGACGTCGGCGGCGGCGCGTCCATCATGGGCACACTCTCCGGCGGCGGCAAGAACGTCATCTCTGTCGGGAAGAGTTGCCTGCTCGGTGCCAACTCCGGACTCGGTATCTCTCTCGGTGACGATTGCGTCGTCGAGGCGGGGCTCTACATCACCGCGGGCACGAAGGTCAGCGGACCGGATGGAACTGTGGTGAAGGCGGCGACTCTGACCGGGAAGTCCAACCTACTGTTCCGTCGCAACTCGCTCTCGGGTGCGGTCGAGGTGGTGCCGTGGAAGGGCACCGGCGTCGAACTGAACGCAGTGTTGCACGCCAACGACTGAGAGCTACGTTCTCGAATTAGCTTTACGGCCAACCTCTTCCAGCCCCGCACCGTGTTCTCGGTGCGGGGCTGGATTGCTTGTATGGGCTTATGCGATGTGGGGGCCGGCTCGGGCGTGGGATTGTCGGGGTTTTCGATCCGGGTCGACGGTGGCCGGCGGGATGAACCACGGGTGGTTGTCGGCGGCGATGAACACTTCCCAGTCACTGTGGTGAATGAGTCGGTGGTGGAATCCGCAGAGCAGGACGAGGTTGTTCATGTCGGTGGGTCCACCATCGGTCCAGTGCCAGATGTGGTGGCCTTCGGTCCAGGCTGCGGGTTTGCCGCAGCCGGGGAACGCGCAGCCGTGATCGCGAGCGGTCAACGCGCGTTTCTGTTTCGCGGTGACAGTGCGTGCGGTGCGGGCGAGGTTGATCGGTGAGCCGTTCTCATCCATGACGATGGCGGTGAGAAGACAATCGCAGGCCAGTTGCCGGGACGTATTGCGGGAGAGTGGCCCCATCCACGGCAGCCACCCGACAGTGGTGCCGTCACCGAACAAGTCCCGATACGCGCCGCGATCGGCGGTGGCTGGCCGGCTGTCGTTGTCGGATTCGGTTGCGATGCTGCCATTCTCAGAGTCAGAGTCAGAGTCAGAGTCGGTGTTCATGGTGCGGCGGAGGTTGGTGAGGTCGCGCAGGCTGATGTGCAGATTGAGGTGCGGTTTTTCGCCGCCTTCGGTGGGTCGGTTGCTGGAGGCGAGGTAGCGGTCGAGGATGTGCCCGAATGCGTCGGCTCGGCGCCGGGCGGGGCTGCGTTCGTCTTGGGTACCGTCGGCTGCGGGTCGGGGTTCGGTGAGCGGTGCTGTGCGGTGAGGAGTTTTTCTCCGGTGATGGCATCGAAGTCGGCCTTGAGCACCAGCCGCCCGTTGAGGGTTGTGGAGGCGAAGAGTTCGTTGCGGTCGGTGTCCTCGGGGGGCGGTTTCTTGCTGCCGTAGGTGTCCTCGAGTTTGGTGATCGCTTCGCGGATGCGGCCGGTGCGCGCTTGTGGTCCGGTCGCAGCCTTGATCATGGCGGCGCGGGCGATGTCCTGGCCTTCTTGCGGGAGGTTCTTCGGTGGTGTTTCGGCGAAGGCGAGGATCAGAGCGGCATGGTCGACGGACATGACGCCCGTGCTGACGGCGTCGGCGATGTCGGGGAAGTTCTTCAGTCCGCGGGCGAGGGCGACGATCTTGGTGGCTTTGCCGGGGGTGAGCAGGGTGGTGGAGGTGAGCCAACCGGCGGGCCCGGGGAATCCGAGCTTCTCGCGGGAGACGCGAGTATCGATCTCGGCGACGAGGGCGATACGTCGGGCTTCGAGCAACTGGATTCGGTGGGAGACATCAGCAGAGTCGGCGAGGAGTTCTGCCTCGCTCAGTTGCCAGATCTCCGTTGTCATGGATCAAGTGTATCGAACATGTGTTCGACTGACAATGATAGTCGCATCGAAAACTATTGCTCTGCTTCACTATTCGTGAAACAGAATCTGTCGGTAGCTCGTGGTAGAGGTCGACTCATCCGTCACACTTCACGATTTCTGGTCTGCGATCACGGTTCCCTGGTGATAGAGGATTTTCCAGTCACCGTCCCGTCGCTGCCATAACGTCGTTCTGCGGGTATGCCTGCCGTCGAGCCGCAGCGTGTAGGTCAGCAGGTAGGTCGCCGGGGCGATTTCCCGGAGCTCGAACCCGCTGGTCTCCCAATCAGGGTCGAGCCGACCGCTCGGGTCGGACGAATACCGGTCTTCGAGGACCGACCAGACGTGTTCGCGACTGTAGAGCCGACCCGAAGCTCCGATCTCCCAAAAACTTGGATCGGTGAGGCGCTCGAAGTCTTCCCGCGTGGTGCCGCACTCGCGGCGGTGGAAGATCGGTTCTCGCCGTTCGAGTTCCGCGAGTACTTCGTGAAGCCCAGGCGCAGTGTGGCAATCGGTCCCGCGCACAGAATCGGCCATGGCGTCGGCCCCAGCGTCAGCCGATGGTTCCCAGCGAGGCCAGAGTTTTGACCACAGCTCTCGCCGCCTCGGCACCTTTGGTTTCGAGATGCGCGGTGAAGAAGGCCTTGTGGTCGGCATGCTCGTGGAAATGGTGGGGAGTGAGCACCACCGAGAACACGGGGACGTCGGTATCCAGCTGCACCCGCATGAGGCCGTCGATGACCGCCGTCTCGACGAAGTCGTGTCGATAGATTCCGCCGTCCACCACCAGTGCGGCGGCAACGATCGCCGAGTACTTTCCGGTCTTGGCCAGCCGCTGCGCATGCAGCGGGATCTCGAATGCTCCCGGGACCTCGAAGACGTCGATGGACGTACCGGCCTGGCCGAGCCGCTCGAGTTCTGCTGCGAAACCCACTCGCGCGCGGTCGACGATGTCCAGGTGCCAGCTGGCGTGAACGAAGGCAATGGATCCGGCGAGTGGAGTCGTCATGGGTGCGATGCTAGCGGTATCGCTCGTCGAGCAAGTCGAGTGTTCCGCCATCGGATTCACCGTCGAAATACTTTCGCAACACTTCGCCGAAAACGGACGTGCCCTTGGTAGCTTCGGCGAAAAGCGTCATGGACGAGTGCAGTTTCAGATTGTCCGGATAACCGAAGATCTCGTCGATCGTCCGGCCCTCGATTCCGACGGTCAGCCGAGCTGCCTTGCTCAGGCGCGGTCCCAGCACCTCGTGAGACAAGTACAGTTCCGCCTCGGTCAGATCGGCGATGCCGAAGTGCTGAGCAGTTGCACTGCGGCCCAGCCCCGCCAACTGCGGGAACACGAACCACATCCAGTGCGTCTGCTTGCGTCCCGCCTTCAGTTCCTTCGTCACTGCATTCCAGACGGGGTCCTGGGCGTCGACGAAGCGTTGCAGGTCGTATTCGGTCATGCCATTCAACTTAGCCACAGGAGTGGAGCCTGCGGAACGACCCGATCATCAGTGGAGCCTGCGGAACGACCCGATCATCAGTGGAGCCTGCGGAACGACCAGATCAGGTGAACCCGCGCATCAGGGTGTCGACGGTTGCGTCCAGTAGATCCTCGACGGGGACGCCGTCGAGGAGATCACCGGTGGCGAGCACCGCGAGGCCGTGCACGCTCGCGAATGCCACCCGAGCGAGTATCTCGGTGGGTGCCTCGGTGATCATGCCGGCGCCAATGGCGTCCTTCAACAACGCTTCGGTTGCCGTCATACTCTGGCCCGCAGCAGCTTTCAGGTCTTCGCTGGCATCGGGGTGGTGTTTGGTGCTGTACATGACATCCAGCAGTTCGGCATGCTCGACGGCGAATCCGAGATACGCACGTGCGACGCCACGAAACCGCGACATCAGCTCACCAGGACCGGTCGCGGCGGCGGCCATCCGGCGGTTCATCTCCTGAAAACCGTGTAGCGCCAGCGCATCCAACAATGCCTGTTTGTCTCTGAAATGCCGAGCCGGGGCGGCGTGACTGACTCCGACATCTCTGGCCAACTGCCGCAGCGAGAGCGCGTCGACCCCACCCTGCGCAATGCTCCGTTCGGCCGCGTCGAGCAGTACCGCCCGCAAGTCACCATGGTGGTAGCGCCGCGTTGCCATGTACTCACCCTAAGGGATGTTGGCATTGACAACAATGCTGACACTGCCTACATTTGCGCTCATGACTTCCACAGTGCTCATCACCGGAGCAAGCTCAGGCCTCGGCGAGGAATTCGCCACCCGATTCGCCACACGCGGCGAGAACGTAGTCCTCGTGGCGCGGCGGGCCGATCGACTCGAGGCGCTCGCTCGCCGCATCGAGGCCGACCACGGCGTCACTGCCACCGTCGTGGCGATGGACCTGGGCGTGCCTGGAGTCGGCGCAGCGCTGCGAACCACGTTGGCCGAGAAAGGGATCACTCCCACTTCCCTGGTCAACAACGCTGGCTTCGGAACGCACGGCCGGTTCGCCGACGAGGATCCGGAGCGCGTGGCCGCAGAGATCGCCCTCAACGTCAGTGCGCTGGTCGACCTCACTCACGCATTCCTGCCGAACCTGACCGGTGCGCTGATCAACGTGGCGAGTACCGCTGCGTATCAACCGACGCCCAACATGGCCGTGTACGGGGCGACAAAAGCGTTCGTCTTGAACTTCACCGAGGCTCTGGCATTCGAGTACCGCACCTCGTCGTTGAAAGTCCTCGCGCTCTCCCCCGGTCCGACGCGTACCGAATTCTTCGACGTCGTGGGATCGAAAGACGCCGCGGTGGGCAACTTTCAGACATCCGAGCAAGTTGTCTCGACGGCATTGCGCGCGTTGGATTCTCGTCGCACTCCGGCCAGTGTCGTGTCCGGTCTGTCCAACAAGATCAGCGCAGGCAGCGTGCGCCTCGCCCCGCGCGGTCTGGCAACAGTGATCAGCGGTCGCCTGCTGAAGGCGTGAGGCCGACGAGGATGCGCTCGAATGCCGCTC
The DNA here is from genome assembly GCF_050321865.1 of Rhodococcus sp. IEGM1428. Lineage (NCBI taxonomy): Bacteria > Bacillati > Actinomycetota > Actinomycetes > Mycobacteriales > Nocardiaceae > Rhodococcus > Rhodococcus sp. IEGM1428. The sequence continues at coordinate 379,160 of NZ_JBNQFW010000005.1, read as the reverse complement.
GCTCGGAAGCCGGGATCGCGTCGAGCAGATGCCGTCGGACCGCCTCGGCGTGAACGGGCCGAGCGCGCACGACGGCATCGCGTCCCGCGGTGGTGAGAAATACCTCCACTCCCCCGTCGACCTGACGCCGAGTAATGAGTCCGCGGTCGGCCATGCGGGTCAGATGGTGCGACAGCCGGCTGCGATGCCACTCGAGCAACGCCGCCAAGGCGCTCTGCCGCAGCACCCCATCCCCTATCTCGTGCACTCGGGTCAGAACCGCGAAATCCTGGTCCGACAAGCCAGTTTCGTCCGCAATCTCCGCGGTGACGCGAGTCCACACGGTGTCCTGCGCCCGCTTCCATACGTGCCACAGGGCCATCTCAGATTCGTTCAACAGCGACATTACGCCAGCCTATCCACCCGCTGTTGACATGACAACGCAACCGGGTGCATTGTGTTGACATGACAACACACGCCGCTCTTGTCACGGGTGCCAACCGAGGCATCGGCCTTGCCATCGTCCGCGGCCTCGCCGCCCAGGGCTTTGTCGTCTATTTGGGCTCGCGAGATCTCGCCGGGGGCGTCACCGCGGCCACCGGGATCGACGGAGACATACGCCCGATTCGGCTCGACGTCACCTCGACCGGCGACCTCGACGAGGCCGTCCGACACATCGACACCGAAGTGGGCCACCTCGATGCTCTGATCAACAACGCCGGCGTCAACGTCGGGTATCACCGCCCTACCGAGGAGAGTTCGTCGGATCTGCGAAAGGTGTATGACGTCAATGTCTTTGCCGTCGTCGATGTGACCAACGCATTCCTGCCGCTACTGAGAAAGTCCCCGGCCGGTCGGATCGTCAACGTCACCAGCAAGCGCGGTTCCATCGGCGAGGACGGTGCATGGGTGGGCACGCCGTCGATGGCGTATTCGAGCTCGAAGACCGCTCTGAACGCCCTCACCGTTCACTACGCCCGAGACCTCGCCGATACCCCGATCAAGGTCAACGGAGCAGCCCCCGGGCACGTCGCCACCGACTTCAACGGATTCCGCGGAACACGATCGCCGGACGAGGGTGCGGCCGTCGCGATTCGACTCGCCACCCTCGACGCCGATGGACCCACCGGACTGGTATTCGAGGACAACACCGTCCTGACGTGGTGAGGCGTGCGGCGCGCCTACCCCCGTGTACGACGCGAATCGATCACTCCCGTATCGAATCCGGCCAGATGCAATCCTCCGTGGAATCGCGCGTGTTCGATCTTGAGGCAGCGATCCATGACGACGTTCAATCCGGCGGCTTCGGCGTCGTGGGCCACCTGCTCGTGCCACAGTCCCAGCTGGAGCCAGATCGTCTTCGCCTGCACCGCAATGGTTTCGGCAAGCACCGCAGGAAGGTCGTCGTACTTGCGGAAGACGTCGACCAGATCCGGCGGCTTCGGTAGGTCGGCGAGCGTCGGATAAACCGTTGTTCCTTCGATTTCGCTGATCGTCGGATTGACGAGAAAGATCTCGTAGTTACTCGTCGACGACAGATACCGGTTGACGAAATAGGATGCCCGCGAGGGGTTCTTGGACGCACCGACGATTGCCACCGTCCTGGTTTCCCGCAGAATGCGCTGACGCTCTTGGGCGGACGGGCCCTGCCAGGTGCGTTCACTCACGAGCGTGCCTTTCCGGTTGCCAGCGTCAGGGCCTGATCCAGATCCCAGAGAATGTCCTCGACGTCTTCCAGTCCGACGCTGATGCGGATCAATTCCGGGCCGACACCCGCTCCGCGGAGTTGATCGTCGGTCAGCTGCCGGTGGGTGGTGCTGGCCGGGTGAATCACGAGGGTACGCACGTCGCCGATGTTGGCGACGTGGCTGGCAACCCGGACACTTTCGACGAACGTCTGACCGGCGTCGCGACCCCCGTCGATTCCGAAGGCGAACACCGCACCGGGCCCGGCGGGCAGATATTTCTCGGATCGATCGTGATGCGGGTGACTGTGTAGCCCAGCCCATCTCACGTAGTCGATGCGCGGATCCTGTTCCAGCCACTCGGCGACCACTCGGGCATTGGCAACGTGTGCGTCCATGCGCTGCGGCAACGTCTCGACACCCTGGATCAGGGTGAAGGCCGACTGTGGTGCCAACGCACCACCGATGTCGCGCAGTTGCTCGCTGCGCAGCTTGGTCAGAAAGCCGTACTCGCCGAAGTTTCCCCACCACGACAGGCCCCCGTACGAGGCCACCGGCTCGGTCATCTGCGGGAATTTGCCCGAGCCCCAGTCGAATCGACCGGATTCGACCACCACTCCACCCAGCGTCGAGCCGTGCCCGCCGAGAAATTTCGTCGCCGAGTGGATCACGATGTCGGCACCGAACTCGATGGGCCTGCTCAGCCACGGGGTCGCCATCGTCGCGTCGATCACCAACGGGATTCCGTGCTCGTGCGCAACGGCGGCGAGACCCTCGAGGTCGGCGATCTCCCCCGACGGGTTCCCGATGATCTCGGCGTAGATCAGTTTGGTCGAATCCGTGACCGCAGCAGCGTAATCCGCCGGATCGGTGCCCGGAACGAAGGTGGTCTCGACACCGAACCGGCGGAGTGTGACGTCGAGTTGGGTCACCGTGCCGCCGTAGAGACCGGCCGCCGCGACGATGTGGTCCCCGGTGCCCGCGAGAGCAGCGAACACCGCGAACTCGGCCGCCAACCCACTGGCGAACGCGACCGCTCCGATGCCGCCTTCGAGGCTCGCGATGCGCTCCTCGAAGGCGGCGACGGTCGGGTTACCGATACGGCTGTAGACGTTGCCGTACTTCTGCAGAGCGAACAGATCGCCTGCGTCCGAGGAATTCTCGAACACGTAGCTCGCCGTCTGATAGATCGGCACAGCACGCGAACCGGTGGAAGGATCAGGCCTTGCTCCGGCGTGAATTGCTCTGGTACGCAGGCCGAATGTCCGTTCGCTCATGACCTCAGGCCGTTTCGAGAACGGTGTGGATCGGGGTGGGATTGCGCGTCAGATCCAGCACGGGGCAGTGATCGTCGACGGCCTGTTGCAGCTCCTCGTACCGTTCCCGCGTCTCCGGCCCCGTGACCGTGACGACAACACGCACCTCGCCGAACCCTGGGCGCACCGCGTCGTCGAACCCGAAGAATCCGCGCACATCGAGATCTCCCTCGGCCTTTGCGCTGATGTCGTCGACGACGATGCCCAGCTTCTCGGCCCAGACACGATAGGTGACCACCTGGCAGGACAGCAGCGACGCGAGGTAGTACTCCACGGGATTGGCGGCTTTGTTCTCCCCGCCGAGGGCCGGCGGCTCGTCGACCTCGACGCTGTACTTGCCGAGTGTGACGGTGCTGGCGACGGCGTCGTGTGCGGTGGCCGAACCACGAAAGACGACCTGGGCGTTCTTCGCGTCGGCCTGCACGGCGTCATCGGTGGCAGCGATGACGCCGCCGAGATGAGAAACAGATGTGGTCATGAGAATTCCTGTTCGATTCGAGGGTTGCCGGAACTACCCGAGGAGCGCAAAAAGCCCGTCGGGAATGGGTTCGATCGACTGTTACGAACAGGAGGAGGTGCAGACGAGACCGAAGTCGATGGTGCGACGACGAACGAGCCTTCTGGCTGCGTCGGTCACATGTGTCTCGGTCACGAAGCCGACAATAGCCTAGGAAGGTCTCGCCTACGAGAACTGGTCCGCGCCGAGGTCGGTCTCGTCGTCGGTGATGGCCGCGACGATGCGCGCTGCCACCGACTCCGGGGTCAGCCCCTGTGGCAGTTTCGGCGCCTGCCCGGCGATCGGCCGAGTGGCCAAGCCGGTCTCGGTGTGCGGTGGCCGCACATCGACGATCCTGATCTTCGACTTACGGGCTTCGGTGCGAACACTTTTCAGCAGCGCACTCACCGCGGCCTTGCTCGCAGAATAGGCACCCATGTTCGGCATCGGCTTGTCGGCCACCACCGCGCTGATGTTGAGGACGAAGCCACCCTGATCCAGAGTGGTCATGGCTTCTCTCAGCACACGCAGCGGTGCCAGGTAGTTGAGCAGCAGCAACTCGTCGACGGTGTCGTCGTCCACGTCGCTGACTGCGCCGAACGCCACCACGCCGGCGGCGATCACGATCCCGTCCAGACCGCCGTGGTGTTCGACGGCCTCTGCGATCACCGATCGAGCCGAATCCGGAAGCGTCAGATCGGCATTCACCGTGTGATGATCCGAGGACTCGAGGCTGCGACCGCTGACGGTCAACCGAGCACCGGCTTCGGCGAGCTGGTCGACTATCGGGGACCCCAGCCCACCACTGGCACCGAATACGAGAATGCGTGCGCCGTCGAGTGTCGTCATACTTTCGAGGCTAACGGCCACCTCACACCCCCGCTGACGACTACGACAACAGCTTCTTCTGCACCTTGCCCATGGCATTGCGCGGCAGCGAGTCGACCACGCGAATCTCGCGGGGCCGCTTGTGAATCGACAGCTCGGTGGCCACCAGATCGATGAGCACCCGATCCTCGACATCGGTGCCGACGACGAAGGCCACGATGCGCTGGCCCAAATCGTCGTCCGGTAAGCCGACGACAGCGACCTCGTCCACGCTCGGATGCCCCAGCAGCACCGTCTCGATCTCCCCCGCGCCGACGCGATAGCCACCGGATTTGATCAGGTCCGTCGACGCGCGCCCGACGATGCGGTGAAAGCCGTCCGGCTCGATGAGAGCGACATCTCCGGTGTCGAACCAGCCGTCCTCGGTGAAGGTCTTCGCTGTCGCCTCCGGGTTGTTCAGGTAGCCGTCGAACAGCATGGGGCAACGGATCTGCAGTGCTCCGATCGATTCACCGTCGTGGGGCAGGATTTCGCCCTGCTCGCCGCGCAATCGGGTTTCGACGCCTGCGACCGGGAGTCCCACCGAGCCCGGGCGACGCTCACCGTCGGCGCGGGTACTGATGGTGATGAGGGTTTCGCTCATACCGTACCGCTCGATCGGGGCCTGGCCGGTGAGCTCGCGCAGCTTCTCGAACACCGGTACCGGAAGCGGCGCACTGCCGGAGACCAGCAACCGGGCGTCCGCGAGAGCTCGGGCGGACGTCTCGTCGGCGGCGACCCGCGACCACACCGTCGGCACCCCGAAGTAGAGGGAACCACGCGCTGCCGCGTAGAGCTCCGGAGTCGGCTTACCGGTGTGAATCAGTGGGCTGCCGACCCGCAGCGGGCCGAGGACCCCGAGGATGAGACCGTGCACATGGAACAACGGAAGCCCGTGCACCACAGTATCTTTCCACGTCCAGCTCCACGCCTCGGCCAGCGCGTCGAGGCCGGCCGCGATGGCGCTGCGAGAGATCAGGACGCCCTTCGGTGGACCGGTGGTACCGGAGGTGTAGAGCACGAACGCAACGGAAGACGGCTGCGGTTCGGCGTAGCTGTGCCACGACCGCGCGTGCTGACGCACCGGTAGAACCTCGAGCCCGGCGGTATCGGGCGGAGCTTCGCCGAGCCACGCCTGCGCACCCGAGTCCCGGAGGATGTGCTCGCGTTCGGCGACACCCGCGTCCGGCGGAACGGGCACCACGGTGACCCCAGCGATCAGGGCGCCGACGACCGCGAGCACCGTCTTGACCGACGGCGTTGCGTAGATCGCGAGCCGATCTGCCCGCGCGATACGTTCGGCAACCGAGGTCGCCGCACCCAGGATGTCGGCGCGAGAAAGCGAGACTCCGTCGATGGTGATGGCGTCGGGAATATCGTCTCCCCGCGCAACGGCGAGTGGGTTCAGTGAACGAAGCAGCACATGGCTACCGTACATACATGGACGTGGACGGAATCGACACCGGCGATTACGCCGAGTACATGACGGTCGCCGCCGGTGACCTGCAGGCGGGCGTCTATCTGATCGGAACCGACGCCGAGCAGGACACCGATTCCGAGGACGAACTCGACCTGGATCTCGAAGACGAGGATTCGGACGACGACGCCATCGACATCGCGCACGTCACCGACGGCGCGCCGAGGCTGGTCTACTCGGTCCAATCGGACGATTTCTGGACGCGGGTGGAACTGGCCGATCTGCGAGCCACTCAGCTCTACGAGGAAGCCCACGCACGCAATCCCGAGGTCAACACCGAGCCGAAGCGCTTCACCACCGTCGAAGCGTTCGGCAGCAACGAACTGGTCTACATCCTGCGCATCAGACGCGGCGGCTGGGATGTGGGCGAGCCCGACCTCGATTGACCGCTGTCGCCGCTAGGCCGAGGACGCGACGGTTCCGACGCCGAGGGCGACCAGGAATCCGGCACTGATGCGGTCCAGCCAGTCGGTCACCGCCGGCTTGCGCAACAACGCGACCGCGCGTGAGGCGACGACGGAGAACACTCCCATCACCAGGGCGGCCACCACCACCTCGACCAGACCGAGCGTCATTGCACCGGTGAACGTGACCACGGTGAGGAACTGCGGCACCACGGCCAGGTAGAACAGTCCCACCTTCGGATTGAGCGCACACGAGAGAACCCCGGCACCGAACGCCGACCATGCGGCCGCAGCAACCGGCACCAGCGGCTCACCGGCCACCTTGTTCTTTCGGCGTGCCCGAAACGCCTTCACGCCCAGGTACAGCAGATACAGCCCGCCGAGGATCTTGACCACGCGATACGCCGTCGCCGACTGCTCGACGATCGCCGCCAGCCCAACAGCTACCAGCACGGCCCAGAACAGTCCGCCGATCGCGACGCCCATCGCCGCCGCGATCCCGGGCTTGAGGCCGCCGATGCGGTACCGCAGCACCAGAAACGAATCGGGCCCGGGCAGAATCGCCAGCAGAAAACACACGCCGGCGAAGCTGAGCAGCAGGGTGAGGGTCATGCGTACATGAGAACACCCGGTCCGAGCCGGGTCCAACTGACGTGAGTGTCTGCCGAAATCAGCCGCGCAGGCGAGTGGCCGCAGCCTCGATGCGCTCGTCCGTAGCCGTCAGTGCGATTCGCACGTGCTGTCCGCCGTCCGGCCCGTAGAACTCTCCCGGAGCGGCGAGGATGCCGCGTTCGGCGAGCCAGTCGACGGTGTCCCGGCACGGTTCGCCCCGCGTAGCCCACAGGTAGAGCCCCGCCTCGGAGTGGTCGACGGTGAATCCTGCTGCCTCGACGGCAGCTTTGAGCACGGTGCGCCGGGCGCGGTATCGCTCGCGTTGAATGCTCTCGTGCTCGTCGTCGGCCAATGCTGCGGTCATGGCAGCCTGGATCGGCAGCGGCACCATCATGCCGGCGTGCTTGCGCACCTCGAGCAACTCGGCCACGAGGGACGCGTCGCCGGTGACGAAGCCGGCGCGATAACTCGCCAGGTTCGAGGTCTTCGAGAGTGAGTGCACGGCAAGCAGATTGGTGTGATCGCCGTCGCACACGCGAGGATCCAGTACCGACACGGCATCCGCGTCCCAGGTCAGTCCCAGGTAGCACTCGTCGGAGACGACGATGGCGTCGCGCTCGCGGGCCCAGTCGACAACCTTGCGCAGGTGGTCGACGCCGAGCACCTTGCCCGTCGGGTTGGACGGAGAGTTGACGAAGATCAACGACGCGCGCTCCGGTCCGAGTCGCGCGAGACCGTCTGCCCGCAGAATACGAGCACCGGCAAGCAGAGCACCCACTTCGTAAGTGGGATAGGCCAATTCGGGGATGACGACCAGGTCGTCGGCTCCCAGACCCAACAGAGTCGGCAACCAGGCGATCATTTCCTTGGTGCCGATGGCCGGCAGCACCGCGTCGACCCCGATGCCGGTGATCGAGTAGCGGCGCTCGAGCGCAGCCACCGCGGCCTCCCGGAGCGCAACGGTACCGACGGTCGTCGGGTACCCGGGTTCGCCCGCAACCGAATTCAGTGCGGTGCGGATGACCTCGGCAACCGGATCGACCGGAGTACCGACCGACAGGTTGACGATGCCGTCCGGGTGCGCCGACGCCTTCTCTTTGGCAGCGGTCAACGAGTCCCAGGGAAAATCGGGCAGCGCCGCTGCCACCGCTCTACGTGCCAAGGCGTCAGTTCTCGCCCATGGGAGGCAGAGCCTTGATGAACGGCGGGTCGTAGTCGGTCTTGCCGAGCTTCGCGGCACCGCCGGGAGATCCCAGGTCGTCGAAGAAGTCGACATTGGCACCGACGTAAGCGCTCCACTGCTCGGGAACGTCGTCCTCGTAGAAAATGGCCTCGACGGGGCACACGGGCTCGCAGGCCCCGCAGTCGACGCATTCGTCGGGGTGGATGTACAGCATTCGGTTACCCTCGTAGATGCAATCCACCGGGCACTCTTCGATGCACGCTTTGTCCAGTACATCTACGCACGGTTCTGCAATCGAGTAGGTCACTGCTGCTCTCCCCTCCTGTATCGATCGTGGGCGCTCGCGCGCCCTGAGCATCCTAGTATCGCCGTCCGAACGTGGGGCAAATCGACCAGGGTGGCCTCACCTGCCCCGAACGGCTATCGCCGCAGCTGCTTCGCGGGCACGTCTGCACCGAGTGCGGACGTCTTCTTGTGCGCCGCGAGCCACTTGCGGCCCTGCTTGGCGGCGCGCGAGAGCGCGCCCCGCTCACCGAGATATCCGGCGACGCCGCCGACGAGCGGAATGGCTCCGAGTACGCGGTAGAACCCACGTGGATGCGGGCGCTTCTCCAGTTCGCAGGCAACGTCGCGCAGCACGTTGGCGATCTGCCACATTCCGCGCAGCAGTGCGAACGGGCCGGATTTCGGCGATTCTTCCTTCTTCGCGGGAGCGCTGTCGGCCAAGGACGTCAGGTCGCGCTTGCACAGCACCGACCCGAGCAGCGCCACGTGCGTCTCGCGGTCGGTCACTCCGGATTCGCGGGCCACCGCCACGAGCACCATCGCCTGGTTGGCGAACCCGAGCAGATCCTGGATCGGCAGACGGTTCACCAGGATGCCGAACACACCGGGGAATGCGACGGCAACGGTGTTGAGAGCTCCGATGCGATTGACCCACCACTGCGAACGAGCATCGCTGTCGAGCTTCTCCCAGCCGGCGGTGCCCGGGAAGTCGGTGGTGTCGAAGGCTTTCGCGAGAAAGTCGATGACGTTGTCGAGGGTCGAATCGTCCGCAGAGGACTCGCGGAACGTCCTCCCCTTCAGCCCGATCGGATCACGTGTGGCCAGGATGTCGAGCACGGGATGAATGATTGCGACGGCGCTGCTCAGCACCGCGGCGACTCGGCGGTCGTCCATGTCAGACAAGCTCCATTTCAGAAAATCAGGACCCAGGGTCAGATCAGGCCGGCGACCGACACCTCTGGTGCCGGGCCGTACGTGGTGGTGCGCTGACGAACCGGTCGTCCGATGCCGTCGGCGATCTCGTGCAGTTCCGCGACGGTCTTCTCCGAACCGTTCTGCGAACCCGCCATCCGCGAGATCGTCTCTTCCATCAGGGTCCCGCCCAGATCGTTCGCGCCTCCGTTCAGCATCGCCTGTGTACCCGTGATTCCCAATTTCACCCACGACGTCTGAATGTTGTCGATCCGGCCGTGCAGCATGATCCTGCCCAGAGCATGCACCGCACGGTTGTCCCGGTTCGTCGGACCGGGCCGCGACGCCCCGGCCAGATACAACGGCGAGGACTGGTGCACGAACGGCAGCGGCACGAACTCGGTGAACCCACCGGTCTTGTCCTGGATCTTCTTGAGCACGTTCAGGTGACCGACCCAGTGCGAGGGGTTGTCGACGTGCCCGTACATCATCGTCGAACTCGACCGCAGCCCCACCTCGTGCGCGGTGGTGATCACTTCGATCCACTCGGCAGCAGGGAGCTTGCCCTTGGTGAGCACCCACCGGACCTCGTCGTCGAGGATTTCCGCGGCGGTACCCGGAATCGAATCCAAGCCGGCCGCCCGGAGCTCGGTGAGCCATTCGCGGATCGACTGGCCTCCGCGCGATGCCCCGTTAACGATCTCCATCGGCGAGAACGCATGCACGTGCATCGAGGGCACCTTGGCCTTGACCGCCCGCACCAGATCGGCATATCCCGTCACGGGGAGTTCGGGGTCGATTCCGCCCTGCATGCACACCTCGGTAGCACCGACGACATGCGCTTCCCACGCCCGATCGGCGACCTCGGCGGTGGACAGGGTGAACGCGTCGGCGTCGCCCTTGCGCTGCGCGAACGCACAGAAACGGCACCCCGTGTAGCAGATGTTGGTGAAGTTGATGTTCCGGTTCACCACATAGGTGACGGTGTCCCCGTTGACCTGCCTGCGCAGATCGTCGGCGAGCGCAGCAACGGCGTCCATACCCGGACCCTCGGCTGTGGCCAGCGCGAGGTACTGCTCGTCGGACAACCCGGCCGGGTCCTTCTCCGCTGCCGTCAACGCCGACACCAGGTCACGATCCACCCGTTCGAGCCCGGCGAGATCGCGGACCTGCTCGCGGATCGATTCCCAGTCGCCGAACGCATTCGCCAGATCCGAGCGGGTCTCGGTGTTGCGGCCCTGGGTGTCGATCTCTGTGTTCAGATCCACCCGACCCGAGGACTCCCACTCCTCGTCCGGCTCCTGCCACGGCAGACCCGTCGGGTTCACACCCTCGCGTGCCATCCCGGTCTCCGGGTCGGCCACCGCCCGCACGTGCGCGGAGATCCGCGGATCGATCCACGGTGCGCCGGCGAGAACGTACTGCGGCTGCGCGGCGGTCCGCTCGACCAACCGGTATCCGGCCGTTGCCGACAGCTCGGCGAGAGTGTCCAGGTTCGGCCAGGGCCGCTCGGGATTGACGTGATCGGGCGTCAGCGGGGAGACCCCGCCCCAATCGTCGACCCCTGCGCCCAGCAACGCGGCCGTCTCTTCCGGTGCGACCAGATTCGGCGGAGCCTGAATCCGCATCGAGGGGCCGAGCACCATCCGCGTCACCGCGATGGTCGCGAGGAATTCTTCGAGACCGGCGTCGGGTACCGACCGCATCGCGGTATCGGACTTGGCGAGGAAGTTCTGGACGATGATTTCCTGGACGTGCCCGAAAGACTTGTGCACCTTGCGAATGGCCATGATCGACTCGGCGCGATCGCGCAGGGTCTCGCCGATCCCGACGAGGATGCCGGTGGTGAACGGGATGTTGAGCCGGCCCGCGTCGGTCAGGGTGCGTAGCCGAACCTCGGGATCTTTGTCAGGGCTGCCGTAGTGCGCCTGGCCCTTCTCTTCGAACAACCGACGCGAGGTGGTCTCGAGCATCATGCCCATCGACGGGGCGACCGGCTTGAGTCGCGAGAGTTCCTGCCAGGACATCACTCCCGGGTTGAGGTGCGGCAGCAGGCCGGTCTCTTCGAGTACCCGGATCGACATGGCGCGCACGTAGTCCAAGGTCGAGTCGTAGCCGCGGGAATCGAGCCACGCCTTGGCCTCGGGCCAGCGTTCCTCCGGTCGGTCGCCGAGAGTGAACAGTGCTTCCTTGCATCCGAGGGCGGCACCCTTGCGGGCGACGTCGATGATCTCGTCGGGATCCATGAACATCCCGTGCCCGGCGGCATTGAGTTTGCCCGGCACTGTGACGAACGTGCAGTAATGGCATTTGTCGCGGCACAACCGCGTGATGGGAACGAACACCTTGCGTGAGTACGACACCGTCTTCGGCCGGCCCGCGGATTCGAGCCCGGCATCGCGAACCCGGGACGCCGACGCCATCAGATCGGTCAGATCGTCACCGCGAGCGTGCAGCAGTACCGTGGCCTCGTCGACGTTGAGAGAGACTCCATCGCGGGCACGACGCAACACTCGTCGCATCGCAGAGGGGGCTGGTACGGCATCCGGTAGAGAAGTCACCCGTCGATCATGCGCTTCCTGGTACGCACGTGCCACCCGCGGGTCGGGCTGTCGCCCTCGTGCGCGTTTTGCGTAGCTGGAAGTACGCAAAACGCGCACGAGGGATGAGGGCTAGGTTTGTAGCCGTGACAACGATGACCGACCCCCAGTGGCAACCGTCTCCACGTGCACGTCTTCTCTGGGCTCTGAGTGCCGGTCTGCTGTGGCTGCCGGTCTTCGTCGCCCAGATCGTCTGGGCTGTCGTCGACTCGACGTGGACCTCGTGGCCGCATGTCGCCGTCCTTGTGGCATCGATAGTGCTGGCGGCCCTGCACATCACGATCGTGCCGCAGTGGCGGTACCGCGTCCATCGTTGGGAGATCAGCGACACGGCGGTCTACACCCGCACCGGCTGGCTCAGTCAGGAGCGCCGCATCGCGCCGATCTCGCGAGTGCAAACGGTCGACACCGAGCGGGGACCGCTCGATCGGCTGCTCGGATTGGCCACGGTCACCGTCACTACGGCGTCGTCGGCCGGAGCGGTCAAGATCACGGCACTCGATCGAGACGTCGCAGACAAGACGGTGGCCCGACTGACCGATATCGCCGGCCGCACCGTCGGAGACGCAACGTGACAGATCAGGAACTCCTCGCCGTCGAGGAAGAGCAACCGTGGCTACGCCTGGACAAGCGAATGTTGTTGGTGCATCCGGTGAACGAGGGCATCAAGATTCTGCCGGTGCTGCTGATCTCGTTCTTCGTCGGCAGCCAGAGCGGTAACCACTACTGGAGTCTCGGCATCCTCGCGGTCGTGGTGGTGTTCGCAATTCTGCGCTGGTTCACCACCAGCTACCGGATCGGCCCGGTACATGTGCAACTGCGCACCGGAGTGCTGCAGAAGAAGGTTCTGTCCATCCCGCGCAACAGGATTCGTTCGGTCGACGTGGAAGCGAACGTGCTGCACCGGATGCTCGGATTGTCGATCCTGCGGATCGGAACCGGCCAGCAGGCGGGTAAGGGCGAGGCCTTCGAGCTCAACGCCCTCGACACCTCCTTGGTCCCCGCACTGCGCGTCGATTTGCTGCAGCGAGTGTCGGGACAGATTCCGGCAGCCGACGGTATCCCCACCGCAGCACCGAATCCCGAAGTGGAGATTGCGCACTGGCAGTTCTCGTGGGTGCGATTCGCCCCGTTCTCGATCACCGGCATCGTCACCATCGCCGCTGCCGTCGGCGTGCTGTTCCAGTACGGACTGGGGCAGACGCTGGCCGAGTCGTCGGTGGTCTCGAACAGCATCGACTCCGCCGAGCAGTTCGGAATCGCCGTGTTCGTCGTCGTCGCCCTGATCGCACTGCTCGTCGTGTCGAGCATCTTCGCGTGTGTGCGCTACCTGTTGACCTACGCCAATCTCACTGTCACCGATCAGGGTCGCACCCTGCACGTCAGCCACGGGCTGCTACGGACCCGGCAGTCGACACTCGACCGGAAGCGGCTGCGCGGCACCTCCCTGTCGCAACCGCTGCTGCTGCGTGCGGTCAGCGGTGCCCGCCTGGACGCCATCATGACCGGCGTCAGCGCAGAGAAGAAGGAATCGTCTCTGCTGCTCCCCCAGGCCCCGCAGGCCGAGGCTCTACGCATGATGAACACGGTGCTCGGCGACGCCGGTCTGCACGGCGGTGCTGACCGGCCACTGCTGCAACACGGCCCCGCAGCGCGACGTCGCCGTTACACCCGGGCAGCGCTGCCGCTGCTGGTCATCACCGCCGGCCTGGGAGTTGCGCAGTATTTCGGCGCGCCGATTCCGATTCTCGCGTGGACAGCGATCGGGGTGTTGTTCGTCGCCGCTGTCGGCCTGGCTCACGATCGCTACCGAGGCCTGGGCCATGCAGTGCTGCCCGGCTGGCTCATCACCCAGCACGGTTCGCTGGACAGAACTCGGCACAGCCTCGAGGCCGCGGGCATCATCGGCTGGACGGTGCGGCAGACGTTCTTCCAGCGCCGCGCCGGGGTGGCGACCATCGTCGCGGCAACTCCGGCAGGCGTCGGCCACTACGAGGTGATCGACATCCCGGTGGAGAACGCGTGGGCCATGATCGACGCCGTCACCCCGGGAGCCGGAGACATCTGGCTGCGGCGCACCTGACCCGCCATGAAGAAGGCACGCCCGCAGAGCATCGAACAACTCGACATCGCGGTCTCGGAATGTCGCGCCTGCCCGCGCCTGGTGCGGTGGCGCGAACAGGTCGCCGCCGAGAAGCGTGCGGCATTTTCGGACGAATCCTATTGGGGCAAGGCGGTTCCCGGATTCGGACCGCCCGACGCGGCGATGCTGATAGTGGGCCTCGCTCCGGCGGCACACGGGGCGAACCGCACCGGCCGAATGTTCACCGGCGATCGAAGTGGTGACGTGCTGTATCGAGCCATGCATGCCGTCGGGCTGGCGAGCCAACCCACCGCGACACATATCGGCGACGGGTTGACGCTCAACGGAGTTCGCATCACGGCCCCGGTGCATTGCGCGCCGCCGCAGAACAAGCCGACTCCGGCCGAACGAGACAGGTGCAAGCCGTGGTTGGACGACGAGCTGCGGTTGCTTCGTCCGACGTTGCGATCGGTGCTCGTTCTCGGTGCCTTCGGCTGGCAGTCCCTGCTTCCGATACTGGCCACCAACGGATGGGAAATACCCAGGCCTGCACCGAAGTTCGGCCATGGAGTTCGACTGGAGCTGGGATCGATCACGGTGTTCGCCAGCTACCACGTCAGTCAGCGAAACACCTTCACCGGACTGTTGACGCCGACGATGATCGAGGATGTCCTTCGGGATGCGGGTCGGCATGCACGCTTGCTGTGATCGCCTTCATCCGGAACGTGAACAGCAGAACACCGGCCGGGCCCGCCCCTGCAATGATGAGCAGCATCGTCCGCCAGTCGGCGAGCAGCAGAACATCGTTGCCCGGGCCGCCCAGCATGCACAGCACCACCGCGACGAACCACCCGATCAGGGGTGACGCCACCCAGATCGACCGCTCGGCAACCTTTCGCGCGGCCAGAATCAGCGCGACGTTGGCGATGCCGCCGAGTAGTGCGCTGATGGGGAATTGAACCGAACCGAGGTACGTCGGCAAGAAGAAGACCGACAGAATTCCGGAGAGAAAGCCGTCGAACACCAGTACTGCGACGGTCGCCCAGGACACCAGGGCGACAGTATTGGATGCGGCCTTCGAGATCATGCGCCCAATACTGCCTTGACCCGGGTTGTTTCAGTGCATCGCATTCGAAAATCCGGGCACCGGCACTCAGGAAACCGGCGGATAGCCCAGCGAGGTGAGCAAGTTGCTCGCACCCATGGCGATCTGACCAAGAACGTATTGGTACAGATCTGCCTGCGCGCCGAACTGCGGCTTGAGAGAATCGACGAACGCGACGATGGCGTCCTGCACTACCCAGTTGTACATATGTGTTCCGCCCCTGCTGTGATGAGATCGACCCTGCGGTCATTCAGTGATGCGAAGCACAGCCTAGTACGCCGGCAAACAGGTCGGCCTCCCTGCCTGTCCCATCGACGCCGAGTGTGCCCCGAACCAGCACGTACTGCTCGTCCAGCAGGATCGGTTGGGCGATGTCGTTGGAGAGTGCGTACTCGCGTCCCGACGGTGCGACGGTGACCTGAGTGGCGTGTGCGCGCAGCGCGTCCCGCTTGGCATCGAGCACACCGCGAATATCGATGCTGGTCGTGATCGTGCTCTCGGGCACGCTGGGCAGCTCACCGTCGACGGGCAGTCGCCATCCGGCCGGAATGTCGTCGATCGCGGCGAGTCCCGACTGCAGTTGGTCCTGACCGGTGACAGTCCAGTAGAACTTCGACACCTCCCATGGCGACCCGGCCCGGGGGTAGGAATCCGTGCCGCAGACCTCCACGGCCTCGGTCACCAACGAATGCACCTGCTGATGATCGGGATGGCCGTAACCGCCCTCGGGGTCGTATCCGATGACAACCTGCGGCCGAAGCTCACGCATCACCGCCACGAGCGCTCCGAGAGCCTCGTCGCGGTCTGCGTTGACGAACGCACGCGGCTTGCGGGCAGCAGACGTCCCGGCCATTCCGGAATCCCGCCAGCGGCCGGCTCCGCCGAGAAAGCGCGGCGGATTGCAGCCCAGCGCCGCGAGAGCACGGTGCAATTCCAGAATCCGGTAGCCGCCCAGCTGATCGGCACGATCGACGACCAGGTCGGCCCACGTCTCACCGATCACCTCACCCTCCTCGCCGAGCGAGCAGGTGAGTACCGTGACGTCGGCCCCGGCACGAACGTAGTGGGCAATGGTGCCGCCGGTGGTGATGGTCTCGTCGTCCGGATGCGCGTGCACGAGCAGCAGCCGCTGCGGCTCCGTCATCGCCTGCTCCGTCACTGCCTCTGTCATCGATCCAGTGCTCACTTCGTCATTGGTCGCGGTGTCGCCGCGGCGATCGGTCACGAGGGCGTCCGTATCCACTGCGCGGCGTCGGCGAAGATGCCGACCTCGATCGGGCCGGTCAGGGAGACGCCGGTGATGCCGGGAACTGCGGCCACCACCGACGAGTCCTGCATGATCGGCAGCGTCGACGCCAGCGACCACAGCTTGGGCTCGACGTCGTTGGTGGCGACGGACGGATCGAGTCCGTTCACGAGAGCCCTGTCGATGGTCGGCCCGAGTTCGGGAACGCACAGGCCGGACAGATTTCGCGGGGCCGCCGCGCGGTCGCCGCTGCCTGCAGCAGGCTCCTGGACACAGCCGAACCGTGATGCCAGCGCCGTCGCCGGGTCCACTCCCGCGCTGTTCCAGCCCACCACCGCATCGACGGTGCCCTCGGTCAACGCCGTCGAATACAACTCGTCGGCGGGCAGTGGGGTGACGGTCGCATCGATCCCTGCGCTGACGAGCTCGTCCGCAGCCGTCCCCGCGACAGCGAGCGCGATGTCGTCGTTCTCGACGGCACCGATCACGAACCGCAACGCGGTACCGGTCGCGTCGGCAAGACGGGTCACCCCCGGAACCGGAGCACTCGTGGTCGCCGGGTCGGCGGTCTGGGTACCGGTTGCCGGGGCGGTCGACGTCGGCGCGGTTGCAGTGGTAGGTGCGGTCGCATTCGGTGTCGATGTCACCACCGCGTCGGGCGTCGGAACGAAGCCCGCGCGTCGCAGCAGGTCGAGGGCCGCGGTTCTGCCGATGGGAGCGGGCGACGTCGCGGTGTATCCGGGGTCGGAGGGAGAGAGGAGCTGCGCTGCAGCTCGACGATCCGTCGCGCCACCACCTGCCCCGACGGTGGCGAGCAGATTGGGATCGAGCAAGCCGAAAATACCCTGGCGCACAATGGAATCCGACATATTGGCCGCTCGCCCGTTGACCGTCATCGACAGGACCCGGGATTGCCGGATCGTGTCGGTGCGGACGCCGGGAATTGCCGAGAGCTGCGCTCGCAAGGCCGCGTCACCACGAACCTGGGCGATCTGGGCGTCGGCCGACCGCAGAGAATCGGCCAGTTGCGCGGGGGTACCGCCGCGGCGGATGAGGATCTGATCGGGCGACGCGGGCTCGCCCCAGAAGCGGTCGTTGCGCTCGAGCAGAATCTCGTCTCGACCCTGGTCGACGGTCTTGATGTTGAACCGGGATCCGGAGACCGGCACGTTGTCGGTGAGACCACCTTGGAAACCGCCGGGCGAGTCCTTGAGCAGGTGCGAGGGCACCAGGTCCGTGAACAAGCGCTGCCACGCCGGGTACGGCGATTCGAGAGTCACGTCGACCGTCTTGCCACCGCCCGAGGATGCGACGTCGCTGATCAGGGCGTACCCGGCGGAATCCACCACACCGGGTTGGGTGATCATCTGCTGCCACAGGTAGCGGAAATCCTCGGCGGCGATGGGTGCGCTGTCGGACCACTGCGCCTCGTTGCGCAGCTGATAACGAATGGTGAACGGCGACTGCGAGGTCACCTCGGCCGAGATCATCAGCGACAGGTCGGGTTCCCAGGTGGTCACCCCGGTGTCGGCGTTGCGAATCGGCCGAAACGGACTGGGTAGCACCAGGGAACTCACCGCGGCCGTTGCGGGCGACTGGTCTGCCAGCAAGTGCGGGTTGAATCCGATTCCGACGTCGTCGATGGCGACGACCACCGGATCACCGGTCTTGGCCGGAACCATCGTCGTGCTGACCGGCGTCTCCACGCTCTCGATGGGAGGTGGTGGATCCGCGGTGCACGCAGTGAGTACCAGTGCGATGGCAGAAACCAGAACCGCCGGCATCAGCACGTTGCGCAACGAGGATCTCCTTCGTGATCGGCTACCGGTACAGGAGAAGCGACGCCCCACAAGAGTGACACGTCGCTTCTCCCGCACGAGATGAGTCTTACAGAGCAGCCTTGTCGCGAGTCTTGCTGCGCGAACGCTCACGGGCGCGCTCGTTGGAATCGAGGTGCACCTTGCGGACGCGGACGACCTCGGGGGTCACCTCGACGCACTCGTCGCCTGCACAGAACTCCATGGCCATTTCCAGGTCCAGCTTCTTGGGCTTGGCCAGGGTCTCCATGACGTCTGCCGAGGACTGACGCATGTTGGTCAGCTTCTTCTCGCGGGTGACGTTGATGTCGAGGTCTTCCTGACGCGGGTTGATGCCCACGACCATGCCCTCGTAGGTGTCTGCGCCCGGCTCGACGAAGAACGTGCCGCGGTCGGCCAGCTGGATCATCGCGAACGGGGTGACGGTTCCGTGACGGTCCGAGACGAGCGAACCGGTGTGGCGGGCGCGGATCTCGCCGGCCCACGGCGCGTAGCCGTGGAAGACGGCGTTGGCGATGCCGGTACCGCGAGTGTCCGTGAGGAACTCGGTGCGGAAACCGATCAGGCCACGCGAGGGAACGATGAATTCCATGCGGACCCAGCCAGCGCCGTGGTTCGTCATCTGGACCATCTTGCCCTTGCGTGCGGCGAGCAGCTGAGTGACGGCACCGAGGTACTCCTCCGGTGTGTCGACCATCAGCTCTTCGAAGGGCTCGTGCAGCTTGCCGTCGACCTGCTGGGTGACCACCTGGGGCTTACCGACGGTGAGCTCGAAGCCCTCACGACGCATCTGCTCGACGAGGATGGCGAGAGCGAGCTCGCCACGACCCTGAACCTCCCAGGCATCGGGGCGACCGATGTCGAGGACCTTGAGCGAGACGTTGCCGATGAGCTCCTGATCGAGGCGGCTCTTGACCATGCGCGAGGTGAGCTTGTGGCCGCTGACGCGTCCGACGAGCGGGCTGGTGTTGGTGCCGATGGTGACCGAGATGGCGGGCTGGTCGACGGTGATCCGCGGGAGAGCGACCGGGTTCTCCAGGTCGGCGAGCGTGTCACCGATCATGATGTCCGGGAAGCCGGCGACGGCGACGATGTCTCCTGCGACACCCTTCTCGCCGGGAACGCGCTCGACGCCGATCGTGTTGAGCAGCTCGGTGATCTTCGCCTTCTGGACGACGGGCTCGCCGTCGACCTCACGCATCCAGCTCACGGTCTGGCCCTTGGAGAGCTGACCGTTGTGGATGCGGACCAAGGCGAGGCGGCCGAGGAACGCGGAAGCGTCGAGGTTGGTGACGTGCGCCTGCAGCGGCGCGTCGACGTTGCCCTTGGGTGCGGGGACGTAGCTGAGCAGAACCTCGAACAGCTCGTCGAGGTTCTCGGCGTCGGGAGCGTGTCCGTTCTGGGGCTGGACCTTCGAGGCCTTGCCCTCACGACCGGAGGCGTAGAGGACGGGGAGGTCGAGTGCGAGCTCGGCTGCCTCGGACGCTTCGTCGTCGAGATCGGACGCCAGATCGAGCAACAGATCGTGGCTCTCCGAGACGACCTCTTCGATACGCGCGTCGGGACGGTCGGTCTTGTTCACGACCAGGATCACCGGCAACGACGCGGCGAGCGCCTTGCGCAGCACGAAACGGGTCTGCGGCAGCGGGCCCTCGGATGCGTCGACGAGAAGGACGACGCCGTCGACCATGGACAGGCCTCGCTCGACCTCTCCGCCGAAGTCGGCGTGGCCGGGGGTGTCGATCACGTTGATGACGGTGATGGTGCCGTCGGCATTGCGCTTGTGAACGGCCGTGTTCTTGGCCAGGATCGTGATGCCTTTTTCTTTTTCGAGGTCACCCGAGTCCATGACGCGGTCGATCGCTTCGGCACGTTCCTCGAACGCGCCGGACTGCCGAAGCATGGCGTCGACCAGGGTGGTCTTGCCATGGTCGACGTGTGCAACGATGGCGACGTTGCGAAATGTAGTGGTGCTGTCGATGTTGTCTGCACTGCTTGGGGCGCTCACGCGAAAAATTCTCCTGGAGTCGAATGCGGGCTCTTGTTCGCTAGCGGGCTTATGTCGCTAGAGAAGCGCGCTGCACCGCGAGGTTCTCGCGACTGATCGAGTTTACCCGTAGTTCGACCGTGCCCCGCGCCACCCTCAGGTCTGTGACCTGCGCCACCCATTAGTCTTGGTGCTCATGGGCAAGATAAAGGCCGCAGATGTCTCGGGGATGAAGCCCAAGAAAAAATGCTGCCGCAAGAAGGTTCGGTGCATCAAATGCCCGGTCGTCATCATGCGAATGAAGAAGCTCGAATCGGCGGGCGCAACCAAAAAAGACCTCAAGAAGGGCCTGAAGACCGCTCGGGCGAAGTGAGCAGGATGTCCAGTAGCTCGGGTAGCCAGAGTCGGTCGGCATCGACCAGATCCATCGTCGGCAGCGTCTCGGCGTCCACCCACCGCAGAGCCGAATGTTCCAGCGCCGCAGGGGTTCCCGAGACAAGCGCCGCGCGGTAGGTGCGAAGCACAAGTCCGCCGGGGAGATCGACATCGCCGTTCAGCGCGGCACCGATGGAGCACTCGACTCCCAATTCCTCGCGAAGCTCACGCGCGAGCGCTGCGTCCTCGGACTCCCCCGGCTCCACCTTGCCGCCCGGCAGTTCCCAGCGGCCGGCCAGCTCCGGCGGACGGGTTCGTTGCGCGAGCAGGAGTCGGCCGTTCTCGATCAACGCGGCAGCGACAACCACAGCGGTAGGGGTACCGGACATGCCACCATCTTTCTATGACCGAACTGCTGACCGACCGCGACATCGAGGACGCCCAGCTCACCGACTGGACGGTGGTGGAAAAATCCCTGACGCGAACCGTCGAACTGGGCTCGTTCCCGGCAGCCATCGAGGCGGTGAACCGCGTGGCCGACGCCGCGGAAGAGGCGGACCATCACCCCGATATCGACATCAGGTGGCGGACGCTTACGTTCACGCTCTCGACGCACTCTGCCGGTGGTCTCACGCAGAAGGATGTGGATCTGGCGCGTCGGATCGACGAGTTGATCGTGCACTGATGCGCCCCGCATAGACGACCCAGCCGAGGAACAGAGCAGAGCCGATCACGTCGACGGCACCCGCCCACGCCTCGAACCCGGGACGAGGGATGGTCCAGATCGATTCCTGGAAGAAGCTCAGCAACCACGGCACCCCCACCGTGACCGTCACCAGCCAGTATCCCGCGACGAGCTTGGCACCGGCGATGTTGCGCAATGGACCGTGCACCAGCCAGATCACCATCGGAATCACCCAGATCCAGTGGTGCGACCACGAGATGGGCGACACCAACAGGCCGAGGAGTTGGACGATGACCAGGGTTCCGAGGTAGTCGCGGCGATCGATTGCTCGCCATGCCGACACAGCGAGGACCGTGGCGATCACTGCGGCGGTGATCCACAGCGGCCCCTGGCCCACGTCCTCGCCCACGATCCGGCTCAGTGCTCCGCGCAGAGACTGATTCCAGACCGAGCCGACGGGGCCGATGCGGTCGGCGTCGCCGAGCAACGTGGTGAAGTAGGTGGCGGCCTGATGCCCGAGCACCGCGTAACTGACCGCGACCGTCAGCGCGAAGGCCACGGCCGAGAATGCTGCGGCCTTCCACCTGCGCGTGGCCAGGAAGTACAGGCCGGTAATCGCCGGGGTCAGCTTGATTCCCGCGGCGAAGCCGACGAGGCCGCCTGCGACCCACCACCGCGAGCTGCGTACAGCCAGTAGTGCCAGCAGCACCAGGAAAACGTTGACCTGGCCGTAGTCGAGAGTTGTCCGTACGGGTTCGGACCACAGCCCCAGCGCGGTCCACAGCATCGCGATCCGCACCCAGCGCGGTTCTGCGGCACGCCCGTCACCCAGCACCATCGACAGCGCCAGCCGAACCACCGCGAACAACGCGGCCATGGTCGCGGCCTGCCAGACGACGCCGACCACCGTGAACGGCAGGTAATGCAGTGGGAAGAACACCAGGGCGGCGAACGGTGGGTACGTGAACGGAAGCGGGAAGTCCGGGGTCTGCACCGAGTAGGTGTAGTCGTACAGGTTGTCGCCCAGCAGCGCTGCCGAGCCCTCTACGTAGACGTGCAGATCGACGAGGTTCATGCCGTTCGGTGTCACGAAGGCCCAGACGAAGCGGCTGATCACCGACATCGCCAACAGAACGGGGGCCAGCCGAACGAGTCGGTTCACTGTGCGTGCGGTTCCGTTCGGTATCGGTGCTGTATATCGATAACGAAGCTTATAGGTCGTCACAGGCCTTCCCTAACCACCTGGGTAGACGAGTAACATTTGCATCACCTTTAACACTGACAACTCCAGTAACAGGCTATTGTTTGGCCCTGCGGAGAATTCGCAGCGTGGACCACATAGACTGCCCTGGCACAGTTGCGACGGGGAGGGTTCGACGTCAACGGCTGTACATCGGGGATCGCGCTACATAGAGTGACCCCTCGAGCACCGGCTGTCGCCGGGGCCCGCGTCATGATCAGAATGGGGATTATCACCGTGCTTCGTACCCGCGGAACGCGTCGCGTAGTGACGGCATTCGCCGTTGCAGCAGCCGCCGCACTCGTCGTGCCGACCAGCGCATCCGCACAGCCTCTGGTGCCCATGGCGCCCGCTGATCTGCCTGCAGCACCGGCCGATCCCGCCGCGTTGATCGCTCAGTTCCTTCCCGCTCCCGGTGAGCCCATGCCCAACCTGGCCGACATCGAGGCGCTCGCCTCGTTCGCGCCCGCGATCGTCGGTGCTGCCGCTGGACCCGCCGATGTCGGAGCCGCTCCGGCCGCAGATCTGCTGAGCCAGGCTCGCGCTCTGCTCGCGACGGCGCAGCTGCCAGAGCAGGTCAAGTCACTGCTCGAGTCCGTCATCACCTTCCTGGACGGATCCGGCGGCGGCGGTCCGGAACTGCCCGCCGACGGACCGGCCATCGCTCAATTCCTCTACCCGACGCTCGGCAAGGGGTGCATCTCCGACACCGCCGATTCCGTCGGAACCGCTCTCGCCGTACCGGGCCCGGCCACGTTGCCTCCTCCCGGACCGGCCGCCGGCCAGGCAGGTTTCGTGTTCACTGCGCTCGGCACCGCCCCCATCGCCGCCGAGCAGTCCGCTCCGCTCACCGTCACCTGGCTCAACATCGACAACCGTCGCTCGGGAACGCAGGACCTGACCGGCGCGGCAAAGATCAACGCCGACGGCCCGGCCACGTTGTCGGCCATTGCCGATACCGGTCCCGGACGCGTCCTGTCGGTGGTCTCCGGCTCGATCACCACGCAGTCGAAGGAAGATCCCGCGGCCGCTCCCCGCAGCTGCACCTTCCTGCCCACCATCGGAACGGTCTACGTTCCGTAGTTCCTGCGCACAACGCATTTCGCCCCCGGCTGTTCGTCAGCCGGGGGCGAGATCATTTCGAAGGTGTTTCGGACAGTCGAGTTACATCGTGGAATGCAACAAATACCGCGGAATTACATCGATGTAATTCAGATGATATCGGCGGCGGATTTCGACCACTGCCCATAATCGGCTTTGAGAATATTGTTGATGTCCACTTTGACTCCGCCGACAGAATCCTTGTCGATTCGGATCTGATGAATATGCGCGGCCGGGTGAACGAAGCCCTTCGGTGTCCCCCAATTGTGCTGCCAATACCACTGGCCGAGACCTGCTACCGAGGCCAATTCGATGGTGGGCGAATTGGCGTAGATGCCGGTGTTCTCGGCCCCGATCACCGACTGCCAACCCAGGATGTACGGCGCGATCAGAGTCGCGAACTCCACCGCGGTGGGATTGTCGTCGATCGACGCGTAGATCGGACGGTCCGCGGGACCTCCGGCAGCCGTGTGGAGTTCGAGGCCGCGCTTGGCATGCTTCACGCCCGCTGCGTATCCACCGCGCCAATCCGACGTCGCGCCTTTTCCGAACTGGTAGTTCGAGACCACCTCCAGTCCGGCGGAGGTGAGCGAGTCGGCCTCGGACTTACGCATCGGCTTGCCGATCATCCAGTTCGCGTCGGGTCGGCGATCGGAGACGTACCGCACCGCCCCGAGGTGACCGGCCTGCTTGATCGCCGAGGCCGATGGCACCCCGCCCGAATAGTCGACGAGTGTTCCCAGTCCGGCGTCCGCGTGCGCGGTCGCCGTCCCCAGCGCAACCAGACCGACGGCGGCAGCGGAGCCTGCGGCGGCGTATTTGAACAGTTCACGTCGCGAAACCTGCACTGAAATCTCCATCGTTCGATCGATCGCCGCGGCGCGCCTACTCACAGAACTGCACCACCACTGATAATTTGCGATCTTTTGTCGTATCCCACCACAATCCCACCGGTACCGCCAGCCCCACTGCTCACACCCGACGCCCTTCTCACGGGCATCACATCGGCAACTCGGGCACCCTGAACGCATGCATGAATAGGGTGGGTAGAACGATCGACGGTCGAACGCGCGAAGGAGTGGATGGACATGGGCGTAACTCTTGCCAAGGGTGGAAATGTCTCACTGACGAAGGAAGCACCGAACCTGACCGCTGTCTCCGTCGGACTGGGCTGGGACGTCCGTGCCACCACCGGCGGTGACTTCGATCTCGACGCCAGCGCCATCGGCCTCGGCACCACCAAGAAGGCACTGAGCGACCTCTACTTCGTCTTCTACAACAACCTGCGCTCCCCCGACGGTGCCATCGAGCACACCGGTGACAACCGCACCGGCGAGGGCGAGGGCGACGACGAGAGCATCGATGTGGACCTGGTGGCTCTGACCCCGGAGGTCGACTCCATCGTCTTTCCGGTGTCCATTCACAACGCAGACGCGCTGGGGCAGAACTTCGGTCAGGTCGTCAACGCCTTCATCCGCGTCGTCGACAAGTCCGACGGACGCGAACTCGCCCGCTTCGACCTCAGCGAGGATGCCTCCACCGAAACCGCCATGGTGTTCGGTGAGCTCTACCGCCGCGGTGCCGAATGGAAATTCCGCGCCATCGGCCAGGGCTACGCATCGGGCCTGGAAGGAATCGTTCGGGACTTCGGCATCGACGTGGGCTGAAACGTTCGCGGACCGTCTCGATTGAACAACGGATTCCGGCAGAACTTGTGGCGTCGAGATGATGTGTGGTGGTATCAGCGCAACCGCAACATAAGCCACATCAGTCACAGGAGTCACACATGTCTCGTCGCCTCAGCCGTCTGGCGGGCGCGCTCGCGCTCTCCTGCGCAGCATTGCTCGCAGTCCCCGCTACCGCGACAGCGGAGCCTGCACCGGCAGATCCACTGGCCCAGGCAATTGCCGCACTG
The DNA here is from genome assembly GCF_050321865.1 of Rhodococcus sp. IEGM1428. Classification (NCBI taxonomy): domain Bacteria; kingdom Bacillati; phylum Actinomycetota; class Actinomycetes; order Mycobacteriales; family Nocardiaceae; genus Rhodococcus; species Rhodococcus sp. IEGM1428. The sequence continues at coordinate 353,790 of NZ_JBNQFW010000005.1, read as the reverse complement.
CAGGGTCAGGGCGGTGCATCTCTCGCGGCTGCGAACGCCATCGCCGACTCACGCACCCCGGTCGCCGAGGATGCGAGCACCGATCCGTTCGCCGCGCTGAACGCAGCCAACAAGGCGTTGACCGATTTCGGCATCACACCGTTCTTCTACCCGACTGCGGCCATCAACTGCGCGGCGACGGGTGCCTCACCCCTCGGCATCGTCCCGGGCGTCGCCGGTGGTGCCGGCGGACCGTGGCCCCAGCTGACCGTGCCGCCGATCGCCACTCTGCCCGGCCTGCCCTCGATCGCTGTGCCCGAACTCAACGCGGTGAACAAGGGCGAGACTATGTTCGCATTCGTTCCGGCCGGCATCGTCAACGACTCGGCCGACAAGTCCGGCATGCAGGTGGCGTGGTTCAACGTCAACACCCTGCAGGGCGGCTTCGCCGACTTCGGTGGGCTGGCCACCACTCTCGCCCAGTCGATCCTCGACAACTCCGGCATTCCGGCAGAGTTGAAGGAACTGGCCCGGCCTCTCGTGGTCAACGCACTCAATGCATTGCCCGCTGCCGGTGCGCGCGCCGTGCCCGTGGAAACCGGATCGGGAACCGTCCTTGCGGCGGTGTTCGGCACGGTGAACCACAAGGGAATCGACGGCACCGACAAGAGCTGCTTCTTCTTCCCCACCGTGGGTCTGGTCAACGTCGCCTGATCAACGTCGCCTGATATCGAAAGTCGAAAGGCCCTGCAGCACTTGTGCTGCAGGGCCTTTCGCTACTCAAGCTTCGACAGCTCGGCCCAGCCTTCCCAGTACTGCCTGCATCTCGGTGCGTTCCGAGCGCACCGCCCACGGACGCTGCCGGTTCCTTCCTAGCATCTGCATCGCGGCTCCCGTGAGCAGGTCACCGTTGGGGGCGAAGTGCACCCGAACGATGTCGTCGAGTGAGTGTCCCAACGCGAAATCCTTGACGCCACCGCGGAAGCCGTGCGGAAACAGTGGCGAGTCGGGTTCGTTGTACTTGCCGCCGACGAACACCGGGCGGCCGGTGCGAAAGTCACGACACTGCGCGATGAACCCGTGGAATGCGCGCCCTCGCTCACGCCCGTAATAGGCGATGCCCACTCGCCCGGACCCGGTGGCGGTGATGGCCGCGAGTCGGGCATCGCGCACTCCGGGCGCGGAGACGACCACCGGCCTCGACCAGGTCACCGTTCCATCGAAGGACCAGGCGGCATGGAGCACTCCGTCGCGGTCCGGCCACACCACGTAGACGTTGCCCTCGTCGTCGACCGCCGTCGACTCCGGCAGCCGATAGCGCGAACCGAGCAGCAGAAAATGCAGTGGGTTGTGATACCTCGCCAGTGCCGACCCGGGGACCATGCGGACATCCCAGGTCAGACCCTCGTCGTGACTGACTGCCACAGCGAACCGTCGACCGTAACGGCCGCCGATGTAGACCGTTCCATCCGGGCCGACGACGCCCTTGCCGAACGTGACGTACTCGCGGCTCGGTAGACCGGGGATGTTCTTCGGATCGATGTCGAATCCGCCGGCCACTTCCCACTTCACGCCGCCGTCGTAGGACCGCCAGATCACCTGACGGGTCACGTTGATCAGCGGTCGCACGCGTAGCGCGAACGGCGTCGGAGCAGACAGGTACGTCACCCTCCCACTGCTCGAATTACGTGGGCCGGCAAATATTTTCGCGTTCGTTCTGGCTTTGGACGCCACCTTTCGGATGCGCCAGGTTTCACCTCGGTCGTCGCTGACCCCGAGAGCGAATCCCGTCCGAAACAGGCGCTGCGGTGCCGCGCCGAACGTGCCGGCATGGAGAAACAGTCGGTCGTCGACATCGTCGAAGTACAGATACGGCCGACGTCCACCGTTCTGCATGCCCTCCGGAACCGATGCGCGCCATGACTTTCCGAAGTCCGACGACCGCAACACACCGATCCCGTCGACGGTGAATGCGGGGGCGAGAAAGACGGTGTTGTCCGACGCGACCCCGAGGGTGCAGGCCGCCGAGCCGTACTCCGTGTAGGAGATGTCGGTGACGTAGTCGGCCGAGGCGGCAGCGTTGGTCGAGGAACGCAGACCTGCCCGATAGCCCGAAGCAACTCTGGGCGTCACGACACCGACCATGCCGGTTCGCGGCGTTGCGTACGGAGGGCGAGGCGATGCATCGACCCAGGCTAACGGGGATTCGGCGAGTAATCGCCGAGGCAACCGAAGAAGTCCTCGGCCCGTGGTGGTGAGAGTTCACAGAACCGAACTGGTCAGTTCGTAACCGGCCCGGTCCCGCCGCGGCGCTTAGGCTCTACCGTGTGCCCCGCGATCGCCCCGACGACAATCGCCCCGAGTCGATGCGTCTGCACCCGGCCGATGCACGGGCGTACTGGATGGCGTCGAAGATACCCAGCGACCAGTTTCTGCTGTACTGCTTCGACACCGGGCCAGATGATGTCGATGCCGAGGTGGTGCGACTGCTCGAACGCAGCGCTCGCATCGACGTACTGCGCCGGCACGTCACCGACGCGCCTCTCGGGCTGGACTATCCCCGATGGACGTCCGCGTATCCGCGCACCGACGCGATCATCGTTCACCGGACACCACGCACCTGGTCGGAATGCCTCGATGCGATCTCGGCGTCGTTCGAGCATCAGGTGGACCCCCGAGTATCCGTGTGGTCCCTGCAGCTGTATTCGCAGGTCCCCGACGCTCCTGGCGGAACAGGACCGGCTATCGTTGCTGTACTTCAACTTTCGCACGCAGCGGCCGACGGGGCCCTGGCATCGAAGACCGCCCGCGACCTCTTCGGCACACATCGACTCCCGCCCGCAACCGAGAGCACCTCGCGTTCCACCGGGACCGAACTGGCGTTCGCAGTGCGTGCCGCTGCAGCCCTCCCGCTGCGCGTGGCGCTGATGGTTCGCGGCGGTCTACGCGCTCGACGTGACGCGCTGGCCCTCGGGCGAGCCACCGACTCGGGTTCGATCCCGCCGCCTGCTCGGTCGCGGGCCCTGACAACCCTCGACGTACCACCCACCGGCCGGACGTCCGTGCGGACCATCGTTCTTCCGAAGTCCGATCTGCACGCCGAGGGCACCACGGTCACCGCGTTCGCACTCACCGCCATATCGATTGCACTGCAAGCCTTTCTCGACACTCCAGGCGATCTGGCCGCAGAGGTGACCCTCGCGCGACAGACGCGTGGGCCCGCGCGCAACAACTTCGGCAACGTGGGAGTCGGACTGTTCACCGCAGAGCCGGATATTCGCACACGCATGCTCCTCATCTCGGACGACCTGGCCGCACGGAGAGTTCGCGCCAGTCACCCACTGACGGAGGCGGCCCGCGCCTCCCAAGACGAGGTCGAAGCACACGTGCCGGCGTTTCTGGCCGAATGGGGAGTCGCGCAGTTCGATCCGACCGCGACGCCACCGACGGTCACCGGCAACACCGTCGTGTCCAGCGTCTCGCGCGGCAATGCGGATCTGACGCTCTGCGGCGGTGGCGTCCGGTTCACCGCAGGCTTTCCCGCCCTCTCCCCCGCCATGAGCCTGACCCACGGAGTACACGGCATCGGCACTACCGTCACCATCGGAATCACGTCCAACAGCGCCGCCGTACCCGACCCGGACCGCTACGAGGCGCTGCTACGAGGTGCCCTCGAACAGGTGCGCGCTGCCTTGACCTGATCGGGACCGAACTGCCAGACAGTTCTCAGCATTTGCCGGGCGACGAGCTCAGGTTCGACCGCCAGACTCGAGACCATGAACCAGGACCACGTCACCGTCCTCGCCGTCGGGGGTACCGGAGAATCGCATCCGTCCGACCACCGGACGTCGGTGACCGGACTGCTCGCCTGCGTGGTCGGTGAACTCGACGACCGTTTCGTCGGCCGATGGGTCGGCTACCCGGCGTCGTACGGTCCTGTTTCACTGGGCGGACTGTGCTTCCGGCACAGTGCCGACATCGGCGTTCGACGCCTCCGTCGCGCAGTCGAAGGCACCACCGGGCCGATCGCGCTGATCGGCTATTCCCAAGGTGCGACCGTTGTGCGCGAGGTGCTCGGACTCGTCGCCGACGGAACGATCGACGGCACCCGAATCGTCGCTGCGGGATTGGTGTCCGATCCCCAGCAACCGGCCGGCGCGGTGAGCGGATGCGCTGGACGAGGGGTCGCAGGAACGGGCCCGGCTCTGCCCGGGTCGATTCCGGTTCGGTGGATCGGTCTCGAGACCGACATGATCTGTAACGCCAGCGACGACAGCCTGATTCGCGACATCGCCGACCTCACCCGCTGGATGTCGTTTCGCACCCCGAGAATCTGGCTGCGCGAACTGTGGACCTTGCTGCGCAGCAACAGTTTCCAGAATGCGACCCGGACTCGCCTGCGACCCTCCCAGTGGGTGAAGGATGTTCGACGCCTCCGCACCGCGGCCACCGAGGTGGCCGGCTATCTGCCACAGTCGATGCGCTGGCACCGATTCGAGTGGGCCAACCCCGGCGGCGGTCGCCATATCGCGTACGCGCGTGAACCGTACGACGGCGAACTCACCGGATGCCAGGTACTCGCGCGCTGGCTGAGCGAGCAGGCAGACCGCCTCGAGGACGGATTCAGCCCTTCTCGGCCACAGCCGCGAGCTGCCTGAGGCCCTTCTCGAAATCCGGTCCGACGAGCTTGTCCATCGAGAACACTTTTCCGATCAGAGCGAAGAGCTTGTTCTGCTTTCCCGACATTCGCCAGGTCACTCGGGTTCCGTCGGCGTGAGGCTCGAGCAGAAACGCTGTGACGTTCCGGTTCTTGAACGGCTTGGTGAACGCAAGATCGAGCACCACCCGTTCAGCGGGAATCGACTCGGTGATGGTCATCGTCCCGGCACCGGCCTTGCGGTTACCCGACCACGAGTACGACGCCCCCACCCCAGCGTCGGGACCGGTGTAGGTGCGCTGCAAACCAGGGTCGAGTCCCTCGTAGGGCGACCACTTCACCCACTCGTGAAAGTTGTCGATCAGTCCGTGCACGGTTGCGGCGTCGGCCCGGACGAGGGCCGATCGCTCGACGAGTACCGGGTGGGTTTCGCTGGCCATGACGGTTCCTTCATTTTCTTTTGCACAAGCAGAAGATGTGTCCAGCGGGATCGCGGTACACCCAGAACGAGGACTGCGCGTGGTCGATGAGTGTCGCCCCCGCGTCGACGACGAAGTCCCGTGCTTGTTCCATGTCGTCGACCACCAGGTCGAGATGAATCTTGATGCCCTCGCTCGGCCAGTCGATCGGGGTGAAGTCCGGTGCCCGCTGAAACGCCAGGCGAAGTTCACCGGGACCATGGACAACCACCCAGTCGCCGTCGTCGTCCACCGATCCCCAGCCGAGGATGGTGCTGTAGAAGCGAGCCAGCTCAGCGGGCTCCGGGCAGTCCAGCACCGTGTAGTCGACGGTGATTCTCGGGGGCGTCATGGCGACAGAGTAACTATCAGCCGCCGAGCGCAGGGGCGATTGTCTCGAACCATGCCTCGTGCAGGTGCTGCTCCCAGTGGTTCCACCAGTGCACACCGGTACCGGTGATCTTGACGTTGGGTCGACCGCCTGCGGCCTGCAGCAACGGAACGAATGCACGGCTGCTCATGCCGGCGGCCGTCTCCAGCGGAACCATCTGCGCGAACTTGACCGGGTCGAAGCTGCTGCTGGCCGGGTTGAACACAGGGTCGGTAGCCGGTGAGCCACTCCCCGAAGAGACGAAGACTGCCGTGTTGCGCAGCGCGCCGACGTTGAGGGACGGGTCGTTGCGGATCCAGTCCGCGGACGGCCAGCTGCCCCACATGTTGCGAGCGTTGCCGCCCATCTCGCCGACGGCCACCGAGATGCCCTGCGCAAATCCGGGGCTGCTCGCGGTCGGGTAACCGCTGAACGATGCCACCGCCTTGTAGAAATCCGGACGATGCGCGGCCAGGTTGAGAGCGGAGGTTCCGCTCATCGACAGTCCTGCGACGGCATTGTTGACGTTGTCACTGCCGAAACGATCGGCCATGACGGGCGGCAGTTCCTGAGTGAGGAAGGTTTCCCACTTCACCCGTCCGAGCTTGGGGTCGTCGCGCTGCCAGTCGGAGTAGAAGGTTCCGCCGCCGCCGAACGGGATGACCACGTTGACGTGCTTGTCGGCGAAGAAGCTCTCGACGTCGGTCTCGATCAGCCAACCGCTGTTGTCCTCGGGCGCGCGCAGCCCGTCGAGCAGATACAGGGTGGGCGCGGGTCCCCCACCGGCAGCTTTGAGCACCTTGATCGGGATGTCTTTGTCCATCGACGGCGAGTAGACGTAGACGAGCTCGGAATCGGCCCTTGCCACACCGGTCCCCATCAGCACCGTTGCCATCGTGGCCACCAATACCGCCACCACAGCGAGCACCAGACTTCGTATCCGAGCATGCAGCATGGAGATTGTCCCCTTGTTCGTATCGACCGACCGTCTCGGGGAGGGTAACAGCCCGGTCACGGTAACGCTCCTTCTAGCGCAGAGGGCTGTCGACGATCCACCACGCCGCGTATGGGGGCAACCACACTGATCCGGTGTCGTCGACGTGCAGATCGTGTTGCGAGAGCACCTCCGTCGGAGCCGGGATGCCGAGTTCGATCAGCTGCGCGTGGGGAAAGGGTCGATGGTCGGCCGTTACGTTGTAGAGGGCGACCAGGGTGCCGCTCGGATGACGCCTGCGCACGACGAGCAGACCGTCGTCCGATTCGGTCTGCACGTCCACCGGAGCCTCGGCGTGGAGCATCGGCAGACCGGCGCGCACCTTCGCGATTCGAGCGATACCGTCGAACACCCGCTGCGCGTCGCTCCCCTGCTCGAACCGACCGGCGCGGTCGGCGTCGGTGACGCGGGGGCGATGCACCCACCTGTTGTCCTCGGCATGAGCCGGTTCGTCTGCCCAGTTCGGGTCTCCCGGGGAGCCGAGCTCGTCCCCGCTCCACACGACGGGAATGCCGCCCCAACCGGCAATGATGGCGTGCGCCAGAAAGATTCGCCCGAACGCGCCGTCGGGATCCAGGCGGGACGGGCCAAGGCCGGTGAGCGCGGCCGCGGTTCCGCTGATCCGGCGGTCCCCGGTGTCGGGGTTGTACTGGAACACCAGGCCTTCGGCCCAGGAGCCCTCGAATTCGCCGGAGTACCAGTCGGCCAGAAAGTGCCGATGCCCTGCGCCCGAAAGTCCGAGTGACGCTGCGTCGCCGTCGTCGATGGCCCAGCCGATGTCGTCGTGGCAGCGAACGTAGGTCACCCAGGTTCCACTCGGCGGCGTCGGGGGCAGCGACGCCAACGCGTGACGCGCCAAAGCCGTACTGCCCGTTGCCAACATCGACCAGACCTGCACCATCAGCGAGTTGTGGTAGGCGATGTCCGAGACTCGTCCGGTGTGCCGCCCTTGACCCAGGTACGGCAGCAGATCGCGGGGTCCGACGATCGCCTCGGCCTTGAACAACGTGGCCGGAGCAGCCAGTCGAGCGGTGGCGCGCAGAGCCTGAGTGACCGCATGCACCTCGGGTTGATTCTGGCAGTTGGTGCCGAGCCGCTTCCACAGGAACGCGATGGCATCGAGGCGCAGCACCTCCACCCCCAGGTTGGCCAGATGCAGCACGACGCTCGCGAACTCTTGCAGCACAGCAGGATTGGCCCAGTTCAGATCCCACTGCCATTCGTTGAACGTCGTCCACACCCATTCCCCGAGCTCGTCGTCGAAGGTGAAACTGCCGGGAGCGAAGTCGGGAAATACCTCGGGGAGAGTGCGCTCGTACGAGTCCGGAGTGGTCCGATCGGGATAGATCAAGAAGTAGTCACGGTATTTCGGATCACCGGCACGAGCCTTGGCAGCCCACTCGTGCTCGCGAGCAACGTGATTGAGAACCAGGTCGACCACCAGGCTGATGCCGCGTTGACGCAGCGTCTGCGCGAGGGTGCGCAGATCCTCGTTGGTGCCCAGATCTTCTCGCACGGCGCGGTAGTCCATCACCGCGTATCCGCCGTCGTTGTCGCCGGGCCGGGGCTGCAGCAACGGCAGCAGGTGCAGGTAGGTGACACCGAGGTCGGTCAGATGGTCGAGCCGCTCACCCACGCCGCGCAGCGTCCGTCCGTACCGGTCGACGTAACAGGCGTAGCCGAACATGTCCGGCTGCTGAAACCAGTCGGGCTCGAGCAGTCGGCGCTGGTCCAGCCTGTGCAGATCCTCGGCTCGGGCGGCATAGGCGCGAGCGGCGATGTCCACAAGTCCGGCCGCCACGGCGTCGGGATCGGGATAGACGGCGGTGACCGCGTCGTGCAGATCGGGAAACCACTGCTCGAGACGCAACTCGAACGTCTCGCGTCGGTGTGCGGGAAGTTCGGCGAGGATCTCGCGGGTGACGTCGGAGACGGCGGGGTGAACCATGGACTCATTCTGGCATCGACCCCAGCGTGCGGACGCGCATACATCCGGTTACCGCGGGGTATCAGAGCGGCATGTCATTGCTGAGCCGCACGGTCGACACGATCCTCGACAGAGCAATCGTTCCCGGATACTCCCGCATCGGTGCGACGGTGCGTCGACGATTCTGGGCTGCGGATCCGACGCCGTTCCCCTCCCCCATAGACATGGTGGTGACCGGCGCGTCGTCCGGTTTGGGAGCCGCCACTGCGAAAGAACTCGCGCGGCTCGGGGCACGGGTGCACCTGGTCGGCCGATCCGCCGACCGACTCGAGTCCGCCGCCGCGGCCATCAGAACCGAGGTGCCCGACGCCTCTCTCGTGGTGCACGAGTGCGACATCAGCGACCTCGATTCCGTGGCGGCGTTGATCGCGGCTCTGGCGTCCGAACTCACGTCGGTGCACGCGCTCGTACATTGCGCCGGGGTGATGCCGGACGAGCGGCAGTTGTCGGCGCAGGGGCACGAATCCGCTTTCGCCACCCATGTTCTCGGACCGGTCGCGCTGACGGTGGGATTGCGCGAGCTGTTCGACGCCGGATCACGAGTTGTGTTCGTCTCGAGCGGCGGCATGTATGCGGTGCCGCTGCAGAACTCGGACTTCGAGTACGAGAACGGCAAGTACTCCGGCATGACGGCGTACGCTCGCACGAAGCGCATGCAGGTGGTGGTGGCCGAGCAACTGGCCGAACGCTTTTCGCTCGAAGACGATCCGGTGGTGCACAGCATGCACCCGGGCTGGGCGTCGACTCCCGGGGTCACCGGCTCCATGCCGCTGTTCGGTTCGGTGATGAAGCCGATTCTACGCAGCGCCGACGACGGGGCCGATACCATCGTCTGGCTCGTGGCAGCCGATCCCGCGTTGACCAGCACCGGCACATTCTGGCACGACCGTGCGCCGCGCCCGACTCATTACCCCTCCTGGCGCGGAGATTCACCTCGCGTGCGAGATGCTCTGTGGGCCAGCGTGGTCGAGGCAACGGGAATCGAGATCTGACGTCGATTACTTCTCGCCTGTCGGACGTTTTCGCACGAGGTTTGCAGACGTGTTCCGAATCAGGATCAACAGGGTCAAGCCGAACCCCCAGCCGAGCATGCACAGAATGACACCTACGCCCGATTGCCCGGTGACATCGGTGCTCGCAGAGATGCAGAACGCCGTCGAGAACCCAGCGGTTGTGCCCAGCGCAGCGACATGTCCGCCGGCATTCGACCATCGCGACAGATGCGCGGCCAGCAGGCACAGCAACACCACCGTCGCCCCGCACGCGGCCACTTGCCAGGTCGGGAACGCGTTCGGGGCCGGGAGCCCGGGTCCACGGAACGCACCACGTTGATCGGCAGACCAGCTCAACCAGCCCGCACACGAGGCGAAACCCGATGCGACAGCTATCGATCCGGTGGCCCACAGGCCGAGCGGGCCGGTCCCCGCTCTCTCCCGGCGCTTCCTGAACAGGGCCCACAGCAACAGAGCCCAGAGTGTCGACGGCACACCGACGAAAACGAAGACTATCCACAGAAACTGAGACCACGAAAAGTCGACTGCCATCACCCGACGCTATCCGACGAGCACCGATTCGCTCGGATCACAGACCTAGCAGATCGGCCGATCTTCGTAACCGCATCAGCACCTGAAGATCGAGAGCGTCGTCCGGGTCGCGCCACTGCGTACCGATCAGCCGGTCGATTGCCTCGAGTCGTTGGTAGAGCGTGTTGACGTGCACACCCAGACTCGATGCCGTAGCCGAATGATGCCGTCCGTGGGCCAGATACGTCGACAACGTCTCCATCAGCGGGACCCCGCGCTTGTTCTGCTCCGCCATCAAAGGGCCCAGCAGTTCCTCTGTGAGCTCGTCCAAGTGCTCACGGGCCATGTGGCTGAGCAGGATTCGATAGATCCCCAAACCGCGGGCCGAGGACACTTCACCGTCCCTGCCCAGGGTCGTCAGAACATCGACGGTTTGTTGCGCCTCGCGGAATGCCGTTGCCAGGGCGTCGGCACCTCGCGCGGGCTCGGAGATTCCTACCGTCGCACGGGTGTTGATCATGCGGCGAACGGCAGCGGATTCTCGGGCCGGCACGACGAGCAGAACCCTCGAACCCTGCTCCGCCACGACCGATCCCGGAGGTAGTGCAATGGCTTCGAACTCGGCTCTCGACGCGTTCCCTTGCCCCACTGCCACGCAGTACGTCACGTCCGGCGTCAGTCCGGCACGGTGGAACTGCCTGCGTTCGTCATCGGGTGACGAGATGGGATGAAGAAGCAGATCCACCAGAAAGGCGTCCTGCGCGCGGCGTGCAGATTCCGCTGCGGCCCGCTCCTCGGCCAGTGACAGCGCAATGGCCGGTGCGGCCCGATCGAGAAGCAAACGGGTTTGATGGTCCTCGGGTCCGACGGAGATCAACACCCCCAGAAAGTGACCCGCAGCCACCACCCGATGAGCGGTCATCGCGTCGTCGACGGCCGTTTCCGCACCCGCCCTACATCGGTCGACGAGGGTTTCGACCGTGGTTGCCGTGTACTCCAGAGCGGCCGGCACGGACCCAACATCTGCCACAAAATACGCCGGGCGTTCGGTGGCCGCAGCGACCTCCCGAACCAGGCTCCGCACCCCGCCCCCTTGGAGCACGACCTGCGTCAACGTGCGGTCCCATTGCAGTGTTTGTTCCAATTCCGCCGTGCGAAGAGATAACTCGGCGTTGAGGGTTTCGAGTTTGTCGATCGCCCGAACGTTCTCGATGGCGATGGCCGCGTGCGCGGCCAGTGCCGACAGCAGGGCGATCTCACTGTCTGCGAAGTCCCGCTCCGACCGTTTGCACGCGAACAATGCACCGATCACACGGTCGCCCACCCTCAGCGGTACGCCCAACAAGCCGCGCATGTTCTCCGATCGCGCTGCGCTGTCTGCGCCGGTGATGTGCCGAAAGGCAGGTTCGCTCTGATAGTCGGGAGTCCACGACGGCGAGGCACCGCGCACGATGAGGCCGACCAGCCCCTCGTCCTGCGCGAGCCTGATGCCCACGAGCTTCGGCGTCAGTGCACCGCTGGTGACTTCGATGACGAACTCGTTCCCGTACACCGAACCCATGTAGGCCAGATCCACGCCCAGAAGTGTGCGCGCCTGGTCCACCACCTCCTGCAACAGAATCCGATTGTCTCGCACGGTTGTCAGGCGCACCGCGATGTCGTTGAGCGCCGAGAGTTCGGTGCTGCGCTGTTTTCGCTGATCGAGCAACGCGCGCAGCCTCGAGGCCGCGTGCGCCTCGGCACCGGGATGTGCTCGACGGTGGGCTTCCAGTTCGTCGATGGACGCATCGGCCAGCAGCAATTCCATCCATGACTTCACGGGCGACATAGAGAAAACCTACATTGGCCGAGATCCAGGTCACAGCTAGAGTCGAGACATGTCGCTCGTCGAACAGTTGTCGAACTCTCTCCCCGCGGACCGCGTCGTCGTCGATCCCGACGTCATCGCGTCGTACCAGCACGACGAGGCGGAATGGGCACCGTTTGCGGTGCCTGTTGCCGTCGTGCGGCCCCGTAGCGCCGAAGAAGTGCAGGCTGTCGTTCGTGCATGCCTGGCCCATGGCGCACCCGTCGTCACACGCGGGGCGGGCACCGGACTGTCCGGGGGCGCGAACGCCACCGAGGGATGTGTCGTACTCGCCCTCGACGGCATGGATGCGATCAAGGAGATCGACCAGCTCGAGCGATACGCCGTCGTCGAGCCGGGAGTGGTCAACGATCATCTGCGAGCGGCGGTCGCCGAGCAGGGTCTCTGGTACCCACCGGATCCGGCCAGCGCGCCGTGGTCGACCATCGGCGGCAACGTTGCCACCAACGCGGGCGGGCTGTGCTGCGTGAAGTACGGCGTCACCCGCGATTACGTCATGGGGATGCAGGTGGTCACCGGAACCGGAGAGCTGGTACGGCTCGGGCGCAGGACCGCGAAAGGTGTTGCTGGCTACGATCTTGCGGGTCTGATGGTCGGTTCGGAGGGCACCCTCGGCATCATCACCGAGGTGACCCTCAAGCTGCGCCCGCTCCAGGATCCGCAGCGGACCGTCGCCGGCTATTTCGATTCGATTGTCGACGCCGGGCGTGCCGTGGCCGCGGTCGCCGCCGCCGGATTGACGCCGTCTGCGTTGGAATTGATCGACAAGCAGTGCCTCATCGCCGTCGATGCCTGGAAGAACATGGGTCTGTCGGTCGAGGCAAATGTGGTGTTGCTCGGGCGGATCGACGATCCAGGACTCATCGGTGACCAGGAAGCCGAGAAGATGCTCTCGTGCTTCGACGAGGCCGGAGCCACGTGGTCTGCGGTCTCGACCGATCAGGAGGAGGCCGACGCGCTGTTCGCGGCCCGTCGGTTGGCGTATCCAGCGATGGAGCGCCTGGGTCCGGTGTTGACCGAGGACGTGTGCGTGCCGAAGAAGCACGTACCCGAGATGCTTTCCCGCATCGAACAGATCGGTCTTCGCTACGAGACGACCATCGCCAACATCGCACACGCCGGTGACGGAAACCTGCATCCGTTGCTCATCACTCCGCACGACGACCTTCCGGCCCGCGAGCGCGCACAGGCCGCCTTCACCGAGATCATCGACGCAGCATTGGAACTCGGCGGTACCGTCACCGGCGAGCACGGAGTCGGACTGCTCAAGATGGACGGTCTGGTGCAAGAACTCGATCCGGTGGTGTTGGACATGCACCGCGCGGTGAAAAAGGCACTGGATCCGCACGGAATCCTGAACCCGGGCAAGGTGTTCGCGTCCTGATGGCCTTACTGTTGCGTACGCAGACTGCCGTTGTGCAGCGCGGTCACCAGCAGACTCGGCAGGCCGTTGACCAGCAAGAGAACGGCCACCACAAGACCCATCGCCAACCACGGCTCGGTCAGCCAGAAATGATTGCCGAGCTGTATCGCTCCGAAGATACTCAGAATCCATCCGGCAGCCTGGGCGCGGCGGGCACGCCGGGCAGGTCTGACCGGATACGAGCCGTTCACCGCGGGTAGCCTACGGCCATAGTTTTCTCGAGATGCGATTCGAGCTGCCACGATGTGGAACAGAACAGCGAACGTGATGGCACACAACGCAAGCGACATGTACTCGCCTCCCCTTCCCGCCGCCGTCCTCGCGCAGTCTCCCGGCCTGGAACGATGGACCGATGACGACCAAGCTGACCATGGACTTCGGATCTACGTTACCCATCGGGTGGACCGAACTCGACCGAACTGAGCAAACGCAGCACTGGTCGGCGTTCAACAGTAAGTTCGGGTTTCGGCCTGGGACCAAACCTGAGTCGTGGCCGGCCATTGCCGAGCCTGCACCCTCCATGACATTCGACTTGGACGCCCATACCGTCCGCACGACGGCCTCGTGGTCTGCCCGTGCCGACGCCATCAACGCGGAAGCGTTGCGCTGCTTCGTCACCGAGTTTTCGGACGACCCCACCTTCGTGGTCCTGGACTGGCAACACCCGTGCTACAGATTCGACGCCGAAGCGCACGCCGATGCGGCCGAGAACGCCGAATGGCGTGTCCCCGTCCACCCGAACGGCGACTACTATATCTTCGCGCGAGACGGATTCACCGAAGGGACATTCGGACACCCATGGGAACGCACCTTGTGTGTCTTCGGACCGCGCATGGTCGCCACGCTCGGCCGCACCTTGGCGACATGGCTTCCCACGATCCGCGTCGACGGTGAACAGGTCGCGGCTCGATAGCCAGGATAGACGGCGTCACAATCGTCGAATTATCCTGATATTCGGGTAAGTAACAGGAAGTCCGCACGTTTCGACCAGTGCAGGGTTCGTACGAACTGGCGTTGACATTTCCGTTCGTCCACGTACGGAGGCTACTCTGCGGGCATGTTGCGGTCGGTGTGGTGGGCGCTCGCCATATCCGCGTTGGCTTTCACCGTGTGGAACGGGTTGTCACTGACAATGTCCGACGTGTCGATGTCGTGCTCCAAGATCGGCGAGGGCGGTTCCTACCACTGCGATGACCGAGCCATCGACGTGCTTGGGGTGTGGCCTCTGGTTGTCGTGGGGCTGTTGCTGGCCACGCCACCTGCGGTGGCAGCAATAGCAATGCGTCAGTGGGTTTCCTGGTTCGCCGTCACCGCCCTCGTTGTACTGTTCGTCGCCGGAATCGCGTCCGTGACACATGACTCCTACTGGAACTTGCTTGTTCTCGCTCTTCCTATGGCGGTCATCGGATCCGCAACAGCCATGTTCCGACGAACTGCCCCAGGCTGCGGAGCCAGAAAGTTCTCGTGACCCATCGAAGCGGGCGATGACATCGCCCCTCGACCAACCGCCCGTGCGGGTGGGAGCCGCTCAGCCTTCGAATCGCTCGACCCGCCACGGCGGAATCTCGCGACGCGGTCGGACCTTGATCGCACGAAACCGATAGCCGTCCTGATCGATAGCAGGCTCCCACTCGAAGTCGACCTGCTCGCCTACTTCGAGATTGGACTCACCTCCACCGATGCTGAAACCTCCTACCGATCGAGAGTCGATGACTTCGTCTGGATGAAGGGCACTGAAGAATGCCCAGCATCCACCTGGAGTGTCCTCGGAATCGATGACGCCCCAACCCTCTTCGCCGTTCCACCCGGACACCACTCCGACGGACCACGTTCCAACCCGAATCGGTTCTTCCCAATCCAGATCTGTCACTTCGGTGACGGTGCCGTCAGGGGCAATATCCCAAGCACCGGACGTCGGACGGTCCGACTGTGCGACCGGCTCGGTGCCCAGGGGCCACGCGCGAATTGTGAAGAAGCTGTGCCCGTACAGAGGTTCTGCCTGGTGCTGCCACTCGAACTCCACCTCCTCGCCCGGAGTCAGAACAGGAGGTCCGTGAACAGCGACGGATGCCCGCGGCGTCCAACTTCCGCCCGGGGTGTCGTCGGAATCGATCACGCCCTCCATCCCGAGAATCTCCCAGCTCCGGACCCGCCCACGACTTGTCATCCGTCGAGTATGTCCGGTGTTCGGTGCGGGGACTGGATCCCGCTGTGTAGAAGATGCTCCGCTTCGTGACTACGCAGCCGTTCGTCAGTGCGCCACAGGCACTTCCGTATTGGTCTCGGAGCGGACTCCCATTCGACTACGCAGCACGATCACCAGTACAACCGCCATCAGCATGACGCCGCCGACGACCCACAAACCGGCCTTGGCGTTGCCGGTAGCGTCGAGCAGCCACCCCGTCACGTATGGGGCACCGAAGCCCGAGGTGTTGCCGACCGAGTTGATGATCGCGATTCCCGCTGCCGCGCCCGCTCCGGTGAGGAACGTACTGGGCAGGTACCAGAAAACGGGAAGCGCGCAGAACACGCCCACCGCGTTGACCGTCACCGCGATCATGGTGGTGAACGGTGAATCCATGTACAGCGCAAATGGAATGGAGATCGCACCGATCAGGGTGGGGATCGCGACGTGCCAGGTTCGCTCGCCCGTCCGGTCCGAGTGTCGACTCCAGAGAACCATCGCCACTGCGCCCACTGCGAACGGCACGGCCACGATGAGACCCGTTGTCACGAGTGAGAAGTCGGTATCGAACGTCTGCTTGAATCCAGCGACGATGCTGGGCAGAAAGAAGCTCAGGGAGTAGAGACCGTAGGTGATGCCGAAATACACCAGGCCGAGCATCCAGACCCGGACGTCACCGAGAGCGCGCTTGACCGAGCCGCTGATGTGCCCGTCCTTCACAGCGTCCTCGGACTCCAATTCGGTGGTAAGCCAGGCCTTCTCGTCGACAGTGAGCCACTTCGCCTGGAACGGTCGATCCGTGAGATAGAACCAGGTGACCACTCCGAGCAGGATCGCAGGAATGCCCTCGAGGAGAAACATCACCCGCCACCCCGACAGTCCGAACAGCCCGTCCATGTACTGAATGATCGCACTGGACAGGGGCGCACCGAGCGCCGACGACACCGGTAGTGCCAGCATGAACAGGCCCATCAGACGGACTCGGTAGGCGCGCGGAAACCACATCGTCATGTACAGCAACACGCCGGGGAAGAAGCCGGCCTCGGCGATACCGAGGAGCACTCGCAGCCCGTACAGCCACCCTGCTGTCGGCACGAATGCCATGGCGGCGGCCACAATTCCCCACGACACCATGATGCGGGCGATCCACCGTCGGGCACCGAATTTGTGCAGCGCCAAATTGCTGGGCACCTCGAACAGCAGGTAACCGATGAAGAACAGCCCCGACGCCAGACCGAACATCGTTTCGGTGAGGCCCAATTCGTCGCTCATGGTCAGCTTGGCGAGACCGATGTTGGTGCGATCGAGATAGTTGACGAAGTAAGCCAACCCGAGAAACGGGATGATGCGTCGGGCGACCTTCTTGACCACCCTCGTCTCGATCTCGGGCTTCGACGTGACTGCAGGCATGGGCTTGGCCTTCCATGGAGCGAAAGTGACCTGGACCACACTATGGACCTACTGGGCGAGGGTCTATGGAGAAATCACCCACCGAAGGCGAAGATCCGAGGGCGAGATCTCCAACGCTCGCCGAGGATGCGGTGTTGCAGTCGTATGCCCACGCTGCGATCCTGTGGTGGTGCGGGTAGCTCTCATCGCCGATATTCACGGCAACATCGCGGCGCTCGACGCCGTCGTCGACGACATCGACCGGCAACGCGTCGACTCGGTGGTGAACCTCGGCGATCTGCTGTCCGGCGGACTGCATCCGCGTCGGACTGCGGACCGGCTGATGGCGCTGAATTTTCCCACCATCGCCGGAAATCACGATCGCTATCTGCTCGAGCAGGATCCCGAGTCGATGGGTAGTTGGGATCGGCACGCCCATGATCGACTCGCCGACGAGCATCGACAGTGGCTGGGCTCGCTGCCGTTTTCACTCGAGCTGGGTCACGGAATTCTTGCAGTGCACGGCACTCCCACCGATGATCAGCAATACTTCCTGCACTCGGTGGACGCCAACGGCTCGCGCGAGGCAACCGAGGCCGAAATTCTCGACCGGGCAGCAGGTTTCACGGACCGCTCTGTCATCGCCTGCGGGCACACCCATCTGCAGCGACAGTGGACGCTTCCCAGCGGCACACTCGTGGTCAATCCGGGCAGCGTCGGCACCCCCGCGTACGACGACGATCAGCCCTACCCGCACGTCATGGAATCCGGGTCGCCGCATGCGCGCTACGCAGTACTCGACTATCACGACAGAGGCAGCTGGACGGTCTCCTTCGAGCTGGTCGAGTACGACCACGTCGGTGCTGCCGCTGATGCCCGCGCGCACGGCATGAACGCCATCGCCGACGCTCTTCTCACCGGTTTTGTCGGCCCCACGCCTCAGCAGCCGTCACACTGATCGCGTGAAGATCACCGACGCCCAACGGCGACACCGGCTCGTTGCGCAGCACTTCTCCCGTGCCTCGACTGCCGACGACGTTGTGTCGTCGTTGCTCGCACTGCATGCCACCGACCCGGCGACGGTGTATCTCTCGGTGTTGGCGCGTGCTCGATCTCTCGGACTGTCCGATGTGCGCGATGCGATGTACGAACGCCGGAGCCTCGTCCGCCTGATGGCGATGCGGCGCACGATGTTCGTCGTCGCACACGACGACGTCCCGATGATTCATGCTGGCGCGAGTCTCGGGGTTGCGCGCACGATGCGGGCGCGCTTGGTCAAACAAGTCTCGACACTGCCCACCGAACCCGTGATCGACAATGTCGAATCCTGGCTTGCAGCAACCGAAGAGGAGACCGGGGCGGCGCTGCACTCGATGGGCACCGCCACCGGGGCGGAGCTGTCTGCAGTGGTCCCCGGCCTCAAGACGGCGCTGCTACCGACCACCGACAAGGTGTACGACGTCAGGCGATACGTCACCTCCGAGGTGTTGGTGATGATGGCCGCCGAAGGAAAATTGGTGCGCGTCGAGCCACGGGGAGCATGGACTTCTCGGCGGCATGCGTGGGCACCGATCGGCCACTGGTGGCCGGACGGGATTCCTGATCTCGACGAAACCGAGGCACGTGCAGAGCTTGCCCGACGCTGGCTCGAAGCATTCGGACCAGCGACGCTCGACGACCTGCAATGGTGGACGGGGTGGAACAAGACGCAGACTCGTGGTGCAGCGTCCCGCCTGGACACAGTGGCGGTCGAACTGACCGAAGGCGACGGAATCATGTTGACCGGCACTACCTTCGACAAGCCCGCCGGCACGAGCGTCATACTGCTGCCCGCACTGGATCCCACACCGATGGGATGGAAACATCGCGCCTGGTATCTCGGCGAGCACAAGGCACCGCTGTTCGACACTTTCGGCAACATCGGTCCGACCATCTGGTCCGGGGGTCGCATCGTCGGGGGTTGGGCCGTGAACGGATCTGGCGAGGTGGTCACCGAGCTACTGGAGGACGTCGGCTCGACGGTGTCGAAAGCCGTTGCAGCCGAGACCGAACGACTCACCACCTTGCTCGACGGCACCGCGGTGGTCCCGTCGTTCCCGACGCCGTTGGAGAAGAAGCTGCGGGGAAAGAACTAACGTAGTCGAGTTGCCATTGTCAGGCCTGAGATCGATGGTGAAACCAGCCGAAGTGAGCGAACACAGTCGATCGCGATCTGCTCGCAGTCGGACTCTCGGAGTGGCGGTCGCTGAGTATGTACTACCCAGAGGAGTGGATCCATCGGTGAGCGAATCTCTCGACTACCAGGTAAATTTTTCCGTCGACGACGCCGAGCTGTCGCAGCTCCATCACCGAGCATTCGGCGGAGAGTACGAACTCACTTCGTGGCGGGCCCGACTGGACACGCATAGTAAATCGTGGGTGGGCGCGTTCACCAACGGCCAGCTGTGCGGGTTCGTACACGCGGTCTGGGACGGAGGCAGACATGCCTTCCTCCTCGACACCGTTGTCGACCCCGCGCTGCAACGGCGCGGCATCGGAACGACCCTCGTAGCGCGCATCGTCGCGGATCTGCGAGGGTCAGGGATCGAGTGGGTACATGTGGACTACGAACCACACCTACACGAGTTCTACTCTGCCGGATGCGGATTCAGAGAGACGGCCGCGGGGCTGCTCCGGCTCGAATGAGCGATGCGTGACTGCAGTCCTGCGGTTCTTGCCCAAAACGTCGCGTCAGAACCGGTAGCGGCCCTCGGCCCAGGCACGGGCTGCCGGCGGGGTCACCTCGTCGACAGGTTCACCGTCGCGAAAGTAGCTTGTGCGCAGGATTCGACCCTCGTCGACTGCTTCCTGCCACGCTTGGGTCGGTCCTTCACCGAACCAGAGCCACGGGGTGATGTCGTCCATGACGACCACCGACTCGGCGGTAGCGAGCGCACGCAGATCGTCGAGGTCTGCGCGAGCACCTTCCACCGAATGGTCACCGTCGACGAAGATGACATCGAACCGCACTTCCGGGTGTTCCTTCGCGTATGCGGCAATGGTGGTGTGCGAATCACCTTGGATCAGTATGTGTCGGCCCGGAAAGTGTTCGTCGATATGAGCTTTCGCAGCGGCACTGTAGGTGTACGCGGCCAAGTCGAAGGATATGACGGTCACGTCGGGTGACGCGGACAGAAAAGCCCAGCTGGAAAAGCCTGCATTGAACCCGACCTCACAGACCAGCTTCGTATTCGGCCGGACCGCTAGCGAGGACAGATATTTCTGCTC
The DNA here is from genome assembly GCF_050321865.1 of Rhodococcus sp. IEGM1428. Classification (NCBI taxonomy): domain Bacteria; kingdom Bacillati; phylum Actinomycetota; class Actinomycetes; order Mycobacteriales; family Nocardiaceae; genus Rhodococcus; species Rhodococcus sp. IEGM1428. The sequence goes on along the minus strand of NZ_JBNQFW010000005.1, from coordinate 333,691 downwards.
CGCTTCATCGGCTCCACGCTCGAAAGGTTCTCCAGCGGTAGCTGTCTGGTGTACCAACGCTTCTAGTTCCTGCAGACCCATCTACGTTCTCCTATCGTCTGATTCGGAGCGTAGCCAACTTCGATGTTCCACGCAGACGACGGCTGATTCGTACCCACAGCCAATACCTGTAGCGTTCGCACCGAATGACTTTCCGCACCGTGAACGGGGAACGAGTCGATGACCGTAGATCTCACCAAAGGCGATGATCGCGCCGCCGGACCGGTCAACCCGTACGCCGTGATCTCACTGGTGGCAGCTCTCCTTGGGCTGTTTCCCGTCGCGATAGTGTTCGGGATCCTGGCCTTCTGGCGACCTGCTGGTAGAGGAATTGCCATCGCTGGCTTGGCAATCGGCGTGATCGAGCTGCTCGTTGTCGCGACTTTCCTGTACGGGTTCGGATCTCTCACGCCGAGCAATTCGGCATCCAGCGAAACATTCATGACTTACTCATTACCGGCAACCGCGATGTTGACGGCTCCGTCCACCACGACGCCTCTACCTCCGGCGGAGACCACCGTCGACGCGGCCGAGGTACCCATCGTCTCTCAGCCCGAGGTGGACGGTCCGTGCGATCCAAGCACCGACAATCACGACTCCTCCGCCGATGGCACATTCCTCAAATGCACCTATGCAGGGTCGACCAGCGCACGCTGGGTGCAGTCCGCACCGATCATCGACAGCAACGCGGCGGCAGGATCGGCATGCGATCCGACTGTCAGAGGCATCGCGGTGTCGCCGGAAGGATTCGACATGTTCTGCGTCTCCGACGGCGCAGAAGGCGGCGGCTACTGGTCACCTGGGCCGTAGCCGGTCAACGCGCATGATGCCGTCAGACGTTGAAGCGGAACTCATCGCTGGGCGTTTGCTGTATGCGGTAGTCGTTAACTAAGCGCCTGAAGTGCGGTTACGCCAATTGGCCAGGTTGGCAACGTCCGAGTACAACTGACAGGCCTGCGTATCCTTTGCGTACAGGCAGTGAACGCCGAGCCGAGCCGAGCCCCGTCCGTGAAACCCTCAAGGGTGACGGCCGGAGCGACAGCGAGGAGCCTAGGTCGCGCTGAGCGCCCACCGAACAGATGGGGTAGCTGGATTCGAGGGCAGTACCGGTACCTGAGGCCGACCACTGACCTCGGATAGCCGTCGGCACGTTTTAGCGCGTTAAGGTCGGCCAGGCATGGGGGACGGTAGCGTTGTTGAGTGTTCGTTAGCGCCGAGCTCGTGGCACACCAAAGAGGCTTGTAAATGCCGCCTGTCGCGTTCGGCGGGCGCGCCATCGTGTCCCCGTGAAACTTACGAACCCCGCTTTAGGGGTGGCTCTGCGTGTCTCCTGTAACCCCGGGTTACGGGCGACAACAGGTGTCTCGGCAGACATACCGTAGAGGTGACATATGCCGTCACCCCTACGAGGCCGCACTGCACTTCAGCGGCCACGAGCTGTCAGTGTCCACCGTCTAGCTAGATACTCGATGTTGCACAGGACTTTTCAGTACCGATAGCTTTGGGGATGGCGGCTCGCTCCGCGATCGGCGGAACCAGAATCGACGACAGACGGACTAGAGGGCTCGACCATGGAACGAACTCGACGCGGCCCTGAAGGCACACACGAAGACGTCGAGATAGCGACGATAGAACCGTTGGTGACGACTGCAGAGCTAGCAAGGATTCTGGGATGTGCTCCCCAGACGATTAGGAAGCGTCGGGTGGTCGGGGGGCATCCGTTTTTCGACAAGGACGTGACGAATCGCGTCGACAACGCGTCGTTTAGCTACGCCCCGGATAGGCGTCGCACGGGCACGACCGACCGGACACACCGCCAAATAGCGCTTCAACTCGATAGTGACGTCTGTCGGCAATGATGTGCCGGTGACCGACATCAACAATCCAGCGCACAGGCTGCACGGCGCACTCACAGCGATGAAGCAAAACCTTCACCCGGACGTCGCGCTCATCTCGGCACTCCCCAACCTTTTCCAAACCGATCGGCAGGACGAACTTTTCAGAAACCTCGCCACGCTTGCCGCACTACCCGAGCAGGCACTGAACGCGATCGCCGCTGTCGCCACAAACCAAAATGTGCCCACCGATGGACCCCAGTACTCGCTCTACACGGCGTGGTATCCCAAAGTCCGTCGAGCGTTCGACAACTTGAACTCACTCGCGAGCGCAACGTCAACAGTTATTCGAATCTACGACGAAGCCGACCTCCACAGCCTGCAAGCCGCCGCATTCTGGATCTCACCCCAGTACCCGCCCACCGCTGACCAAAACGACATCGCGGCCCTACGCGACCGCGCCGTCGAACTCGCGCAACTCGTCCGCGACTGCAACGAACTCCCCAACGCACTGAAAGTCGCATTGCTCGACCACATCGCTCGACTAACCACCGCGCTCGACCGAGCCTGGCTCACCGGCACCTCTGGACTCCGCAGCGCCAGCGACGAAGCCTACGGTGCCATCATCCGAACCCTCACCCACACCGGACAGCCCGAAACCCCACGAGGCCGAACAACGCTCCAACGCGTCGGCCAATTCGTCACCGCCGTCGGACTGATCACCGGCACGCTCGGAGGCATCGTCGCCCTCCCAGGACAAGTCGAGTCCGCAGTCCACGTGTTTACTGGCACCGACGCGCTCCCCGCAGTCGAGCAACCCGCCGCGATCGAGGGGGCGGTCGACGAGTAAGTCCGGCACCATGAGTAGTTTCCGATCTGTCGGAAACGACGTGACACGGTGCGTCACCCGGTCACCCACGGCGGCGTGACACGGTCTGTCTCCCCGTCCATCGGCTGCAGGGATACCAACCGTTGCGCGCACGTCGCTTCAGTGACGCGGCCTCAATTGCCAACGCGGTCCGGCAGGTGATGTTGTTGAGGGTCGACAGCGCACGGAACGAGAGTTGTCCACGAAGGCCAGAGCAAATTATTTGACGGCAGCAATCCCCAAGACTGCCGACAGTGGGCAGCGAGCGCCGACTTCCGTCCACGGGCGTCTAATCCTGCGTGCTTGGTCTCCGTGCCGGCAAGAAGACGATGACCAAGTGCAGGACGCCTAACACGGCTGCCAGCGCGAGCGACGCGAGAGCAAACCACCCGATCGTAGACGTCGCCGCCCGGAGAAGCGCGAACTCGGGCTCCGCCTCGATGTCGCGCACAAGAACAGTCCCGGCCCACCACGCCGACGCCCCGATCAGACCCCAGAGGAGAAAACTGTTCGAGCCGCTCAGTGCAGCTTGGCTTGCCACCCTCTTTGCTACGTGCTGGGGAGGAACCGCACTGATCCTTGGGGACGTGCCGACGGCGAGAGCCCACAACCGGTCGTCGATGCTCTGCGCAAGTGCGGTTTTCGCTTCCGACGAATCGGGCAACGCTGTCAACAGCTCCACGTCGGCCTTCAAGCGTGTGCGCTCGTCCTGTTTCGACAACCTGGATCCGAGATACGCCAGGGCAAAGGACAGTACCGGTACACCAAACGCAGTCAGGATTGTTTGCCACTCCACGAGGAGACCCTAGCGTTCGACACTGACCAAGACGCGACAGCGACCTACCTGTGCGGCAGCCTCGCGTGCGCGCCCGTACGTGCGCAACGCGCTACCGGGTGGGCACGCGTCTTTCCCAGTGTTCGGCCCTTCCTTGAGCAGGACGGATGCGCGTTGTTGGGGGGTGTGGGGCTGTATTCGGATTGTTGGGTAATTGCAGGTGCGAGGTCGGCGATGGCGAGTTCGTAGGCAAAAGTTGCGGTTACGATGCCGCCGGTGGGATGAGGCCGCTTCCTGTGAGGTCGTCGGCTTGGAGGCCGTTTACCGTGCCGGAGAGCCATTCGGCTTCGGCTGAGGCTCCGCAGGGGCCATAGTTGAGATACGCGGCATACCAGTCGGCTGCGTCGAGGGTGTCGTTTCCGACGTTGCGGAGCTCGAAGGACGTGGGCGTGAAGTTGCTGTATCCGGTTCCGGTGCCGTCGAATTGGTTGCTCGATGGCCCTTCGGCGAGCGCAGTAATCGTTACGGCGAGTCCGTCGTCTGTGGAGGTGATGGTGTCTCGTAGTCCGGCAATGTTGTTGGTTGTCGCTGAGGGCGTCGCGGGTTCGGCAAGCTCGACGGCGGGACAAGTGGCCGTTCGGGGTGATGGAGTGTCGTCGCTCAACGCGGAGATGGCCACGCCGAGTACATCGCGACGTGGCGACCCGGAACCGATGCGGACCGCTGGCTGCTCCCGGGCGAGAACAGTCACCCGTGGCATCAGAACTCGGTCGGCTACCGTTGGATAGAGACCAAGAAGGTGGCCGCACAACCGGATTGGCACCTGCACGATCTACGCCACTTCTACGCGTCGGGGCTCATCTACGCCGGCTGCGACGTCATCACCGTGCAGCGCGCACTTGGCCACAGCTCGCCGAACGTCACGCTCTCGACATACGCCCCTCTGTGGCCGAACGCCGACGACCGCACCAGGACCGCCGCCGACCAAATGTTCGCGGAAGCCCACGGACGCTCAAGCGACGGACCAGTCCACTTGAGTCTGGCCCGTCATGTTTAGCGTCTAGCCCGCCGAACGAAGTCTTGGCGGCTCTGCCGAACGCTGACCAGAGAGTGCATCGACCTGGTACCGGATCGCCCCGAGGAGAAACCAAATGCGAGACCCCAGATGCGTCACCAGCGTCAAGGTGCACGCAACCAACAAGGCTTTGACGGCGCCGGATGTAACCACCAACTGAACGAGAACAATGGCAGTCAAGCTCACTGATACGTATGCCGCGGCTGTCGCCGCACGTGCGAAGCCATAGGCCGATAGCATCGGATCGGATCCCTGCCAAGTTCCCTTAGACTCCGCCCCCGCAAGATCTTTAACGCGGGTAACGCTAAGCGTGCACAACGCCAGAAGGACACCCGACACGATGGAAGCGCCCGAAAGTAGCGCTCCGATTTCTATCGACGGTCTTGCGGTGATTGTGTACCCAAACACGAACGCCGGAACCACGAACCCGAGCAAAACACGCCCTGCCGTCATCCGGCCGTCTTTGGGCCGCCCCAAGCCTTGACGCGCCCAAGTCGCGAATCTGCTATAGACCTTGATTAGTGCTTGACCCGTTCTCATCGACTGCAATCTGCATCACTGGGGCGTCGGCGGGATGTTTCCATGTCGTCGCCTCCCATCCCGGGGCGAGAGTGACCCCGCCAGCTTTTGCCAAGTCTCGCACTGCGGTACGACACTCTTGCACGAACTTATCCTGGCTTGGTGGTTCATCGGTCGTGCCGGTCATGACGAAGTACTGCTGGGCGTCTAGTCCCTCGAAGGTAATTGTCCGCTCTCGACCATCGTCATTCAAGACCGTCGCCTTTATCTCGACCACATCATCGCGAAGCCGAATCTTTATCCGATCGTCTGCGAGGTCATCGACCTCAAGCGGGAGATCGATTTCGCGCAAACCACCGTCAGCGAGCTGTCGAGTGAAGTTTCGACGAAACAGGCGTAGTCGGCGACCTGGCAAGAGTCCACCCGACGCTTGGAAGATACGTCGATTAACCTCTACCATTCCCCGGCTGTAGCCCTGGGCACCCTCTGACGACTTCGTAGTAGTTGGCGCTCGAATAGCGACCTCACACCCTACGAGCCTGCCCTCTTCGAGCGCGTTCTCGACCTGGGACCACAACGATGCCTCGCGAACCGTACTGATAACAAGACGGTAACCGCGGTGAGCGAGTGCGAATTGCTTGATCAACTCTGCTCGCCACTCGGTCGGCAAGGTGTAGCGTCCGTCCTTCTCGATGAGAAGCCAACCTTGGTTCGAATCCTTGGGGACGGTCGCCATCACCCAAAACGGCGACCACTCAACGCCGGACGCATATCGCTGCCGCTGCTTGCCTCCCTTTTTAAGACTGATCGAACTGGCCCTACCGGACTCTCCGCCATCCATACGCCACGAGAGGGTCCTGCCGACTCGTCTGACGTCCGTTGGTTGTCCAAAATGTCTTAGTTCCCGCTCAACGAGCTCACCTTTTGGTAGGCCGTCCACGAAGGCGCTAATCGAGGTCAGCAGGTCCGCGCCAGCCCCGTTGAAGTTGGCGACGAACAACTCGCGCTCGTCGGCGGTGCGAAGAATGCGTCGATCCACCTCGACACGCATTGAGTAGGGCACGACCTTGCGGTCGCTCGTCCAACTCACCATTTATGAGGCCTCCGTATTGTCCTGCGTACCCATTGCGTACCAGCAGCTCAATCCATCCAGCTGACCTGCAGCGTCAAACGTTGAAACGGAACTCCACGACATCGCCGTCGGACATGACGTAGTCCTTGCCCTCGATGCGCACCTTGCCGGCAGCCTTGGCCGAGGCCATGGAACCCGCGGCAACCAGGTCGTCGAAGGAGACGATTTCGGCCTTGATGAAGCCGCGCTCGAAGTCGGTGTGAATGACGCCCGCAGCCTGGGGTGCCGTGTCGCCTCGATGAATTGTCCACGCGCGAGCCTCTTTCGGGCCTGCGGTGAGGTACGTCTGCAGGCCCAGAGTGTGAAAGCCGGCACGCGCGAGAGCGTCGAGACCGGGCTCGGTCTGTCCGACGGATTCGAGCAGTTCCGCTGCCGATTCCTTGTCGAGTTCGAGCAACTCGGATTCGATCTTCGCGTCGAGGAACACCGCATCGGCGGGCGCGACCAGGCGAGCCAGTTCGCCGATCTTCGCGTCGTCGGTCAGCACTGACTCGTCTGCGTTGAAGACGTAGAGGAACGGCTTGGTGGTGAGCAGCTGGAATTCACCGAGCAGCTCGAAGTCCAACTTCGCCTTGGCCGAGAACAACGTCTTGCCGTCGTTCAACACGGCCTGTGCTGCCAGCGCCGCGTCGAGTGCGGGCTTGCGATCCTTCTTGATCCGCACCTCTTTCTCGAGGCGCGGGATGGCCTTCTCGAGAGTTTGCAGATCGGCGATCGCGAGCTCGGTTTCGATGACCTCGATGTCTGCGGTCGGGTCGACACGACCATCGACGTGCACAACGTCGTCGTCGGCGAAGACACGAACGACCTGGCAGATGGCGTCGGCCTCACGAATGTTGGCGAGGAACTTGTTGCCCAGGCCTGCGCCCTCGGACGCACCCTTGACGATGCCGGCGATGTCGACGAACGACACCAGCGCAGGCACGAGCTTCTCCGAACCGAACACCTCGGCCAGCTTCTCGAGCCGGGGATCCGGCAGCGCGACCACACCGACGTTGGGCTCGATGGTGGCGAACGGATAGTTCGCGGCCAGCACATCGTTGTTGGTCAGTGCATTGAAGAGGGTGGACTTGCCGACGTTGGGCAGTCCGACGATTCCGAGGGTGAGGCTCACGGTCTATGGAGTCTACTTTGACAACGCCACCAGCTCGGACAGTGCCCGGCCAGCCTCGATACTCGACGCACCCAGCGGTGCCAGAACGACGTGATCTGCGCCGGCAGTGTGGTGCGCGGCCACTCGCTCGGCGATGTCGTCGACACTCCCCCACACCGCCAAGCCGTCGACCAGACGGTCGCTGAGATCGTCGACATCCGCCTCGGTGAACCCCATGCGCAGGAAGTTCTGCCGATACCCGGGGACCGTGGCAAGGAAGCTCAGCGGTTCCCGAGCTGCAGCACGCGCCCGATCCGGATCGGACTCGACCACGACGAACTGGTCGACCACCAACGTCGACCCACCGAGTGCACTGCGCGCCTGCGCCGTCCACTCCGGCGTCACCAGCAACGCGATTGCGCCGGCGGCGCGGTCCCGCGCCATCTCCAATTTCTTCGGACCGAGCGCCGCGAGCAGAAGGTGATCGGCGGGCACCTCGAGTTCGTCGAGGTACTTCCTCAACCCGGCCAGAGGCCGAGCACTCTGCGGCCCTCCGAGGCCGAGGACGAATCGACCGGTGCCCGAGAGCTCGTCGAACAGTTCTCGGGTCTGTGCAGGCGAGTACACATCGACCGGCGCGATCCCCGGAACGATGGTCGCGTTCTCGGTCGCGTGGACCAGATCGGCCAGCCTGCCGAGTCGATCGAGCTGCCCACCCGGCAACCAGACCGAGGTGAATCCGAGTGATTCCAATTCCCGCGCATCGTCGAGGTACGACGGTGACACGTCGATGGAAATTCCGATTGTGCCGAGACCGAGTGTGTCCATGGCTACGACGCTAAAACCTCGAGTGTTGTTCAGGTCAAGAGGTGATCGCCGAACTCGGGTCCCAGCTCGCCAGGATCGGCAGTACTTTCGCCGTGCTCGACCCTTCCTCGACCGTGTAGACGATCAGACTTTGATCCGGCGCGCTCGGCGACGTCAGAAACTCGATCCCGAATTGCAGGGTGCCCGCCGCCGGGTGCTGAATGATCTTGGTGGCACCTGCAAATTCGGCAACCTCGTGATCGCTCCACCATTGTTCGAAACAAGGCTCGGACGAACGCAATTCGTCGATCAACGCACCCAGGGTCGGGTCTCCCGGTCGACGAGCAAGATCGCGGCGAAGCGCCGCGACCGAGGCGGCCGCGAATTGCGACCAATTGACGATTCGCTCGCGGGCGATGGGATTGCGGAACAGATAGTGGAACAACGAGTGATCAGCGGACGGTTGCAGACTCAGTACCGATCGAACCAGCGAGTTGCTGGCCAGGACTCCCCCGCTGCGCCCGAGCAGGATCACCGGGACATGATCGAGCGCCTTCATGACCTGGAGCAGACCTGGATTCGGTAGCTGCGCAACATCCTCGGTGGGCATCGCCGGGGACGCGAGATCGAGTAGATGCGCAGACTCGACCTCATCGAGCTTCAACGCGCCGGCGATTGCCCGCAGCACCTCGGTCGACACGTTGGCCTGCCGACCCTGTTCGAGTTTGCTGTAGTAATCCGGACTCACTCCGGCCAGAGCCGCCAGCTCTTCGCGCCGCAGCCCCGGCACCCGTCGGGCACCGGGATACGTACGAATCCCGGCCTCGACCGGAGTCATACGGTCGCGCCGATCACGCAGAAACGCACTGAGGGCGGACCTGTCCTTGTTCACGAATTCCACAGTAGCGACATGGGCGATTGCCAACCTGGTCATGACAGACCTAGGCAGAACGACGCCTGGTTGACTGCCTCGACCGACCGTAGACATGGCGTCATGACTTCTTCTACTTCTCCGCAACTCCTCGGACGCACAGCCGTCGTCACCGGATCGACCAGTGGGATCGGTGCTGCGATCGCGCTCACCCTCGCCGATCATGGGGCATCGGTGGTCGTCAGCGGCCGCGACGCCGAGCGCGGCAAGGCCCTGGCGCACCGCATCACCGAGGCAGGCGGCACTGCGACCTTCGTCGACGTCGATCTCGCGGGGAGCTACCAGGAGCTCCGCGAATTCGCTGCCCGCACCACCGACGCTCTCGGCGGCCGCGTCGACGTTCTCGTCAACAACGCCGGCATCTATCCAGCCACCGCCACCGCGGACCTGCCCGATGATCAGCTCGACGCGATGCTTGCCGTCAACATCCGAGCTCCACACGTGCTCGTCGGCGCGCTGGCCCCGGCCATGGCCGAGCGCGGTAGCGGAGTCATCGTGAACATCGGGTCGTGGATGGCTACGATGGGCAGCCCCTTTGCCGCCATGTATTCCGCCACCAAGGCAGCCGACGAGCAACTGACCCGCAGTTGGGCTGCAGAATTCGGCCCACTCGGCGTGCGAGTGAACTCCCTCGCGCCCGGAGCGACACTGACCCCGGGCAACGAGGATGCTCGTCAGGTACTCGACGCGATGACGGCCGGCACGCCGGCAGGCACCGTGCTCTCTCCGCAGGACATCGCCGACGGCGTTCTGTTCCTGGTCTCGGACAGCGCCGCGATGGTCCACGGGACGACCCTCTACGTCGACGGCGGTATCTCGGTCACCCGCGGGTGAGCAGCACACCGCCGTCGACCGGTCACATGGTCGAGACGACCAAGCCGATGAACGCAAGGTAGAGAACGATGAAGGCACCGAAGATGATCAGCGACAGCTTCCCGAAGAACCCGGCCCGATTGGACGAATACTCCGCTCCCTGAACGTCTCCCATCATCCACAGCGGGTGCACCTTCAGTGCGTGGTTGAACGCGGGAATGGCCAACGGCCAGAAGAAGATGACGGCCACGACGGCCCAGCCTGCATTGGAGGACGGCAGGCTGGGCGTCTGGACATAGGGCTGCGCAGGTGGAAACGGCTGTGCGGCTGGGAACGGTTGCTCGTACGGACCTGACATGAGAATCTCCCCCGATTGTTCGATGACGGACAACCAGTAGGACGCCGTATCGACACGTCTGGTTCCCTCGGAGGAGGGGGAATGTCAGACCAGTTCGGCTGTGGCTGCCGCAAGAGCGACGATTGAATCCCAATCTTGTTCTGCGACAGCCGCAGCCGGAGTGAGCCACGATCCCCCGACGCATCCGACGTTCGGCAGCGCCAGGTACGCCGACGCATTGGCGGTGGAGATTCCACCCGTCGGGCAGAAGCGTGCGGCCGGGATCGGCGAGTGGATCGACTTCAAGAAGTTCGCGCCACCGGACGCCTCGGCCGGGAAGAACTTGAGCTCGGTGTAGCCGGCTTCGAGCAGGGTGAGCACCTCGGATACCGTTGCGGCACCGGGCAGATGCGGTAGTCCGGTATCACGCATGGCCTTCGTCAGCGAAGGCGTGCAGCCAGGCGAGACCAGAAACTGAGCACCCGCGTCAGCGGCCTGCTTGGCCTGGCCGGGAGTGATGATCGTGCCTGCACCGACGAGGATCTCGGGGACCTCGGCGGCGATACGCTCGATGGCGTCGAGCGCCACCGGTGTCCGCAAGGTCAGCTCGATGACGGGCACTCCGCCCGCCACCAAGGCACGTGCGATCGGAACGAAATGATCGAGGTTCTCGATGACGACGACGGGGATGACGGGTACGCGGTCGAGCAGAGATGCAGTCACGTTCTTACCTTCTTGTGGAGTTACAGGGACTCAGCGCATGACGAACATTGCGCCCTCGTCGGCAGGGCCGACGAGCGCACGCATGCCCGAGAACAGGTCACGACCGGTGCTGGACCATTCGTCCTTGTCCAGGACTCGTCCGGTGACCGGTCGAGCCTCGAACTCGTCGAGCGGAACATCGATCGACAATGTGCCGTCGAGAGAGTCGAGGGTGATCATGTCACCGTCGAGAATTTTCGCGATCGGTCCGCCACTCGCCGCTTCGGGCGTCAGGTGGATTGCTGCGGCCACTTTTCCGGAGGCCCCCGACATCCGGCCGTCCGTGATCAGCGCTACGGACCGCCCCTTGTCCTGCAGGATTCCCAGAGCCGGAGTGAGCTTGTGCAACTCGGGCATGCCGTTCGCCTGGGGGCCCTGATAACGCAGCACTGCAACGAAGTCGCCGTCGAGAAGCCCTGCATCGAATGCCTCGAGGAAGTCCGCTTGGTCGTCGAACACTCGTGCCGGTCCGGTGACCACCCGATGTTCGGGTGCCAACGCAGAAGTCTTGATGACACACTTTCCGATCGGCCCGGTCAGCATCTTCAGTCCACCGTCGGCGCTGAACGGCTCGTTCGCGCCACGTAACACGGTGTCGTCGTGGCTCATCCGAGTACCGTCCTGCCACATCACCCCGTCGCCGTCGAGCTTCGGTTCTTGTGTGTAGCGCCGCAGGCCCTGCCCGGCAACGGTTTTCACATCGTCGTGCATCAATCCGGCGTCGAGCAGAGAGCCGATGACGAACCCGAGTCCACCGGCCGCGTGGAAGTGGTTGACGTCGGCTTTGCCGTTGGGGTAGATCCTGGCCATCAGCGGCACCACGGCCGACAGATCGGACAGGTCCTGCCACGTCAGCGTGATGCCGGCAGCTTTCGCGATGGCGACGAGGTGCATCGTGTGGTTGGTCGAGCCGCCGGTGGCCAGTAGCGCAACGCAGCCGTTGACGATCGACTTGACGTCGACGACCTCCCCCACCGGGGTGTAGTTGTCTCCGAGGGACGTCAGACCGGTGACGACGTGGGCGGCCTCGCGGGTGAGCGCGTCGCGCATCGCGGTTCCGGGGTTGACGAACGACGAGCCCGGCAGATGCAGACCCATGACCTCCATGAGCAGCTGATTGGAATTGGCCGTTCCGAAGAACGTGCACGTGCCACTGCCGTGGTACGACGCGGCCTCGGCGTCCAGCAGTGCCTCACGGCCCACCTTGCCCTCGGCGTACAACTGGCGAGCTTTTGCCTTCTCGCCGTTGGGAAGTCCGGATGTCATCGGACCCGCGGGCACGAACACCGCAGGCAGATGACCGAAACTCAGTGCGCCGATGAGCATTCCGGGGACGATCTTGTCGCACACGCCGAGCATCAGGGTGGCGTCGAACATGTCGTGGGACAACGCAATTGCCGTCGACATCGCGATGATGTCCCGACTGAACAGAGACAGCTGCATGCCGTCGCGGCCCTGGGTGATGCCGTCGCACATCGCGGGGACGCCACCGGCGAACTGCGCGATGCCGCCGGCGTCGATGACCGACTTCTTCAGTACGGCCGGGTATGTCTCGAACGGCTTGTGCGCCGAGAGCATGTCGTTGTAGGCGGAGACGATCGCGATGTTGGGCTTGACCATGCCGCGCAGCGCTTGCTTGTCGGCCTTGCCGGAGGCCGCGAAGCCGTGGGCGATGTTGGCGCAGGCGAGTCGGCCACGGGCTGGGCCTTGATCCCCGGCAGCAGCGATTCGAGCGAGATATGTGGTGCGGTCGGACTGGCTGCGGTCTGCGATGCGGTCGGTGACCTGACGCAGGACCGGATGAAGTGTGTCCATGAGCATCTCCGATGTTCGGTCTCTCACGACTCAGCCTAAGGCCGGTTAAGTCCATCAGCAACCCAACTTATGTTTTTCGAAGTTCTAAGTAGCAATTCTTAGGGTGTTGCCGTAAAAGTTGCCAGTTGGTTGAATGGCGTCTATGTCGATGCCGCGCCTGAGCGCTCCACCTGCGACCGCAGGTGAGATCTTTGCTCTGGTTCGCGACGGTGAAGCCGATACCCGCGCGGAATTGGGCCGGATCACCGGACTGTCCCGGTCGGCCGTCGCCTCCCGTGTCGCCGCACTCGCCGGCCTCGGCTTGATCATCGAAACCGAGGACACCCAGTCGACGGGTGGACGCCCCCCGGCGCGATTGTCCTTCGACGTCGACGCGGGTGTCGTACTCGCGGCCGCGATCGGACGCAGCCGCTCGCAACTGGGCGTCTTCGCTCTCGGTGGGGAATTCCTCGCCGGCGATACCGTCGATCAGGAGATCGGCATCGGACCGGACGAGCTGATGCCGCAGATCACCAAGCGATTGCAGGCATTGCTCGACGAATCGCACCGAACCGAACATCGCATTCTCGGTGTCGGCCTGTCCATCCCCGGCACCGCCGACACCGCGCGCGGGTGCAGCCTGGACTCACCGATCATGCACGGCTGGGACGGAGTGCCACTGGCCCCGTTCTTCGCCGACACCACATCCGCTCCGGTCTTTCTCGACAACGACGCCAACGCGATGGTCCTCGCCGAACGCCGGGACAATCGAGATCGCTTCCAGAACGCCCTCTTGGTCAAGGCCTCGACGGGTCTCGGTGCCGGGATCGTCGCGGGCGGCGCACTACAGCGTGGATCACTGGGCGCAGCAGGAGAATTCGGCCACACCAAGACCGCAGCCGCAGCGGGCGTCGCGTGCCGGTGCGGCGACAGTGGTTGCCTGGAGGCCATCGCCGGCGGCTGGGCGTTGGTGCGCGCGTTGAACGAGCAGGGCCGAGAAGTGGGCCACATCCGCGGTGTCGTCGACCTCGCGGTCAGCGGTGACCCCGAAGCACGCAGACTCATCCGTGACAGTGGACGCCACATCGGTGAAACCCTGGCCGGAGCGGTCAATCTGCTCAACCCCGAGGTCCTCATCGTCGGCGGCGACATGGCCAATGCGTACGACATCTTCGTTGCAGGACTGCGCGAGACCGTCTACGGAAACGCGACCGCGCTGGCCACCAAGGCTCTCACCATCCAGGCCACCACCCACGGCGACCTCTCCGGGGTCATCGGTAGCGCAGCACTGGTGCTGGATCAGGTACTCAGCGCTCGGGCCGTCGACGACGCCCTCGGTAGCTGACGCCCCCGGCGACATTTCCGTTCGTCGCACTCCAGCGACCGCCGGGCGCAACGCGATGCGTCGATTCGAGGACGAGCACCGGCTGCCCACATAGGGTGATCGCAGTCACACCTGCGATCCTGGAGACCCCACACATGTCACTGAAAGCACCCGACGATCCACACGTCGAACTGCTGAAGACAGATCCCGACCTACCACCCGTCGGCGTCGTCGAGTCACATCCGATGACGCCGATCAAGCGTCTGATGCTCGTCGCGACCGGCCTACTCGGCGGTGTCGCCTGGACGATCATCGCCATCGTGCGTGGGGAGAACCCCAACGCCGTCTGGTTCGTCATCGCCGCCGTCTGCACCTACATCTTCGCGTTTCGCTTCTACGCCAGGTTGATCGAACGCAAGATCGTCTTTCCTCGAGACGACAGAGCGACACCGGCCGAGATTCTGGAAAACGGCAAGGACTACATGCCGACGGATCGTCGGGTGCTGTTCGGCCACCACTTCGCCGCGATCGCTGGAGCCGGCCCCCTCGTCGGACCCGTGCTCGCCGCCCAGATGGGCTACCTACCCGGCACGATGTGGATCATCATCGGCGTCGTGTTCGCCGGTGCCGTCCAGGACTTCCTGGTGCTGTGGATCTCGACGCGCCGCAACGGCCGCAGCCTCGGCCAGATGGCCCGCGACGAGCTCGGCGTCGTCGGTGGTACCGCAGCGCTGATCGCGGTGTTCGTCATCATGATCATCCTGATCGCGGTGCTGGCACTCGTCGTCGTCAACGCGCTCGCCGAGAGCCCATGGGGCGTCTTCTCCATCGCGCTGACCATCCCGATCGCACTGTTCATGGGCGTGTACTTGCGCTTCCTGCGACCGGGCAACGTCACCGAGGTCTCGCTCATCGGTGTCGTCCTGCTGCTGCTCGCTATCGTCGCCGGCGGCTGGGTTGCCGAAACCGAGTGGGGCACCGACTGGTTCACCCTCTCCAAGGTGACCGTCGCCTGGTTGCTGATCGGCTATGGCCTGCTCGCCTGCATCCTGCCGGTGTGGCTGTTGCTCGCACCACGCGACTACCTGTCGACGTTCATGAAGGTCGGCACCATCGCGCTGCTGGCCGTCGGCATTCTCATCGCTCGTCCCGAGATTCAGATGCCCGCCATGACGAGCTTTGCCACCGAGGGCAACGGCCCGGCATTCGCGGGATCGCTGTTCCCCTTCCTGTTCATCACCATCGCCTGCGGTGCACTCTCCGGTTTCCACGCTCTGATCTCCTCCGGCACCACGCCGAAGTTGCTCGAGAAGGAAAAGCAGATGCGCATGATCGGCTACGGCGGCATGCTCACCGAGTCGTTCGTCGCCATCATGGCGCTCATCACCGCATGCGTTCTCGATCAGCACATCTACTTCGCATTGAACGCACCGGCGACGTTGACCGGCGGCACTCCGGAGACTGCGGCGACGTACGTCAACGGATTAGGGCTGAGCGGCGGAGACATCTCGGCGGCCGAATTGAGCCAGGCGGCAGCCGATGTGGGCGAGGAATCGATCATCTCCCGCACCGGCGGCGCACCGACACTCGCGTTCGGCATGTCCGAGGTACTGCACCAGGTGTTCGGCGGCGAATCGCTCAAGTCGTTCTGGTACCACTTCGCGATCATGTTCGAGGCACTGTTCATTCTCACCACGGTCGACGCAGGCACCCGCGTCGCGCGCTTCATGCTCTCCGACAGCATCGGCAACCTGCCCGGCGCCTCGGCCAAGAAGTTCAAGGATCCGTCGTGGCGTCCCGGTGCCTGGATATGCTCGCTGATCGTCGTCGCAGCCTGGGGCGCAATCCTTCTCATGGGCGTCACCGATCCCCTGGGCGGCATCAACACCCTGTTCCCGCTGTTCGGTATCGCCAACCAGTTGCTCGCGGCGATCGCGTTGACGGTAGTGATGGTCATCGTCGTCAAGCGTGGCCTCTACAAGTGGGCCTGGATTCCCGGGGTTCCGCTGGCCTGGGACCTGATCGTCACCATGACGGCCTCGTACCAGAAGATCTTCTCCTCGACCCCGGCCATCGGCTACTGGACTCAGCACTCGCAGTTCCGCGACGCCAAGGCGCAGGGACTGACCGAGTTCGGCAGCGCCAAGACACCCGCGGCCATCGACGCCGTCATCCGCAACACCTTCATCCAGGGCACGCTGTCGATCATCTTCGCGGTACTCGTCCTGGTCGTCGTGATCGCCGGAGTGTGGGTGTGCATCAAGGCCGTTCGCGGAGCTGATCTGCCGGACAACGAAGAGCCGGAGGTGCCGTCGAAGATCTTCGGTCCCAGCGGCTTCGTGCTCACTCCGGCCGAGAAGCAAGTGCAGGCCGAGTGGGACGAGCTGATCGACGCGGGCACCGTCCGCAGACCCGGATCGGCGCACTAGATGCGCGGGCTGTGGTGGTGGATCACCTCGGTGATGGGCGACCACGATTACGACCGGTACGTCGCCCACCTGGCTCGGCACCACCCGGGTCAGGAACCGCCGACCGTGCGTCAGTACTGGAAGGACCGGCACGCGGAAGCGGACCGAAATCCGGGGGCCCGCTGCTGTTAGGGCTTCGCCCTCGTGCGCGTTTTGCGTAGCTGGAGGTACGCAAAACGCGCACGAGGGGCGCAGCCACGTCCGATTCCCGCTAGCACTGGCGGGATCGCGCTGACACAGTAGGTACATGAGCAGCGAACGGCAGGTGCAAGAACTGGACTTCGATCGGTGTTATCGCGCGGTCTCCTCACGTGACGCACGGTTCGACGGTCAGTTCTTCACCGCCGTTCGCACCACCGGCATCTACTGCCGCCCGTCCTGCCCGGCGCGCACACCCAAGCCGGGCAACGTCTCGTTCCTGGCCACGGCCGCCGCAGCTCAACAATCCGGCTACCGTGCCTGCCGCCGCTGCCAGCCCGACGCCACCCCCGGTTCCCCGCGGTGGAACATCCACTCCGACCTCAGCTCTCGCGCTATGCGACTGATCTCCGACGGGGCCGTCGAGCGCGGCGGCGTCGACGGCCTCGCCAGCACCCTCGGTTACTCGAGCCGGCAACTGACTCGGGTGTTGACCGCCGAGGTCGGTGCAGGCCCGCTGGCATTGGCCCGCGCGCACCGAGCGCACACCGCCCGCACACTGATTCAGACCACGGACATGTCGATGGCCGACATCGCCTTCGCAGCAGGCTTTTCCAGCGTTCGGCAGTTCAACGACACCGTCAAGGAAGTCTTCGCCGTCGATCCGTCGACGCTGCGGCGGGAGGCACACCGCACCGCGGTGACAACCGCGGGTGGCACGGTGACGTTGCGACTGCCCTACCGCCAGCCGTTGGACCGCGGCTGGATCGAGTGGTTCCTTCGTGGCCACGTGGTCGAGGGCATCGAATCGTTCTCCGAAGACGGAGAATACGTCCGATCACTGCGCCTGCCGCACGCCGGTGGACTGGTGGCCCTGCGGGTGATGGACGGATTCGTCAGTGCCGCAGTGACATTGCAGGATATGCGAGACCTCGCTCCCGCCGTCGCCCGAATCCGACATCTCCTCGACCTCGACGCCGATCCGCTTGCCGTCGACGACGCCCTGCGCGCCGACCCGCAGTTGGCACCGAGTGTCGAGGCCCATCCAGGAATTCGGGCACTCGGGGTGGTCGACGGCGCAGAGATGTTGCTGCGCACCGTGATCGGACAACAGATCTCCCTGAAGGCGGCGGCCACCCACACTGCCCGGCTCGTCGACGCGCTCGGCGCACCACTGGACCTGGGCGACGGAAGCGTCACCAGGTTGTTTCCCGAGGCCGCCGTCATCGCCGAACGCGGTCACGAGGTTCTCACCGGCCCTGCGGCCCGCGTCCAGACCGTCATCCGCGTCGCCGACGCCATCGCGTCGGGAACCGTCGAGCTGCATCCCGCGCGCGAGGGTCCCGAACTGGAGCGAGAACTGCTGGCGCTCAAAGGCATCGGACCGTGGACCGCTCGTTATGTCGTGATGCGGCTGCTCGGCGACCCCGACGTTCTCCTCGACACCGACCTGGTCGTCCGCCAGGGTGCGCAAGCCCTGGACATCTCGCTGAAGAACTCAGCCCGCTGGGCACCGTGGCGCTCGTACGTCTCGATGCACCTGTGGATCACCGCACTGGAAAGAAGACAAGCATGACCGCTACGTCCGCCACCCGGGACACCCCGATCGGCCCGTTCACCACCATCGTCGACGCCGATCAGCGCGTACTCGCGTCGGGCTGGACCGATGACATCGAGGAGCTGCGAATCCTGATCCACCCGACGATGCGACCCGACACCGTTCGCAGTGCCGCCGACCTCGGCACGGTCACCGACGCCGTCGACGCCTACCACCGCGGCGAACTCGATCGGATCGACGATGTGCCGGTCGCGCAACGGTCCGGTGAATTCCTGATGCACGCCTGGGATGTACTGCGCACCGTCGAACCCGGCGCTCCGGTGACCTACTCCCACTTCGCGGAGCTGTCGGGCCGACCCGCCGCCATCCGCGGTGCGGCGTCCGCCTGTGCGCGCAATGCGGCTGCGCTGTTCGTGCCGTGTCACCGGGTGGTCCGTATCGGCGGTGCCCTCGGCGGATTCCGTTGGGGATTGCCCGCCAAGAAATGGCTGTTGGCACACGAGAGCGCCTGACCGCTGCCGCGTCGGGTGGCGGTGGCCCGCGGCCGAACGGTCCCGGGCGTTATGGTTCTTCACGATCCGCCATCCGCCGAATGTGAGGAAGCCCCAGTGACCGAATCGGCAGTGCCAGGAAAATCCACGGCATCCGCCACGTCCGGCAAGGACCGCGGAGACCTCATCGGGGTCGGCGGCCTGTGGCTCGCGAAGTGGTCGCTCATCCTGGTGTCGATCGCGGCCGGAGCGTGGGTGTTCGGTTGGCTGATCGGTCATCTGTGGGTGATCCTGTTGCCGGTGCTGCTCGCGGTCATCGTCGCGACCGTGTTGTGGCCGCCGGCGAAACTGATGATGCGGCTCGGATTTCCTCCCGCGCTGGCCGCGTCGGTCTCGCTCGTGGTGTTCTTCGTCGTCATCGGCGGTGTCATCACCCTGATCATTCCGTCGGTGGCCGAGCAGGCTCCCGAGTTGGTGGACCAGGCGTCGGGCGGAATTGCGCAGGTGCAGGACTGGCTGAAGGGGCCGCCGCTGAACATCGGTGATGACCAGATCGACACGGCCGTGTCGGCCATCATCTCGCGGCTGCAGGACAGTGGAGACGTCATCGCTACCGGCGTGTTCAGCGGCGTATCGGCAGCCGGCTCGCTGCTGGTCACTCTGGCGCTGGTGCTGGTTCTGTCGTTCTTCTTCGTGAAGGACGGTCCGAAGTTCTTGCCGTGGCTGCACGGGTTCTCCGGTGGCCGCGCCGGACGCCATCTGGGCGAGGTGCTCTCGCGGATGTGGGCGACGCTCGGCGGATTCATCCGTACTCAGGCCATCGTCAGTTTCATCGACGCCTTCTTCATCGGCCTCGGACTCGTCATTCTCGGCGTTCCGCTGGCACTGGTACTCGCAACACTGACATTCCTCGGTGGGTTCATCCCGATTGTCGGTGCGTTCGTCGCGGGTGCGCTCGCAGTTCTCGTGGCCCTGGTGGCGAACGGGCTGACCACGGCGCTGATCGTGCTCGCCATCATCGTCGCGGTGCAGCAGTTGGAAGGCAATGTGCTGCAGCCGATTCTGCAGAGTCGAAGCATGAACCTGCATCCGGCGATCGTGCTCCTCGCGGTGACGGGCGGCAGCTCGTTGTTCGGCATCATCGGTGCATTCCTCGCAGTTCCGGCCGCTGCCGTTGCCGCAGTGCTGATCCGGTACCTGTCCGAACAGATCGACGCACGCTCGAACGAACCGGACCAGGACGAACTCGAAGACGAGATCCCGCCGCCCGAGGGACTGACCGACGAGCAGGCCGGTCTGGACGACGAGGGCGAGTCGAAGCCCGACAAGACTGCCTCAGGTCAGGACGCGACGACCTGAAGCGTCGAACCGGTGCGTTCCCGTTTGACGTAGAGGCGACTGGGAATGCGCTGGCGCATCTCGTCGACGTGACTGACGACGCCGACTACGCGTCCGCCTGCGCGTAGTTCGTCGAGGACGGCCATCACCTGCTCGAGAGTGTCGGCATCGAGCGTGCCGAACCCCTCGTCGATGAACATGGTGTCGAGTACGACGCCACCGGATTCGGCGGCCACCACATCGGCGAGTCCGAGAGCGAGGGCGAGCGAGGCGAGGAACGCCTCCCCGCCGGAGAGGGTCTTCGCCGAGCGCACGACACCGGTGTAATCGTCACGGATGTCGAGGCCGAGACCACCGCGCTTGCCCCGGGCACCCGCCTCGTCGGAATGGACGAATTCGTATCGCCCCGAGGACATCCGACGCAGTCGCGCCGAGGCCGACTCGGCGACGTCCTCGAGCCGGGACGCGAGAACATAGGACCGCAGCGACATCTTCCTGGCATTCTGACCGCGCCCGGCCACCACGTCCGCCAGGTTGGCGAGCTCGTCGAATTCCGCGCGTTGCGGCGCGATGGCCTCAGCCGCAGTCGACAGTTCGGCGATCAGTCGTTCCAGATCGTCTGCGCGCCTTCGGCATTCCGCTACCGTGGCGGCGGCGGATCTAACCTGCCGGTCCAGCTCGGTACAGGCCTGACGCAGCGGATCCAGGTCCACCGGCGCATGCCCGGCGACGGCAACGATGGTGGGCTCACGGAGTACATGTTCGGCATGCGCCCGACGCTCGTCGGCGGCGCGGAGTTCGGCCTCGATTCGCTCGACGCGATCGGCGGTCAGAACGGCCCCGGCAGCGGCCTCGACGGAGGCGAAACTCGATGCGGTAACTCGTCGGTCGAGCTCGGCGCCCAGCGCATCGGACTGTGCGGTGGCATCGAGCCAGACGATCCGTGCCTCCTGGATTCGCCGCGCACCGTCGATCAGGGCCTCACGTTCGGCAATTCGATCGATCAGCGACTCGCCCTCGCCCACTTCCTGCGACACCGATGCACGCATCTGCGTCATCGATTCCTCGGTAGCCGATATTCGCTCGTCCACGGCCACGCGGGACGCGACGAGGTTGTTGAGTGTGACCGTCAGTTCGTCCGTCTCACGGCGCAGTCGGCTCAGTTCCGCCCGCGCCGGGTCGGCATCCGCGGCGCTCCCACGGGCATCCTGCACCGAACTCGTTGCGGTATCGAGGGCCTGGGTCAGCTCCGCGAGAGTCGCTCCCCCGGTGCGATCGTGCAGCAGGTCCACTGCGAGTCTGGCCTCCGCGACAGCCCCGACCGCCTGATCGCGGGCGGCAGCTGCCTTACGTTCGGCAGCGGCTGCCTTGTCTTCCTGCGCCTTCGTCACCGTCGACGTCGAGGCCGCAGCGGGGTGAGGATGCGCGGGGGATCCACACACCTGGCACGGCTCGCCGGCATTCAAGCGGGCCGCCAGCTCTGCCGCCATCCCGTCGATGCGGCGCTCACGAAGATCGAGCAGGTGCTCCCACGCGGTGTTGTGTGCGGCGGCGGCCCGGTCGCGGGAACGTTCGCTCTCGAGAAGCGCAGCGCGCTTGCGTACCAATTCGATAGCGGATTCGGCGGCCACGCGAGCCCGTTCGCAGCGCTCGTCGAGGGCCGGCAGCTGTGTCGCGGCAGCATCGGCTCGCGCTACCCGAGATTCGGCGGCCGCGATCTTCTCGGGCATCGACGCCTGCCGCTGCTCGGTGCGCTCGATCTGCGCTGCGATGCTGCGTTGTTGCGCTCGATAGTCGACCAGGGCACCGTCGAGCTTGTCTGCTTCGCGTACGACCCCGAGCAACGACTGCATCCTTGCGACGTCGGTGGTCCAGTCGCGCACGAACTGCGCGACGACGGTGCGCTCGTCCGCAGGATCGCCCGGCGCGGGTGGCCAATGCAGGGCGTCGTGAAACCGCTGCCCCTCCAGCGACGTCGGTAGCTCGCGTTCGGCTGCGGCCAGCGCGGCGGTAGCCGCCTTGCCCGCCGCCCGTGCCAGAGACAGATCCGCAGCGGCGTCGGCGATCGGTCCTGCGGCCGCGGAATCTGCCAGCTCGGTTCTGCGCGCTGCTCGTGCCTCCTCCCCCGCGTGATGCTGTGCGAGTTGCTCCTCGGCGAGAGCGCGCCTGCGCTGCAGATCCAGAACGATCGTGGCCTGAGCCAACGCCTCGGACGCCCGCCGAGCTGCCGCGTCGACCAGCACCGCGCGCCCCTGAGCAAGGGTCCGATTCTGGCGAGCGTCGGCCAGGACGTCGGCCGCCCAGTCGAGCGGGTCCTGTTGTTCGCGGTCGTCGGTGACGGGCTCGGGCACTCCCGATGCCTGCGATACCCGCCCGAGCATGATGTCGATGTTGTGGTGGGCATCGGCGAGATCGGCGGCCAACTCTCGGCGGCGCTGCGCGAACCACTCTTCGACGTCACCGAATCGGCCTGTGTCGAAGAGCCTTTCGAGCAGGCTCCCGCGCTCGTCACTGTCGGCTCGCAGGAATCGGGCGAACTCGCCCTGAGGTAGCAGCACCACCTGGAAGAACTGATCGGCGCTCATTCCCAGCAACGCGTTGACGGCATCGCCGATCTCGCTCAGCCGGGTGAGGTTCTGCCCGCGACCGTCGAGCCAGGTGAGACTGGCTTTGGCGTGTTGCTTGGTGGTTCCGGTGCTTCTGAGCTTGGGGCGCAGGAACTCCGGACTGCGCACGATTCGGATGCGCCGTCCGCCGAGGGTCGCCTCGAGGGTCACCTTCGGTACCGCTCCCATGGCCGCGTGGTCGGACAGCAGTCGCTTACCCTCGCGGCGCGCCCCTGGCACGGTTCCGTACAGGGCAAACGCCACGGCGTCGAGAACCGTCGTCTTGCCGGCCCCCGTGTGCCCGTGCAACAAGAAGAGCCCATCGGCTCCGAGCGCATCGAAATCGACCGTCTCGGTACCCGCGAAGGGTCCGAAAGCGGTGATCTCGAGCGAATGCAGCCTCATGCAGCACCGCGGTCTGCGGCAGCGCCGTCGGTGACCTCGTTCTCGCGCTGCACCGACGCCAACGCGCGGGCCAGCAATGCCGACTCCGCTGTGGTGGGCTCGCTACGCATGTCCGTCAGGAACGAGGTGGCGATGGCGAGATCACTGCGACCGCGCACCCGGTCACGGTAGCGAAGCTCTCCCGACCCCCCGGGGCGACGCCACTCGAGGTGTATTGCGTGCTGAAACCGCTGCTGCAGCAACCGCATTGCGTCCACCGGACGGACGTCGTCGGTGAGCACGGCAGAGACGTAGTGGTCCTCGACATCGGAATAGGTTGCGTCCGAGAGCAATTCCTCGACCGTGCCTTCGATGCGGGCGAGCCCGCGCACCACCGGCAGGTCCACTCGCTCGACGCTGCCGAGTCCGTTCGCGTCGAGTTCGAGAATCCACACGGCCTTGCGGTGCGATCGCTCGCCGAACGAATACGGCAGAGGAGACCCGGAGTACCGCACTCGGTCGGTGAGAATCTGCGGAGAATGCAGATGACCGAGCGCCACGTAGTCGACTCCGTCGAACGCCGACGCCGGTGCGGTTTCGATGCCGCCGGAAGAAATGGACCGCTCCGATCCGGTCGCCTCACCACCGACGATGAACGCATGCGCGAGCACGACCGACCGAACATGTTCTCCTGCAGCGGCTCTCGCATCGAGGTCGCCGCGAACACGATCCATCGCGGCTCCGAGCACCTCGGCGTGGGTACGCGCTGCAGGAACATCGAGTTCCAGGCGGGTGGTCTCCGGCTCGAGATACGGAATGCCGTAGAACGCAACGCCGCCGTGCTCGTCGTCGATGACGACCGGCGTGGCGACATCGCCCACCCGAGTCATCAGGTGCAGGCCTCCCGCCGACGCGAACGCAGCACCGGCTCCCAGCCGAGCCGGGGAGTCGTGGTTCCCCGACGTCGCGACGATGACGGCACCCGCTGCTCGAATTTCCTCCAGCCCGCGATTGCAGACCAGCACGGCGTCGGCGCTGGGCACAGCACGATCGTAGATATCGCCCGGTACCACCACCACATCGATCGATTGTGCCGCAACCAGTTCCGCGATGGACCCCAGCACAGCGCCTTGATCGGCCAACAAGTCGACACCGTGAAAGGTGCGACCTATGTGCCAGTCCGAGGTGTGCAGGATTCTCATGCGTTCGACGCTATCGGCAAGCACCGACAAACTATTCGAGGCGCGTCGGCCTGTCGGGAACCGAGGACGGTCCACGAACCCCGGACAACGAAGTCTGTCGGTACCTTCCTGCATCATCTGTTTCCATGAACATTCTCACGGCGTTCGGCCTGCTCGTGGCCCTCGGCATCGGAGCGGTGGTGGGCTGGTTGCTGCACGCCTCGCGGATGGGCGACAGAGCTGTGCGGGCCGAGGCGCAACTGGCTGCGCTGCGCGAGCACGAAGGCATGCTTCGGCAGTCGCTGAGCGCGGTCAACGAGGATTCCGCTCGGCGACACTCCACCGTGATCGGGCAACAGGTCTCGCACCTGGTCGAGCCGTTGCACGACGCCGTCGATGCACTGTCCGAGCACGTCCGGCAAGTCGAACACAATCGAATCAGGGCCTATGCAGGATTGTCCGAGCAGGTCACCGGCATGCACCGAGCGTCGATGCATCTGTCCACCCAGACCAGCCAGTTGGTCACGGCGCTGCGTGCCCCGCAGATCAGAGGACGGTGGGGAGAGATCCAGCTCGAGCGGGTCGTCGAGCTCGCGGGCATGCTCAAGCACTGCGATTTCGACACTCAGGTCAGCAAGGACGGCATCAGACCGGACATGATCGTCCGTCTCGCCGGCGGTCGTCAGATCGTCGTCGACGCCAAGGTGCCGTTCGCGGCCTACCTCGATGCTGCTCAGGACGATGCCCCGGGCGCTCGCGAGAAGAACCTGCGACGTCACGCCAAACAGCTGCGGACCCACATCGATCAGTTGGCCGACAAGGCGTACTGGGAGGCGTTCGAGCCGACGCCGGAATTCGTCGTGCTGTTCGTTCCCGGCGACCCGTTTCTGGATGCGGCACTGACGTCCGATACCGGCCTGCTCGAGTACGCCTTCGGAAGGAACGTGATCCTGGCCACCCCCACCACCCTGGTCGCGCTGTTGCGCACGGTGGCATACACCTGGAAGCAGGAGTCGTTGGCCGAGGACGCGGCGCGCATCCAGCAGTTGGGACGCGAGTTGTACACCCGCATCGGCGTCGTGTCGACGCACTTGGACAAGCTCGGGGCCAATCTGGGCAAGGCCGTGGACTCCTTCAACTCCACCGTCGGATCGGTGGACTCCAGGGTGAGCGTGACGGCGAGAAAACTGCACGAACTCGAGCTGTTCGACGCCGAGCCGGTATCGATCGGTCGGGTGGACGGGCGCCCCACACTGTCCGATTCGTCCCGCTACCGGCACGACTTCGGTCATGTCGACGATGCAGTCGGCTGAACTACGGCTAACCTCGAGGGGTGTCTACCTCCCAACGTGCCCGATCCGGGGTACCGCTGGATCACCGATCCATCCTCGCGACTCTGCCCGGTGTGCCCGCGTGGGGTGCCGTCGCGATCGCCGCAGGCCTGACTTTCCTCGGGTTTCTCATCGATGCCGCCCGCGGCACCGAGCTGACCGGCGCGTTCGCGTTCTTCTACATCCTCGGCTGCATCGCTGCCGTGGTGCTCGTTCGTTACCGCGGGCTGTTCACCGCGATGGTGCAAGCTCCGCTGATCCTGTTCGTCGCCGTACCGCTGTCGTACCAGTACTTCACCGACAACGCAGGTACCAGCCTCAAGGACATCATTCTCAACGTCGCGATTCCGCTGGTCAATCGCTTTCCGTTGATGCTGCTCGGTACCGTCGTGGCCGTCGGACTCGGAGCACTGCGCATCGTGCTCAAGCGGCAGAACACACATGCCCCCGCCGTTCGGCGAAGCCAGAAGGCCGAGGGCACCGCTCGTCGAAGCTTGAAGTCCGAGAGTGCAGTACGCCGCACTCCGAAGACCGGTGACGACAAGCCCACCCGCGCGCAGCGACGGGCGCAGGAAGAGCGTCCCGAACGCACCCGCAGACGGGCTACCCCGTCGGCCGATCGCAGCGCCGTCTCCGCGACGGAGGCCACCGATATCGTGTCCGAGCCGTACGTCGGCCGAAGAGCGTCCGACGCTCGTTCCAATCCGGCCCCGCGCACGTCACGGGTCATGGATCCGAGCGCGAGCCCACGCCGCTCGTCCGGGGCGGTACCAGCGCCGCAGAGCCGACACTCCGGAACCGACTCACCTCGGCAGGATCACGCCAGGTCGGAGCACCAGAAGCCCGATTACCAGCGTCCGCAGTACCCACAGGCTAAGCCTCAGGCCCGGCAATCACCGCGGCCGCAGTCGGGCGAACCTCGGTACTCGACGGAGCCTCGCCGTCAGCGGTCGACCCAGGTGCAGCCTCCCCGTGAGGTCCCCAGCCCGTACGCCACCGGCTCCCGGCCCGTCGTGACTCCCCAGACCACCTCGTCGAGCCAGACCGGCTCGTCGACCGACGCGAATCAGGCTCCCGGCAACCACTCGTTGCCCGGTGCCCATCGGGACGACATTCCGCCGCATCCGGTGCCGCAGGTTCGCTACCGCGACCGCCACACGGACTGAACGACTCCCGTGGGCGTCGGCGATCGGGTCGAAGACCTACCGAGCCGGACGAAGTTCGCGGGGAAGTGAGAACACCAGTGTCTCGTTTGCCGTGGTGACCGGCTGCACGTCGGCGTAGCCGTGCTCGGCGAACAGGTCGATGACGCCCTGCACCAGGATCTCCGGCACCGACGCACCCGAGGTGATG
This sequence comes from Rhodococcus sp. IEGM1428, assembly GCF_050321865.1. Taxonomy (NCBI): domain Bacteria; kingdom Bacillati; phylum Actinomycetota; class Actinomycetes; order Mycobacteriales; family Nocardiaceae; genus Rhodococcus; species Rhodococcus sp. IEGM1428. The sequence goes on along the minus strand of NZ_JBNQFW010000005.1, from coordinate 306,739 downwards.
CCGATGGTCTCGACCCCGTCGAGCCAGGCCAGGTCGATCTCCTTGGCGTAGTCGACGAGGTAGCTGGCCCGCGCACCGGCGTTCAGCGCAACCTCGACCAGACGCACCGAGTTCGACGAGTTCTTCGATCCGACGACGATCACCAGATCGCATTCCGGAGCCATTGCTTTCACCGCGACCTGACGGTTCTGGGTGGCGTAGCAGATGTCGTCGCTCGGCGGGTCCTGCAGCGTCGGGAATCGCTCGCGGAGCTTGGCGACCGTCATCATCGTCTCGTCGACGCTCAGAGTGGTCTGCGACAACCAGATCACCTTGTTCTCGTCGCGGACGGTGACGTTGTCGACCGACTCGGGGCCGTCCACCAGCTGAATGTGCTCGGGAGCCTCACCTGCGGTGCCCTCGACCTCCTCGTGACCCTCGTGACCGATCAGGAGAATGTCGTAGTCGTCGCGAGCGAACCGCTTCGCTTCCTGGTGCACCTTGGTCACCAACGGGCAGGTGGCGTCGATGGTGCGCAGGTTCCGCTCCGCCGCCGAGGTGTGCACGGCCGGGGATACGCCGTGAGCCGAGAACACGAGCAGGGAACCCTCGGGCACCTCGTCGGTTTCCTCGACGAACACCGCTCCGCGATCGGACAGCGTCTCGACCACGTGCTTGTTGTGGACGATCTCCTTGCGCACGTAGACCGGCGCACCGTGTTGTTCCAATGCTTTCTCGACGGTCTCGACCGCACGATCGACGCCGGCGCAGTAGCCACGCGGCTCCGCGAGCAGCACTCGCTTACCCCCGGCGTACGCGGACTTACCCGCGCCGGCTGACTGTGTGATACCAAGATTCAGAGGAACGGCCGAAGACATACCTCCAGGATACGTGTAGGTCGTAACCTCGCTGCGTCTCCAGCCTGTCGGCTACCCAAAGTTCACGACTTCGGGCAGTCTGGTGGGCATGACTCGAGTCCCCTTTGCAGCTCGCGTGGCCGCTGGCGTCGCAGTGACCGTGGTAGAAGAGGCTCGCAAGCTTCCCGGTTCCGCCCTGATGCTGCCGATGACGGTTGTCAGTGAAGCGCTGGCGCGCGGTATGCGTTTCCAGCAGCAGGTGACGGCGTTGGCCATCAAGGGCGATCTGATCATCGCGACCCTGCCGGTTGTCGGCACTCCGCGCGAGGAGCAGCCCGCGTGGGCCTCGTTCGACGAGGACGACGATGCTTTCGATACCCCCGTCATCACCGACGACGTCGATGTACCCGATGCGCCGGTGGCCGAGCCGGTCGCCGCCAACGGCCGCTTTGCGCTGTACTCGACGCCTCCGCTGGACGAGCCGGTCCAGGACACCTCGGCCAAGCGAGCTCCGTCCGTCGACAAGCCCGAGATCGTCGAGATGATCGACTTCGACACCCTCGCGCTGGCGCAGCTGCGCGCACGGTTGCGCACGCTCTCGGTCGAGGACCTCGAGGCTCTGCTCGACTACGAGAACGACACGCTCGCTCGCGCACCGTTCCAGACGATGCTGGCGAACCGAATCACCACCGCCAAGGCCAAGTGAGCACTCCCCCAACCCAGTCCGGTCCCACCCAGTCCGGTCCCACTCAGCCGGGTTCCACTCAGGCTGCCGCGAGTTCCGCCGAACAGCCATGGCCGGTGCGTACCGTCGCGATGAAGGTCGCCGGCTGGATCGACAAGCTCGGCAGCATCTGGGTCGAGGGGCAACTCACCCAGATCAACGCCAGACCCGGCACCCGCACGGCCTTTCTGACGCTGCGTGATCCGTCGGCCGACATGTCGCTGTCGGTGACATGTTCACCTCAGCTACTCGACCGTTCGCCTGTTCCGCTGACCGAGGGCGCACGCGTCATTCTCTACGGCAAACTGTCGTTCTTCACCGGACGCGGAACCATTTCGCTGCGCGCCACCGACATTCGCGCTGTGGGCGTCGGCGAACTGCTCGCCCGCATCGAACGTCTCCGAGCTCTGCTCGCCGCAGAGGGGTTGTTCGACCCACGCCTCAAGCGACCGTTGCCGTTTCTGCCCGGCACGATCGGACTCATCACCGCCAGGGCCAGCGCAGCCGAGAAGGACGTCCTGACCGTCGCCCAGAGGCGTTGGCCTGCGGTTCGATTCGAGGTCCGCAACACCCCGGTTCAAGGACCTCAGGCGGTCCCGGCAATTCTGGACGCGCTGAAAGACCTGAACGATGACCCCGCTGTCGACGTCATCATCCTGGCCCGCGGCGGTGGCAGCGTCGAGGATCTGCTGCCGTTCTCGGACGAGGCCCTGTGCCGCGCCATCTCTCGAGCCACCACGCCGATCGTCAGCGCGATCGGCCACGAGCCCGACAGCCCGCTCAGCGACCACGTCGCAGACCTGCGGGCCGCAACCCCCACCGATGCCGCGAAACTCGTGGTGCCCGATGCCGTTGCCGAACAGGCGCTGGTGTCGGAGCTGAAGTCCAGAAGCGCTGCAGCTCTGCGTAACTGGGTCGAGCGCGAGGCACGTGGCCTCGATATGCTCCGGCACCGACCGGTATTGGCCGATCCATTGGCCTCCCTCGAACAACGTCGCGAGGAGATTCGACGGCTGCTCGACGCGGCTCGACGCGACGTGCAGCGCGAACTCACCACCCAGGACACGCTCGTCGAACATCTGCGGGCGCGGCTGTCGACGCTGGGACCGGCTGCCACACTTGCTCGGGGCTACGCCGTCGTGCAGCGGGTGGTGGCGGGCTCCGATCCCGAAGTGCTGCGTTCGGTGGACGACGCGCCGCCGGGTACACAGATCAGAGTGCGGGTGGCCGACGGTGCCGTCACCGCCGCAGTGATGGGCCGAGTGAAATGACGAAGGAGATTCGATGAGCGAGAACGAAGACAAGCCGGTTTCGGAACTGGGCTACGAGGAAGCCCGCGACGAACTGGTGGGCGTGGTGAGGATTCTCGAGCAGGGCGGGCTCGATCTCGATGCGTCCCTGGCTCTGTGGGAACGCGGCGAGCAACTGGCATCGCGCTGCGAGGAACAGCTTGCAGGCGCCCGCAAGCGGATCGAGACCGCGCTCGCGAGCACCGAGAAGGACGGCTAGGGAACGAGCGGTTCGGTTGCCTCGAGGATCGCCGCGAGAGTGGTGAAGTCCTCGGTGGTTGCGGTGCCGCCCAGCAGTATTCGGACGTCACCGAAATCGGAGACCCAGTAGTTTCGCGAACCTTCCTCGCCGTAGACCACCCAATCTCGACCCGACACGTTCTGTGCGCCCGACGCGTACGCCGTTTCGCTTCCGGCCACGAACGGAACCAGCTGTTCCTCGGACGCCGAAGACTGGGTCAGTTGCAAGTAGGCACCGGTACCGGTGATGTATCCGACAGTCGATACCGCTCCGCCGTTGTCGCCGGAGATGGTCGCGCGACTGCCCGAGTTGGGCGTCCAGCCCTCGGGAACACTCGGATTGCGCACCGGGAAGCCGATTTCGGATGCGTCGTACTGCAGCGCAGTGTTCACGTCGAAGTTGGGGATGGGCCCCTGCTTGGGGCCACCGGGGCTCAGCGAGCACTGGCTGGCCACACCCGCGATCAGCAAACAGGCAATGACCAGCGGAATGAGCGACCAGACCATGTCGCGGTTGTTGTTGAGAATCCGAGGTTTGCTGTTCGCCACTTCACCAGTATCCCCTCTGCGCGGCAGTGCTCGGTCGGCGCGTACCTCACAGTCGACCCGACCCCACCGCAGGCATCACAGAAGTGAGATAATCGCGCCTGGGTAACACCCCACCAACCAGGAGGCTACAAACCGATGACGGCCAGCACCGAGTCCACTCGCGCCATGGCGCCAGATCGCAACCTCGCACTCGAACTCGTACGCGTCACCGAGGCCGGTGCGCTCGCATCGGGCCGCTGGGTCGGTCGCGGCGACAAGGAAGGTGGCGACGGAGCAGCGGTCGATGCCATGCGTCAGTTGGTCGCCTCGGTCTCGATGCGCGGCGTCGTCGTCATCGGTGAAGGCGAGAAAGACGAAGCGCCGATGCTCTACAACGGCGAAGAGGTCGGCAACGGCAACGGTCCCGACGTCGACTTCGCCGTCGACCCCGTCGACGGAACGACGCTGATGGCCAAGGGCATGCCCAACGCCATCTCGGTCCTCGCCGTCGCCGAGCGCGGCGCGATGTTCGACCCGTCCGCCGTCTTCTACATGGAGAAGATCGCCGTCGGTCCCGACTACGCCGACGTCATCGACATCACCGCCCCCGTCGCCGAGAACATCGCTCGGATCGCCAAGATCAAGAAGGGATCTGCGTCGGACGTCACGGTGTGCATCCTCGATCGCCCGCGGCACGCCGAACTGATCCAGCAGGTGCGCGACGCCGGATCCCGCATCCGGTTGATCTCCGACGGTGACGTGGCCGGTGCGATCGCCGCTGCTCGTCCCGACTCGGGCACCGACATGCTCATCGGAATCGGCGGCACTCCCGAGGGCATCATCGCCGCCGCCGCGATGCGGTGCATGGACGGCGCCATCCTGGGGCGTCTGGCACCCACGGACGACGACGAGAAGCAGAAGGCCATCGACGCGGGCCACGACCTGGACCGCGTCCTCGACACCAAGGACCTCGTCTCGGGTGAGAACGTCTTCTTCACCGCCACCGGCGTCACCGACGGTGACCTGCTGCGCGGCGTTCGCTACGCAGGCGGCGGCGCGCACACCCAGTCCATCGTCATGCGATCCAAGTCCGGCACCGTGCGCATGATCGACGCCTACCACCGCCTCGAGAAGCTGCGCGAGTACTCCTCGGTCGACTTCGACGCCGACGAATCCGGCCAAGCACCGTCCTTCTGATCCCTGAAACCACGACTGGCAAAGTAAGGCTCATGACGCAGACAGACGAACAGCAGTTCCGGATCGAACACGACACCATGGGAGAGGTTCGCGTTCCCATCGACGCACTCTGGCGTGCCCAGACTCAGCGTGCGGTGGAGAACTTCCCCATCTCGGGACGTCCGCTCGAGCGCACCCAAATTCGCGCGATGGGTCTCCTCAAGGCAGCCTGCGCACAGGTCAACAAGGACCTGGGCCTGCTCGACGGTGCTTTGGCCGACGCAATCATCGCAGCGGCCACCGAGATCGCAGACGGCAAGCACGACGACCAGTTCCCGATCGACGTCTTCCAGACCGGCTCGGGCACCAGCTCCAACATGAACGCCAACGAGGTCATCGCGTCGATCGCCAAGGCGAACGGCGTCGAGGTGCACCCCAACGATCACGTGAACATGTCGCAGTCCTCCAACGACACGTTCCCGACGGCCACCCACGTCGCCGCGACCGAGGCAGCAGTCACCTCACTGGTGCCCGCGCTGAAGCACCTGCACGAGGCACTCGCCGCCAAGGCAGTCGAGTGGAAGACCGTCGTGAAGTCCGGCCGCACCCACCTCATGGATGCCGTACCGGTCACCCTCGGCCAGGAATTCGGCGGCTACGCCCGTCAGATCGAGGCCGGCATCGAGCGCGTCGAGGCCACCCTGCCCCGACTGGGTGAGCTCCCCATCGGCGGCACCGCCGTCGGCACCGGCCTGAACGCACCCGACGGCTTCGGCCCGAAAGTTGTTGCAGAACTGGTCAAGTCGACCGGCATCGATGCGCTCACCGCAGCCAAGGATTCGTTCGAGGCACAGGCTGCACGCGACGGACTCGTCGAGGCATCGGGCGCACTGCGCACCATCGCGGTGTCACTGACCAAGATCGCCAACGACATTCGCTGGATGGGATCGGGACCGCTCACCGGACTCGGCGAGCTCGCCCTCCCTGACCTGCAGCCCGGTAGCTCCATCATGCCCGGCAAGGTCAATCCCGTTCTGCCCGAGGCTGTTACGCAGGTCGCCGCGCAGGTCATCGGCAACGACGCCGCAGTTGCCTTCGGTGGCGCATCGGGTGCATTCGAGCTCAACGTGTACATCCCGATGATGGCGCGCAACGTCCTCGAGTCGTTCAAGCTGCTTGCCAACGTATCGGTGCTCTTCGCCGACAAGTGCGTCGTCGGCTTGGTTGCGAACGTCGATCACCTCAAGACTCTCGCCGAGTCCTCGCCGTCCATCGTGACGCCACTGAATTCGGCAATCGGCTACGAGGAAGCGGCCGCCGTCGCCAAGCAGGCACTCAAGGAAAAGAAGACGATCCGTCAGACGGTCATCGACCGCGGACTGATCGGCGACAAGCTCAGCGAGGAAGAACTCGACAAGCGCCTCGACGTCCTCGCCATGGCGAAGGTCAAGGACTAGCTTCCCCGCTCCCCCGCCGGACCCCTGAACGCGTGAATGCGCCCGCCCCCGGTGGGATCAATGTGGGTTTCAGTCACTCAGACTGCAACGAAGTCGCATTGATCCGCCGGGGGCGGGCGGTTTCGAAAGGGGCCGAACCTCAGGCCAGGTGCGCGAGTTCCTCGCGTGCCTTCAGGCCGTCCTCGCCCAGATCGGTGCGATCGAAGATCTTCCAGCCGGCGAGCAGGGGCTTGAACACCTTCTCGCGTTCCTGATCGGCGTCGTAGATGCCGGCTTCGGCGAGTGCGACGGTGCTGTTCCCGCGCTCGGGCAGGTCGACGACGGGGATGGCGAACCCGTTCACGCGATCTGCGATTGCGCGCGCGGCCTGATCCGGCACCACGGCGAAGGCCTCATTCAGGATGTTGGCGTAGAACGTCGACTGCAGTGCGTCGTCGTCGGCGATCTTGCCGAGGATGGTAGCCAGTACCGGATCCTTGCTGAGGGCAACCGTGTTGCGGTGACGCAGCGCGGCGGCAGCTTCCTCGATGGCGAAGTGGGCCAGGATATCGAGCAGATGATGGCTCGGCGCGTCGTAGCCGAGTGTCATGTGCTCCATCCGGACGCGCTCGAGCGCGACGGGATCGACGGCGCGGGTGAGTACCAGGAAGTTGCGCAGCACGATCGACTGCCGGTTCTCCTCCGATGTCCATCGGCCGGTCCACTTCCACCAGGCACCGAGGCCGGTGAGTGCATGGGCCAGTTCGCGGTGGTAGGCGGGCAGGTTGTCGGCCACCAGGACTGCGACCGTTGCGGCCAGGATTTCGACGTCGCTGAGGTGCGACTGCTCGGGCGTCCAGTCCTCGCCGCCGAGGAAGGCGAAATTCTTGCCCTCGTCGAACGGTGCCAGGTCGTGGGGGTGCCACTCGCTCGCTACCTCGATGTGGCGTCGTAGATTCTCTTCGACCGCGGGCTCCAAACGGACCAGCAGATCACCGTCGGACAGGTTCGTAGACATGTGGTAACCGTAGCGCCTGCACTCCAGCGCCCGACGTCATGCCCCTGACCTCTGTGATTTCTCCTAACGCCAGGTGGACGCAGGTCTATTCTCAGTGCATCCAGCCATCGACGTGAGGACTTCTCGTGATGCGGTCGGGTCGAAATTTTCTGTGTCTTTGTGTTGCGTGCTCGATGATCGTGCTGGTCGGGTGCTCGAACGACGCACCCACCGCAGAAAGTCCACCGACCTCCGAGCCGGTGCCGACCGAGGATCTGTCCCCCGGCCAGGTCTCCGGCGTCGACGTTCCGGCCGGCCGCATCGACGAGGCCGTCGGCAAGCTCGATGGCATCGCCGATGAGCTGATGGCGTCGTCGAACATTCCGGGTATGGCCATTGCCGTCGTGCACGGTTCGGACGTCGTCTACTCCAAGGGCTTCGGCGTTCGCGAGATGGGCAAGGACGACCCGGTCGACGCCGACTCGGTGTTCCAGCTGGCCTCGCTGTCCAAGTCGGTGGGTGCGACGGTGGTCGCGTCGCAGGTGGGCGCGGGCGTGATCGACTGGTCGACGCCGGTTGTCTCGCAACTGCCGTGGTTTGCGCTCGACGACCCGTGGGTGACTCGGAACGTCACGGTCGGTGACTTCTACGCGCACCGAAGCGGTCTGCCCGAGCACGAGGGCGATCTGCTCGAGGACCTCGGCTACGACCGCAGGCAAATCCTGGAGCGGTTGCGCGAGGTGCCGCTCGACCCGTTCCGGTCCACCTACCACTACACCAATTTCGGGATCACCGCCGCAGCCGAAGCCGTCGCTGCGGCGTCGGGCAAGGACTGGGACACCCTCAGCCAGGACACCATCTACGGCCCGCTCGGCATGACCTCGACCAGCTCGTCGTTCTCGGACTACATCGCCAGGGCCGACCGAGCCGTGCCTCACGTCCTCGTCGACGGCGAGTATCAGGCCAAGTACCAACGCGAGCCCGATCCGCAGACGCCCGCCGGTGGCGTCAGCTCCTCCGTGAACGACCTCGCGAAGTGGCTGAAGATGCTCATCGCCGACGGCACCTACGACGGGGCGAAGATCGTCGATCCCGACGCTCTACTTCCTGCCGTCAGCGCTCAGATCGTCTCGAGCCCATCCGCATCACCGGATTCGCGCGCGGGCTATTACGGGTACGGATTCAACGTCTCCACCAATGCGGCCGGACGCACGACGGTGAGCCATTCGGGAGCCTTCGCGCTGGGGGCGGGCACCAACTTCCTGTGGATTCCGTCGCTCGATGTCGCCATCGTTGTCCTGACCAACGCCGCGCCCCTCGGCATCGCCGAAACCGTGACCGCCGAGTTCGCGGACCTCGTCCAGTTCGGTGAGGTGCGTGAGGACTGGCGAACACTGTACAAGAATGCCTTCGCCGGAATGAGTGAGCCGGAAGGCGAGCTCGCAGGTAAGACCGCACCCACGAATGCCGCTGCACCACAGCCTCTCTCGTCGTACACCGGCGTTTACCAGAACACATACTGGGGGCCGGCGACGGTGACGGAGGTCAACGGTAAGTTGGTGTTGTCCCTCGGACCGAACTCGACTTCGTACGAGTTGTCGCCCTGGGACGGTGACACGTTCACGTTCGAGCCGACTGGCGAGAATGCGCCCGACGGAACCATTTCCCAGGCGACGTTCAACGCGAACACGGTCACACTGGAGTTCTTCGACGGCGATGGATTGGGGCGATTCACCAAGTGACCGACACACAGCAGGCAACCGAGATCGTGGAAGATATGTTCGACGCGTTGAGGCTTCGCGACACCGATCGCGCACTGGCCCTTCTCGACGACCGCATCGTGTGGCACAACGTCGGGCTTCCGAAGGTGCGCGGCACCACGAATGTCGGCAGGTTCCTGGCGTTGCTGGCCAAGCCGACGTTCGGCTTCGACGTCACCATGCACAACATCGCGGCCGATGGAAACGTCGTCCTCACCGAACGCACCGACGCCCTGATCTGGCGTCGGCTTCGCATCGAGTTCTGGGTGTGCGGAACTTTCGAGTTGCGCGACGGCAAGGTGGCCGTGTGGCGAGACTACTTCGACACTGTCGATTTTCTGAAAGGTGTTGCACGAGGAGCATTTCGCGCATTGACCGGTAGGTGAGCGGAACTTCGTAGTGGGCTACGAGGCAGGAGTGGAGCCTGCGGAATGACCATGCGGCAAGAGTGGAGCCTGCGGAATGACCCGCAGGCTCCACGTTCACGTAGGGTCAAGCTCCTGAAGGACCGAACTCCTCGAGCATTTCCGTCACCAATGCGGCGATCGGTGAACGCTCACTGCGGGTGAGGGTGATGTGCGCGAAAAGCGGGTGTCCCTTGAGCTTTTCGATGACGGCAGCAACGCCGTCGTGTCTCCCGACGCGCAGGTTGTCTCGTTGCGCGACATCGTGGGTCAGTACGACGCGTGAGCCCGAACCCAGTCGCGACAGTACCGTCAGTAGCACGTTGCGCTCGAGGGACTGCGCCTCGTCGACGATGACGAAGGAATCGTGCAGCGACCGACCGCGAATGTGCGTCAGTGGCAACACTTCCAGCATTCCGCGGGCGATGACCTCCTCCATGACCTCCGGGCTCGCGAGACCTTCGAGGGTGTCGAAGACCGCCTGGCCCCACGGCCCCATCTTCTCGCTCTCACTGCCGGGGAGGTAGCCGAGCTCCTGGCCACCGACGGCGTAAAGAGGCCGGAACACAACAACTTTCCGATGCGAGCGACGTTCGAGAACGGCCTCGAGTCCGGCCGTCAGCGCCAGAGCGGACTTGCCGGTGCCGGCCTTTCCACCGAGCGAGACGATACCGATGCTCTCGTCGAGCAGAAGATCCAGCGCCACTCGCTGTTCCGCCGAGCGGCCGTGCAGGCCGAATGCCTCACGCTCACCGCGCACGAGCTGAATCTGCTTGTCGGGCGTGACGCGCCCAAGCGCACTCTGCCGTCCGGCAAGCAGTCGAACTCCCGTGTGACACGGTAGGTCTCGCGCCTCTGCGAGGTCGATGACACCGTCGTTGAACAAGGTGTCGACCGCATCGGAGGGCACGTCGAGCTCGGTCATGCCGGTCCAACCGGACGGCACCACGTCGTGAGCGTGGTATTCGTCGGCGGGAAGCCCGACAGCACCGGCCTTGACGCGCAACGGAATGTCCTTGCTGACGAGCACGACGTCCTTGCCCTCAGCCGCCAGATTCAGGGCACAGGCGAGGATTCGGGAGTCGTTGGAGTCGGTACGAAATCCGACGGGAAGCACCGAAGGATCGGTGTGATTGAGCTCGACTTGCAGTGTGCCACCCGATGTTCCGATGGGAACCGGCTGGTCGAGTCGGCCGAATTCGACGCGAAGGTCGTCGAGCATGCGCAAGGATTCCCGCGCGAACCATCCCAGTTCGTGATGGTGGCGTTTGCCCTCCAACTCGCTGATCACGATCAACGGAAGTACCACATTGTGCTCGGCGAACCTGATGACTGCCCATGGATCCGAGAGCAGGACCGAGGTATCGAGCACGAATGTCCGAAGAGGGGCGGAAACGGAGCGTGAAGTGTTCACGTGGGGCTCCTACGTCTGCGCGGCACCGCGCAAACTCTGTCGCTCGGCCGGTCGGGTCCGATGTGTCAGGTGACACGAGGACCGGGTACCGGCCCTCTCGCGCTCACTAGCTCAGTCACGTATCAGAACCTCCCGCACAGGTAGCTTCCCCGCTGCCTGTTACTGCCGACGGTACCGCCGAACTCGAGGTTCGGCTCGCTGGAAGTCTGGCGTGTCGGTGAACAACGCGTTACGTCGACATCGCCCCAGGTCGCCGGCAGACCGGTGCGGAAAGTGCCCTCCCCCGGGTGGATCAATGCGGCTTTGTTGCACTCAGATTGACTGAAAGCCACATTGATCCGACCGGATGTGACAGCGGACCGGGGGCGGTGGGCGTGGGCGGGGCAGGCAGGCAGGCAGGCAGGCAGGAGCCAGGGTCAGCCCAGCAATCCCCAGTCTTCGAGGCCCTCGTACAGGGGCTTGCTCTGCGCAAGTTTCACGACGCGTTCCTTCAGAGCGTCGGTGGCCTGACCGGTGGCCAGGGCGGTACCGATGATGTCTGCGACCTCGGTGAACTCGGCCTCGCCGAATCCGCGGGTGGCCAGTGCGCCGGTGCCGATGCGCAGGCCGGAGGTGACCATCGGCGGGCGCGGGTCGAAGGGCACTGCGTTGCGGTTGACGGTGATGCCGACCTCGTGCAGGAGGTCCTCGGCCTGCTGGCCGTCGAGCTCGGAGTTGCGCAGGTCGACGAGTACCAGGTGGACGTCGGTGCCGCCGGTGAGGACCGAGACACCCTTGTCGGCGACGTCGGAACCGGTGAGACGCTCGGCGAGCAGGGAGGCACCGAGTAGGGTGCGCTCCTGACGCTCCTTGAACTCCGGCGTCGCCGCGATCTTGAAGGCGACGGCCTTGGCAGCGATGGCGTGCATCAGCGGCCCGCCCTGCTGGCCGGGGAACACTGCGGAGTTGAGCTTCTTGGCCCATTCCTTCTTGGCCAGGATGATGCCGGAACGCGGTCCACCGAGGGTCTTGTGCACGGTGGAGGAGACGACGTCGGCGTACGGCACGGGCGAGGGGTGTACCCCTGCTGCGACGAGTCCGGCGAAGTGCGCCATGTCGACCCAGAGCAGCGCGCCCACCTCGTCGGCGATGGACCGGAAGGCTGCGAAATCCTGGTGGCGCGGGTATGCCGACCAGCCGGCGATGAGCACCTGCGGCTTGGCGGAGATGGCCTGCTTGCGCACCTCGTCCATGTCGATGCGGTGATCTTCTTTGCTGACGCCGTAGGACTCGACCTCGTAGAGCTTGCCCGAGAAGTTCAGCTTCATACCGTGCGTGAGGTGGCCACCGTGAGCCAGGTCGAGGCCCATGATCTTGTCGCCCGGGTTGATCAGCGCCATCAGCACCGCAGCGTTGGCCTGCGCGCCGGCATGCGGCTGCACGTTGGCGAACTCGGCACCGAAGAGTTCCTTGGCGCGATTGCGGGCGAGATCCTCGACGATGTCGACGTGCTCGCACCCGCCGTAGTAACGACGGCCCGGGTAGCCCTCGGCGTACTTGTTGGTCAGGACGCTGCCCTGGGCCTGCAGCACCGCACGGGGGACGAAGTTCTCCGACGCGATCATCTCGAGGGTGTCGCGCTGACGTCCCAGCTCACCGGCCATCGCCTCGGCGACCTCGGGATCGAGTTCGGCCAGTGACAGGTTGTTGACGTCAGTCATAACAGGAGTCTCCAAGGGACAGCAGAAAAGGGGGCAGCACAGTAAGGGACTCGGCCAGTTTACGAGACGCGTAGTGCGCCCGGTGTCAGTGGCTCGTCGAGGAGCCTGCCGAACAGTTGCGCACGCTCGCTGACGGTCGTTCCCCGGTCCAGCCAACCGGCCAGCAGCTTGTAGCCCTCGACGTAGGTGCTGATGTACGCCCGCCACAGCGGGGAGGACAGAAAGCGCAGGCTGTGCCGGGCGCGCTGAGGTGAGGCCAACGACCACCGCTCCAGGTAAGCGGCCACATCGTCCTCGCTCTTGTGCTGATCGTGCAGCAACAGCGCGGCGTCCTGACGCACCCCCAACAGCTGGCTCGACGCGGCAGAGAGTCGCTCGGCCTTCTCGCCGTCGAAGCGCAGTCCCAGATCGGCGTAGATCTCTTGCGCCCACGCGCCCCAGCCTTCACCGACGATCGCGCCGAGAGCATGGTCGGCCAGCCCCTCGGCCATCAGGCACTGCGGAGTGTTGACCACGAACAGCGTCTGCTCGAGCTGGCCTGCACCGACGAGCCCCGTCTCCTTGCGGCAGTGCTCAGTGTGGTGTCCGGGGTACGACTCGTGCGCGATCAGGTGCGGCAGATTGGCCATCTGTTGCTCGATGTCGGAGTTGATCGCGACGGTGGACTGGAAGTTGCCGAGGTAGTAGTTGAATCCGGACCAGGGCTTGTCTCCGACGACCTCGTAGGTGACCTTCTCGGTGTCGGGCAGCGTGTATTCGGCTCGGACGCGGTCGCGTAGCGCGGACGAGAACGCCTCGACGCAGTCCTGCAGTCGGTCGGCGGGGATGACGTCAGCGCGGCGATGGGTGATCAGCCGTTCGCTCAGCGAGCCGGGACCGGCGAGAACCTCGTCCATCTTGCGGTGCGCCTGCAGGTATTGGTCCTGATCGCCGGGGGCGATGCGGACATCGAAGTAGGCGTCCACCTCGTCGACGAACCCGATGTCTTCGCCGGCGAACTTGCGCGCCGAACACTCGAGAGCGCGCAGGTGGACGTCGAGGAACGTCGTGCGCTCGGGTGTCAGATCGACGTTGCCGAGCTCTGCGCGCAGCGTCTGCGCACGACGAACGAGCTCGCGGGGCTCCGGCGCGGGGGCGTTCTCGGTGATTCTGCGCAACTCCGGATCGCCCGTATATGCGTCGACGAAGCCGTCTTCGAGGCGGTCGAAACTGAGGCCGAGCAGCAGGTATTCGCGTACCAGGGAAGCAGCATCCATACCCGAACCCTAGTACGGCGAACGACCCCGCCCGTGCGCGATCCACCGGCACCGAGCACAATCGGAAACCATGCGACTCGCGCTCCACGGGAGCTCAGCCGGACCCTCAGCATCTCCGATGTGGCAAGAGTGGAGCCTGCGGAACGACTGTGGTTGGAGCCGTGCGTGAGCGAGTCCAGCCCGTACGTCGAGTTCGACCGTGTGCAGTGGCGCACGCTGCGCCAATCCACGCCCTTGGTGCTCACCGAGGAAGAACTGATCGGGCTGCGCGGTCTCGGTGAACAGATCGACCTCGACGAGGTGGCCGAGGTCTACTTGCCCCTGGCGCGTTTGATCCACCTTCAGGTCGCAGCCCGGCAGCGGCTGTTCGCTGCGACTGCAACGTTCCTCGGCGAAAAGCATCCCGATCGCCAGGTCCCCTTCGTCATCGGTGTCGCGGGCAGCGTCGCCGTCGGCAAGTCGACGACAGCCCGTGTGCTGCAGGCACTCCTGGCCCGATGGGACCATCATCCGCGGGTCGACCTCGTCACCACCGACGGATTCCTGTATCCGACGGCCGAGCTCATGCGTCGAGGAATCCTGCACCGCAAGGGTTTTCCCGAGAGCTACGACCGGCGCAAGCTGCTCAGGTTCGTCACCGAGGTCAAGTCCGGGACCGAAGAGGTGGGCGCGCCTGTCTATTCACACGTCTCGTACGACATCGTCAAGGGCCAGTACCACATGGTCCGGCAACCCGACATCCTGATCGTGGAGGGACTCAACGTATTACAGACCGGGCCTCGGTTGATGGTCTCGGATCTGTTCGACTTCTCCATCTACGTCGACGCTCGAATCGAGGACATCGAGAGCTGGTACGTCAAACGTTTTCTCGCGTTGCGCAAGACATCGTTCACCGATCCGTCCTCGCATTTCCACCATTACGCCGGCCTGTCCGACGACCACGCGCAGATCGCCGCCGAGGATCTGTGGCATTCGATCAACCTGCCGAATCTGGTGGAGAACATCCTGCCGACGCGACCGCGAGCGACCATGGTGTTGCGCAAGGACAACGACCACGCGATCAACCGGCTGCGCCTGAGGAAGTTGTAGACCATAATCCAGCAATGACGCTGGAAAGGCGCACGATCGGCGAGGTTCCGCTGATCGGTCGAGACGACGAGTCGGCGCGAATTCTGCATGCCGCCCGCACGTACGGCGGAATGGCGGTCAAAGCCGCGCCCGGAGTCGGCCGTACCCGACTGCTGACCGAGGCGGTGCGGTCGCTGGTGCGTCTCGGCTGGCATCCGCACCGAGTGGTGACGGTGATGCCGGCCGGCACCGGATTCGTCCCCGTCGAATCCGACCGGGCCCTCGCCGCTGCTCTGGCCGAGGCGCACAGCGGCCGACGCACGGTCGTGGTCATCGACGACGCCCAGTGGCTGGCCGATTCGACCATCGAGCTCCTGGCCCGCCGCATCGGCTCGAAGGACCTGTTCATTCTGCTCAGTGTCAGTGCCGGCCGACGTCGCACCCCGGTGCTCGACGGCCTGTGGAAGGACGGCCTGGTCGACCGCATCGATCTGGAGCCGCTCACCCCCGAGCAGAGCCGATCCCTGATGGAGTCCATGCTTCGTCGAGATGACGAGATCGTGGACAGTGCGGCGCTTTTCGCCGTCACCGCATTGTCCGCGGGAAATCTGGTCGTGCTGCGTGATCTGGTGACGACCGCGGTCGAGCGGCAGGCTCTGACCGTCTCGTCGCGCGTATGGCGACTCGCCTCTCCCCTGCCCGTCTCCGCCGGTCTGGCCGATGTGGTGCGCGATCATCTGGCCGAGGTGGTCGCACTCGCCGACTATGCGGCAGCCACCGAGATCGCCGATGCGCTCGACATCGTCGCCCTGGCCGGTTCCCTGGTGTTCGGAGCCGCTGCCGCGGTGATCGATCCGCGTCTGATCGAGGAACTCGAATCGGCCGGCGTTCTCACCGTCCGCACCGAGCACAACGTCGACCGGGTGACGTTCGCGACGCCGATCACCGCGCAGGTACGTACCGAAGACATGGCCACGCTGCGCAGACGACGGCTGAGCCTGACGGTGGCCGACGCTCTCGACGCTTCCACCGACGGCCTCGGCCCCCGCGAGCGCGTCATCGCCGCACTACTGCGCATCCACTCCGGCGTCGCGCTCGATGCGCAGACGGCCGTGGAAGCGGCCCGATTGTCGTGGCGTTTCGTTCCTCCCGAGACGACGCTCGAGCTGGCCTCGGCTGCTGCCGCGGCCGGCGGCGGGTTCGACGCTCAGCTCATTCTTGCGACGGCAGAGAGCCAGCTCGGTCTGACCGCATCTGCTCAGCAGCGACTCGACGAGCTACTACGCGGGTCCGACAACGACATCCGCCGCGCGACGGCGGTGCGCGCGTGTACCGACAACATGGTGCTGCGGCTGGCGGATCCGACGCGGGCGCTGGCCCTGAACTCGAGTACCGAGCTCGCCATTGTCGACCCCGATATCCGAACGCAACTACGAGCGCAGCGTGGGCTGATGATGCATGCCATCGGCGATACTGCCGGTTCACTGGCCCTGCTCGAGCCGCTGATGGACGACCTGGAAGGTGCGACGCTGATCTCGGCCAGTTTCGCCGTTGCCGCCGGGGCCACCGTCGTCGGTCGGTTGTCGGTCGCGTTCTCGGCGCTCGCCCGCGTGCAGCCCGAACCCGACAACCCGGCGGCAACGGTCTTGGATCTGACGCGATGCTTCACGATCGCCTGTGCCGGCAACTTCGAAGAGGCGTCAGCGCTCGCTCGATACCGGTACGACGAAGCGGTGGAACAGTTCTCGCCGTTGCAGCAGGCGTGGTTCGGGTGGGCCCGCGGAGGTGTGTTGCTCTCGCAGGGCCACGCGGCCGAGTCGATCCGCTGGTGCTCGGAGGCCTACACGCTCGCGGGCACCCTCGGCCAGCGGTCGATGGAGCCGATGGTGGCGTGCGATCTGGTCCGCGCTCTCGCACTCGCCGGACGCGCAGAGGAGGCATCGGATCTCATCGAGGCCGCCGACCTCGACAACCCGGCCTCCCCTGCATTGTTCGGAGCTCGCGGGACCCGGCTCGCGGCACTGGGCTGGGCTGCGGCGGCACGCGGAGACGTCGGCCGGGCGCGCGAGCTGCTCATCGCCTCGGCCGAGGCGCACGCCGCCATCGACCATCATCTTCCCGCTCTGTTCTCCTACGTCGACGCCGCTCGCTGTGGTGCGGCGGCCGCGGTGCTGGCCCCCGTCCACTCCCTGGCGAGGCTGATCGAGGGCGACCTGGTCCGCACCGAGGTACACATGGTCGAAGTTCTCGCCGCATCGCCCGGGTCGGACAGTTCGGACAGTTCGGTATCGGAACAGGCGGTGGCCGAACAGGCGGTGTCCGTGGCTGCGAGCGCCGAGAAGCACGGTCTGGACCTGCACGCCGCAGAGATGTACTTCCACGCACGAAATCTTCTGTTGCGCAGCAACCCTCGCGCAGCCGCAACCGCAGGAAGGCAGGGCCACGTGCTCACCGAGCGGTGTGGACATCCGAGCACCCCGCTCCTGCGCGGAACACGAGACGCGGCTCTGACCACCCGCGAACGTCAGATCGCGACCCTCGCCGCCACCGGCCTGTCGAACCGCGATATCGCCGACGCCGTCGTGCTGTCGATCCGCACCGTCGAGACCCACCTCAATCGCATCTTCGGCAAGCTGGGCATCAGTACCCGCGCCGAGCTCACATCGCTACGAGGCTCACTGCTCGATTGACCGAACCGCCGGTGTAGAGAGAGGCCTCGATGTCGAGCAGGTAGCGCGACGGAGCCACCCCGAGTTCGGCCCGCAGAATCGTCTCGGCACGACGAAAGGCAACCACCGCCTCGGCCGTCCGGTGCGACCGATCGAGGGCGATCATCAGCTGGCCCCACAGGTGTTCGCGCAACGGCGAGACCCGTAGTGCGCGCTCGATCTCGGCGATCACGGTCTCGTGTCGACCGAGGTGTAGGCGGGCCTCGAATGCCGATTCCAGCACCACGGCGCGCACCTCGTCCAGATGCACCCGCTCGTCGACGGCGAAGCCCAGATCACCGAACTCGACGAAGGCGGGGCCTCGCCACAACGCCAGCGCACGACCGAACTGACCGTCTGCCTCGGCGAACCGGCCGCGCCCGAAAGCATCACGGCCGCGGGCCGCGAGCATCTCGAACTCGCGCAGATCGAGTCGGTCTCCACCCAGGTCCAACCGGTAGCCCCAGGACGTCGTGACGAGCCGGGCACCGTCGTCCGCGCCGAGGACTCGCCGCAGATTCGCCACGTACGCACGCAACGATGCCAACGCCTTGGCCGGTGGACGACGATCCCAGACGAGATCGATCAACCGGTCGAATTCCACGACGCTTCCCGCTTCCACGAGCAGCACCGCCAGCACGGCCCGCTGCTTGAGCCCACCGAGCGCCTTCACGCCGATCCCGTCGCGCACCACCATGGGTCCGAGCACGTTGTAGTCCACGATCGGGAATTTTCCGAGCCTCGCGCCGATCGCGCCACAGATTACGTAGCAATACAGAGGTAAGTACGTAGTGCGTCGCCCCGGGTCGTGAGTGGAAATTCGTAGCAGGCTACGAGGTCCCGTGCACGTCAGATACCGAAGCGCCGGTGTCTCGCGGCAAAGTCTCGCAGAGCGCGGAGGAAGTCGACGCGGCGGAATTCGGGCCAGTAGGCCTCGGTGAACCAGATTTCCGAGTACGCGCTCTGCCACAGCAGAAAGCCGGACAGTCGCTGCTCGCCCGACGTACGGATGACGAGATCGGGATCGGGCTGGCCGGAGGTGTAGAGGTGACTGTCGATGCCGTCGACGTTGATGGAAGCGATCAGGTCGTCTCCGGTGACGCCCTCGGCGATCTTCTCGCTCACCAGGGACTGCACTGCATCGGCGATTTCCTGTCGACCGCCGTACCCGACGGCGACGTTGACGTGCGTTCCGGTCCGTCCCTCGGTGAGCGCGGCCGCTTCTTTGAGCCGACGCGCGGTCGACGCGGGCAACAGATCGAGAGTGCCCACGAGCTTGACGCCCCAATTCATCTCGGGCCCGCAGATTTCCTCGACTACGTCGGTGATGATGTCGAGCAACGAATCGAGTTCGTCGGCGTCTCGGCGGAGGTTCTCGGTGGAGAGCAGGTAGATGGTTGCCATCTCGATTCCGGCGGCATCGCACCAGCCGAGCATCTCGGCGATCTTCAGCGCGCCCATGCGGTGGCCGTGCGCGACGTCGGTGAACCCGTTCTCGCGCGCCCAGCGGCGATTGCCGTCGCACATCACTGCCACGTGCCGCGGGTGCTGCACCCCTTCGAGCTGGCTCAGCAGCCGCCGCTCGTACACGTTGTAGAGAACGCCGCGCACCTTCTGCGGAATGATCACCACTACTTCGTCACCGCTGCTCTCATCACCACGGAGGATTACCTTACGCCGACGTCTGCGAGCGGGCGGCCGGTACAGTAGCGTCTGAACCTACGGTTGCGTAGGTTCACGGCGGCGGCACGGGAGGCAATCGACATGACGATGTTCGGACTCGACGAGATACCCGTCAAACCTCGCATGCGCGGTTGGATTCACCTGTACGCGTTCTGTGTGGCGGTGGTCTGTGCGATCACGCTCGTCACGCTTGCGTTCAGCATGGTCTCGGTCAGCGCGGGGCTCGCGACGGGCGTCTACGCCATCACCGTCTGCGGGGTTTTCGGGGTCAGCGCCACGTACCACCGCGTGCCGTGGAAGAC
The DNA here is from genome assembly GCF_050321865.1 of Rhodococcus sp. IEGM1428. Taxonomy (NCBI): domain Bacteria; kingdom Bacillati; phylum Actinomycetota; class Actinomycetes; order Mycobacteriales; family Nocardiaceae; genus Rhodococcus; species Rhodococcus sp. IEGM1428. Next base: position 287,218 of record NZ_JBNQFW010000005.1, on the reverse strand, counting down.
CACGGCGTCGCAGATCTGGATGAAGCGCGCCGATCATTCGATGATCTTCCTGTTCATCGCCGGCAGCTACACCCCGTTTGCCGTGCTGGGCCTGCCCGCCTCGACCGGACGCACATTGCTGATCATCGTGTGGCTCGGGGCCTTTGCCGGAGTGGCTCTGAAGATGTTGTGGCCCACCGCTCCCCGCTGGGTCGGTGTACCGCTGTACCTGATCCTCGGCTGGGCGATCGTACCGGTCGCCCCCACCCTGATCGAACACGTCGGCTACGCACCGTTCCTGTTGCTGCTGGTGGGCGGGGTGTTCTACAGCGTGGGAGCCGTGCTGTACGCCACCAAGTGGCCGAACCCATGGCCTACCACGTTCGGCCATCACGAATTCTTCCATGCCGCAACGGTATTGGCTGCGATCTGCCACCTGGTTGCCGTGTGGCTCGTCTTGTTCTGAGCACCCGTCAGGCGGGCCCGGATGCCTTGTCTCGGTACATCAGTTCGTCGGCGCGTTGGATGAGCCGATCTCTGGATTCGCCGGGTTCTCGCACCGCGACGCCCACGCTCACCGATACCCCGAGCAATCGAGAACCGAACGGCACCGGTTCGCTGCAGATTGCGTTCCGTACAGATTCGGCCAGTCTCGCGGCGTCGAGTGAACTGCCACCGACCGCGTCGGTCACCGCGAACACGAACTCGTCTCCGGCATATCGACCGACGACGCTGCCGCGCGGCGACCACTGCTGAAGTCGACGCCCAGCTGCCTCGAGGACGGCATCTCCCGCAGGATGACCGTGAGCGTCGTTGATCGACTTCAAGCGGTCGACGTCGACGAACGCCAGGGCTACGGGGCGATCGGCCACGATCCACTCGTCGACGTGGGCCAACAGGGGACTCCGTCGCAGCAGGCCGGTCAGGTCGTCGCGTTCGGCGCGATCGCGCCAGTGCACGGTGTCGTCGACGACGGGATTGACCAGATCCAGTAGCGCAACGATGAACCGCCGTCCGAGGATGGTCGAGATCCCCACGTGCATCCAACAGGAGACGACGTCACCGTCGCTGCGCCGTACTCGACGAAGAGCTCCGATCGGACGACCGCCGTCGGACGAGCCGGCCGCGGGGTATCGGTTGTCGAGCTGCATCGCCATGTCCTTGGCCGACGTGCGGTCCCCGAGCGGAACGAAATCGGCTACCGGGCGACCCAGCATGCCCTCCACCGGGCAGTCGAGTACCTCCTCGCAGAGCGTGTTGGCACCGACCACCTCGAACTGCATGGAGTGGACCATCGCCGCCATCGGGACCGACGCGACGAACTCCGCGACGGCCGCCCGCTGCTCGTCGGTCACGGCCTCGTCGAGCATGCCGTCGCCCACGACACTGTCCCTGGTGACGCCTTCGCTCATGACACGCACCATCGATCCACTGATAGAAGTTTCCGCCCGGGCCGAACAAGTTCCCGCAACAATACTGTTCTCGAGCTGAAGCATCGACGAGCTTCGTCATCTCCGCAGCGCGAGCGACAGATCTTCGGCAGAGGTCACAGGACGGTCGCAGACGAAGCCGCGACACACGTACGCCGTTTCGACGCCGTCGACGGGCGGACGGTCCATCAGCAATACGGACGAATCCGTTTCGCCCGCAACGACAACCGAGCCTCCCGGTGCCAATCGTCGGGCGGCGGACGTCAGGTCGCCGCCCGGCGCGGTCGACACCGCAATCTGGATCGGGCCGGATGCGGACGCTTCTGCGACCGCCAGCCAGTGCCCACCGGACCTGGGCGCGCGCTCGAGGATCAACGCCGCTCGCGCCAACGACGCTGCCGCCAGTTCGCCGTACCGCGCCGAGGATGTGTGATCGACCAGAGCCGCAGCTGTGAGCAACGCCTCTGCCATCGTGGATGCTCCCGATGGGGTTGCCCCGTCGATGGGATCTCGGGGCCGGGTCACGAGCGTCTCCGCGTCGTCGGCGGTGTCGAACCAACTGCCGGCGTCGTCCGGGTCGGCGAAGTGCTCGATCGCCGCATCGAGGAGCGAGACCATGCGCTCGATCCATATCAAGTCTCCGGTGGCTTGGAACAGCCCTGCCGCGGCAACCGCGAGGCACGCGTAGTCCTCGAGCACTCCGGTGGCGTCCCCCACCGCGCTACCCAGAGATGCGCGACGCACCCGCCCCGATTCGACGTGCGCGGCGAAGAGTTGCTCGCCGCATTCGACCGCCGCGTCCACCCACTTCGGCGTGTTCGACCCGATTCCGGCCTCGACCAGCGCGGTGATCGCCAACCCGTTCCACGCGGTGACCACCTTGTCGTCGCGGCCGGGCTGCGGCCGGATGGCGCGAGCGTCGGACAGCGCCCGACGTACCCGGGCGAACCGGTCGTAGTCCTCGGGTTCGGCGGGCAGTTGCAATACCGACATGCCTGCTTCGAACGTGCCTGCCGAATTCACTGCGAACAGCCCCGCAGCCCACACCCCATCCTCGAAGCCGAGAGTCTCGATCAATTGCTCCGGCGTCCAGGCGTAGGTCAGGCCCTCGACGCCCTCGGTATCGGCATCGAGCGCCGACGCGAAACAGCCGTTGGCCGTGCGCAATTCACGGAGCATGAACTCCGCAGTGTCCGACGCCACCCGCCGAATCAGAGGATCGTCGTCGACCCGGGACGCGTGCGCGTAGAACCTGAGCAGCAATGCGTTGTCGTAGAGCATCTTCTCGAAATGCGGGACGATCCACTCGGCATCGACGGAGTAGCGCGCGAACCCGCCGCCGAGTTGGTCGTAGATGCCCCCGCGCGCCATCGCCGACGCGGTGCGTCGAACCACGTCGAGAACCTCACCGTTGCCGGTGCGCTCGTAGTGCCGGAGCAGACCCTCGAGCAGTGCGCCCGGCGGAAACTTCGGCGCCTGGCCGAAGCCCCCGAAGGTCGTGTCTTCGTCGGCGCAGATCGCTGCGACGGACGCGGCCAGAAAATCGGCGTCGATCGGCCGTCCGCCGGCCGGAATTCCGGCGCTCTGCTTACGCAGTTCGGTGACGATCGCCGCGGACGCGTCGAACACGTCTTGTCGGCGGGTCGACCAGGTGTCCGCAATTGCGGTGAGCAGCTGCTCGAACGACGGCATTCCCTGCCGCGGGGTCGGTGGGTAGTAGGTGCCGCAGTAGAACGGTTCGGTCTCGGGGGTGAGGAAGCAGGTCATCGGCCACCCGCCCTGACCGGTCATCGCGACGGTGGCGTTCATGTACACCGAATCGAGGTCCGGTCTTTCCTCGCGGTCGACCTTGATGCACACGAAATTCTCGTTCATCAGCGCCGCGGTGGACTCGACCTCGAACGACTCGTGGGCCATCACGTGGCACCAATGGCACGCGGAATAGCCGATCGACAGCAAGATCGGAACGTCGCGATCGCGTGCGGACTGCAGAGCCTGCGGTCCCCACTGCTGCCAGTGCACCGGGTTGTCCGCATGTTGCCGCAGATACGGACTGGTGGACTCGTCCAGCGCATTGGTGTTCAGGACCGTGGCGTCGAGCATCAGGTCTCGTCGGTTGCGGCAGGTTTTGCCGGACTCTGTTCCGGCGGGGTGGTGGTGGCGATTCCGCCGCGGTCGGTGCCCTCGTCGAGCGCCTGATCCAACGTCGGATCCTCTTTCTCGAACGTGGCGGGCAGACGCTTGATCTTCTTGTTCATCGACCAAATCAGCAGGGCTGTTCCGACCAACAACGCCACCAGGATCACCAACCCGATCGGCGACGACTTACCGAACTCGGGGCCGGTGGGCTGCTGGGCGAGAATCGAGACGATCACCGGTCGGTCTCTTCGATTCCGGCGAACAGGTCCGTCTCGGGCAGCGAGGTCGCCACCCGGGTGCGAGCCAGCTCGAATTCCTCGGTGGGCCACAATTTGCGCTGGACGTCCAGCGGCACCGCGAAGAACGATCCATTGGGATCGATCTGTGTCGCGTGCGCGCGGAGGGCGTCGTCGCGTTGCTCGAAGTAATCACCGACGGTCACCTGGGTGGTGATGCGGCCGATGATCTCGTCGCGCTGGCCGTCCCATCGCTTCAGCCAGTCGACGAACGGGCTCTCTTCACCGCGGTCGATGAACCAATCGTGGAACAGCTGCATGCGCTTACGGATGAACCCGTGGGAGTAGTACAGCTTGAGCGGAGTCCAGGGCTCACCCGCGTCGGGGAAGCGTTCGGGATCGCCCGCGGCCTCCCACGCGGCCATCGAGACCTCGTGGCAGCGGATGTGATCGGGATGCGGGTAACCGCCACGCTCGTCGTAGGTGGTGATGACGTGCGGCTTGAACTCGCGAACCACCTTGACCAGCGCTTCGGTGGAGACCTCCAACGGCACCAGCGCGAAGCAGCCCTCCGGAAGAGGTGGTAGCGGGTCGCCCTCGGGCAGTCCTGAGTCCTCGAAGCCGAGCCAGGTCTGCTGGACACCGAGGATGCGAGCGGCCTCGGCCATCTCTTCGCGCCGAACCTCGTGGATACGCTCGTGCACTCCCGGAATGTCCATCGCTGGATTGAGAATGTCGCCCCGCTCGCCACCGGTGAGGGTGACGACCAGTACGTCGTGTCCTTCGGCCGCGTAGCGAGCCGTCGTCGCAGCACCTTTGCTGGACTCGTCGTCGGGATGGGCATGTACTGCCATGAGCCGCAGTCCGGACACGTTCTTCCTCACCTCGGATTCGCCTGGTTCTTGCCTGCCCTATAGTTCCACCTGACGCCGACAGGCCCCCAGCGGCACCCCCGAATCGACCCCGAGAGCGGCCATGACCAACGCACTTCCCGCAGGTAGGTACCCGTCGGGTTCCGGTCCCAGCGGAATTCGGCAGGCCCCGAAACGTGCGACGAAGATCGCACTGGTGGCCCTGGTTCTGCTGGTCGGACTGGGCGTGGCCTACTACGCGTACTCCAAGTTCTCGGTCAAACCCATCGAAGGCAGCCAGCTGTCGTTCGACATCGTCGACGACTCCACGATGTCCATCCGTTTCAGCGTCACCCGACAGGATCCCGAGCAACCGGCCGTGTGCATCGTCCGTGTCCGCTCCCGCGACGGTTCCGAGACCGGCAGGCGTGAGGTGTACATCCCACCGGAGTCTTCGTCCGGCACCGTCGAGCTGACCACCGAGGTGACGACGTCGTCCGACCCCGCGGTCGGTGACGTGTACGGCTGCAGCCTCGATGTTCCCGAATATTTACGAGCCCGATAGGCGAACTACCTGTTCGTGGTAAGCTCGGCACATACACGGCCGCCGTAACAGGTGCCGTGTATTGCTGCATTGCGGGCAGGGTTCACCTGCGAACGATGACGACGGCTCCAGGATGCGGGCCGACCAAGGGGATCCAACCATTGGAGTCCCCTGTTCGTTGCGTGCCCTACCTGCTCAGAAAACGGAATCGATATCGAGATTCCGACTACGAGGGAGTGATCGAGATGACCGAGACCCAGGTGACCTGGCTGACCCAGGAATCACACGACAGGCTCAAGAGCGAACTCGACCAGCTCATTTCCAATCGCCCCGTCATCGCCGCCGAGATCAACGAGCGTCGCGAAGAGGGCGATCTGAAGGAGAACGGCGGCTACCACGCTGCGCGCGAGGAGCAGGGCCAGCAGGAAGCACGCATTCGCCAGCTGCAGGAACTGCTCAACAACGCGAAGGTCGGCGAAGCGCCCACCCAGTCCGGCGTGGCCCTGCCCGGATCCGTCGTCAAGGTCTACTACGACGGCGACGAGTCCGACACCGAGACGTTCCTCATCGCCACCCGCGAGGAAGGTGCCCGCGACAGCAAGCTCGAGGTGTACTCCCCCGCGTCGCCGCTGGGCGGATCGCTCATCGACGCCAAGGTCGGCGACACCCGTGAGTACACACTGCCCAACGGCAAGACCATGAAGGTCACGCTCGTGAGCGCGGAGCCGTACCACACCTGAGCCTGCTCACCGAAGATGTGCTGCACCCCCGGTCGCTCGGCGACCGGGGGTGCACTCGTCTGGGCGGTTCAACACTGTTCGTACACGTACGCCGCATTTGACGGGGACACCAGGCCTCGATCTCGCAGAATCGTGACGGACGGCCGATCCTGTCGGGCACACAGCCGATCGAACGGCCCCGGGAGGTTGTCGGTGTACTCGATGTCGTACACCCGTGCTCCGTATGCCGAAGTGTAGGAGCCGCATTCGTCGTAGGCGAGACACTCCTCGGCGACGGCGAAGTCGAATCCGACGTCGTCCCTCATCCGACCGGCTCCGTCCGGGGTGTTCTTCTGCGCGATCTCGATGCCCGACGCATGGGCACGGTCTGCGTACAGGCGCGCCAGTGCGAGTATCGAATCTTCGTCGATCGAATCCGGGAACCGGGTCCAGCTGTCGAGGTTGTCGATTTCGACGGCGTCGAATCCCCGTGCGGCGCAGCCTTCGATGATCGGCCCGATCACCGCGTCGATCGCCGCACGCTTCCCGGGTGTACTCGGGTCGAGGATGTGTTCGTCGGGCCAGTCCGGATCGACCACAAGCTCGCCGCCCGCATCGCGCAGCAATAGTTCCGGGTTCCACTCGGCTCCGGGCTGAGTCTGCAGACCGTTGACGTAGCAGATCGAAAGTGCGCCGGGCAGCGGCTCGGCGGTGGAATCCCGCACGACCGCATCGAGACCGCCGGGCACGTCGTAGGCTGCGCCGAGTTGGTAATCGAATCGCTCGGTCTGTACCGAGTCGGTCTGCGTTGCATCGGTCTGTGTCGGGTCGGTCTGTGTCGGGTCGGAACTGCATCCCCCGATCGCTACCACGGCGGCCAGCAGGCATGCTCCCGCCGCCGCGGTGCGCATCAGGCGGTCATCGTTTTCTGGTACTTGCGTACCGACAACGGCACGAACACCACGAGCATCACCACAACCCAGATCAAGGTGTAGAGCACTGGATTCTGCAGTGGCCACACCTCCGGCGGCGGTGCCATCGGATTGGTGTTGCCGAATTGCTCACGTACCGCCAACGTCACCGAGGAGATCGGGTTCCATTCTGCGATCGTCTTGAGCACGCTCGGGAAATTGTCGATCGGGACGAAGGTGTTGGCGATGAACGTCAACGGGAAGATCACGATGAACGACGCGTTGTTGAAGATCTCCGGAGAGCGCACGATCAGCCCCACCAGAGCCATCACCCACGAGATCGAGTACGCGAACAGCAGCAGCAGCACGTACCCCAGCAGAGCGTCGAAGAACGACGACGTGATGCGCCAGCCGACGATGAGCCCGGTGATCGACATGATCGTGATGGTGACGATGTTGTTGCCGACGTCGGCTGCCGTGCGTCCGATGACTACGGCCGATCGCGCCATGGGCAGCGACCGGAACCGGTCCATCACGCCCTTCTGCAGATCCTCGGCCAGCGAGGACCCGGTGATCGATGCACCGAAGATCATGGTCTGGACGAAGATGCCGCCCATCAGGAAGCTCTTGTAGTCGATGCCGGGCACGTCGATCGCACTGCCGAAGACGTACGCGAACAACAGCACGAACATGATCGGTGACAGCGTCGCGAAGAACAGCAGATCGGGAACTCGCTTGAGCTTGATCAGGTTTCGCTTGGTGATGATCGCCGAATCCAGGAGAACGTTGCTCATTTCTCTTCCTCCGCAGCTTCGGGCTCGCCGGTGGTCTGACCGGTCAGAGACAGGAACACATCGTCGAGGTTCGGCCGTCGCAGACCGACGTCGACGACCCCGATCCCCGCTGCTTCGAGATAGCTCAACGCCGAGGACAGGTCTTTGGATCCACCGTTGACCGGCATGACGATGCGACCCACCTGCTCGTCCAGGGTGGGCGGCTCGACGCCGAGCGGTGTCAGGATCTCCTTGGCACGGTCGGCCTGAGATCGGTCGGTGAGCACGAATTCGACTCGCTCGCCGCCGGTTTGGGCCTTGAGCTCGTCTGCTGTGCCGCGGGCGATGATCTTGCCCTTGTTCAGCACGATGATCGAATCGGCCAGCCGATCGGCTTCTTCGAGGTACTGCGTGGTCAACAGAATGGTCGTTCCGTCGCGCACGAGGTCTGCGATGAACTCCCACATGGTGATTCGGCTGCGCGGATCGAGGCCGGTAGTGGGTTCGTCGAGGAACACCACCCGTGGTCGTCCGATCAGACTGGCCGCGATGTCGAGTCGACGACGCATGCCGCCGGAGTACTGCTTGGCAGTGCGATCGCGCGCGTACTCCAGGTCGAATCGCTCGAGTAGCTCGCCGGCTCGCTTTTTCGCTTCGGCCTTGCGCAGGCCGAACAGTCGGCCGACCATCTCGAGATTCTCGTAGCCGGTCAGATACTCGTCCACGGCCGCGAACTGGCCGGTCAATCCGATCGTGCTCCGAACCTCGTTCGCCTGCTTCAGCACGTCGAGACCGAAGATCTTCGCCGAACCGGACGTTGCCTTGAGCAACGTGGCGAGAATGCGGACAGCCGTCGTCTTGCCGGCACCGTTGGGGCCGAGCACACCCAGCACCGTGCCCTCGGGAACGGTGAAGTCGATCCCACCGAGCGCGACGTTCTTCCCGTACCGAAGTACCAGGTTCTCTACTTCTATAGCGTTCGCCATGGCCCTCTCCCCGTTTCTTTCACTGTCGGTATAAGGACTTCCGAACGCGTAGAGATTAACCGGTTTTGATCGGACCGGGCGTCCACAGGCCCGAACGCTGGACGTCGGTGGTGGTGATCTGCGCCGGCTCCGCCGTCTCGTCGTACGGCGTGTACCGCTCGATCGATCCCCAGTCACGGTCCCAGTCGCCGGACAGATACGACGGAATGGTGCGGGCCGAGGCCACGATGTCGATCCACCCGAGCGGCCCGCCGCCGTAATGGTCCTGCCACGCATTGGTGATGACGGCACCGCTGCGGTCTGGGAGCACCCGGTACCCAGGCACCTCGGCGACGCCGAAGCGATGGTCGAACGGATGCTGGCACGGGAAGTTGAAGCCGACCTCCCAGTCCAGCAGCACGGGAGTCTCCCGGCCGACGACGTCGTTCAGCGTCTGGGTGCGCGGTACTCGTGGCGGGGTGATCGCGAGCCACTGATCGGGATCGCGATCTGTGTCGGAAAGCACAAGACGAATCGTGTTGGCACCAGCGGGAATCTGGTCCATCGGAACTCGAAGGTTGCGCCACGACGGCGTCGGGCCGATGTCGATCGGCGTCACTCGCCCCTGCGCTCGACCGTCGACTCCGTACTCCAGCTCGAGGCTCTGGCCGTACGTGACGATGCCGTCGGAGTTCACCGAGCGGATGCGTCCGGCAGCGGCGATGGAGATCAGGTCGCCCGGATCTGCGGGCAGCGCGTACCAGCCGGTGGTCAACGTGGCAGGGGTATCGGATCCGAACGAGCCGAGCACCGGAACGGTTGCCGGGTCCAAGCCGAACGGAAGTGCGCTGCCACCGGTTCCGGCTCCGGTGGTCGACGTCGGCTGCTGTTGGTCCTCGGTATCGACGGTGTTCGAGGTGCCCGACGCCGAGGCCTCCTTGTCCGCGGTGAGGTCGCCCGCAACCCCGTCGGGGGTGAACCCGTCGTTGTCGACACCCAATGCGGCAAATGCGTCTCCGCTGACCGGTTGCAGCACATCGGCATTGGGATCGGTTTCGAGCAGTACGTCGTTGGCGAGACCGCATGTGTTCCCGGCCAGGGCCGAGAGATTGGATTTCGCGATCGAGTACGACGGCCACTGCGCCACAGCGCCCTTTGCCATGGATGCCACGGCGAGCAGTACCATCAGCGCGGCCGCAACGGCGATCGGCGGCACCGACCACCAGCGCGCCAAGGGCTTGTCGGTGCGCACGTACGGCGCGCGGAGATGGAACCACACGGCCGCGAGCAACAGCAGGAGCGTCAGTCCGAGGAACATTGTCGAGATACCCAGGCCCGCAACGAGAATCGGCTTGTCCCAGAACGGAACTCCCCACGCCGAGACGTACCAGTAGCCGTTCGTTCCGGTGAACGCGACGGCCGACAGGAACGACACCGCTGCGGCGAACAACAGTCGATTGCGCCGCGAGCGCAGCACTGCCGCGCCGGTCGCCACCGCCGCCAAGACTGCAACCGAGGCGGCCAGACCGGCGAACACTCCGAAATGGTGTGTCCACTTGGTGGGGGTGATCATCATCAGCGCCATGGACCCGACGGTGATACCGACTATGCGGCGAGCCGGACCGGTTGCGGTGCCGGGGATCTTGCCGCCCTTGCGCAGCATCGCGACGACTACCGTGATCAGCGAGACGATCATGACGAACACCCCGAACCGGCGCGCGAGCGAGCCGTCGATGTCCATGTTCATCAACCACTGGTAGCGCAGGTACTCGTCGAACCAGGCCTGACTCGGCCCGGCCACAGTGTGCACTCGTTGCATCTCGAGCATGCCCGCCACGGTCTGGTTGCCGAAGGCGAACACCAGTACACCTGTGCCCGACGCCACCAACGGGGCGAGCAGCGTGATCGCGCCGAGTGTGGTGCTGCCGAACTCGCGAGCGCGGGCCACGACGATCTGGAGCACCGGCCGGGCTCCGGCGATCAGCGGCGCGAAGCAGATGAATCCGGAGGGGGCACACGTGACCGTCACTGCCGCGATCAGAATTGCCGCGGCTGCGGGCAGCAATCTGCGGGTCGCGATGGATCGCTCCACCGAACACCACGTCAACAGCACACCGATCGCCACGAACGGTTCCGGTCGCAGGCCGTTGTTGTACGGCAACCAGAACGCGAGCAGCACCAGACCACCGGTCCACAGCGCGGTCTTCGAGGCACGAGCGGCGGCACCGAACCGCGGGATCACCTCGCGACTGATGACGAGCCACGCGACGACGGCGCAGATCAGCGTGGGCAACCGCATCCAGACACTGGCGGTCGAGACGTGCGACATGAGGCCGAACATGTCGTACAACGGTGTGCCGAACGGCGTCTCGGGCACACCGAAGTACCGGAAATAGTTGGCCATGTACCCGGCATGATCGGCCGTGCGGGCCATGCCGAGTTGATAGCCGTCGTCGGAGGTGTTCGCGCCGATGACATGCCATACCAGCAGCGTTCCGATCACCACCGCGTCGACCAGACCGAACGTCCACCAGCGACGCGGTAGGAACCGTCGGGCGCGCCTGCCGTCGGACAGGTCGAGGCGGTGCAGCGCCACCAACGCGACGATGGTGGCGAGCACGCCGACGATCATCGCGAACCACTTCAGGATGCTCGGCGTCGAGGAGAAACGGCTGTCCAGCTCGGCCTGCAGCTGCAGACCGGGAACATTGCCCTGAAGATCGCTGAACACACCGACCATCTGTGGCCGGACGTCGCGGTCGCGCGTCACGGTGTCTTCGCCGGTCAGTCCGACAGTGGTCGCAGTGCCGTTCGAGGTGATCGTCAACGAGCAGTCGCCTGCAGTCGATGGGCTCAGTTCCGAGACCGGCTTCTCGAGGAGAACCGAATCGCGCAGCGTCACCTTCAGCTGGGACGCCTCACCGCCGGTCACTTCCGCGACAAGACCGTATCGATAGGCGTCGGGCGATCCCTTGGGTGAGGTGGACAGCAGTATCCCGCCGCTGGCGAGCTTGGCCGCGGCGTCACACGGGACGGTGGCGTCGACGCTGATCGGCGTGTAGCCGACGAGCGGAGCTTCGACGTTGCCGACAGTATCGCTCTGCGGCCAGGTCAACGACGACTGCTGCTGCTCGATCGGCAACAGCGGTATCGAGATCGTCAACAGAATTCCCAGGACAGCGGAGACGATCGCGACGAGCCGAGCCATGCAAATATCTCCCACCGATGTCCTGGTCCAAGTCGCTGATCAAGGTACCAGTGCCACCTGTGGGGCCCGGGAGGTCAGTTCTCGACGTGCACCGCATATCCGGCCGCACCCAGGGCGTCGAGCACCGAGCCTCGGTGATCGGGTCCGCGCGTCTCGACGGTCAACATCACGTCGACTTCCTCCAATCCCAGGCGTCCGCCGGTACGGGAGTGGACGACGTCGACCACACTTGCGCCGGCGTCGCGCACCACCCCGAGCACGCCGGTGAGCCCGCCCGGTCGGTCCGAAATGGTCACGCGCACAGCCAGGTAGCGCCCACCCGCCCGCAGACCGTGGGTGATGACGTGGGTGAGCAGCAGCGGATCGATGTTCCCGCCGGAGAGGATGGCGCACACCGAGCCGGTCAGTCCGAGCTCCTCGGCCGAGTGCGTCATCAGTGCGGCCACCGCCGCCGCGCCCGCTGGTTCGACGATGAGTTTGGCGCGCTCGATGCACAGCACGAGAGCCCGCGACAGAGCGTCCTCGCTGACGGTGACGACGTCGTCCACCCAGCCCTGCACGTGATCGAACGGCACCGATCCGGGCAGGCCGATCGCGATGCCGTCGGCCATCGTCGACATCGATTCCAACGCGATCGGGTGTCCCGCCTTCAGCGACGCGGGCCAGGCGGCAGCGCCTTCTGCCTGCACTCCGACGATCCTGATGTCGGGCTTGGTCAGCTTGACCGCCGCTGCGACTCCGGCCAGCAGTCCCCCGCCGCCGGTGGGGATCACGATGGTGCCGACGTCCGGCATCTGCTGCAGCAGTTCGGTACCGAGTGTCGCTTGCCCGGCGACGATGTCGAGATGGTCGAACGGATGGATGAGGGTGGCGCCGGTACGTTCGGCGAATTCCCGAGCCGACTTCAGCGCCTCGTCCACGGTGTTGCCGACCAGATGCACCGTCGCTCCGTATGCCTTGGTGGCCACCAGCTTCGGCAGCGACACGCCAACCGGCATGAACACCGTCGAGGTGATCCCCACTTGGGACGCGGCCCACGCGACACCCTGAGCGTGGTTGCCTGCGCTGGCCGCGACCACCCCGTGCGCGCGTTGCTCGGCGTCGAGCCTGGCGATGCGGTTGTACGCCCCGCGTGGCTTGAACGATCCGGTGCGCTGCAAGTTCTCGCACTTGAGGCGCACCTCGTGGCCGGTCAGATCCGACAGAATCCGCGAGGCCACCACCGGGGTCCGGCGCATCACCGGTTCCAGCAGCTCCTCGGCCGAGGCGATATCCGACGCGGTCACCCGCACAATTTCCGACACAGTCGCAGTATGCCAGGAACAATTACTCCCATGACGGCATGCGACGTCGGTCGTCACTACAGTTGTGGAGCGCGAGCCGCACCAGAGCGAGCCGCGACCGGCGCAAAGGATTCTCGGTGACGACGCAGGCTGCATCCGACGAGGTCAGCGACGACCCCGGTTCGCGCGGCAGTGTGGAAATAAAGGATCGGGCCATCTCCCGCACTGCCATCGCAGCGGCCTTGAAAGACCCTCGGGTCACCCGCACCACCGGTGGCCTCTCGCGACTGACCGGGCGAGAGCTACCCCGCGCCGACGTCACCCTCGGTGCGGACACGATTGCCGTCAACCTCTACATCGGCGTCCGGTGGCCGTCGCAGATCACCGAGGTCACCCAGGCAGTGCACACAGCCGTCGAAGAAGCACTGGAGACGATGACGGGACTGCACGTGCATCGCGTGAACGTGCTGGTATCCGTCACCACCCTCGACAGCGGTCCCGCACCTGAGGCGAATCCCGATGCTTCGCAGGCTGTTTCACCCCGTCCACCCACCGCCGGTCCGGCCGCGATGCCGGTCGCGCTGCTGTTCGGGTTCATGCTGCTGGGCGTTGCCTTCGTAGCCGGCCGCGAGTTCTTCATCGCGCACGGAAGTATCGGTGGCAGTCCGTGGATCGCCGACGCAACAGGCTGGGTCGCCCGATTGCACTGGCAGAGTTGGATGATCGCCGCCGCGATCGGTTCCGCCCTCGTCGGATTGTCACTCGTGTTCGTCGGAGTCAAACCGCGCACGAAAACTCATTCCGGCCTGGGCGACGGGGCACCGACCGTCTGGGCAACTCCCACCGATATCGCTCGATTGTGCAGTGCTGCAGCGCAGTCCACTCGCGGAGTCACGGACGCGCATACCGTGGTGACGCGAAAGAAGATCGAGGTGCGGGTGGAGCGCGATCCTGGTTTCGAGGTCGACAGTGTCGATACTGCCGTGCGCGATTCCCTTGCTTCGGTGCTGTCCGTCGCCGCGGGTGGACGCAGGCTGACGGTTCAGCATTCGGTAGCGCAGCCGACGAGGGTCTCGTGAAGACATTCGTCGCCGGGGTGGATCGGCTTCTCGCCATCGTCGCTGGGCTCGTGCTCGTGGCCGGTGGCGGCTTCGCCCTTGCCTGGCACTACGACGTTCCGTGGGCACGAGAGACGCTGTCTCGCTTCGACCGTGCGCGTATTGCGGAGTTGCCGCAGCAGGGATGGTGGATACCGACGCTGGCGATCGTCGTCGCAGCCGCCGTCGTGGTGGCTCTGGTGTTGCTGATCGGCAACTTCTCTCCCCGAAGTACCGGAACGGCGAGCGTCATCGAGCAGCCACACTTCTCGGCGCACGCGGACCTGAGCGCCATCGCTTCCGGCGTGGCCTCGGAGTTGGCAGAATTTCACGGTGTTCGACGAGCCAGAGGAACAGCGATCGATGATCGCGGAATGCCCACCATCGCTGTATCGGTCTATGCTGCAGCGGACTTCGATGTAGTTGCCTTCACCTCCCTGGCCGAATCACGAGCCGCATTCGTCGCTGAATCTCTCGCTGGTACGTACGTCGCTACCCGCATTCAGTTGCACGTCGACAAGCGCCGGTAACAGTCCCGGCGGTACGGTATGGCCATGGTTGCATCGACGCGCACTAGGTTCGAGCGATGGTCCGGTGGAATGCCTCTCGCCGTTCCAGTGGCATTCGGGGCGGTGCTGGTGGTTACCGCCTTCGCCGCGAAACTCGGTGACAGTTCTGTTTACTTCTACGTTCCCCTGGTGTTCGCAACGACCGGGACGATGATCTGGCTGAAAGCACGCCATACCCCCACCCTCGTACAAGCCGCTGTCGGATCGGCATTACTGATCGGGTCCGGCCTCGTTGTCGCGGTCTGCGGTCTCGCCGGCGGTCTGCTGCTGGACTCACAGACCTTCTGGGCATCCATAGCGGTGACCGCCGCAATTGCAGCACCCATCAGTGCTGGAATCACTCCATTCGCGTCGCCGAAGGACTGAGACCGCGCCCTCCCCCTCTCCCTCCCCCGGCCCGGATCAATGCGCCTTTGTTGCATTCTGAGCGACTGAAATCCACATTGATCCAGGCAGGGGTGGGCGCAGCACTCCCGGTCTAATGGACTGCCGCGCCTTCGATGATCGGCACCTACAACCGCGGGTCCACCGGCTCCGATTCCAGTGCCAGTACCGCGAATACCGCCTGGTGGATGCGATACAGCGGTTCATTGCGCACCGATCGGTCCAACGCCTCCATGCCGAGTGCGTATTCGCGCAGAGCCATCGACTGCTTGTGTCCCACGTTCCGGTTCCGCAGTGCAGTCAGCCGATCCGGGTCGGTGTAGTCGGCACCGTAAATCAGCCGCAGATACTCTCGGCCGCGAACCTTCATACCGGGCTGCATCTTTCCGCGCGGACAGTTCTCTGCAGGTTTGACGACCATGCCTTCGCCGCCCTGAGCCGTCAACTCCTCCCACCATTTCTCTCCTGCCGCAACCGAATCGACCGATGCCAGATCCACCTCGATCCGACGGGTCGCGGCGAACACCTCGGGAGCAGCCGTCACCATCCGGTCGGCGAGATCGAGGTGCCACTGGTGCGGACGATCGGCAAAGGTTCCGAGGTTCGACGCCAACACCTGGAACGGCGCAATCCGAACGCCACTCAATCCGTCGATCGGCCAGATGTAGCGCCGATAGGCAGCGGTGAACTCCACCAGATTGTCCTGGCGAACTCTGTTGCGCTCTCTCAGTTCCTGCATGTCCAGACCACGCGACGCAGCCTGAGCAAGCACACCTGCTTCGGCCTCGAGAGTGGCCCGAGACTCCGCAGCAACAGCGGCATACTCGGTCTTGATCAGCCCCTCCGCCTTCGCAGACCAGGGCATCAGCTCACAATCGAGAATCAGCCAGCGCGAATCCACTTCGTCCCACACCCCGGCTCTTTCGAGCGCGTCGGCCACTCCGGAGATCAGCTCTCCCGTCAGTGCTTCGTCGAACACGGGACGACCGGTGCGGGTGTACGCAGTACCGAGCACTCCCTCCGGTGCATCGAACTTCTCCCGCGCGGTCTCGGCATCGCGACACACGACCACGACGACCCGCGAACCCATGTGCTTCTCCTCGCAGATCACCGCCGACGCACCGAGCGCCCGATACGCGTCGAACGCCTCCGTCGGATACTCGAGGTACCCGTCGCGCTCCGAGGTTCGACTCGGTGCCATCGTCGGCGGCAGATAGTGCAGCCACTGCGGAGCGAGCGCAAACCGACTCATCACCTCCAATGCCCCGGCAGCATTTTCGGGCCGAATCGATACCCGTCCGCGCAGCGACGTCTCGACACCTGTCGGACCGATCACGTCCGACAGATCGAGCGACGCCGCATCTCTCACGAATGCACCCACTGGACGAGCCGGCTCGTACCAGACCTGCTCGGCCGGCACCGACACGATCTCGCGCTCCGGGTAACGCAGCGCCGTCAACTTGCCACCGAATACGCAACCGGTGTCGAGACACGCAGTGTTGTTCTCCCACTCCACATCCGGCACCGGAGTATGCCCATAGAGCACCGTCGCCGAACCGCGATAGTCCTTCGCCCACGGATATCGAACCGGCAGGCCGAATTCGTCGGTCTCCCCGGTGGTGTCGCCGTACAGAGCAAAGCTTCGAACTCTGCCCGACGCCCGGTTGTGGTACTTCTCGATCAGACCGGCGTGCGCGACGACGAGCCTTCCGCCGTCGAGCACGAGGTGCGCGACGAGACCGTCGCAGAACTCGAGTACCTCCCGGCGGAACTCTGCCGACTCGGCGTCGAGCTGTTCGAGGGTCTCGGCGAGACCGTGCGAGGCCGTCACTTTCCGACCTCGCAGCGCCTTGACGAGCTTGTTCTCGTGGTTGCCCGGGACTGCCAGCGCCGCACCGGCACCGACCATCCCCATCACCAGCCGCAGCACTCCCACCGAGTCGGGCCCACGATCGACGTAGTCACCGAGGAACACAGCCGTCCGTCCGCCCGGCGGCGTTGCGCCGACCGCACGACCGGCGTCGTCACGCTCCACCGTGTAACCCAATGCTGCGAGCAGGCTTTCGAGCTCGGTGAGACACCCGTGGATATCGCCGATGACGTCGAACGGCCCGGTCAGCTCACGTCGATCACTACGCAGAGGCGTACGAACGAACGTCGCCGACACCACCGCATCGACACCGTCGAGCACATGAACCGAACGAAACCCTTCCTTGGCCAGACCTCGCATGGACCGCTGCAACTGTGACTGCTGACGGCGCAGCACATCTCGGCCGAACGTCCTGTCGGTGCGCTCGGCATTGCGCTGTGCACACACCGATTCCGGCACATCGAGCACGACGGCAACCGGCAGCACGTCGTGTTCTCGGGCCAGCGCGATCAACGCCTTGCGGGCGGCCGGTTGCACATTGGTGGCGTCGACGACTGTGAGCAGGCCGGCCCGCAACCTGGTCGCGACCAGAAATTCCAGCAGCGCGAACGCATCCTTGGTTGCGCTCTGCAGATTGGGGTCGTTGCTCACCATCCCTCGGCAGGCATCACTCGACACGGTCTCGTACGGACCGAAGTGCTGCGCCGCGAACGACGACTTGCCGGAGCCGCTGATGCCGACGAGTACGACGAGGGACAGATCCGGAATGTCGAAAGTACTCACTGGGACTGCTCCTTTCGAGTGAAGACGGCCATCTGGGTCGGGGTGCCGTGCGTGTCGTCGACGGGGCCGATGCTGTCGAAACGAACCGAGTAGGCGTGGCCGTCGGCTACCGATGACGCCCACTGCTCGAATTCGTTGCGGGTGAACTCGAATCGGTGGTCGACATGACGGAAGGCATCCGGTTCGAGCCCGGGGTACAGCACGTTGTATTCGGAGTTCGGTGTGGTCACGAGAACCGTCCGGGGACGGGCCTCGCGAAAGACCGAGCACACCAACGCTGGAAGCCGATCGAGGTCGACGTGCTCGATCACCTCCATGAGCACCATCGCGTCGAATCCCTGCAACCGCACGTCGCGGTAGGTCGCCGACGACTGGAGCAGTTCGATACGCGCCCGCTGCCGATCCGCCATGTCGTCCAGACGCAGCCGACGGTGCGCCTTGGCAAGTGCACGATCGCTCACGTCGACACCGACTATGCGCTCGAAAGTACTGTCCACCAGCAGTTCTCGCAGCAGACGACCCTCGCCGCAGCCCAGGTCGATCACCGACTTCGCGCCGACGTCTGTCAGCGCTGCCAGCACGGCGCGTACCCGCTGCTCGGACAACGTCGGATCCCTCGGGGCAACGTCGTCCTGCGGAGCGTCGGGCACCAGTCGGTCCAGTGCGGAGGCCACGAGTTCGCGGCGGTGCGCCAGGTAGCGGGATGCGATCAACGACGATTCGGGGTGGTCTCCGAGCCAATCCCCCGCTGCTCGAACGAGTTTGTCTGCCTCGTCCTCGCCAACCCAGTAGTGCTTGGCGTCGTCGAGAACCGGAAGGAGTACGTACAGGTGCCGCAGCGCTGCCGACAGAGTGAACGTGCCGGTGAGAACGAGGTCGACGTATTCGGAGTTGCCCCATTCCGGCTGCGTCGGGTCGAGCGGAATGGGCGTCGCCTCGACGGTCCATCCCAGGGGACCGAACAACCGTGACGTGAGGTCGGCCGCACCGCGAGACGGCGCGACAGGCATCGACACAGTCAGATCGATTGCGGCAGAGACCAACTCGGGTCTAGTCGCGCACACGCCGGTCAATGCCTGCTTGAACAACCGAGACAGTGCCACCGCATACCCCGATGCGGCAGGACTCTTGTCGTCGGTAGCGTCGAGCAGTACTGCGAGGGTTGTCCGCTCTGCCGAGACCTCGGGATACAGCACCGTCGCGGCACCCATGGGCAGGTTTCGGCTCAGCACGCGATCGGGGTGCTTGTGCAACAAATACCCGATGTCGGAGGTGTCCGGGAAATCGGTTGTGGCATTTGCAGTCACGGTCAGTAGCACCGCAGCGACGTTACGGGAGTGGGGCGTCCGATGCGTCCCATTTTCCGGTCGTGCACTCCCCTCTACCCGCCGGATCAATGCGACTTTGTTGCAGTCTGAGCGACTGAAACCCACATTGATCCCGACGGGAGGGCCGTCCGACGGGAGGGACGCACAAGGCAGGGCCGCACAAGGGAGGCCGCACATTGAGGAGGTCGCGTGCACACGCAAAAGCGGCACCCACCAGAAGGTGGGTGCCGCTTCGGTAGAGCTGGGTGAAACTAGATCACTTGACGATCTTCGTGACGCGACCGGCTCCGACGGTACGACCGCCCTCACGGATTGCGAAACGGAGGCCGACATCCATGGCGACCGGCTGGATCAGCGTGACGGACATCTCGGTGTTGTCACCGGGCATGACCATCTCGGTGCCCTCGGGGAGGGTCACAACGCCCGTAACGTCCGTGGTACGGAAGTAGAACTGCGGGCGGTAGTTGTTGAAGAACGGCGTGTGGCGGCCGCCCTCGTCCTTCGAGAGGATGTAGGCGTTGCCCTCGAACTCCGTGTGGGGAGTCGTGGTGCCGGGCTTGATGATGACCTGTCCACGCTCGACGTCTTCGCGCTTGATGCCACGAACGAGGAGGCCGACGTTGTCGCCTGCCTGACCCGAGTCGAGCAGCTTGCGGAACATTTCGATTCCGGTGACGGTGGTCTTGGTCGAGCCGGGGCGGATGCCGACGATCTCGACCTCTTCGTTGACGTTGACCGAGCCGCGCTCGATACGTCCGGTGACCACGGTGCCACGACCGGTGATGGTGAAGACGTCCTCGACGGGCATGAGGAACGGCTTGTCGGTCTCACGGACGGGATCCGGAACGGAATCGTCGACGGCCTGCATGAGCTCCAGAACCGACTCGCCCCACTTCTCGTCACCCTCGAGTGCCTTGAGTGCGG
Source organism: Rhodococcus sp. IEGM1428 (assembly GCF_050321865.1). Classification (NCBI taxonomy): domain Bacteria; kingdom Bacillati; phylum Actinomycetota; class Actinomycetes; order Mycobacteriales; family Nocardiaceae; genus Rhodococcus; species Rhodococcus sp. IEGM1428. The sequence goes on along the minus strand of NZ_JBNQFW010000005.1, from coordinate 267,225 downwards.
AGACCTTGATGACCGGTGCGTCCTCGTCGAACTCCTGCGAAGCGAGGAGCTCGCGGACCTCCATCTCGACGAGCTCGATGATCTCGTCGTCGTCGACCATGTCGGCCTTGTTCAGTGCGACCAGGATGTACGGAACACCGACCTGGCGGGCGAGCAGCACGTGCTCGCGGGTCTGCGGCATCGGGCCATCGGTAGCTGCCACGACCAGGATTGCGCCGTCCATCTGAGCCGCGCCGGTGATCATGTTCTTGATGTAGTCGGCGTGACCCGGTGCATCGACGTGCGCGTAGTGGCGCTTCTCGGTCTGGTACTCGACGTGGGAGATGTTGATCGTGATACCACGAGCCTTCTCCTCCGGAGCCTTGTCGATCTGATCGAAAGCCGATGCCTCGTTCAGGTCCGGGAACTTGTCGTGCAGAACCTTGGTGATTGCAGCCGTCAGCGTCGTCTTACCGTGGTCAACGTGACCGATGGTGCCGATGTTGACGTGCGGCTTCGTCCGATCGAACTTCGCCTTCGCCACTGTGTGTCCTCCTGGACTGATCTGTGCGTACCCCTGCGGGGCAAGCACGCGTATGTGTTGTTACTTATTACAGGTCGAGCGTGGTCCAGCAAACGAAGAGAATTACTCTCCGTTGACCTTCGCGATGATTTCCTTCGCTACGTTCGCGGGAACTTCTGCGTACGAATCGAAGACCATGGAGTAGTTAGCGCGGCCCTGCGTCTTCGACCGAAGGTCTCCGATGTAGCCGAACATCTCCGACAGCGGAACCAGTGCCTTGACGATACGGGCACCGCTGCGTTCCTCCATGGCCTGGATCTGACCACGGCGGGAGTTCAGGTCGCCGATGACCTCACCCATGTAATCCTCGGGCGTGATGACCTCGACGGCCATGACGGGTTCGAGAATGACGGGGCTGGCCTTACGGGCGGCTTCCTTGAACGCTTGTGAGCCGGCGACCTTGAAGGCCATTTCCGACGAGTCGACGTCGTGGTACGCACCGTCGAGCAGTGTGACCTTGACGTTGACCAGCGGGTATCCGGCGAGAACACCGTACTGCATGGCGTCCTGAGCACCTGCGTCGACCGAGGGGATGTACTCCCTGGGCACACGACCACCGCTGACCTTGTTCTCGAACTCGTAGGTCGCGCCGTCTTCGCCCTCGAAAGGCTCGAGCTTGATGATGACCTTCGCGAACTGGCCGGAGCCACCGGTCTGCTTCTTGTGCGTGTAGTCGTGCTTCTCGACCGTCTTGCGGATGGTCTCGCGGTACGCGACCTGGGGCTTGCCGACGTTGGCCTCGACCTTGAACTCGCGACGCATACGGTCGACGAGAATATCGAGGTGCAGCTCGCCCATGCCGCCGATGACGGTCTGGCCGGTGTCCTCGTCCAGCTTCACCGAGAAGGTGGGATCCTCTTCGGCGAGCTTCTGGATGGCTGTTCCCAGCTTCTCCTGGTCGGACTTGGTCTTCGGCTCGATCGACACCTGGATGACCGGGTCCGGGAAGCTCATGGACTCGAGGATGATCTGGTTCTGCGGATCGCAGAGCGTGTCACCCGTCGTGGTGTCCTTGAGGCCGATGACGGCGTAGATGTGACCGGCAGACGCAGTCGCGATCGCGTTCTCCTTGTTGGAGTGCATCTGGAAGAGCTTGCCCAGACGCTCCTTCTTGCCTTTGGTCGAGTTGATGACCTGAGCGCCGGAGTCGACCTTGCCCGAGTACACCCGGACGTAGGTGAGCTTGCCGAAGAAGGGGTGCGTCGCGATCTTGAATGCGAGAGCTGCGAACGGCTCGTCTGCGGACGGCTTGCGAGTGATCTCCTTCTCCTCGTCGCCGACGGCGTGTCCGATGGTCTCGGCAACGTCGAGGGGAGACGGGAGGTAGTCGATGACCGCGTCGAGCATGGGCTGAACGCCCTTGTTCTTGAACGCGGATCCACACAGGATCGGGTACAGCTCGCTGTTGACCGTCATCTTGCGGATGGCGCCCTTGATCTCGTCGATCGTGAGCTCTTCGCCACCGAAGTGCTTCTCCAGAAGCGCTTCGTCGGACTCGGCCACGGTCTCGAGCAGCATGGTGCGGTACTCGTCCGCGCGCTCCTTGAGGTTTTCCGGGATCTCCTGGATCTCGTACTTCTCGCCGAGCTTGGTCTCGCCACTCCACACGAGCGCCTTCATCTGCACGAGGTCGATGACGCCCTCGAAATCGTTCTCTGCACCGATGGGCAGCTGGATGACCAGCGGCTTGGCACCGAGACGATCGATGATGGTCTGCACGGTGTAGTAGAAGTCCGCGCCGAGCTTGTCCATCTTGTTGACGAAGCAGATGCGCGGCACGTCGTACTTGTCGGCCTGACGCCAGACCTGCTCGGACTGCGGCTCGACACCTTCTTTGCCGTCGAACACTGCGACAGCGCCGTCGAGGACGCGCAGCGAACGCTCCACCTCGACGGTGAAGTCGACGTGACCGGGGGTGTCGATGATGTTGATCTGGTTGTCGTTCCAGAAGCACGTCGTGGCAGCAGAGGTGATCGTGATGCCACGCTCCTGCTCCTGCTCCATCCAGTCCATGGTGGCTGCGCCATCGTGAACTTCACCGATCTTGTAGGAGATACCGGTGTAGAAGAGGATGCGTTCGGTAGTGGTGGTCTTGCCGGCATCGATGTGGGCCATGATGCCGATGTTGCGGACCTTGTTGAGGTCGGTCAGCACGTCCTGTGCCACGAGTTAACCCGCCTTGGTGTTGGAAGAGGTATTGCCTGAGCTGATCAACGCTCCGGCGGTATCGGATAGTTCCGAATACCGCCCGAGCGAGGAGATCACCAGCGGTAGTGGGCGAACGCCTTGTTGGCTTCGGCCATCTTGTGAGTGTCCTCGCGACGCTTCACAGCGGCACCGAGGCCGTTGCTGGCGTCGAGCAACTCGTTCGCCAGACGCTCGACCATGGTCTTCTCACGACGAGCGCGCGAGAACGTGACCAGCCAGCGCAGTGCCAGCGTGGTGGAGCGGCCGGGACGAACCTCGACGGGCACCTGGTAGGTGGCACCACCGACGCGACGGCTGCGAACCTCGAGGGCCGGCTTGACGTTGTCGAGTGCACGCTTGAGCGTGACGACGGGGTCGGTGCCGGTCTTCTCGCGAGCCTGCTCGAGCGCCTGGTAGACGATGCGCTCTGCGGTCGACTTCTTGCCGTCGAGGAGGATCTTGTTGACGAGCTGCGTGACCAACGGCGATCCGTAGACCGGGTCGTTGATCAGCGGCCGCTTGGGTGCTGGGCCCTTGCGTGGCATATCAGCTCTTCTCCTTCTTGGCTCCGTAGCGGCTGCGAGCCTGCTTGCGGTTCTTGACACCCTGGGTGTCGAGCGAGCCGCGGATGATCTTGTAACGCACACCCGGGAGGTCCTTCACACGACCGCCGCGAACGAGCACCATCGAGTGCTCCTGCAGGTTGTGACCCTCACCGGGGATGTATGCGGTGACCTCGACCGAGGAGGTCAGGCGAACACGCGCGACCTTACGGAGAGCGGAGTTCGGCTTCTTGGGGGTGGTGGTGTACACGCGAGTGCACACGCCACGGCGCTGTGGACTGCCCTTGAGGGCAGCGGTCTTCAGTTTCGCGACCTTGTCGGTGCGTCCCTTACGGACCAGCTGGTTGATCGTTGGCATAAACCGGCTTTCTTCGTGTCGATAAACAGGGATCTAGCAGTTGGAGCAAGAGAACACTGCTCCTCACCCGGTACTGCTGCTGCTCCAGTACTGCTATCGCGGGTCTCTTGCACCCCGCGGTCGGGTGTGTCGCATACCCCCACACGTCCAGCCGGTTGCGCGCTCTTTTCAGCGAACGTGCGCACGGCTGTACCTCGCATAGGCACACAAACGGTCCGGGCAGGCCGGACACGACCCATAACGATACCCGGCGGCGCGGCCTCGGGTCAAAACACCCTTCGCCCTGATACGCAACCTATCTGCTCAGGTTGAGTGTGAGGTCGGCCAGCTTCGCCGCGGCCTGGCAGGGATCGGGGTGCGCGACATCCGGCTGATACTGCACCCACCACCCGAAGATGCCGTCCCGATCCGCACCGGCCGAGACTCCGCACGAGGCGGAATCGTTCGGACGCTGGGCCTGTATTGCCTTACGGCCCTGCACTGTTGTGTCGCTGACGGTGTACAACATCTTCTCGTCGGCCGCCCGCTCGGCGGCCAGGGTGCCGGATTCGAACCAGTTGAACGTCACCTTCACGATGCCCGCGGAGCCGATCAGATCCCATCGGCAGATGGCCCCGAAGAAGCCGCGCGCGATGTCTTCGGCACCGACTGTCTCCGTGATCTGGTCGTCGGAGACGGCATCACACTCGGTCAACAACTCGGTGAATTCTTGACTACCCGAGCCGCCGAAGCTCGCCGGCCGCGGCGTGCCCTCGACCGTCTGGGAGCATCCAGCGACGAGCAACAGGGTCGACGCCGCCGCGATCACTTGTCTGCGCGTCATTGCTTGCGCTCCACCGTCAGCTGTGCGAGCTCGTTTCCGACGTCGCAGGGCGGGCGCGCCGCGGGTTGGTCGGAGTACGTGATGGACCAATGAAAGAAGTCGTCGCCGAACTGCACGCCGATCTCGCACAGCGTGCCCTGCTCGGCCTCGAACCCCGGGTTGCCGTCGATCTCGATGTCCTTGGCCGGACGGCCGATCAGCTCGGAGCCTGCGCGTTCCCGTCCGATCGGGCTGCCTCGGTACCAGGAGAAGCTGACGCTCGGACCACTGAAGACCACGGTCTCCCACTGGCAGCCGACGGAGTTGCGGGTGATCTGGGAGAACGGGCCGGCTCCGAACGCCGATTGCACCTCGGCGTCGGTGATCGATCCGCATTCACCGAAGAACGGACCGGGCTCGTACGCCCCGGTCGTCGTCGCTGCCTCGGTCGAGGCATCGGCGGCGTCGGTATCGGAACCACCGCAGCCCGCGACCAGCGCGGCGACCGCGGTGATCACCAGTGCCACTCGCTTCATGCGGTCCTTCGCGGGTTGTCCGATCCTGCAGTTCGACGTTTGCAGCAGTTCGACGCCGCACTGAACCTATCAATCGGAGGGCGTTCCAGTCATGTGCCGTGCACAGCGCGTCCCTGCACGTACACGCCGACGATGGCAGGTTCACGCATCGCCAGCAGCAGGGCGAACAGAGTCTGGTCTCGCGCCAGTTCGGCATCGTCGGCGCGAACACCGTGGTCGATCGCGGCCGCCAACTGCGGCCACGCGGACGGATCGACGACGACAAAGTCGGCTTCCTTGCCGGTGTCGAAATTGCCGATCCGGTTCTCCATGTCCAAGGCGCGCGCCCCGGCGAGAGTTCCGGTGAACAGCAGTTCCGCCGGGTGCAGCGACAACCCGTCGTCCCCGGACTCGGAGATGTGCACCTTGAAGGCGTCGGCCAGCACTTGCGGTAGCAACCATTCGTCACCGCCGCCGAAGTCGGAGCCGATGGCGATGTTCACTCCCGCGGCGACGGTTCGCTTCCACGGCATCGTGCCCGAGCCCAGAAACTGTTGCGAGGTAGGACAGTGCGCGATGGAGGTGCCGGTCTCGGCCATCCGCTCCAGTTCGGCGTCCTGGCAGTGCACCGCGTGCGCCAGAATGGTTCGCCTGCCGAGAAAGCTCTTGCCCCCGACCTGTGAGCCCGGCAGAAACTTGCCGTCGTAGGTGTCGAGGTAGGTATCGACCCCGTAGGCATTCTTGGTGGCATCGATCTCGCCGGTGCCCGGTCGGTTGTTCTCGTTGAGGTGCGTGTGGAAGTAGACGCCACGTGTCCGTACCGAGTCGTAGAGCTCGCCGAGGTTCTTCAGCGTCTCGGTCGTCACCGACAGCGAGAACCTCGGTACGACGGCCACGTGCAGCATCGCCGTGTCGACGTCGCCGGTATCGGCGGCGTGCCACTTCTCGATCTCCTCGGACACCAGGCGGATGGCCTCGTCCTCACCGGTGATCAACGCCTTCGCCGACGCCGGGCCGGTGGTCTGCACACCGCGGCCACTGACGATGCGCAGTCCGTGCTCGCGCGTCTCGGAGAACAGCGAATCCTGCGCGTGCGGGAATGCCGACCCGAACACCATCGCCTGCGTCGTGCCCGCTCGGATGCGTGCGGCGCAGAAGTCCCTGGCCGCCGCCGCGGCGAACTCGGGATCGGCAAAGCGCGACTCGGACGGGAAGATGCACGTGTTGAGCCATTCGAGAAGCTGACCGCCGCCGTAGGAATCGCCGGCGTAGGTCTGCGGAAAGTGAATGTGAGTGTCGACGAATCCAGGCAGCAGAAACCCCGGTCGATGATCGGCAACCGAGAGGTCTGCGAATCGGCTTGGGAGAGAATCGAACTCACCGCAAAACTCGATGATGCCGTCGCCGTCGACGACAAGGGCACCGTCGGGAATCGACACCAGCGCGGTTGCGGCGTCCGTCACGGTGGGCGAGCCTGCAACGTGAAAGATGTGGCCGCGGTGCACGCGTGCGATATCGGAAGTCACCCGCCAGACTCAAGCACAGGTTCGTCGGTGCTGCAGAGCCTGCGAGTTCTACCCAGCTACCGAGCCTGCGACGACGGAGTGCCTCGCGCCGAGCGATGCGTCGAGAACGTCGGCCCACGTGCGAACGATTTCGACGCGTCGACGCGCATCATCGGTGAGCACATCGGCGAGTCCCAAACCGCGGGCGAGGTCGAGGGTCGCCTGCACGAGGCGGTGGGTCACGGGGTCGTTGTCGTCGACCCCGAGGTTCTCGACGGCCATCTGATGGGCACGGCGACCGAACCGTTCTTCGAGGGGCACGATTCGATCGCGCAACTCGGGATCGGCCGAGGCGGCCGTCCACACCTGCAGAGCCGCTTTGAACATCGGGCCGGTGTAGTACTCGACGAGCCGCTCCACGACGAGCTTCGTCCGCCCTGGCCCCGGCGGAATGTCCTGTGCTTCGCGCCGCGCGTCGTCCATCCGAGTGTCGAACATGTACTCGAGGGCTCCGGTGATGAGGTCCTCACGCGTCGGGAAATGGTGTTGGGTCGCACCGCGCGAGACCCCGGCGCGCTCGGCGACGACACCGACCGTCGTTGCGACCCAGCCCTGCTCGGCGAGCGAGTCGATCGTCGCCTCGAGCAGTCGCTGGCGCGTCACCCTGCTGCGGTCCTGCTTGGGTTCGCGCGCCATCACCATCTCCCTGCTCCTTCTACTTACTGCATCTCTACCTAGCGCTCCGCCGCCCAGGACGGAGGTCTCTTCTCCAGAAAGGACATCATCCCCTCTCGGGCCTCGTCCGATGCAAACAACCTGGCCGATTGCTCGGCGACTGCCGTCCCTCGCTCGTCGATCTCACGTCGGATCGCCGCGGTGGTGAGCTGTTTCGACTCGGCCAGGCCCTGCGGCGAACACTTCCGAAACATGATCATGTAGTCGGCCACCGCTGCCGCGGGAACGGCGTCGGCCACGGTGACCAGACCGATCGCCTCGGCGGTAGCACCGTCGAACGTCTCCCCGGTGAGGAAGTAGCGACTCGCCGCACGAGACGAAAGCCGCGGGAGCACAGCAACGGAGATGACCGATGCCGCCAGGCCGAGGCGAACCTCCGTCAGCGCGAACGAACTCTGGGGTCCGGCGACCGCAATATCGCAGGCCGCGACGAGCCCCATTCCACCTGCGCGCACATGCCCGTCGATCTGCACGACAACGGGTTTAGGGGTGTCGATGATCAACCGCATCAGGTCGAGCATCTGCCGGGTGCGCAGCTCCGGTGACGATCCGGCTTCTCGGAGGTCGGCTCCGGCACAGAACGTGGTGCCGGTGTGGCCGAGCACGATCGTTCTGACGTCGTCGTCGTGCGCCGCAGCGATGAGGCCCGCTGTCAGCTCCTCGACCAACACTGACGACAGCGCGTTTCGGTTCTGCGGCGAATCCAACGTCAAATACGCTGTGTCTTTGCCCGACTCGACGAGAACGGCCATCAGTAGCTCCTGGGCAGTCCGAGCGAGTGCTGGCTCACGAAGTTGAGGATCATCTCCCTGCTCACCGGAGCCACACGGGCGATACGGGCGGCCCCGAGCATCGCAGCCAATCCGTACTCGCTGCTCAAGCCGGCACCACCGTGGGTCTGGATCGCCTGATCGAGCGCCTTGATGCTGGCCTCGGCGGCGGCGTACTTGGCCATGTTCGCAGCCTCGGCCGCACCGAAATCGTCGCCGGAGTCGTACAGCACCGCCGCTTTCTGCATCATCAGCTTGGCGAGCTCGAGCTCGATCTTGCACTGCGCCAACGGATGAGAAAGACCCTGGTGCGCACCAATCGGCGTCTTCCAGACCGTGCGCTCCTTGGCGTACTTCACCGCCGCGTCGATGGCGTACCGGCCCATGCCGATGGCCATCGCGGCCCCGAGAATGCGTTCGGGGTTCAGGCCCGCGAACAGCTGCATCAGAGCGGCGTCGGCCTCACCGACGAGTGCCTCGGCGGGCAGCCGGACGTCGTCGAGGAACAGCACGAACTGGTGATCGGGCTCGATGATGTCCATCTCCATCTGCGTCTTCTGCAGTCCCGGAGCGTCGGTGGGCACGATGAACAGGGCCGGCTTGAGCTTGCCGGTCTTGCTGTCTTCGGTTCTGGCCACGATCAATACGGCGTCGGCCTGGTCGACACCGGAGATGTAGATCTTGTTGCCCTTGAGAATCCACTCGTCGCCATCTCGGCGCGCGGTGGTGGTGATCTGATGCGAGTTGGATCCGGCGTCGGGCTCGGTGATCCCGAAGACCATGATCTTGGAACCGTCGGCCAGAGCGGTGAGCCACTCCTGCTTCTGATCTGCCGTGCCGTACTTGCCGATGATGGTGCCGCAGATCGCCGGGCTGACGACGACGAGCAGCAGACCGGCACCGTGCGCAGCAAGCTCTTCCTGAACGAGCGCGAGCTCGTAGATGCCTGCGCCGCCACCGCCGAATTCTTCGGGCAGATTGACGCCGAGGAACCCGAGCTTGCCTGCCTCGTTCCACAGTTCGGTCAGTGGCTCACCCTTGCGCGCTTTGGGCAGAACGTAGTCGATGTAGTTGTAACGCTTGCCCAGCGACGAGACTGCGTTGCGCAGCCCCTTCTGCTCTTCGGTCTCGATGAAACTCATGATTGCTCCGCTCCCTTTTCTGTGACCACGGCAAGAACAGCACCGACTTCGACTTGCTGACCTTCTGTGACGTTCAATTCGGTGAGCACACCATCTGCAGGTGCGGTCACTGTGTGTTCCATCTTCATCGCCTCGAGCCACAGGATCGGTTGACCCGCGATGACGGTATCGCCCTGCGCAGCAGCGATTCTGATGACGCTGCCCGGCATCGGAGCCAGCAGCGACCCCGCAGCCACCTCGTCGGTGGGGTCGGTGAACCGCGGCGCCCGCACCAGGCGGACAGGTCCGAGCGCAGAATCGACGAACACGTCCGAACCGTAGCTGCGCACTGCGAAGATACGACGAATCCCGTTGTCGTCGAGCGTCACCGAGGTCGGTGTGTGCTCGACGAGTTCGACGCCGTCCAGCGAAACACCGTCTACCGAAGCGGTGAGTCCGCCGCGTCCGATCGAGTATTCGACCGTCCTGTCGTCGTAGGTCTTTCGCTGCGGCTGCGACCGGAGGTTGCGCCAGCCGCCGGGTAGTCCACGGTTCACGCGCGCCTGCGCCGTGTTGTGCGCCGCGTCTGCGAGCGCTGCGGCGAGCGCCGACAGCTCCACGCCGCGACCCTGGGCGATCGGTAGCGACAGCACATCGAGACCATGGGTGTCGAAGAAAGCGGTGTCGGTGTCGCCGGCCAGAAACGACGGGTGCCGCAGGATGTTGACCAGCAGATCTCGGTTGGTCTTCAGTCCGTGGATCGTGGCTCGCTGCAACGCTTTAGCCAGCAGATTCGCCGCCTGGTCTCGCGTCGGTGCGAACGAGATGACCTTGGCGAGCATCGGGTCGTACTGCGTTCCCACCACACTGCCGGACTCGACGCCGGAATCGACTCTGATTCCGGCCCGGTCCAGCACCTCGAACTGCGCACCGGGAATCTCGAATCGATGCACGGCACCGCTCTGCGGCTGCCAGTCCTGAGCCGGATCCTCGGCGTAAAGCCGAACTTCGATGGAGTGACCGCGCGTCGCCGGCTGCTCGGCGGGCAACCGCTCCCCCGCCGCCACCCGAATCTGCAGCGCCACCAGATCCAGACCCGTCGTGCATTCGGTGACCGGGTGCTCCACCTGTAGACGAGTGTTCATCTCCAGGAAGAAGAAGTTGCCCTTCTCGTCGGCGAGGAATTCGACGGTGCCCGCACCCTCGTAGCCGATGGCCTCGGTGGCGAGTGTTGCTGTATCGAAGAGTTTCTCGCGCATACCGTCGATGCGTTCGACGAGCGGTGACGGCGCTTCTTCGACGACCTTCTGGTGACGACGTTGGATGGAGCACTCACGCTCGCCTACTGTCCACACGGTGCCGAACCGGTCGGCCATGACCTGAACTTCGATGTGTCGGCCGGTCTCGATGTAGCGCTCGACGAACACCGTTCCGTCACCGAACGCCGACAGCGCTTCTCGCCCCGCAGCTTCGATTTCGGACTGCAGCGCATCGAGGCTGCGCACGATCCGCATACCGCGACCACCGCCACCAGCGGAGGCTTTGATCAGCACCGGGAGTTCGTTCTCGGTGACGGACTCGGGATCGAGCTGCGTCAGTACCGGCACTCCGGCGTCGGCCATCATCTTCTTGGACTCGACCTTCGAGCCCATCAGCTCGATGGCCTTGACGGGCGGCCCGATCCACGTCAAACCGGCGTCGAGTACCTGTCGGGCGAATTCCGCGTTCTCGGAGAGGAATCCGTATCCCGGATGTACTGCGTCGGCCCCGGCCTGTACTGCGGCGGCGATGACGAGCTCGCCACGAAGGTAGGTCTCCGACGAGCTGTTGCCGGGTAGGCGCACAGCGGAGTCCGCCTCATGCACGTGCGGGGAATTGGCGTCTGCGTCGGAGAACACCGCCACGGTGTCGATGCCTTCGGCGCGGCAGGTGGTGAAGACGCGGCGGGCAATTTCGCCGCGGTTGGCTACGAGGACGGACGATACGGTCATGGCTTCACATCCGGAAGACACCGAAGTTGGCGGTGCCTTCGATCGGGGCAGAGGCGATGGCCGACAGGCACATTCCCACTACCGTGCGGGTATCACGAGGGTCGATGACGCCGTCGTCGTACAGGCGTCCGGAGAGGAACATGGGTAGCGACTCGGCTTCGATCTGTGCCTCGATCATCGCGCGCATTCCGGCATCGGCCTCTGCATCGAATGCCTGGCCGCGGGCCTCGGCAGCGGCGCGTCCGACGATGGAGATGACACCGGCAAGTTGCGCGCCGCCCATGACGGCGGATTTGCTCGACGGCCAGGCGAACAGGAATCGCGGGTCGAAGGCGCGGCCGCACATGCCGTAGTGACCGGCACCGTAGGACGCACCGAGCAGGATCGAGATGTGCGGAACCGTCGAGTTGGAGACGGCGTTGATCATCATCGAGCCGTGCTTGATCATCCCGCCTTCCTCGTATTCCTTGCCGACCATGTAACCGGTGGTGTTGTGCAGGAACAACAGTGGCGTGTTCGACCGGTTGGCGAGCTGGATGAACTGCGTCGCCTTCTGCGATTCCTCGCTGAACAGCACACCGCGTGCATTGGCCAGGATGCCGATGGGATAGCCGTGCAGCTCGGCCCATCCGGTGACGAGCGAGCCGCCGTACATGGGCTTGAACTCGTCGAAATCGGAGCCGTCGACGATGCGGGCGATCACCTCGCGGGGGTCGAACGGGATCTTCAGGTCGGTGGGGACGATGCCGAGCAGATCCTCGGGGTCGGCCAGCGGCTCGATGATCTCGGCGCGCGGCTCCGGGCCCTTCTTCTTCCAGTTCAACCGAGACACGATGCTGCGTCCGATACGGATGGCATCCTGTTCATCGACGGCGAAATAGTCTGCGAGACCCGACTTTCGGGCATGCATCTCGGCCCCGCCGAGCGACTCGTCGTCGGAGTCCTCACCGGTGGCCATCTTCACCAGCGGCGGGCCGGCGAGGAACACTTTGGATTGTTCCTTGATCATGACCACGTGATCGGACATCCCGGGAATGTACGCGCCGCCGGCAGTGGAGTTGCCGAACACCAACGCGATCGTGGGAATTCCCGCCGCCGACAGCTGCGTCAGATCGCGGAACATGCGTCCGCCGGGGATGAACACCTCCTTCTGGGTCGGCAGATCGGCACCGCCGGATTCGACCAGGGAGATCACCGGCAGTCGGTTCTGGGTCGCTATGTCGTTGCCGCGGAACCCCTTCTTGAGAGTCCACGGGTTGCTGGCTCCACCGCGGACCGTCGGATCGTTGGCGACGATGAGGCACTCGACTCCACACACGACGCCGATGCCCATGACGGTGCTGGCCCCGACAGGAAAGTCGCTGCCCCAGGCTGCAAGTGGGCAGAGTTCGAGAAACGCGGAGTCCTCGTCGATCAACAGCTCGATACGCTCGCGGGCAAGTAGCTTGCCGCGCTTCTTGTGCCGCGCCACGTACTTTTCGCCGCCGCCGAGGAGAGCCTTGTCGTGTTCAGCGTCGATCTCGGCGAGTTTGGTGTTCATGGCCTCGGTGGCAACGGTGAACTGTTCCGATGCGGTGTCGAGGGTGGACTTCAGCACGCTCATGCCTGGTACCCCAATCGTTTTGCTGCCAGTCCGGTGAGGATTTCGGTGGTGCCGCCGCCGATACCGAGGATGCGCATGTCGCGGTACTGCCGCTCGACTTCGCTCTCGCGCATGTAGCCGAGCCCCCCGAAGAGTTGCACCGCCTGATTGGCGACCCACTCTCCTGATTCGACGGCGGTGTTCTTCGCGAAGCAGACCTCGGCGATGAAGTCCTGGTTCTCCTGCATGGACCGCTCGACGAGGGAGCGGGTGTAGACGCGCGCGATATCGATCTTCCGCGCCATCTCGGTGACGGTGTTCTGTACGGATTGCCGTGCGATGAGCGGTTTTCCGAACGTCTCCCGATCGCGGACCCACTGCAGAGTCAGATCGAGGCACCGTTGCGCACTGGCGTAGGCCTGCGCGGCGAGGGCGATGCGCTCGGTGAGAAACGCCTGCGCGATCTGCGCGAAGCCACTGTTCTCGGCACCGACCAGGTTGCTCACCGGCACACGAGCGTCGACGAACGAGAGCTCGGCGGTATCGGATGCGCGCCATCCCATCTTGTCGAGCTTGCTGGTGACCTCGAACCCGGGTGTGCCCTTCTCTATGACCAGCAGCGAGACGCCGGCAGCACCCTCGCCACCGGTGCGGACCGCGGTGACGACAAAATCGGCTCGACACCCGGAGGTGATGTACGTCTTCGATCCGTTGACGACGTAGTGCTCGCCATCCCTGACAGCCTTCGTCCTGAGGTGGCCGACGTCGGAACCACCGCCCGGCTCGGTGATCGCGAGCGATCCGATCTTCTCGCCGGCCAGCGTGGGCCGCACCCACTTCTCGATCTGGTCGGCGTCACCCGCGGCAACCAAGTGCGGCAACGCGATTCCGCTGGTGAACAGCGACGCGAACAGTCCGCCGGACGCACCGGCCTGATGCATCTCCTCGCAGATCACGACCGCGTCGGCCAGGTCTCCACCGTCCCCGCCGACCTCCTCGGGAAAACCGGCACCGATCAAACCGAGAGCTGCCGCCTTCTTGTGCAGATCACGCGGGATCTCGCCGTCGGTCTCCCACTGATTCATGTGCGGCGCGATGTCCTGCTCGACGAAGCTACGGACGGTCTTGCGAAGCTGCTGACGCTCGGGCGTCGTCCAGATGCTCATCCGAGTTCTCCTTTGTAAGCAATCGTTTCGGGGATGTCGATGTGCCGCGACCGCAGCCACTCACCGAGCCCCTTGGCCTGTGGATCGAACCTGGCCTGCGATGCCACGCCTTGGCCGAGGATGCCCTCGATGACGAAGTTCACGGCCCGCAGATTCGGCAGCACGTGCCGGGTGACGGTGAGTTGCTCTGCCTCGGGCAACATCTCTTTCAGGGTCTCGACCGTCAATGCGTGGACGAGCCAGGAGAATTCGTCGTCGGTGCGGACCCAGACTCCGACGTTGGCGTTGCCGCCCTTGTCGCCGCTTCGGGCCGCGGCGACGGTTCCCAGTGGTAGCCGGATGGTCGCTTCGGCTGCTCTCGGTGCCGGGAGAGTCGGGTCATCGAGGGGTTCCAACGCCCGCGTGTCCGTCGACGGTGCGATGGCGCTTTCGGTGCCGTCGGCGAGATGCGCAACGTGCGGCACCTGGTTCGCGTCGACGAAACCGGCCGTGAACACTCCGTACGGCGCTCCATTTCCCGGCGGTGCGGTCACCGAGAATCCGGGGTAGCTGGCCAGTGCGAGTTCGACTGCAACCGCGGAGAACTGGCGTCCGACGGCGTCGGGGTTGCTGTCGCGGGCCACGCAGCGCAGCAAGGCGCTGGCCGTCTCATCCGTCTCGGCGTCCGGCTTGTCGGTACGCACCAGGGTCCAGTCCAATTCGGTCGGCCGTGCGGTGAGCCAGGACTCGAATTGGCGCTGTGCAAGTTCAGCTTTGGCCTCGATGTCGAGGCCGGTGAGCACCATCGTGAATTCGTTGCGGAAGCCGCCGAGCGCATTGAGCGAGACCTTGTAGGTGGGTGGCGGCGCTTCGCCGGTCACGCCGGTGATGGACACCCGATCGCTGGACTCCTGCGCCAGGATCGCTGAGTCGATCCGTGCGGTGACGTCGGGGTTCGCGTAGCGGCCGCCGGTGATTTCGTACAGCAGCTGAGCGGTCACAGTGCCGACGCTGACAGCCCCACCGGTGCCCTCGTGCTTGGTGATGACGGACGAACCGTCGGACTCGATCTCGGCGATGGGGAATCCGGGACGAGACATGTCTGCGATCTCGGTGAAGAACGAGTAGTTCCCGCCCGTCGCCTGAGTTCCGCACTCGATGACATGTCCGGCGATCACGGCTCCGGCCAGGGCGTCGTAATCGGTCGGCGTCCAACCGAAGTGTGCCGCAGCGGGACCCACGATCACGCTGGCATCGGTGACGCGCCCGGTGACGACGACGTCGGCACCGGAGTTCAGGCATTCCACGATGCCCCACGCGCCGAGATAGGCATTTGCAGTCAGCGGGCTACCGAGGCCGAGTTCGGCCGCTCTGCCGAGAAGGTCGTCGCCGTCGACGTACGCGATCTTCGCACCGGAGTCGAGCTTCTCCAGCGCCTCGGCCAAGCCACGTGGATTCAGACCACCGGCGTTGGCGACGATCTTGACCCCTTTGTCCAGTGCCAGACCCAGGCAGTCCTCGGCCTGGCGCAGAAAGGTCTTGGCGTAGCCACGGGTTGCGTCCTTCATCCGGTCGCGGCCGAGGATGAGCATCGTGAGCTCGGCGAGGTAATCACCGGTGAGGTAGTCGAGTTCGCCGCCGTCGAGCATCTCGCGCATGGCAGAGAGGCGGTCTCCGTAGAAGCCCGAACAGTTGCCGATTCGTACGGTCATGCTTTCTCTCGTCCCGATCCTGGAGGGCCTGCGAAGGCTTGGGCGATGGTGAGCCAGTGCACGGCGTCGGATCCCTCGGCAGTGATGTCGAGGGTGTCGCGATGAGCGCGCTGGGTCACGAGGAGGCAGAAGTCGAGCGCCGATCCGCTCACGCGTTGGGCGGCGTCTTCGGGGCCCCAGGTCCACAGCTCACCCGAGGGCGCGGTGAGTTCGACGCGGAACTGTTCGATGGGAGGTGTCTGCTGATTGACCGCGTAGGCGAAATCCCTTGTACGGACTCCGATGTGCGCGACCCCGCGGATCCGGTCGGTGGGCACGCGGGAGACGCCCAGTGCGTCGGCGACATCCTGGCCGTGGGCCCAGGTCTCCATCAGCCGCGCGGTGGCCATGGACGCCGCACTCATCGGGGGTCCGAACCAGTCGATCTTGGTTCCGGGCGGTACCTGCACCAGAGCATCGGTCATGGCGTGGCGTCGGGTACGCCAGATGGTCAGTAGTCCGGGATTGCGAGCTTCTTCCTCCGCAGCCTCGTCGACGAAACCGGTGGGGTTTTCCCACGCTTTCTTCAAAGTGAGAGCGAACTCCTCCTTGGCCGCGGCATCGCCCGATGCTGCGGACGTGGTTCGCTCCGCGACGTGATCCGTCCAGGACAGATGTGCGATCTGGTGTGCGATCGTCCAGCCCTCGGCCGGTGTCGGTGCCGCCCACAGCTCTGATGTCAGTTCGGCGACGAGCGCATCGAGGTCGTCGCCCTCGGCACGGAGGTCGCCGACGAGTGTGTCGAGGTCTGCCATGGGTCCAGCTTCACAAAGGCACGAGAAAAAAGCAAGCACGCTTGCTTGTTAATTCGTAACCTTACGTTCGCTTGCCGTCCCTACGGTGACGACTGTGAAAATGTCGAGACTCGCAGCCGTCACCGTTACCCTCGCTTTCATGGCCGCCGGTTGCTCCTCTGTGAATCCAACCGCTGCGGACCCGGCCCCCGAGGAACCGTCGAGCATTCGGGTCGCGACGTTCAATGCGAGCCTCAATCGATCAGCGGCCGGGCAGTTGGTGACCGACCTGCAGGGCGAGAATGCTCAGGCCCGCGCGGCGGCCGATGTGATCTCGGCGAACTCGCCGGATGTGTTGTTGGTCAACGAGTTCGATTACTCGGGTGACGATGCGGTGAGGCTCTTCAACGACAACTATCTGGACA
Source organism: Rhodococcus sp. IEGM1428 (assembly GCF_050321865.1). NCBI lineage: Bacteria > Bacillati > Actinomycetota > Actinomycetes > Mycobacteriales > Nocardiaceae > Rhodococcus > Rhodococcus sp. IEGM1428. Next base: position 250,479 of record NZ_JBNQFW010000005.1, on the reverse strand, counting down.
AGCAGTACCCGTACTCCTTCACTGCGCCCGTGAACACCGGGGTCGACTCGGGACTCGACCTGGACAGGGACGGCGCGCTCGGCGGTCCGGGCGATGCCTGGGGTTTCGGGCAATTCCCAGGTCAGTACGGCATGGTCGTGTACTCGAAGTTTCCGATCGCGACCGATTCGGTACGCACGTTCCAGAACTTCCTGTGGAAGGACATGCCGGATTCCCTGCTGCCGCGCGACTATTACGGAGAGGTGTCCGACGCTCTGCGTCTGTCCAGCAAATCGCATTGGGACGTGCCGATCGACGTGAACGGCAAGACGCTGCACGTACTGGCCTCGCACCCCACTCCCCCGTCTTTCGATGGTCCCGAGAACCGCAACGGCAAACGCAACCACGACGAGATCCGGCTCAGTGCCGACTACATCTCGGGCGCGGATTACCTGTACGACGACAAGGGCGTGCGCGGCGGACTCGAAGAAGGAGCGTCGTTCGTCATGCTGGGCGATCAGAACAGCGATCCGGTCGACGGCGATTCGGTTGCGGGTGCCATCGCGCAGGTTCTCGATCTCCCTCGGGTTCAGGATCCGGCCCCCACGTCCGATGGACATGGAACGGACACAGCCGATTTCGCAGATCCGACGCCGGGTGACCTTCGCGTGGACTACGTGTTGCCGTCGGACGATCTGACGGTGATAGATTCGCAGGTGTACTGGCCTTCGGGCACCGAGCACCCGTCGGACCACCGACTGGTGTGGGTCGACCTCGAAATATGATGTGTGCGTGACCGATCTACCGATAGTCGAATTCGCATACCCGGGTGCCTTGCGGGACGCCCTGGTTGCGGCCGTCCTGTCCGGTGCCAAGACCACGACGGCAAGTCTGGTGGTCCAGTACACCGACGAAGAGTTGCCGAAGGTCGGCCAACGCGGTGCGGTGATCGACTCGGCGGGCCTGACGGTGGGAATCATCGAGACCATTGCCGTCGATGTCGTTGCACTGAAGGATGTTTCGCTGCAACATGCCCTCGACGAGGGTGAGGGTTACGCCGATGTGGCGCAGTGGCGAGCCGGACACGAAAGATTCTGGCAATCGGCCGATGTTCGCGAGGAACTGGGAGATCCGCACCTCACCGTGAACGACGACACTCGGGTGGTACTGGAGCGATTCACACTCGTGTGAGCGTGGCCCGCGGCCGTGCCGCTGCCATGATGACCAACGCATTTTCCGGAGTGTGGATCTCGAGTTCGACGGAATTCCGTGGTCGAGTGTGCGGCCCGGTAACCGAGCCGGGTCGAATTTGTGTGTAGGCCTCGACTATGGCGTCGAGCTGGTCGAGGACGCAGGTGAACCAGTCGACCGGGGATCGCGAAGAACTCGAAGACACCCAGAGCATCGATCCAGAATTCGGTCACTCCGCGAGATTCGCCGTGGGGATGGTGACGAACATGGGCATGCCGTACAGGCCACGAAACAGCTCGGGCGCGGTGGCGTCTGGGCCCGGAATCGATACTGGGCTCGCCTCGAAGGCGGGGTAGTTCTCGTTCATGATCACCATCATGAAGCGTGACGCGACGTCCGGGTCAAACAGTGTTGTCGGTGGGTGGGTGTATAGACACTTCATCTCCAAACCTTGTTCATTGCAGCATGATTGGGGTTGACGACTGGTTCACATCTCGGTATCATCGAACATACGTTCTATATTTGTTCGGAACATCTGCCGGGGGGCGAAGACACAGTGACCACATCGACGCGCAGTCGGTTCGCGGCCTATCTCGGCCCACAACCGAAGCCGTACATCGCGCCTGCTTCGTTGGCCGAGATGCGCGATGTCACGATTCTGGAGAACCAGGCGTGCGCTCGCAAGGTCGCTCTGGCCGCCGCCATCTGGGATACGTGCATTCATCAGAACGTGCTCGTCGGTGATGTCATTCAGGACGCGGGCAACTATGCGGCTTCCGAAATTGCGCACGTTCTTGGCTGCTCGAAGACCGTCGCGAATACGTACGCCGAGGTCGGGATGGATCTTCGGCTTCGACTTCCTTCCGTCGCGGCCGCATTCGGGGCCGGCGAACTCGATTTGCCCCGAGTCCGCGCGATATACCGCTGTACCCACAATCTGACGCAGGACGCGGCGACGGCTGTCCAAGACGAGGTTCTGCAGGCTGCCCGACGCCTGTCGCCCGGTCCGCTCGCGACCGAAATCTGGTCGATCATGTACCGCATCGCTCCCGAGCAAGCGGCCGCTTTACGCAACGACCTGGAACGGCATACCAACGTCACCTACACCGACAAGGATGTGCTGTCGACGCTGAAGGCCGACCTCACTGCGGCCGACGCTGCGGCTGCCTGGCAGCTGATCAACGAGATGGCCGCGACCGTGTGCCGACGCGATCCGCGAAACCGAGGGCAGAAGCGTGCCGCCGCGTATGTTGCTCTGCTGCATCAGGAGTCATCGATGGCATGCATGTGCGAACCCACCGAAGACAACCCGTGCACGGCCGATACCTCACGCCCGGATCGGCGTGCGCCGCTGACGGTGATCACGGTCGACCTCGCCACGCTCGCTGGTCTGCTGTCCAATCCTGCTCACCTGGCCGGCCACGGCACCATCGATGCCGAGTACGCCCGCGAACTCGCCGACAACGCTCACTGGCAAATTCTTCTCACCGAGGCACGCAACCTTGCCGAGGCACTCGGTTTCGGCGAAGACCTGGAGTCGCTCATCGACCTCGAGACCGAGACCGGCACTGGCACTGGCGACAAGGGTGCAGAAAGCAGGGCCGACAGCGGCAGCAGCAGGACGAACCACAGCGGATCGAGAGGTGACCAGAAGAAGTCCAGAGGATCGAAGGTACGCAAGACAAAGAACAGCAGGTCCGAGGGCAGCGGGTCACACATGATGTTTCATCCGCTGGGGCGCGGACGTCGCCGAGACGGCGCCGCAATTCCTCGCCCGCCCAGATCGCAGACTTCCGCGCCTCCATCACGGAACAGCTGTGTCGTCACTCCGTATCGGGGCACTTACACCTTTGTTGCAGAACTCGAAGCAGCAATTGCCGCCGATCCAACTCTTGGGCTCGCCCTGCACCCGGACGGTCATGGAGGTCTGCTGCTGCCGCCACCCGGAGCCCTCGTCTATCGGCCGACTGTCGCACTTGCAGAACGCATTCGATATCGCGACCGCACCTGTCGGCACCCGGGCTGCGATGTCGCGGCCCAGCAATGCGAGATCGACCACATCGTGCCGTACTTTCATCGCGATCCTGCGACCGGTGGCTGGACCATCGACACCAATCTGCATTGCCTGTGCCGCTACCACCACAGTCTCAAGACCATGGGGCTGTGGACACCGGTGATGCTCGCCGATGGTGTCGAGTTCTGGGTCTCGAACGCCGGCACCACAGCGATCACTGTTCCCGGCACCACGCAACTCGCAGACCTGAGCCATCTGCCCGCCGTCTATCGCAGGCCCAAAGGTCAAGCGATGCAGGCGGATACCTCGGGCCTTGGGATCGTTCAGCCGCAGCCCGCGCCAGTACCTACGTCAGCGCCCGACGGTGATCCTTCGCCCTTCTGATGGATCTCGGGTCAGTACGCAGAAGTTCCACCGCAGTCGAAGTGTCTGCGGTGGAACAACTGTGCCTGATCGGTGTCCGGGTGTCAGCCCGTGTAGGTACTGAGGTCGTACACCGTCGCGCTACCGACGGTGCTGGCGGTGAAGTTCGCCTCGACCCATTCCTGGATCTGCGGGGAAGTGCTCGTCGAGTCGCCGCCCATTCCCCCACGAGCCATGCCGCCACCCATTCCGCCCGACACGTAGTAGGCGACTTCGTGGTTGGAGACGTACTGGATGAATTCGTCGAGAGTCGGGGCAGGATCGCCGCTCCATCCACCGATCGCCATCACTGCCGTATCGGACGCCAACTCGTACCCCGCAGCCGACTGCGAACCGTTCACTGCAGCAGACCATGTCGTCGACGTGGACTCGAGGAGCGTCGTCAACTCTTCGTTGGACTCACCGCCCATGCCACCCATACCGCCCGTGCCACCAGCCGTGGCACCGTCACCGGTGCCGAAGCCGGCTGGAAGATCGGCCGCGTCGGCGGCAACGCCAGCCGCAGTACCATCCGGTGCTGCGCCACTTGGCATTGCACCACTGGGCATCTCACCGCTGGGCATTGCACCACTGGGCATCTCACCGCTGGGCATTTCACCGCTGGGCATTTCACCGCTGGGCATCTCACCGCCTCGTGTCTCACCAGGAGCACCACCACCCATTCCGCCGTCGGTGACTGCACCGGTCGGGCCCGCGGTGGGGATGGATCCACTGTGCGCATTCGTCGTCGTGGCGATCGCATAGGAAGCGCCACCGCCGAGACCGGCCACGGCGCCGAGGATCAACGCAGCGGCAGTGAGCTTTCGGTACCGCCCGGCGAGCAGAATCATCACGGCCGCAACGATGGTTCCCGCCAACAGAATCCACTTCAACGCCGGCAGCCAATCCGCGTTGCGGTGCAGCAGCACCCAACTCCAGGTGCCGGCCGCAATCATCATCGCTGCCATACCTGCTCTGCCCCAGATGGATTCACGCCGGAGCCACAGTGCGTAGCCGCCGGTTCCGATCATGCCCGCAAGTGCAGGAGCGAGCGCGACCGTGTAGTACGGGTGGATCGTGCCGGACATGTAGCTGAAGATCAGCGCCGTCACCAAGAACCAACCGCCCCACAAAATCAGGGACGCACGCAGCAGGTCGGTCCGCGGCGCTCGACCACGAGCGATCAGACCGAAGACCAGCGCCACCAGAGCAGCCGGGATCAGCCACGAAATCTGGATTCCCATTTCGCTGCCGAACAGGCGGTCCAGACCGGTCGACCCTCCGAAGCTCGATCCTGCTGCCCCCGCGCTCATTCCGGCTGGAGCCTCCATGCCGCCTCCACCGGTGTTACCGAAGATACGACCGAGCCCGTTGTAGCCGAGCACCAGATCCATCACGGTGTTGTCGGTGGACCCGCCGATGTACGGGCGCGCACTTTCCGGCCACAGCTGAACCGTCACCACCCACCAGCCGGCGGCAGCGATCAATGCCGCGAACGCACCGACCAGATGCAGCAGTCTTGCGCGCAATTGCGCCTGTCCGGCAACCAGATACGTGAGACCGAACGCCGGCAACACCAGCAGCCCCTGCAACATCTTCGTCAGGAACGCGAACCCGAGCGCCACGCCGGCGAAGGCCAGCCACATCGCGGCCCGTCGACCGGCCGATGTCTGCAGAGAGCGCACGACGAAGTATCCGCCGAGAGTCATGAGCAGCACCAGCAGCGCGTCGGGATTGTCGAAGTCGAACATCAGCGCGGCGGCAGGAACGGACGCCAGAGTGAAGCCGGCGAGCAGGCCGGCAGTGGGATTCGCGACCCGCTTGACCGAGGCATACACCGTCGCCACTGCGGCGACACCCATCAAGGCTTGCGGAAGCAGAAGACTGAAGCTCGAGAACCCGAACAGACGGGCCGACAGTCCCATCACCCACAGTGCGGCCGGTGGCTTGTCCACGGTGATGAAGTTCTCGGAATCGAGTGATCCGAAGAACCACGCCGTCCAGTCCTTTGTGCCTGCCTGCACCGCCGCGGCGTAGAACGTGTTCGCGTAACCACTTGCGGTCAGGTTCCACAGATACAGGGTTGCGGTGGCTGCGAGCAGAATCAGCAGCCCGAGCAGGTGCCGGCGGCGATACCACCACGTGTCCTGCCAGGACGGCTGGCGGGCGTGCGACGGGGGTATCGCGGCCGGTCGGTCGATTTGGGCAGTCATCGCAAATCCTGTTCGTCGAAGTTGTCGACTACGAGAGTGTGCGATGGACCGTCGGCCCGGCTGGGAGCAGCCTGCGAGGTTGCTGTGAACGCGTGAGCTCGGTCAGACGCGATCGGCGTACACGACGATGTTGTCGTCGTAGCTGGAGATGTCCGAGTCGAACTCGCCGCCACAGGTGATCAGGCGCAGACCGGCATGATCGATGTCGCCGTACACCTCGTCGGTGGGAAACGCGTCCTTCGGATACTGCTCCACCGCGCTGACGACGAAGCGGACGGTACCGCCCTCCTGGTCCGTGACGGTGACGTCGTCACCTTGCGCGAGATCCCGGAGTCGATAGAAGACTCCCGGGCTACCGCCCCAATCCACGTGTCCGGCAAGGATCGACGGCCCCAACTGGCCCGGGATGGGCGACCCCGTGTACCAGCCTGCGGGAAATCCACCCGGCGGAACTTCCATCGAACCGTCCGAACGTAGACCGAGACCCATCACGTCGGAGTCGACGTCGATCGCTGGAATATCGATGCGCGCGGGAGATGACCCGGCCGCCGGTGAGTTTGCCTGCGCTGCAACCTCACCGGTAGAAGTATCGGGTGCCTGTGTGGACACGGCCGGCGACTGTGAAGTGCGTTCCGGCGGCGCCGCGTCCGAGGGCGTTGCACAACCGGTAAGAAGCAACAGGAGCATGAAGCAGGCAGCGGCCACTGCCCGCACCGCGCCCCGGGACAGGGTCGCGGTGCGAGCAGATTCAGCCGGAGGTGCGCACACCGTGGCTACGGATCTCACAGATCAGCGCCGACGGCGAGTCATCATCGTGACCGATACTGCCCCGACCGTGAGCAGAGCGAGAAGAGTCCACATCGTCACGATCGACGAATCGGTCGACTGTGCGACGGTGCTGCCGTCACCGGTATCCACTCCACCATTGGGAATCTGCGTGATCTGCCCACCCGGGTTGTACGTACCCGGCTGATCCGGGCCACCGGGTGTGGTCGGCTGGTCGGGAACACCGGGCGTGTTCGGCTGATCGGGCACGTTCGGCTGATTCGGCACATTCGGCTGGTTCGGGACGTTGGGCTGGTTCGGGACGTTGGGCTGGTTCGGGACGTTCGGCTGGTTCGGGACGTTGGGCTGATTCGGCACGTTCGGTTGATTCGGCACGTTGGGCTGGTTCGGGACGTTCGGGACACCGGGGATCGGCGGGATCGTGATGCCGGGGATCGGAGGCAGACCCGGAATCGGGGGCACTTCGATGACAATCGGCGGCGTACCGCCACCATCACCCGGTGTACCCGGCGTCCCGCCACCATCACCCGGTGTACCCGGCGTCCCGCCACCATCACCCGGAGACGTTGTGGTCACCGGCGGAGTGGTCGTGACTGGAGGCGTTGTGGTCGTGACTGGAGGCGTTGTCGTGACTGGAGGAGTCGTGGTCACCGGCGGCTGCGTAGCCCCGCATCCCGCAGTGCTGATCGTGTTCCGGTCAAGGGTGACTGCGCCGGTCAGAGCCAGGAGCCGTCCCTGCACATCGGCACCCGTCGTCGCCGTGATCGACGCCTGCGCCATGATCGTGCCGACAAAATCGGTGCCAGTGCCGAGGGTGGCCGAGCTTCCGACCTGCCAGAACACGTTGCACGGGCTGGCCCCGTTGATCAGCGAGACCCTGCTGTCCGAACCCGTGATGAGAGTGGATCCAGCTTGGAAGATGAAGACTGCGGCGGAGTTTCCTTGGGCGTCGAGCGTCAGCGGTAGAGACCCGGTCAGTCCGAGTGTGTCGCCTTTGTACAAACCGGCATACCGCGTGGTGCCCCCGAGCTCGACGGGGACCAGTTCCGGACCAGTCCTGTTGGCAGCATCGGTATATGCAACCTGCAGAGCAGCTTTCGCATTCAATGCCCGTTCGTTCTTGTCGTCGATCACGCCGTTGGTGATTTGGCCTTGCAACAAGCCGGAGACGCTGGAAGGTTGCCCGTCACCTGGGCTCACACCCACGGATCCGGATATCACAGACCCGCCCGCGTCGGTCACGGTGGAGCCAGCAAGTATCGCGTACGGGCTTGCGGCACCGAGACCGACCGTAGGGACAACGACTGCAGCAGTTTGAGCCTCGCCGGCCGAAGCATTGACCAGCATGAGCGCACTGGTTGCCAGCGCGACGGTGCCGACGAGAGGAATCAACGCCGAGCCCTTGCGTCGGGATGTGGACGGCGCAGGACGGTGTTGCGGAACGTACATGTTGTGTACCGATCTGATGGAGGAAGTTCGAGTGAGACTTGTTGTCGCACAGCGAATTATGGGTATCGATTCCCCCGACGAGAGTCGACTGTGAGATTCCGCGACGGTCGACGATGTTCACTGGATTTCACCAGGGGCGTCGAGGTCTCGCAGAGTCCGTAGTTCGGTGGATCGCCGGCCGACTGTCTGCAACCGAGCGAATGAGATGGAAGACCAGCGGAGGCTCATGGCCCACTCCGCAACAAAGAGTTTCCCCGTATCTCTACGGTGTAGAGCTACAGCTGACCACGTGTATGGTCATGGGTCAAGCGAAAAGCGTTGATGAACAACAAGTTTGTTTGTGGACCGAAAGCCGACTGGCGTGCCGCTTACCTTGATTTACCGAAAATGGTGAAGCACTTCATGACACCCTCGGACCGATCCAATCAACCTCCCCGCGACAAGATCGATCGTGAATACGTCGTATCAGCCGCCTTGGCCATCATCGATGGCACCGGACTCGACAGCCTGACCATCCGCAGTCTGGCCGTGTCGATCGATCGCGACCCGATGACCATCTACCGTTACGTTCCAACCAAAGAGGCCCTGCTGGACTCGGTCGCCGATTCGATCCTCGGAGGCCTCGTAGCGGTCGACGAGACCGACACCGACTGGAGACGTCAGCTGACCATCTTCGCCCGGCATTACCGCGAGCTCGCCCTCGAACACCCGCGGGCGGCAGTTCTTCTGGCGACGCGGCCCCGGGCTACGCCACTCGGACTGGGCACCACGAGGTCGTTGGTGTCACTCGAAGGCATCCTCGGTCTACTGGCCACTGGCGGTTTCACCGTGCCCGAAGCACTCTCGGCCTACCGGCTGCTGATGTCCTTACTACGCGGGCATGTGCTCAGCGAGACCCAGGAGACAACGGATCATCCAGACGAGACAGGGGACAGATTGAGCCTCGCGCTGCGCAGACTGCCGATCGGAGACTTTCCCATCATGTCCGTCATCCCCCCGCTCATCACGGAATACGACGGTGCCCACGAACTGAACCGTGGATTGGACGTCCTGTTCAACGGCCTGCGCCACATCCCGAACACCTGACTCCGACCCACGACATCGCAGCTCGGACCCGGCGAATGGGCGCAAGAGCCTGTGCGGCGTCTCAGGTGAAGTCGAGCAGGATCGCGACGCACGGACGAAGCGCTCCACCGGATCCGGTCGCTACAGCGCAACCAGTAGAGCCACCGCGCCGCCGTCTCTGCATCCCGCCAGCCTTGTCGGTTCGCCGACCACCTGCTCGATGAACCGATGGTGTCCGTGCCCATGAGGTCACTGCATCGGCAGTCACCGCATTTACAGCACAGGCCCGGTCTCGTTCGCCTTCTCTTCGTCTCGCTGCTGCTGCGCTGCAGCCAGCCCCGACATCGTGCGCAGCGGCACCTCTTTCAGGAAGAGCACCAGCACGAACCCGATGACCATCAGGATCGACACGGCCAGGAACACGTAGTCCATGGCATCCGAGAAGCCGATCCGGAACGGTTCGGCAAGTGCGGGTTCGAGCTTCTGAATGAACGAGCTGTCCTGCAGCGCACTCCCGGCGACCGAGGCGTCACCCGACGCAATGGCCCGGGCGAACCCGGATTCCAGTGGATCGGAACTGCTTGCCGCAGTCTGCACCGCTTGCTGGAAGGCCGGCGTCGAGCTCGCGGCGATCAGTGCATCGCCCGTCTTCGGGGTCAGCTGAGTGAAGAGCATCGACAGGAACACCGCCACACCAACCGTCGCACCGATCTGGCGGAAGAACGTTGCGGCAGAGGTCGATACACCCATGTCCTTGGGCGGCATCGCGTTCTGGATCGCGAGCGTCAGCGGTTGCATCATCGAACCGAGACCGAGACCGAACACGCCCATCACGACCATGGTCTGCCACAGCGGAGTATCGGCGTGCACGTAGTGGAACGTGAACATCGCGATCGCCATCAACGCGGTGCCGATGATCGGAAAGATCTTGTAGCGCCCCGTCTTCGAGATCATGCGACCCGACACGATCGACGCGATCATCAGTGCACCCACGAGCGGCAGGGTTTGGTAGCCGGCCAGAGTGGGCGAGGATCCCTTGACCACCTGCAGGTACTGCGGTAGCAGAGAAATGCCACCGAACATTGCTGCGCCGGCGATGACGCTGACGGCAATACACAACGAGAACAACGGGTTTCGGAAGAATCGCATGGGGATCAGGGCGTCGTCGCCCATCTTGATCTCGGCGAGCACGAAGGCGATGACGCCGACGATGCCGATTCCGAAGCACAGCAACGCTCGCGGCGAGCTCCAGCCCCACACGCGACCCTGCTCGGCGATGATGAGCAGCGGCACCAGCCCGACGCTGAGCAGCACTGCGCCCCACCAGTCGACGCGCGCCTCGCGGCGGTACACCGGCAGGTTCAGCACTCGCCACACCACCACGAGTGCGATGATGCCCAGCGGCACGTTGATGTAGAAAACCCAACGCCAGCCGGTGATTCCGAGGATCGACGACTGCCCGGCGAGCAGCCCACCGATGACCGGCCCGAGCACACTCGAGGTACCGAAGACGGCCAGGAAGTAGCCCTGGTACTTGGCTCGCTCACGCGGCGGCACGATATCCCCGATGATGGCCAGCGCCATCGACATCAGACCACCCGCCCCCAGGCCCTGAATCGCGCGGAAGGCGGCGAGCTCGTACATCGACGTCGCGATGCCGCACAGCATGGACCCGACGACGAAGATCGAGATGGCCGTCATGAAGAACGGCTTGCGCCCGTACAGATCGGAGAGCTTGCCGTAGAGCGGGGTCGAGACCGTCGAGGTGATGAGGTAGGCCGTTGTCACCCAGGCCAGAACCGAGAACCCGTTGAGATCGTCGGCGATGGTGCGCACAGACGTCGACACGATGGTCTGGTCGAGGGCAGCGAGGAACATGCCCATCATCAGGCCCGACAGAATGGTCATGATCTCGCGGTGCGAATACTCGCCGCTCGCGGGAGTCACTTCTCGCTCGGTTACCATCTCTTTAGTGCACCTTTACGTAGCGTTTGCTTGTGTCCTACAACGATATTCGGACCACCAGCATGCTCGCAGAAAGCTGTCTAAGCAAAGGTTTATTTGCGACGAATCCGGTCTCGCACCTCACGCATCGTGTGCGGATGAATTCCCTCCGCCGCGAGCACTCGTCTGGTCTTGCGGCGCGTCAGCAGAACTCCGGTGATCGCGACGATCCACACCGGGAATTGCACGAGCAAGGCAACCCGGAAACCGTCGAACGTGTAGCCGCCCATTGCGTCGAGAATCCAACCGATCCCCGCTATCACCAACAGCGACGCCAGGAACCCGCCGATGTTCACCATCCCCTGAGCCGTCCCCAGATTTGCGCTCGGATTGAACGTGCGGGCGAGGTCGAAACCGATCACCGAACCGGGACCACCCACGGAGATCACCACCACGAGCAACACCAGCAACCACAGCGGCGCAGGCCCGGGAAGAGACAGCACGATGGCCCACATCGCGGCGTTGCTGATCATGATCGCCAGCACCAGCCACGACCGTCGCATCGGGTAACGACCGGTGAGGAGACCGACCACGATGCCCGACACCACCGCGGCCGCAACCGACACCGTCAGCAACGCTCCGGCCGTCGACGCCGACAGGCCCTGCGCCGACGTCAGATACGGCACACCCCACAGCAACGCGAACACCGTGATCGAGAACTGGGTGCCCATGTGGGAGAAGAAGCCGAGCCGTGTGCCGGGGCGTCGCCACACCTGCGCGATGGCCGCGATGGTCTGTCGCAATGACGTGGGCTCGGTATCGGGAGTGCTGCTGTCATCGGGACGATCTCGAACCAGCGCGATGACGAGCACAACAGCAAGCAGCCCCAATGCAGCCGCGCTGCCGAATGCGAACGTCCAGCCCGGCCCGTTCAACAGAATCAGGAACGGGACCGCCGAGAGCACCTGACCGAGTTGGCCGAGCAGACCCGTCAGCTGCGAGACGATCGGCACCCGCCGCGGGGAGAACCAGCGCGGCACCAACCGCAAGACCGAGATGAAGGTGAGCGCGTCGCCCACGCCGACGAACGCGCGAGCGGCCACCGCGACCGGGAGCGACTCGGTGAGTGCGAGGGTGATCTGCGCCGACGCCATGATCAGCGCGCCCGCGGCGATCATCCTGCGCGAACCGATCCGATCCAACAGCACGCCGGCCGGAATCTGCATCGCCGCATACACGATCACCTGCAACACCACGAACGACGACAGCAGAGACGGCGACACCGAGAACCGATCAGCCGCACTGAGACCAGCGACTCCGAACGACGTGCGATGCAGCACCCCGATGATGTAGGCGAAGACACCGACGCCCCACACCACCCCCACGGTTCTCCCTGTAGTCACGAGACGATTGTGTCAACCACGCTGTGGAAAGATCAGACCCGGTAGTTCGTGGAGCAAGAAAGTGAGTGACGTCATGGCCAAGCAGCTGTTGGTGCTCAACGGTCCGAATCTCAATATGCTCGGCACTCGGCAGCCCGAGGTGTACGGCCACGCCACCCTCGCCGATGTCGTCGCCCTGTGCGAGAAGACCGCCGCCGACCTCGGACTCACCGTGAAAGCAGAGCAGTCCAACCACGAGGGTCAGATCATCGACTGGATCCACGAGGCCCGCGGGGTGGCGTCGGGCATCGTCATCAACCCCGGTGGACTGACGCACACCTCGGTGGCGCTGCGCGACGCACTCGTCATCCCGGAGGTCCCGATCATCGAGGTGCACATTTCCAACGTGCATGCCCGCGAGGAGTTTCGACACCACTCCTTCGTGTCGCCTGTCGCCAGTGGCGTCATCGCCGGACTCGGTATCGACGGATACCGCTTCGCCATCGAACGACTGGCTGCTCTCATCTGACGCTGCTCTGATCTGACACTGCTCTCATCTGACACTCAGGTTGCCCTGCCTAAACTGGTCGCCGTGAACACCAGCAACAAGGCATCGAAAGACATCAGGGCTATGCAGAACGGCGACAAGAATCGTCGAACGCTGATCCAGATCGTCGTCGCTGTGGTTCTCATCGCGCTCGTTGCAGCAATTGCCTTGTTCATCGTCAACAGGAACACGACGTCGGGTGAGGCATCGCCGACGATGGGGGCAGGCATGTCGAGCGGGGACCAGCTCACTCCCACGTCGTTGACCGACTCCGGTGCCATCCGCTTCGGCAATCCCGACGCCGCCACCGTCATCAGCGTCGTCGAGGACTTCCAGTGCCCGGCGTGCAAGAACTTCGAGTCCATCAGCGGGTCGACGTTGCAGCAGCTGGCCGACGCGGGCAACGTCGCGGTGGACTACCGACCCATCTCCATTCTCGACCGCTTCTCGAACGGCACGATGTACTCGACGCGTGCCGCGAGCGCCTCGATCTGCGTCGCCGAGAACGACCGGGACAGCTGGATGGACTGGCACAACGCCATGTTCGCGGAGCAGCCCGCCGAGAACGGCACCGGATTGACCGACGATAAGCTCGTCGAGATCGCCACCTCCGCCGGAGCCGACTCCCCCGCCACCGCGTCGTGCATCACCGACGGCAGCTACACCGATTGGGTAACCAGCCAGACGCAGTCCGTCATCGGCGAGGGCATCAACGGGACGCCGAGCGTGCGCGTCAACGGCACCGACGTCTCCAACCCGACTCCGGAGAACATCCTCGCCGCCGCTGCAGCAGCCGGTAACTGAGCGGCAGCCGGTACCAGAGCATGAGGACCCGCGCCGGTGCTGCAGTCTTCACTGTCTTCAGCGCGATCGGGCTACTCGCTGCGCTGACCCTGACGATCGAGCGATTCAAGTTGCTCGAGGACGCGTCGTACGTACCGTCGTGCAGCCTGAATCCGGTGCTCTCGTGCGGTTCGGTGATGGTGACGAAACAGGCTGCGCTCTTCGGCTTCCCGAACCCCATCCTGGGCATCGTCGCGTTCTCGGTTGCGCTCGTCGCCGGGGTGCTGTGGCTCGGCCGCGTCGAATTGCCGCACTGGTTCTGGCTCGGCATGAGTGGCGGCCTGCTGCTCGGTGAAGTGTTCGTGCATTGGCTGATAGTCCAGAGCCTGTACGAGATCGGCGCACTGTGCCCTTACTGCATGGTGGTGTGGGCCGTGACGATGCCGCTGTTCGTGCTGGCTCTGAGCCGCCTGATCGCCACCGCCTCGCACAGCACCGGCCCGAACAACGGCGGCACGATCGGCCGTCTTTTCCTCGAATGGCGGTGGACGCTGCTCGCCGTGTGGTACGCAATCGTCATCGCGCTCATCGGAATCCGCTTCTCGGACTACTGGACCTCCCTGCTCTGACAGTTTCGCAGATCTGAGTTTCACTGCTCTGACAGTTTCGCAAAACTCATGAGTCGATCGGTTGCACCGTGCATGATGGGTACAGCACCCGAGTGAGACTGATCACAGCTCCTGGCTCGGGGAAGATCGTTCGAGTAGCAGGAGTCGATACATGGCAGGCGATCCATTCGCAGTCATCGTTGCCGTCATCGTGTCCGCCGCCGGTGTTGTCGCCGGAACCGACGCCCCGGCTCCGATTCCCGATCAGGCAGTGACGGATCAGGCCGCAGAAATTGCCGCCAACGCCGAGGATCAGGCGAAGACTATGAGCGATCAGTGGACCGAACTCCTGGGCACCATGCCCGAGCCTGCCGCCGACATCGCCGATCGCACGTTGTCCGACGCCGCGGACGGCTTGCACACTGCAGTCGAGCCGATGCTGCCGGGTCTTCCGGCGGTGGAAGACATCGAGGCGGCCGAGAATGCAGCGGTGCCGACCGCGGCGGAAGATGCACTGGCTGCCCTCCCCACCGCAGCTGCGGCTGTACCTGCTGCCGGCTCACCATCTGCCCCACTTCCGTTCAGCGTGTTCTCGCCGAGTGCTCTCTCGTCCGGCGCTCTTTCGTCAACCGCTCTGTCGTCCACTGCAGCCGCACTCGGTGCCGGCGCAGTCCAGTTCGCCGGCCGCACGTACACCGCCGCCGATATCGCCACCCAGACGGCGTTCATGGCGTCGGCCGAGGCCATTCGGCGCGCACTCTTTCCCGGGCTGCCCGTGACGTTCACCGGTATCAACGTGGGCCCTATCGGCTTGGGGGCGGTGGGAGCCATCACCGCCTTCGTACCGTGGTTGCAGAAAGCAGGCAACATCTGCGGAGGCGTCAAAAGCACCACGATCGCCGCACTCTATGCCGCCGAGAACGGCTTTCGGTACGGGCCGACTGCGCCTGTATCGAGCACCGGCGCACAGGGACCGGGTCAATTCATGCCGGGCACGTGGGCGACCTACGGCAAGGACTACGACGGCAACGGCGTGGTCGACGTCAACAGCGTCGGAGACGCGGTCATGGCGTCGGGCACGATGCTGTGCGATATCTACGGGCAGGTCGATGGCTGGAAGCGAGAAGGCAAAGTCTCCGGTGACACACTCGACCTGACCCTCGCCGGATACAACGCGGGCGCGGGAGCGGTGCTGCGATCAGGCGGTATGCCCTCGGGCACAGTCGATTACGAGACACAGACCAAGCCGTACGTGGCCCGCATCAGGGCGACCGAGGCGCAGTTCGCCTCGATACTGACCCCGTTCGCGGGGCTCGACCTCACCGGAATGGGCGGCCGGGCAGTGCAATTGGCGATGGACTACCTGGGGCTGCCCTACGTATGGGGTGGCGGAAACATCAACGGTCCGTCCGGTGGTGGATTCGATTGCTCCGGTCTGACGTCGTACGCCCTGTTCAAGGCCTCGGGCGGGAAGGTGACGCTGCCCCGCACCTCCGAAACACAGTGGAACATCGGCACCGAGGTTCCGATGGAACTGGCGCAGCCCGGCGATCTACTGTTCGGAAACTGGGGACCGGCGGGACCCGGACACGTGGCGATCTACATGGGGAACGGCCAGATGGTGCATGCTCCCACCACCGGTGACGTGGTTCGAGTGGCACCGGTGTTCGACGGTATGCGCGCCCGCCACATCGTCTAGGTGCGCGCGTACAGTGCGAACGTGACCAATGCACGCGTGGAACCGGCCGGCTTCGACGACGAGCTGGCACCGGAGCCACCACCCGGTGAGGGCTTCGAGACCAGTTGGCCGGTGCGGACGGGCGACATCGATCCGACCAACCGACTGCGGTTCGACGGGGTTGCGCGCTACCTGCAGGACGTCGGCACCGACAACCTCGACGCGACTCCCCTGGGCAAGACCGATCCGGTGTGGATCGTGCGGCGCACCGTGATCGACGTCTTCGAGCCCATCCACTTTCCGGACCATGTGCACATGCGTCGGTGGTGTTCGTCGATGTCGACGCGCTGGTCCAACATGCGAGTGGCGCTGACGACCCCCAAGGGTGGACGCATCGAAACCGAGGGCTTCTGGATCAACATCAGCAAGGCCACCGGCATGCCGACCCGCATCAGCGACGGGGCACTGGAGATGCTGGCCAGAACCACCGATCAGCACCGGTTGCGGTGGAAGGCATGGCTGACCGAGCCGGCACCGGCGGAATCGCACACGGACGTGCAGTTCCCTTTGCGCGCAACCGATATCGACCCGTTCAACCACCTCAACAATGCGGCGTACTGGCACGCGATCGAGGAGTTACTTGTCGAGCTGCCCCAGCTGGCGGCGTCTGCGCACCGCGCCGTGATCGAGTACCTGACCCCGGTCCTCGCGAGTGAACACGTCACACTGCGCCACCGCTACGAAGGCGGCGCGTTGACCGTCTGGTTCGTTGTCACCGGCGCATCGGGCGAGCCGACGGTGCGCACCGTGGCCAAGGTCGCACCCAAGGCCTGATGGTCGAGCTTGCCGCGCGGGGTGCGCGGTAAGGCGTCCACGACGGCGATCACCACGGGCAGGCTCGGGCTCGGTAACATCGAGCGGACGCGCCGACGTATCTGCGCCACTGTGGGTGAGTTCTGCTGGGCTACAACCACTCCCGCCGCCGGCACCTCACCGGTGCGATCGTCGGGAACGCCGACAACTCCGGCATCGAGAACACCGGGGATCGACAACAGTGCCGCCTCGATCGGGGCCAGCTCGACCGTGAGCCCGGCTCGAACGATCGTCTCGCTGCCGCGGCCGAGCAACGTCAGTCGACCCTCGTCGACACTGCCGCGATCGCCGACCGTCATCCACCCGTCGACGGGCCCGTTGGTCAGGGTGGTGTGGTCGCCGACTCGGCTCAGGTAACCGTCGAACAGCATGTCGCTGCGCACGTGCAGCAGCTCGTTCCTGGTCTCCACCTCCACCCCGCCGAACAACGCGCCCTCCGCACTCGCTCCCTCGACACCCGTGCCGCCGGGAGTTCGACGGTCGTACGAGACGAAGCTCAGTTCCGATGCACCGTAGAAGTGCGTCATGGTTGCGTTCGGTAACACCGTCGCCAATGCCGTGCGGGCAGACTGCGGCCATCGCGCCGCAGACGAGAGCACCTCGCGGACGCAGGGATACCGTGCGTTTGAGCGAGCGATGTCCCAGGCGATGGTCGGTACCGAATAGAGATGTGTCGGAGCATCTTCGAGAGCGACCGCCGCCTTCCGTAGATCCACCGTCGCACCGCGGGTGAGCCCGTGCAACGCACCGTAGAGAAAGTGCGTGTGATCGAGGGTGCCCGATGCAGACACTCGATCGCCCGGCCCGAGCTCGAACAGTGCATCGGACCGGTCCAGCGTGGCAGCCCACGACGCCTGATCCCGAACGAACAATTTGGGTGGTCCGGTCGTCCCCGAGGTGATGCCGACCAGGAGTTCGGCGCTGCGTGCGGGTGGATCGAGCGGCGCGGCACGGCCGGTGGTGAGCTCCTCGGGTGCCAGCACTGTGTCGGCACCCCAACGATGTACTCGTGCGTGCTGGCGCGGATGCGCGACAATCAGCGAGGGCTCACACACTGCCGTGACATCGGCGAATTCTCGATCCAACAGATGTCGATGCAGCAGAACGACACTCACCCCGGCATGCATCGCCGCCAGAACCACGACCAGCGACCCGATGTCCGACGTCGGCAGTACCGCGATGCGACGCATGCCCGTCAACGATCCCGCGGTGCGCTCGACCCGATCCCAGAATTCGCGGTAGCTGATCTCGCCGGTTGCGTCGACGATCGCTGCGTCCTGTCGCCCGGAATGCCGAGCGACGCGCGCGGCGAGCAGCTCACTCGTCATCGTCTGTACCGTCGTCATCTATACCGTCGTCGTCCACACCGCGCGCGACGAGGGCATCACCCATCGCATCCGCAGTGCGGAGGGCGCGCACCAGAACCGGGGTTGCCAGAGCCGTCATGGACCACTGCAGTCCGCGGGCTTTGCGCGCCTGGGACACTTCTTGGACGATGGAGGCCAGCAGCGGGATGCACCTAATGGCAAGGGCCAGCAGCAGTCCGATGCGATCCGGGTCGACGCCGAAGCGTCGGATCGGCCCGAGTGCTCTCGTGACGGTGTCGAGCATGTCGGTCACCCGGGTGGTCAGCGTGACCAGTGCCGCCAGGGCAACAGAGATCACCAGCACCCCGCACACCACCACCGCGCGCTGCCACGTGGTGATCAGTATCTGGAACACGCCGATGATCAGCAACATCCACAGCACCGGACGAAGTTGCGCCAGAGCTACTTTCGCGGGAATACCGGCCACAGCGAACAGGGCGGCGACCACGAGAGCCACCACGCCCACCTCGAGCGGGGTGCGCGCGAAGATCACGGTCGCCAAAATTGCAACTATGAGCGACAACAGTTTCCAGCCCGGGCTCATTCGGTGCAGCAACGATGTACCGGGGCGGTAGAGACCGATCACCCGATCAGCTCCCGATACGCCGGAACCGCTGCGGCGGGGGCACCGTCGAACGCGACGCGGCCGTCGTCGATGACGATGACACGCTCGAAGCTGTCCAGCAGAGCGAGCTGATGAGTCACGACGACGACTTGCTGATCCATCGAATCCAGAGCCTGAGCGACGACGCGTCCGTTGCGCAGGTCGAGCAACGTGGTCGGCTCGTCCGCAACAACCACCTCCGGCCGCCTGATCAGTACGGCACCGATCGCGAGCAATTGCTTCTGCCCACCGGAGAGCAGGTGCGCCGGGTGATCGCGATGCTGATCCAGTCGAAAGCGGACGAGGATTTCGTCGACGCGGTCTGCGACCTCTGTTTTGCTCAGCCCGGACCTACGCAGAGAGAACGCGAGATCCTCGGCGACAGTCGGCATGACGATCTGCGAATCGGGGTCGGTGAAGACGAACCCGACCTTCTTGCGAACCTGCGCACCCTTCTTCGCCGCGTCGACGCCGTCGACGGTGACGCGGCCGGAGTCGGGCTTGATCAGCCCGTTGATCATCCGAGCCAGCGTCGACTTCCCCGACCCGTTCGATCCGATGATGCCGATGCGTCGCTCGTCGAATTCGATGTCGATGTCATGCAGTACCCGCCGCTCCCCGAAGGAGTGGGAAATGTTCTCGAACTTGATGCTGCTCATGTAACCCTGCTCATGTCACTCGCTCCACCAACATCGCTATTCCTTGCCCGCCGCCGATGGCGCAGGCCGCCAATCCCAGTGCCGGACCACTCGGTTGCAGCATTCGCGACGCCAAACGCACCAGCAGAATTGCACCCGATGCGCCCCACGGGTGACCCATCGCAATCGCCCCTCCGTCCGGGCAGATGCGCTCGTCGTCGATGCCCAGCGCATCCGAGACCGCGAGCACCACCGATGCGAATGCCTCGGTGATCTCGATGACCCCGATCTCGTCGAGTGACACCCCGGTGCGCCCCAGTAGCTTCTCGATCGCAGGCACCGGTCCCAGACCGGGCAGTGCCGGATCGGACCCGGCCACCGCGCTGCCGAGAATGCGCAGTGCCGGCATACCAGCGGCACGTTCGGCCGTGGTGATCGCCAGAACTGCGGCACCGTCGGAGATTCCGCAGGAATTGCCGGCGGTGACGGTGCCGTCGGAGGTGAACGTGGGACGCAGTCTGCCCAGGCGCTGGGCAGTCATGTTGGGGCGGATGCGTTCGTCTGCGCTCAACTGTCCGATCGGGACGATTTCGGCGGAGAAGTCGTGTGCGGCGGCTCGTGCGAAGGACCGTGCGGCGTACTCGTCCTGCCGCTGCCGGTCGATTCCACGCATTCGCGCGAGATCGTCTGCCGCAACACCCATGTCAGGATCGTCGTAACCGTGGGGAGCGAATGGTGCTCGGGTGTACCGAACAGGTTCTGCGCCGTCGGCCGGGGGCCAGAACCGCCACGGACTCGTACTCGCCGACTCGACGCCACCTGCGAGAATCAACGTCTCGTCGCCACTGCGGATGCGCGACGCGGCCTGCATGACAGCGTCGAGTCCGGATCCACACTGGCGGTCGAGGGTAACGCCGGGGACGTCGACACCGAGTCCCGCGAGCAGGGCCGATACACGCGCAACGTCGCCGCCGGGACCGAGACAGTTGCCGAGGATCACGTCGTCGATCGGGAGTTCGAGTGAACTGATCTCTGCTGCAACAGCTTTCAGCACCGGTGCAGCGAGGTTCGGGGCGGTGACATTGGCGAAGCCGTGACCAGCAATACCGATCGCGGTTCGTTTAGCCGCAACGATCACGGGAGTACTCACAGCAGGGACATTCACAGCAGGGCTTTCCGGGCGATCTTGCCGCTCGAGGTACGGGGCAGCTGCTGCACCACCGTCCACCGTCGCGGCAGTGCCTCCTTGGTCATGATCGAACGGGCGTCGGCGCGGATACGGTCGAGATCGCGCGATCCGTCGAGTTCGATGACGGCAGAGACCGTTTCACCCAACGCCGTGTGGGGAGATCCGATGGCAGCCGCGGCTCGAACGCCGTCGAGTGCGGTCAGGATTCGCTCGACGTCCTCTGCAACGACGGTGGTGCCGCCGACATTGATCGCCGCGTCCCCCCGACCATGGACGAGCAGTTCGCGGCCGCTGAGCTCGGCCAGATCACCGACGCCGCACCAGCCAGTGGTGCCGAGTGCCGAGTACGGCGAATGGACGAAAAGATACCCGTCTTCGGTGCGCGCCTCGACATCGCGGAGCAATCGCAGTGCCGCGTGCTCGCCTGTCACCCGTGCCGCCACCAACGACAGTTCTGCCGAGCCGTAGTACTCGACCAACCTGACGCCCATGGCCGAGATCGTCTGCGCTGCAACGAGATCGAGTCCGGCACCAGCCGCGACCGCCACCCGCGCACCGGGCATCCGACGAACCGTGTCGCGAAGGACCGCTGGCACTGCGTGAACCGCCGTCGCCAGGGCCGGGTCGTCGGTGACGCAGGCCCCCAGCCACAGTGCGTGCACGGCGGCGAACAGGTGCATCGTGGCGTGCAATGGTCCGGTGATCAGTACCGAATCGGTGGGGCGGATGTCGGTGATCTCGGTGAACTCGGGGAAGCTGTCGACCCACGACGCGGCAGTGCGTTCGAGCGGCTTGGGGCTTCCGGTGGAGCCTGAGGTCGCGACCAGCAAGAAAGCGTCGGGACTCGGCCCCTCCGCACGATCCGGCCTGGTGGCCGGATCCTCGACTCGCACCGCACTTCCCTGCCGCGCCGCCGCAAAAACGCAGATCAGCGCCTCGGGTAGCTCGAGCGCTGAGGCGTCGTGCACCGGGAGGTGAGGCCATTGCTCGACGGCAGCGTCGAGGTCGGCGTAGGTGAGCGTGCGACCCGACCAGACGATGGCCGGGTCGTCGGCCCGGTCACTTACGCTGCCGTTGTCGTCACCTCGACCTCCCAGCTCGAGAGTCACGCCTTGATCAGGCCCGGGTATGCACGGTGAACGCTCTTGGCGACGACGGTCGCGACAACGACCTTGGCGATGTCACCGGGCAGGAACGGGCCGTTGGACGTGATCGCGGCCCAGACTCCGACGTCGGTACGCAGGATCAGACCGATGATCCCGAAGACGTACACCACCACGATGCCGCCGACGGCATTGATCGCCAGACCGAGCGCGATCGAGTACTTCGGCAGGATGCGGGCGGTGAGCCAGCCGATAAGCAATGCTGCCGGTATCCAGCCGATGAGGTACCCGACGGTGGGCCCGGCCATCGCAGACAGACCGGTACGTCCACCCGCCAGCAATGGGAGGCCGATCATCGTCAGCGCGAGAAACACCAGGACCGCAGCAGTGCCTTTCCTGGCGCCGAGGATCGCGCCGGACAGAATGATGCCGAGGGTCTGCAGGGTGATGGGGACGCCGGAGAAGCCGACCGTGATCGATCCCGGCAGGCCGAGAGCAGCGATGAGCGCTGCGAACACTGCGATCTGCGCCATGTCGCGGGCGGAGACGTTCATTCGGCTGACCTTACGGCTCGGCGGACGAGTACTGCTGTCGACATCTGACACGGGTGGCTCCTCGAGGAGTGGGGCGGTCACCTGCCCCAAAGACTTGAACGGCGTTCAAGGTAGCAGGTGTGCGGTTCTGACCACACCCTGGACGGTCTTTTGTTCAAAAGGGAGCGGGATCGTATCTGCTCCGGTCGAGTCGAATGCGCACGTGTACGACGCGGCAGTGGTCGAGGTAGACACGTCTCTTCTCTGCCAGTTTCTTCCGTGCAATGTCCGATGACGCGGAACGGAGATCCGCGAGTGTCGGCGGTGCAGAGCTGCTGTACTCGAGCTCCCATCGGGTGGGTTCGAACGGGGACAGCTCACTGTCGCCCGACTTCTTCCGGCGACGGCGACGTCGAGGAGGCGACGCGATCGAGAACTCCGGCAGCGTGACCGCGCGTAGACCGAGAGAGTTCGACCACAGAATTGCCCCTCCGGCGAGCATCACCGCCGACCACGCTTTCGACGTCTTCGCCTGATGGTGAAATACGCACACCGGTTGAAGATTGGTCACGATCGTCCAGCCGCCACGCCCCGGATCGTCCTTGTCGAATGAGACCACATGATCGATCTGACACCGGGCCGAGGGCACGTCACAATTGGGGAACGTGCACGTGCGATAGGCCGTCCGCACGAAAGTGGCAACGCGCGCGCTCGGCCGATAGGTCACCGCGGCTCGCGACGGAACGCATTCTCCGCCATGACCGTCGGGAAAAATCCCGCGCGCACGCTCGGGCTGTTCGGCAATCCAACCGAGCCAGCGTGCGACAAGCCCATCGCGGACAGACTCCTCCCCCAGAATCCGATCGGCCGGCGGACAACCTTGGGCGCATGCGCCGCGCATCGGCGGAAGCTGAGCGGCACTGCGCACCCGGCCGATGCCCACCACTGTGCGCAACAGACGGAAGCCGGGTGGAGACGGACCGACGCGGTCTTCGGAGGTTTCGGGATCGTCCCGATCGAGTGGGCCTGCCGGGTGGGTCGATCCCTTGATCGAGGGACCGCGGCCGTCATCCGGGTCGTTGCCTCCGGTGGAACCACTGCCTTCATCGCCGGGCCAATCGTCGCCGGGTCCGCCGGGCCCATCGTTGTCAGAACCGCCAGGCCCATCGTCGCCAGAACCGCCAGGCCCATCGTCGCCAGAACCGCCGGGCCCATCATCATCCGGGCCGCCGTCATCCGGGCCGCCGTCGTCCGGGCCATCATCATCCGGGCCGTTGTCATCCGGGATGTCGTCATCATCCGAGCTGTCGTCATCCGGGCTGTCGTCATCCGGATCGTCGTCGTTCGAGCGCTTGCCCTTCGGGCTCTCGTCGTTCGGGCTCTCGTCGTTCGGGCTCTTGTCGTTCGAGCTCTCGTCGTTCGAGCCGCGCTCGTCGGGGCCGTCCTGCTCGGGCTTCAGCATGTCGACCAACTCGGTCAGCATTGCCTGCCACTTCGCATCGGCGGCGACGAAGCGCACCACCTCGGGATCGATCGGAGTCCCGTCCGCCAAGGTCGCGGGCTCCGCGGACAGTCCCAGCAGCGTCTCCACCGCCACCACGATCTGCAGGAGGTGTCCGCGCCTCGGTGGAAGATCGTCGGCGGCACCGGCAACCGGGCACTCGTCACCGAGATCGCACTGACAGACCAGCGAATGCTCGCCGTGCAGCAAGGCCATCAGTCCGGCGGCCCGCAGCATCCCCGTCGACCGCGGATCGTCCTTGCAGACCGTGCCGACGATCTCGACGATGAGTGCATCTGCTTCGGCCGATTCCAGATCCGTGATCTTCGCGATGAGCGTCGAAATACCGCCAGGACCGGTTCGCACGATCCGCACTCCGACTTCCTCCGACTTCGCCGTCTCGCGAGCCTGCGCAGCACCGTCCGGATCGGCCTTCATCCACAACCGCCAGATTCGGTTCCGCAAGGCCTGCGGGCGCATTCTGCCCCCTGCAGCGCAGACCTCGTATTCGATTGTCGAGATGGTCTCGTCAGTGGCGCGATGCAACACCGAGGTGATGGTGACCACCGTCGACCAGTCGAAGCTTCCGGTCACGAAACTCAAGGCCGTCAACGGCATTCGATGCAAACGCTCCGCGACGTCGTGCACCACCGATGCATCGCGACGCGTGCCGGTCATCGTCACGGCCAAGTCGCACAACGCGCCGCGGACCGTCTCGCCCGGATCGCCACCGGCGGCTTCGGCAGCCTCCAGTCGCATCTCGAGTACGTCGCAGTACGCGAGTACGGTCCCGGCCCTGGCAAGGTTCTCGTGGACGCGGTTGAGCGCGATGACGTCGAGAAACCCCGCAATGCAGTCATCGACCGGTGGCGTTTCCGCCACGCCCCACCCCCCGGTATCGAACATGCATTCGATCTTACGAGAGGGGTCCGACAAGAAAATCTCACGCGCATTTGGCGTCAGGATCGGTACGACTACAACGTGGCCCCAGCCTCGGCAATCATGGAGTCACCGAGAAGTAACGTGTGCCGGGTCGGCCGGGACGAACTCTCGCAGGGCAGCCGCGAACCGTTCGGGCTGGTCTTCCGGAATGAGTGTCCACGAGTCATCGATGAGCACCTGACGTGCATCGGCAAACAACTCTTGCAAGCGGCCGGCATGGATGAGCGGCATCATCGTGTCCTCTGTCGCCCAGACCACGAGGACCGGGCGGTCGAACGTCGAGAGCCGAGAGGCCCACGTCAGCAACGTCTTTCGCGATGGTGTGCCGGTGGCGAACTTCCGCAGATCGCGGCGAATCTCCGCGCTGCGCGTTGCAGGCGCGAACCAGTCGTCGAGCACCTCGTCGGGGATCCCGTGCTTGCTGAGCCCGCCCCATGCGCGCTTGTTGTGTCGAACGAACTTCGTGGCCAGCAGTCGCAGAAACAGCGAGGTGCCACCGGGCACTCGGCACAGCACCGCTGCGGGTCGGGCAGGCAGCGGCGGAAAATTGTCGAAGGCCTCGCATGACGCGAGGACCAAACGTCCGACTCGATCGGCGCGGCCGTCGGAGACGATGAATTGTCCGCCGCCGCTGTCGTTGAGCACCAACGTGACATCGGCGAGGTCGAGCGCCTCGAGA
Organism: Rhodococcus sp. IEGM1428; assembly: GCF_050321865.1. Classification (NCBI taxonomy): domain Bacteria; kingdom Bacillati; phylum Actinomycetota; class Actinomycetes; order Mycobacteriales; family Nocardiaceae; genus Rhodococcus; species Rhodococcus sp. IEGM1428. The sequence continues at coordinate 225,009 of NZ_JBNQFW010000005.1, read as the reverse complement.
AAGTCGGCGATGATCCTGGCGATGCCGCGCTGCGTGAGGTCGGCCTCCGGTTTCATCGGGCTCCGATGTCCGCCCAACGGCAGCGTCGGAGCGATGCAGCGATATCCCCCGAGGAGTGGGATCACTTTGCGCCACTGTGTCTCGTTCATGAGTAGTCCGTGCCCGAAGACGAGCACCGGACCGTCACCGCCGGTGTCGAGGTAGTCGATCGGTCCAGCCGCCAGGTCGATTCGCTTCACAGATCCTCCACTGGATAGATCGTTCTAGTGAATCGGAAGGTACTCTGGGCCTTTCTCGGATGCAAGGACAATTCATGGCCAACGACACTCGCGCGCGAATCCTCGAAGCGACCGCCGAGCTGTACCGGCGTCAAGGTATGACCGCGACCGGACTCAAACAGATCGCCGCGGCGGCAAACGCCCCCTTCGGGTCCATCTATCACCACTTCCCCGGCGGCAAGGAACAGATCAGCGAAGAAGTCATCCATGCCGAGGGCGTGCGCTACGGCCTCCTTGTCGCCCGTCAGCTGGCCGCCGTCACCGATGTGGTGGACGGGATACCCGAGATCTTCGCCTCGGCGGCAACACTGTTGGTCGAGCTCGACTACACCGAGGCGTGCTCCATCGAGACCATCGCACTCGAGGTGGCCAGCACCAACGAACGATTGCGTCTCGCAACGGAAGCCGTGTTCACCGGCTGGATCGACGGCCTCACACAGTGGTTCACCGAAACCGGCCTGCCGGACGAAGTGTGTCGGAGCCTGGCTCTGGGATGCCTGACGAGCCTCGAAGGTGCCTTCGTGTTGTGCCGCAGCTTGCGGTCCACAGAACCGATGATCGCCGCCGGTCTGGCCGTCCAGGATCGAACGCGCGCGGCTGTGCACGCGGGTACCTAGTGCGTACGGGTCAGGGTTGTACGGGTCAGGGTTGTACGGGTCAGGGCTTGACGGGCGGGTTTCTTCTTGGTGTATCCGGATCGAGCTTCTCGGGATTGAGCACGACCTCGGCCACCATCGGCGTTGTCTCGACGGTCGAATCGCCGTAACGAACGGCCACCGTGTTCGGCAGAAACGCCTCGAGAGCCCTCGGGGTCAGCCACCACAACAGCGCAGTGAACAGGATCAGGATGTTGACCCACTGCATGATCGTTGCGGCATTATCGGACGGAATCACTCGATCGAACACCTGAACGTTCATCACCAGACCGTGCACTGCGATCAACACCCACAGCCGTCGGTAGCGATAGAACACCCACACCGCCGCTGCACCCCAGCACAGCGCCCAGAGAAAACCGCCACCGCCGAAGTACAGATAGAGGAAGCCCCGCATCGTCGCCGACAACGCCATGATGGCCCAGATCGGCAACCTGCCGACGAGCAGCAACACCGGCAGCGCCACCAGTATGGGCTCCTCGCGCAGACCGACGGCCAGCGCGGAAACCACTGCAAGCCAATCGGATTCGACCGAAGCCGGAACCGAGAAGCTGAAGCGGAGCACATCCATCCGAGACAGCACGAGCAGCAATGCCGACGCAGCACCGATTGCAGCGCACCAGGTGATCGCCGCCTCGAGCGCAGTACCGCGACGCATCGGCCATACCGCGGGCAACGTGCGACGCCGAACGAAATACACCGCAGCGATAGCCGCCGCCCCGATCGCCACCTGAACCAGACCGACCGCAAGGTCCATCCATTGATCCGACAGTGTGAGTACGGGCGCAGGCGCATTCGGCTCGCGGAAACGCCACAGCGCACCCACCAGACCGATGAAGTAGACGATGCCCCAACCGGCCACCAGAGCCAGAATCGACACGGCCGTGCCGACTGCGGTCAAGCCACGTCGACGCGAGTGAGCCGCGGCATTCGCATCCAGACTGCTCGCCACCAGGTCACCACCATCCAATCAGCACCGCATCGCCTGTCATCGAACAGCTGTCGACCCCCGGACTTGTTTATCATGCGGGGGCCGAAAATTCAGTACCGTCGCAGCGACGTCGGTCACCGTCGACCATCGCGGTCCGGTGTGTCGGTCGGATCCTCGCGTCCGAAAATGTCGTCGCGTAACTCCCCGACAATTCCGCGCCTGTCGGTGGCACGCCGCGAGTCCCATACGTCCACCACAGCGAGGACCATCAGGACACAGCCGAGTGGGCCGCCCTGGAACCAGAACACCCGCAGGTCCCAGAAGAACAGCGCCAACACTGCGCCGACGACAATCATGACGATGCTGCGCGCATCGGTTGCCCGAAATTTTCCTGCACTCATCACGCATCCTTTCCTCGGGTCGACCGGGGCCGACGTCACACCAGGTTCATCTCGACCGCCGCATCTGCGACCAGCAGCGCACCCACGACGATCAGTACCGTTCCCACCACGTCCTGGCTCCAGCGTTCGACGCTGTGCATCAGACGCCACAGAATTGACGAAACCAGTTGCGATGCAGCGACTCTGACGGTGAGGAGAACCAGAGCCGGTAGCAGGGTGACGAGTACGTAGACCGCGAGAATCGCGACCGAGAATGCCCATCCCCGTGCGGATGCGGCCACCGCCTCGATCGCGGCGAAATACGGCAGCATCGTCGACACCTCGACCGCGCCCACTGCAACAGCGAGGAGGACCACCCCTCGCGCACTCGCAGGTGCCCGCATCCACCACGCACCACTCGGGCGTCGACGCCGTCGGTCGCAGACGAGCCCCGCGAGCAGAACGACACCACCCACGGTGATCCGCACCCACGCATGTCCAGGTACGGCATGGGTCATAAGGGCAAAATTCACATCGTTGAACACCGTCAGCAGCGCGATCCCGACTCCGAGATACAGCAGCCCCAGCACGCTCAGGTGCAACAGAACCCCTCGAACCCGGAACGACGGCCGCATCATCATCCACAGCGGGACGACGAGCGTGCCGGCACCGATGCTGTCCACCAGCGCCAGCCCGACCACGTTAAAAAACACAGCTGTACCATAACATTTATTTCACACATCTGTGTCGGAAAAATCCATACGTGCTAGAACAGACCGATGCCGAAGATCGTCGACCACGAAGCTCGCCGAGCGGAGATCGTCGCCGCCGTCTGGCGCGTGATCGAGCGAGCGGGGATGAACGGGGCGACCGTGCGCAGCGTCGCCGCCGAGGCCGGCGTCTCCCCCGGATCACTGCGGTACTACTTCTCCGACCAAGGAGAACTGGTGCTGTTCGCAGCCGAGGCCATGACGCAGCGCATCGTGCATCGGTTGGAAGCACACCCCACCGAGGGTGCCGGACTGGCGCGCGCTGTCCGAGTCCTCGAAGAAATGCTCCCACTCGACGAGAACCGCCGCGTCGAGGCGTCGGTATGGCTCGAGGCGATCGCCCGAGCCCGATTCGACGACCGGTTGGCCGCCCTCAAGACCGCGGGATGGTTCGGGAGCCGGTACCTGTGCCGACTCGCGTGGGCGCACCTACGCGATCTGGATCTGCCGAACTCGCCGCAATTCTCGTTCGGAAGCGACGCGGACGAGTATGCCGTCGCCGAACTACACATCTACGTCGACGGGCTCACGCTGCACGCAGTGACGTATCCCGAACAACTCCCATCCGACGAGGTGCGCCGACTGCTGCGGTACTACCTGACGACGCGGCTCTAGCCGGTCTTCGCAGCCGCGACGAACAAGGCCCGATCCGTTACTCGAGGTAACGTCGATGGGATGCATGTGTCCGACCGTCTCACCGACCACGTTCCCGAGCGATGGCTCGAGCCCCTCGTCAAGCACGCCGAGGCTCTCAAGTTCCTCATTGTCGGAGCGATCACCTTCGTCGTCACCGTCGTACTGTTCTTCGGCCTGAAGTGGACGATCCTGCAGGACAAGCCGGTGACAGCGAACGTTCTGGCCGTGCTGATCGCGACGATCGTGTCGTACATCCTCAACCGGGAATGGTCGTTCACCGCCCGCGGCGGACGTCGCCGTCACCACGAGGCAGCGCTGTTCTTCGCCGTCGCCGGAACCGGCCTGGCAATCAACCAGCTACCGCTGTGGGTGTCCAGTTACATGCTGGATCTGCGCGCTCCGAACGTGTCCTTCCTCACCGAAAACATCGCCGACTTCGTCAGCGGCTCGATCATCGGCACACTGCTGGCGACCGCGTTCCGATGGTGGGCAATGCGCAAGTTCGTCTTCCCGGAACCGGTGAATGTTGTCCCCGATTCTGCGCCTCTGACCGTTTACGGTGGACGGCATGGCGACCTCTAGGACCCTCGTGCTGATGCGGCACGGCAAATCCGGCTACCCCGACGGCGTTCCCGACCACGAGCGACCGTTGGCGCCGCGCGGCGAACGCGAGGCGGGACTTGCCGGAGCCTGGATTGCCAAGCACGTCGGCCGCGTGGACGCAGTGCTGTGTTCGACGGCCCTGCGCACTCGCGAAACCCTGGCCGCCACCGGCCTCGGTGACACACCCACTCGGTTCGAGCGCGACATCTACGGCGGATCCGCAGACGAGATCATCGACGAAATCCGTCTCGCCGACACGTATTTTGACGACGTGACGGTATCGACCTTGCTGGTCGTCGGGCACGAGCCCGGAATCCCTTGGACTGCACTCGAATTGGCGGCAGACGATGACACCGACGTCGCCCGCGAGGTTCGGCACCGCTTCCCCACTTCTGCGATAGCAGTGCTCACCACCGAAAAATCGTGGGCAGAGCTCGCAGCAAGCTCGGCCACGATCACCGAGTTCTGCATCCCGCGCGCAGATCAGTAGTCAGTGTTTATCGGAAGTCAGTGCTTTAGGTAATCAGCGGTTCCTGAGGTACAGGTAGCCGGCACCGCCTGCTGCGATCAGCAGAATCAACGCGGCGGGGAACCCGAGCAGCCACCACACCACTGCCAGCACCACCAGCGCAGGTGCGGCGGCGATCAATGCGATGCCGGGATTTTCACGAACCGTCTCCAACGCGGACTGTGCGTGCACTCTGTCGATCTTCTTGCCTGCCATGGCGGACTCCCTGGTATTGCCTACGTGTCCTGTATGCGTGATTCCACAGTAGCGCGTTCGGCTACGACTTTCGGTGGAGCGCAGGGTCGTACCTTCGGCCGAACCACCAGCTACGACGCCTCCGCGGGGGTATCGCGCGCACGTCGGCTGCGGTGAGATCGGGCAATGAACAATCCGATTCTGATCACGATCGCGGTCTGCGAAGTCGGCTTCTGGGTACTGGTGGTCGGCGGACTGTGCCTGCGCTACCTGGCCCGCATGAGACGCGCCAGCACGATCACGCTCGCCCTCCTCCCGATACTCGACCTAGTCCTCGTCGCGGCGGTGGCCCTGGATCTGCACCGCGGCGGCGAGGTCGAATTCGCCCACCGTCTCGCCGGCATCTACCTCGGCTGGACCGTCGTATTTGCACGCTCCACCGTGGCTTGGCTCGATGTGCGATTCGCGCACCGATTCGCCGGCGGCCCCGCACCGGTGAAGCCTCCCAAGAGCGGCCCGCAGGCCTACCGCAACGAGATCCGAGGATTCGTGAAGTGGCTGTGCGCAGCGGCGATCGCTCTGGTGATCACCTACGGACTCGCGTACACCGTGGCAGACTCGGAGCAGGCAGCAGCGCTGAAGACCGTGATCCAACCGCTCGGCGTCATCACGTTCTTCTGGTTCGTGACCGGACCACTGTGGGTTCTGGGTTCCAAGAACACAGACTCGAAAGATGCGAGCTCGAAAGATACTGCAGGAGAACGGAGTCGACACTGATGCTGGGAGGTTCGCGGGTGCCGGCTGGTTCCACGATGCTGCGCAGGTTCAGACCCGCGTGGCGGCCGCTCAATCCCGCCGTACTGCCGATCGAAATGCTGCTTGCCACCGTTGTCTACGCCGGGTTCCAGCTCTCGACGGGCATGGTCGGTGACACCAGAGACGAACTCGTCGGCAGCCCAGCCCTGATCGCGGTGAGTGTCGTCGCCATCATCGCGATGACTGCTGTGACGTGTGCACGCCGGTCGTTTCCCGTCACGTCCTATCTGACGGTGGTAGCCATCAGTGTCGCGCTGATTATGGTTCTGCCCGACCGCACTCTCGGGTTCACCCCGCTCTACTGGTTTGCCATCGCCGCGTTGGCCATTCGGGTGACCGGGCTACGCCTGTTCGCACCCCTCGCGCTCGGGCTGATCCTCGAAATCGCCGTCAGCGTCGACACCCGCCTATCCTTTCCGGATGCCGCAGCAGGCCCCGGTGGAACGATCGGCGTGGTGGCCGAGCAGGTGGCGAATCTGATCATCAACTACACGGTGCTCATCGCACTCGGAAAATACATCGCGCGCAACCGGACCCAGGAACTCGAGAACGAGGCGGCACTGAGCCGAGCCGAACTGGAACACCGGCAACAACTGGATGCGGCACTGGACAACGAACGAAGAACCATGGCTCGCGAACTCCACGACGTCGCTGCCCACCACCTGACCGGAATGCTCATCCAAGCCAAGGCTTCCAAGACTCTCATCACGAGCGACCCCGAGCAGGCACGCGAACTACTCACCGGCGCAATCGGTCACGGCCAGCGCACCCTCGACAGCCTGCGCCAGATCGTCGGCATCCTGCGCCCGAGCACCACCGACGACGGACATGGGAACAACAGCGCACCGCAGCCGATGATCGCCGACATCCCCGGTCTGATCGAGCAATCACGAATGTCGTTCGCGTCCATCGAGACCGACATCGGGGTAAACACCGCCGGAGACACGGGGGACACCGACAGCAACATCGACACCGACAGCGCTGTGCAATTGACGTGCTACCGCATCGTTCAGGAGGCGTTGTCCAATGCCCGACGCCATGCGCCCCACTGCGATGTGACCGTGCAGGTATCCGATCGTTCGTCGGTCATCGAGGTGACCGTGAGCAACACGATCACCTCGGACGCCTCCGGCCGGAGTGAATCGGCAGGGCAGGGTTTCGGCATCCCGGGAATGCAGGAGCGAGCCGCACTGCTCGGAGGGACCCTCGACGCCGGATTGTCGGCCGACGGAACGGCATGGTCGGTGCGCGCTCGGCTGCCTGTCAACGGAAAGATCTCCCGACCCACAGAGCTGATTGCATGATCGGGGTGCCGGCATGATCACCGTCCTGATCGCCGACGATCAGCCCGTGGTTCGACAGGGATTCGAGCTGTTTCTGGCCGGCCATCCCGACATCCACGTCGTCGGACACGCAACCTCGGGAAAGCATGCCGTGCAACAGGTTACGGCCCTTCGCCCCGACGTCGTACTGATGGACATCAGGATGCCGAACGGAGACGGGCTGACCGCAACACGGGAGATTCTGGCGCGGTTCGACACCATCCGCATCATCGTCGTCACCACGTTCGACCTCGACGAGTACGTGTTCGCGGCGCTCGACAGCGGTGCATCCGGCTTTCTGCTCAAGGACACCGATCCCGACGAGCTCGCCGACGCAGTGGTCACCGTGGCCGGCGGCGGTGCGGTGCTCTCACCCCGCCTGACCCCGCGTCTGATGACGGAGTTCGCCCGCCGGGGCGCGCCGAGTCGACCCACTTCCGTTGCACCACAACATGACCTGAGTCTGCGCGAAATGGAAGTGGTGCAACTGTTGGCGCAGGGCCTGGGCAACAACGACATTGCCCGGGCCCTGCAACTCGAACAGAGCACGGTCAAAACTCACGTCGGGAACATCTGTCGCAAACTCGACGTCAACACCCGAGTCCACGTGGTGATCTGGGCCTACCGCAACGGTCTGGTGAGCAGCTAGGCTGCCTTTCGCTCCTCGTCATCCGCAGTCTCACCGGCGCGCTCGACCAGCGAGGCAGAGTGGTCGGTGTACTGGAAGTGCGGTCGCTTGTCGCCGATGTAGGAGGTCATCCACGACACCACGGCAACATAGCGGTTTCGGAAGCCGACCAGGTACATCAGGTGCACGGCGAGCCACATGAGCCAGGCGATCGGTCCGGACATGTCGACCTTGCCGAACAACCGTGCCACAGCACTGAATCGGCCGACGATCGACATGCTGCCCTTGTCGGTGTACTTGAACGGCGTCCCGGCGTCGACCTTCCCGATGATCATCTTCGCGACGTGCCTGCCCTGCTGCATCGCCACGGGCGACTGTCCGGGGAGCTTGTTCAACGACGTCACGTCGCCGATCGCGTAGATGTCCTTCGCCGAGCCGACCGTCAGATCCTCGTGCACGAGAAGGCGTCCGGCACGGTCGGTTTCGCATCCGGTGCGCTCGGCGATCGTGGCCGCCAACTCGCTCGCCTGAACGCCTGCCGACCAGATGACGGTCTTGGCCGGGTAGGTACGCGACGTCTTGGTGTCGACGTCCTGCACCGTCACGACGTCGTCGGCGATGTCGGTGACCATGGCCCCGGTGACGACGTCGACGCCCGACTTCTCGAGCTTCGTGCGGGCGTACGCGCTGAGCTTGCCGCCGAATGCGGGCAGAACTTCCTTGACACCGTCGACGAGGGTGACCGTGACGTCGCCCGGTTCGATGTCGGGGAACGAGCCGGCGAAGTAGCGGTGCGCGAGATCCCTGATCTGGCCGGCCAATTCGACGCCCGTCGCGCCTGCACCGACGACGACGAAGCTCAGCAGTTCCTTGCGGGCGGCGGGATCGGTCGTCATGTGCGCGGTCTCGTAGCAGCTCAGGATCTGCTCACGGAGCGCAATCGCATCGTCCACGGTCTTGAGCGCGAACGTGCGGTCCTTGAACTCGTCGCGACCGAAGTACGCCTGCGTGGCACCCGTTGCGACGATGAGCCGACCGAAGCCGATGGTGTGGCTCTCCCCGGCACCGATGTAGGTCACCTGGTGTGCCTCGGGATCGACGTCGACGACGCGACCCAGACGGACGTCGGCGGAGTCGTACTGCGCGAGGATGCGTCGGATCGGCGGGGCGATCTCACCCGTCGAGAGCATTCCGGTTGCGGCCTGGTAGAGCAGCGGCTGAAAGAGGTGCTCGGTGGTGCTGGAGATGAGCGAGAACGTCACACCGGCCTTGCCCAGAGACTTGGCAGCAGCCAACGCTCCGAATCCCGATCCCACGATGACGACGTCGTACGTTTTCACAGCACATCCCTTTCTGAGCGCAAGTCCTTTTCCAAACGAAGAACTACCTCCATGAAACTCCGACCTCGGTGGTCTATCAACGCGAAAGTTGGAATAGCATCCATGAGTAGAACTCATGAATGGAGACGCACGTGGAACTGCGACAGCTGAAGTACTTCCTCGCGGTCGGGGAAGAACTGAACTTCTCGCGTGCCGCCGAGCGCTGCTACGTATCGCAATCGGCGATCAGTTTGCAGATCGGCAAGCTGGAACGAGAAATCGGCGAGCCGCTGTTCGAGCGAACCTCACGTGTCGTTCGATTGACCGTTGTGGGAGCACAATTGGTCTCCATCGCGCGGCACATGGTGGAACTCGAGCAAGCCGCTCTGGCGTTGACGGCGCGCCGCCGAAACCAACTACGCCTCACCGGAAACATGACCTTCGCCGCGAACGCCATCGCGGCCATCGTCTCGGTGCGCGAACATCATCCCGACGCCGAGATCGACTTCGTGCTGAAACGATTCGCAGAACAGATCGAAGCGGTGACGTCCGGGGACTGTCAGGTGGCGCTCATTCGCGGCAGCGTCGAACGTTCGGGACTGCACGTGACCGAACTGTGGACCGAGGATCTCGTCGTCGCGCTCGCCGAGGGGCATCCGCTGGCCGGCGAGGACAATCCGAGCCTGCGCCAACTCGCCGACTACCCGCTACTGTTGCCCAAACGCAGCGAGCAGATCCTGCTGCACCGGGTGATCGAACGCGAGATGAAACGCAGCGGGCTTCCACTGACGTTCGGGCCGCCTGTCGCGTCGGATCACACCGCAAGCGCCGAACTGCTCAACCATCCGCAATGCTGGACGATTCTGTACGCCAGCATCGCCGACAGCACGCCCAAGACCGGTCTCGTCTTCCGCACCGAGGCCGACCGAAGACTGCAACTACCGGTCTCGGCGGTGGTCGACGCCACCGAGCCAGTGACCGACGTCCAACGCGACCTCGTGGCAGCCCTGGCGGCGACGGCACCGGTTCAGCCTGTTCAACCCACGGCACCGGCGAGCTGAGCGAAAGCGGCGTCCGCGTCGAACAACTCTGCGCGATCGTACGTCGATGTCGAAGCCATGATCTCGTTCGCGCCCGTGCGATCGATCAACTCCTCCAGCCGCGGGCGCACCTCCCCTGCGGTGCCGAGAATCGTCGACGCGAGCGAGTCCTCGATGCGGCCCCTCGTCCGCGGCGTCCACTGCGAGTCGTCGATGGCCGACGCCGGCTCCAGGGCCGGAAATTCGCCCTCGCGCCGCGACCTGGCCATGGCCCACGCCTCCGGCAATGCGAGCCTGCGCGCGTCGGCGGTATCGGCTGCGATCGTCACGTCGAGCGAGATGATCACGTACGGTTCAGGATTGGCCGGCGAGGGCCGAAAACTTTTGCGATACATCGCCAATGGGTCGGTCTTGTGCAACACCGGTCCACCGACGACCACCGGAAGCCCGGCGCGGGCCGCGACCTCCAGGCCCGCACCGGTCGCGAGAACGAAGACCGGCGGAGACGCGGTGACGGGGCGCGCCGTCACCGGTGCCGAACCGTCCAGATACGAACGCAATTCGGCGATGTCGGCATCGAAGGTATCGGCGTGCTCACTGCGTAGAGCTGCGCGTACCGGTTCGGTGAACCCGAGCGAACGGCCTACCCCGAGATCGATCCGGCCGGGAAAGAGGGACTCCAACATCAGGAATTGCTCGGCCACGATCAGCGGCTGATGGTTGGGCAGCATCACTCCCCCGGATCCGACGCGGATGCGTGAGGTGCGCGACGCCACCGCCGCAGCCAGTACCGCCGGAGCGCCCGACGCGATGCCGGGTACACCGTGATGCTCGGCCACCCAAAACCGATGCAGCCCTATCTTCTCCGCGTGCATCGCCCGTTCGACGGTATGACGCAGCGCCGACGCGTCGTCCGTACCGGATCGAGTGCGGGATCTGTCGAGGAGGGAAAGCAACACAGCCAGGACAACCACGGGAGCGTCGGGCATATTTCTGAGTATGAGTTGGTGGGTGGTAAAGCACGTCGATGCCGAAGGCCCGGCGCTGATCGGGACGATCATGACCGAACGCGGAATCGACTACACGGTGGTCGCGGTGGCGATTGGGGACTCGTTGCCCTCAGCCGATGCGGTCACGGGGTTGGTCGTGCTGGGCGGACCGATGGATGCGTGGGGCGATGTCGCTCACCCTCACGTGCGGGCCGAACGAGACTTGATTGCCGAGTGTCTGCGACGGGACATTCCCGTGCTCGGGGTGTGTCTCGGTGCGCAGCTCCTCGCCGCCTCGCAGGGATGTGCGGTGTACCGGGGTCCTGTCGCGGAGCTGGGCGCCGGAGAGGTGACCGCGACCGATGCCGGTGTATCGCTCTTCGGAGCAGAGTCGGTCTCGGTGGTGCACTGGCACACCGATACGTTCGACCTGCCTGCCGGGGCGGTGCTCCTGGCGAGCTCGAATCTCTACCGGAATCAGGCGTTCCGGTTCGGCAGCGGTCTCGGTCTGCAGTTCCACGTCGAGCTCACACCTGCCGAACAGACGATGCTCGACGCACACATGCCTGCGGGAACGGCACCGAACGCACAGGTCCTCGGTCGCGTCGCCGAGGGCGGGCGAAGAATTCTCGAAACATTCTTCGACGAGGTGTCATAGCGGACCGAATATGTCCGCAATGGCGCTCATCATTGCTTCATGAACCTCACCATGAAGCTCGAACTCGTCACCCTGGCCGTCACCGACGTGGACCGTGCCAAGGACTTCTACGTCTCGATCGGCTTCAACGCCGACCACGATGCTCGCCCCTGGGACGGCATCCGGTACGTCCAGCTCACTCCCCCGGGCTCGGCGTGTTCCATCGCCATCGGCGAGAACATCACCGATGCCGAACCGGGCAAGGGAGCCGGAATCCTGATGGTCGTGGACAGCGTCCAGGACGCCTACGAACACCTCACCGCGGCCGGACTGACCATTGACCCACCCAAGGACGAGGGCTGGGGCACGTTCGTGTACTTCGCCGACCCCGACGGCAACAAGTGGTCGGTGCAGCAGTTGCCCGCGCAGTCCTAATTGGGACCGAAATCCAACCTCGCGAGGATGCCGCGGTGGTCGGAGCCGGGAATCGTCACGGCCTCGACCGAACGAACAGCCATGTCGGCCACCAGAACGTGATCGATGGCAATGACAGGCGGGTGCCAGGTGTGCGCCGGGTACGTCCTGAGCATGCCGGCTCCGGTTGCCACCGCGGCATCGACGAAACGCCCGTCCTGCAGGTCTCGATATCGCCGATGATCCTGCGTCGCATTGAAATCGCCCGCGACCACCACGGGACCGTCGTCTGCGGGAATCTTGGCCAATAGTTGCCGTAGCAGCCCCAGCTCGCGGACCCATTCGGACGGTTCCCGCGGCCACGGCGGCACGGGATGCACCGCGAACACGAGCGGGCGGCCCGGCATCTCCACCCGCGCCGAGAGCAACTCGGTCACGAAGCCGTCGTGGCGCTGCTGGTCCACGAGCGGGAAGCGGCTGTAGATGCCGGTTCCGTCGCCGCCCGCGGCAGCGCTCACGTACGCATGCGGCAACGACCCCGCGAGCCTGGGGCGAAGTTGCGCGTCCGCCTCGGGCGTCAACTCGACGAGGGTGAGCACATCGGGGCGGTGCTCGTCGACCAGCGCGACCAACGCGTCGAGATCGGCCTGCCCCAGCCAGATGTTGGCATGCAGCACTGTCAGAATCGAGGCGTCGGAGTTCGTTGTCGATCTTCGCCGTAGTAGGGGCATCTGCGTTGCGGCGGCGCTCGCCAGTATCGCCGCGCCGGCCGCCACACCCCACCAACCGAACGCGAAACCTGCGACCACGGTGCCGGGCACAGCGGCGAGCATGAGGACATGTGCCAACGCAGCGGCCACGAGCATCCCCTGTCCTCGCGAGTCGAGGAGGTGCGCCGCGATGCCGACCACTGCCGTGACAAGCAACAACAGAGCCACCGAAGCCGAAACCATGAGCGGAAGTCTGACAGGCAAACCTGAGGCCGAGCTGGGAAGCATCCTCGAGACCGACCGAACCGTTCGCTTTCTCGCGGCAAACACGACAGAATCGACAACGCTGTCCGTGAGTCAAGTAGGGGGACTTTCCGTGAACCGAAGGCAATTGCTGCGGTTGGCCGCTGCCGGAATGCTCGGCGCTGCCGCCGCTCCGGCCCTGAGCTCCGCCGGCCTGCCGGGTTCCGCCCCCGCCGGCGCACTCCCCCTCGGTGCCGACCGAATCCGGTCACTCGTTCCCGAACTGTTCGCCGACCCGCCGCGCCCACCGGATCACTCGTCCGTCATCGTGGTCGGCTCCGGATTCGGTGCCAGTGCTGCGGCCCTCCGCATGGCCCAGGCCGGCACCCAGGTGACCGTGCTCGAGCGCGGACTGCGCTGGCCACGAGACCCCTGGCGCGAGATCTTCACCGCCGACATGACCGCCGACGGACGCGGTCTGTGGCAGCAGACCTCGTTCACCAACATCACCGGCATGCCCGTCGGACCGGTCGACCTCTTCGGCGGAGTCCTCGACACCACCCGCTACGAGAACCTCTCGGTGTGGCGCGGAGCGGCCGTCGGCGGCGGCTCGATCGTGTACACCGGTGTGACCATCGCACCGGACAAGAAATTCTTCGACCTCTCCTTCGGCGGACGCCTGAGCTACGACGAGATGGCCGCCACCTGGTACCCCAAGGCCCGTTCGATGCTTCGGCCGTCGACGATGCCCGAGGACGTGTACAACAGCCCGAACTTCGCGCACTCGCGCACCTGGGACGACCACGCCCGACGGGCAGGATTCACCACGGAAGCGGTCGACGGCAACTGGAACTGGAACGTCGTGCGCGACGAGATCGCCGGCCGGTCTCGGCCGTCCGCGACCGTCGGCGCGAGCACGTTCGGCAACTCCAACGGTGCCAAGCACGACCTGACTCAGAACTACATCCCCCAGGCAGAGGCCACCGGCCGCGCGGCCGTCTGCCACAGCCACCGCGTCGCGGCGATCGGCACCGAGTCCGGGGGCCGCTACCGCGTCGAGGTCGAACGCCTCGACCCGTTCGGCAACGTCGTCGAGACCCGCACCGTCACCTGCGACACCCTCGTCCTCGGGGCCGGATCCATCGGTACCACCGAACTGCTGATGCGCGCCCGCACCACCGGAGCGCTGGCGAATCTCAACGAGTTCGTCGGCACCGGCTGGGGCACCAACGGCGACGCCTCGATGACGCGGTCGCTCGGGCCGATGTCTGCCGGACCGCAGGGTGCGCCCTGCGCATCCCGCATCGTCGACGACTCCGGGCTACCCCTGACCGTCGAGAACTGGTACGTGCCGGGCGTTCCCGTGAACCTCGGATTCATCGGATCCCTCGGCATGACCATCGACCCACTGCGCGGAAACTTCGGATTCGATTCCGCCGCAAACAAATTGACCCTGAACTGGCCCAAGGGTGGCAGCCGCGACACCGTCGAAGCCCTACGCGCAGTGCAGAATCGGATGGCGCAGGCCGGCGGCACCATCGTTGCAGCCGAACCGTTCACCCGCGATGTGGACGACACCTTCACCGCCCACCCCCTCGGCGGCGCGGTACTGGGCGACGCCACCGACGACTACGGCCGCGTGAAGGGTCACCCCGGTCTCTACGTCGTCGACGGTGCACTGATCCCGGGAAGCACCGGAGCGGCCAACCCGTCCCTGACGATCACCGCGCTGGCCGAACGCAACGTCGCACAGATCATCGCCGACGGGCGCTGAGGGACGGGCGCTAGCTCAGCTGGATCTCGGGGCGGCCTTCGGGGACGGTGACCGTTGCTGCGGTTCGCACCGATGCGCCCGGTGCGGAAACGCGGTCGAGAACCCTTACCTCCGAACGCCATTCGGTGTTGGTCAGCGTGCTGCGAAGATAGCCGCGACGAGCGTTGCCGTACTTCACATGCGGCGAACCGTCGGCGATGGCAGCTCCGGCGGAGTCGACATCGGCACCGTCCTTGCCCGACGCTATGGACGTGGTCGCGATCTCGACCCCTTGGATCGGCGACACTTGATCCTGGTAATCGCGACGCAGTTCCGACACGATCGTACGGTGAATGTCGCCGACGATCGACGCCACGTTCTTGGTGCCGCGATCCCTGGCTCCGTCGAGGATGCGATGACGCGAGGCCTCGTACCCGCTCCACGGATCCATGCCGACCTTGCGATCGTTGCCCTGTCCCCGAGCAAGATCGGCGATGACCGTCTGGTGCGCCAGGAAGTTCCACTTCGACGGTGATGCGAACCCGTCGAGGATCCATTGTTCCTGTGCCGCACCGGTGATGGTGCGCGACGGATCGGCCGTCTCGGCATCCTGCGCATGCTCACCGTCTCCGTGCGCCTGATCGCTGCGGTACTGCCGGGTATCCAGCACCGAGAAGTCCACCAGATCACCGAACGAGAACCGTCGATAGACCTTCATGTCCGGGCCCACGGGCTTCAGATTCGCGCGCACCGGAGTGTTCTCCCACCATGCCTTGAACGCATCGGCTCTGCGCAACAGGAACTCTCGCGGATCGTCGTCGTCCTGACTGATCTGCGAGGCCCAGTTGTTGTCCACCTCATGGTCGTCGAACGTCGAGACGAACGGTGCCGATGCATGCGCAGCAGCCAGGTTCTCGTCTGCCTTGTACATCGCGTATCGGTCGCGATAGTCGCTGAGCACCATGGTTTCTCGAGCCGCCGACTCGGTGCGCGGCTCACCCTTTCGGGCACCCTCGTCCTTGATCGCGTACTCGTAGATGTAGTCGCCCAGAAAGAACACCACGTCGAGATTCGAGGCCGCCAAGTCCTGGTACGCGCCGAAGAAGCCGTCCTCCCACTTCTGGCACGACGCCCAGGCGAAATCGAGCTTGCTCAGCGGCTGACCCACTGCCGGTGCAGTTTTGGTACGTCCGACCGGGCTCGCGTGTGGGCCGACGAGGAAGCGATAGAAGTATTCGCGGGCCGGCTCCAGCCCGCGGACGTCGACGTGAATCGACCAGCCGTCGAACTCGGTGGCCAGTTCGACGCCCTCACGGCTCATGTGTGCAAAGTGCTCGTCGGTCGCAATCTGCCACCGCACCGGCACCACGCCAGGCGTCATTCCGCCCAGCGGCGCAAAGGGATCGGTGGCGAGCCTGGTCCACAGCACCACCGAGTCGGGCAACGGATCACCGGAGGCCACGCCGAGGCGGAAGGGGTAGTCGGGGGTCACGACGGACTGCGCGTGCGCCGTGGTTCCCGCGAGTCCAGGAGTGAAGGCGAGCGCCCCTACCAACGCACTCCACGTCAGAAACTGTCGGCGCGTGGCCCCCGCCTGCAAGGAGATGTCCTGACCGA
Source organism: Rhodococcus sp. IEGM1428 (assembly GCF_050321865.1). Lineage (NCBI taxonomy): Bacteria > Bacillati > Actinomycetota > Actinomycetes > Mycobacteriales > Nocardiaceae > Rhodococcus > Rhodococcus sp. IEGM1428. The sequence goes on along the minus strand of NZ_JBNQFW010000005.1, from coordinate 208,567 downwards.
TCCGAATCTCATTACCCCGTCTCACCATTGGTCGAGACTGTCGTGCCCGGGCAAACTGCGCCCGTCATCGGTTCGACAGCGAGATGAACTCCGGCGATCTTCCCGATCGAGGACCGAAGCCGTCCGCGATCTTCGGAAGACTCACGGTTATGACGAACCTCGACCGCACCGGATCTCAAATCGACCACCTCAACATCGGCGTCGCCGATCTCGCCGCCAGCGCCGAGTTCTACGGCGCTGCCCTCGCACCGCTCGGGATCACCGAGATCATGCGGGTACCGCACACCCCCGAGGCAAACCAGCTCGCCATGATCGCCTTCGGCTGGGCGGAGGTGAAGCCCTTCTTCTGGATCGTCGACGCACCGGGTTCGGCCATCGGACCGCATACCCATCTCGCGTTCAGTGCCCCGGACCGCGCCACGGTCGATGCCTTCCACACCGCAGCGCTGTCGGCAGGAGCGATCGAACTCCGGCCTCCAGCACTACAGCCCGAGTACCACGCGACGTACTACGGATCTTTCGTGCGGGACCTCAACGGCATAGACCTCGAGGCTGTCTGTCACCACGGATGAACGACCTCGTCGTGATCCGAGGTGGAGGTTGTCGCTGCGGTTGGGGCAGTCATTGCGGTTGGGGCAGCGTCCCATTGGTTCGCACATGGTCACGTAGTCGAGTGAGGATCGACTCGAGAGTGGAGACTTCCTCGGGTGCAATCCCGTCGAAGAACAATCGCCGCACCACGTCGACGTGACCTGCTGCCGACGCGTCCAGAGCCGCTCTGCCCGCTTCGGTGAGAACGGCATCCGTGGCGCGCCCGTCGGTGGTCGAGACCGTGCGATCGGTGAGCCCCCGTGCGGACATCCGGGCGAGGTGGTGAGAGGCCCTGCTGCGCTCCCAGCCGATCTCGGCGGCCAGCTCGGTCACCCGGCGACGCCCGTCGGGACTGTCGGCCAGCGCGACGAGCACCGAGTAGTCGGCCAGGGATAGACCGTGATCCTCGGTCAGCTGGCGGTTCATCTCGAAGGTCATCTGCAGCGACAGCCCCATGTAGGCGCGCCACGCCGATTCCTGGGACGGCGTCAGCCAAGGAGAGTCGGCCGTCGACCGATTACGTGACATGTCATGTTCTTTCTGAGAAGCTTGATCCGGGGTGCAGGCGCAGTAGACCCCGACAACCAACCTTAGGGGCACACCATGGATCGCACGTCTCATGCCGAGTTGGTACGCCGCAACGTCGTCGAGGTGTTCAACGCGACCGACGCCGAACGACGACGCGAGCTGATCGAAGCCTTGTACCACCCGGACGCGGTGTTCTACGACGCCGAGAACACCGCGACCGGACGCGAAGCCGTCATCGACGCGATCACCGCGCTCCTCGCGGACTCCGCCGGCCTGTCCTTCTCCGTCACCGTCGAACCCGCCGTGCTGGGCGACGTTGCCCGCATCTCCTGGGCACTCTCGCCGCCTGACGCCCCGGCCGTCGTCACCGGCCAGGACTTCGCCGTCGTCAGGGACGGCACGATCGCCGAGCTGTACACGTTCGTCGATCAGAAACAGCCCGGCTGACCCGTCAGGCTTGTACGACCCACACCGAATTGCCGTCGGGATCTCGCAGCGCAAACATGGGCGGTACGCCGTCCACCTCTTCCATCAAGTCGTCGAGATCGACGCCGCCGATGGCGGTGAGCCGCGCATGCTCGGACGCGACATCGGGCGTCTCGACGCCGATGGACCCACCGCCGGACGTGCCTCCCATCGGCGGGTTGAGGGCGAGCCGCGCGGTCGAACCGGGCGGTGCCACCTCCAGCCACCGGTACTCACCCTCGGGGCCGAATCGCGAATCACCGCGGACCTCGAACCCGAGCACGCGTGAGTAGAAATCGAGAGCCGCATCCTGATCGGCCACGGAGAACATGGCCACGCCGATGTTCACGATAGAGCTGGAAGTTTGGTTGGTCATACCGGTAACGACTCGAGGAGCATCGAAAACTCATCGCTCCCAGAGTCACAACAACAGAGCCCCGCACCGACCGAAGTCGATGCGGGGCTCTGTTTGTCACGCCTTGCCGTCGTGAGCGGAAACTCGTAGTGGGCTACGAGTTTCCGCGCACGTGCGACGAAGTCGCTCTAGCGGTATTCGTTGGAGAAACCGTAGTCGTCGAGCGGCACTGCAGCACCGGTTCCCTGGCCGAAGCCGTCCGGGCTGTAGTACTGATCGTCGTACGACGGCACCGCGTATGCCGCGGCACGCGCCTCTTCGGTCGGCTGCACCGTGATGTTCCGGTACCGGTTGATGCCGGTACCAGCCGGGATGAGCTTACCGATGATGACGTTCTCCTTGAGACCTATGAGCTTGTCGCTGCGGCAGTTGATCGCCGCATCGGTGAGCACACGAGTGGTCTCCTGGAAGGACGCTGCCGACAGCCACGAGTCGGTGGCCAGCGACGCCTTGGTGATACCCATCAGGACCGGACGTCCGGCTGCGGGCTCGCCACCCTCGGAGACGACACGACGGTTGCTCGACTCGAATTCGCTGCGCTCGGTGAGTGAACCGGGCAGGAATTCGGTGGAGCCGCTGTCGATGATCGTCACGCGACGGAGCATCTGGCGCACGATCGTCTCGATGTGCTTGTCGTGAATCGACACACCCTGCGACCGGTACACCTCCTGGACCTCGTTGACGAGGTGGATCTGCACCTGGCGAGGACCCATCACGCGCAGAACCTCGTGCGGATCGGCAGCACCTTCCATGAGCTGCTGGCCGACCTCGACGTGGTCACCGTCCGCCAAGAGGCGCTCGGTGCCGTCGTCGTGCTTGAAGACGCGCAGACGCTGACGCTTGGAGAGCTTGTCGTAGACAACCTCTTCGCCGCCGTCGTCCGGGACGATGGTGATCTTGTAGAAACGATCGCCGTCCTCGAGCTGGATGCGTCCCGACACGTCCGCGATCGGAGCCTTGCCCTTCGGCACACGTGCCTCGAACAGCTCCTGCACGCGAGGCAGACCACCGGTGATGTCATCTCCGGCGACACCACCCTGGTGGAAGGTACGCATGGTCAGCTGGGTTCCGGGCTCACCGATGGACTGTGCGGCAACGATACCGACGGCCTCACCGATGTCGACCAGCTTGCCGGTGGCCATCGAGCGGCCGTAGCAGGTGGCGCAGACGCCGGTTCCGGTGGTGCAGGTGAGCACCGAGCGAACCTTGACCGACGTGATGCCCGCAGCGAGCAGCGCGTCGATGGCCGGGTCACCGAGATCGTGTCCGCGAGCGACGATGACCGTGCCGTTCTCGTCGACAGCGTCGTTCGCCAAGGTGCGGGCGTACGTGCTGGTCTCGACGTGAGCGTCGCGGATCATCTTGCCGTCGGCGGTCTTCTCGGCGATCGTCGTGACGATGCCGCGCTCGGTGCCACAGTCGGTTTCCCGAACGATGACATCCTGCGAGACGTCGACCAGACGACGCGTCAGGTAGCCCGAGTCGGCGGTACGAAGCGCCGTGTCGGCCAGACCCTTACGAGCACCGTGCGTGTTGATGAAGTACTCGAGGACCGTCAGGCCTTCCTTGAAGGAAGACTTGATCGGACGCGGGATGAACTCACCCTTCGGGTTCGTCACCAAGCCCTTCATGCCGGCGAGCGAGCGAACCTGAGTCATGTTTCCGGCTGCGCCGGACTTCACGATCATCGGGATCGGGTTGTCGTCGGGGAAGTGGGCCTCCATGGCCTTACCGACCTGCTCGGTCGCGTCCTGCCAGATCTTGACCAGTGCGGAGTTGCGCTCGACCTTGTCGAGTGCGCCACGCTGGTACTTCTTCTCGATCTGATCGGCCTGAGCCTCGAAGGTCTCCATGATCTGCGGCTTCTCCGGCGGCACGAGGACGTCGGAGATCGAGATGGTGACACCCGAACGCGTGGCCCAGTAGAAGCCTGCGTCCTTGAGCTTGTCGACGGTCTGCGCGACGACGATCATCGGGTAACGCTCGGCGAGATCGTTGATGATGGTCGACTGACGCTTCTTCGGCATCTGCTCGTTGACGAACGGGTAGTCCGCCGGCAGCAGCTCGTTGAAGAGCACGCGTCCCAGAGTGGTTTCCGCGGTCCATGCCTCGCCGCGGTTCCAGCCCTCGGGGAACAGCTCGTTCTCGATCTCACGCGGCGGGCGCTGCGTGGTGAGACGAACCCGAATCTGCGACTGCACCGTGAGCGATCCACGGTCGACGGCCATCTGCGCCTCGGCCGGGGAGGAGTACGCCCCGAACTCTGCGTGATCGGTCTTGGCGTCGGCGCGCTCGCCGACAGCACCGGCATCGAGACGAGTCAGGTGGTACAGACCCGTCACCATGTCCAGACGCGGCATGGCGAGCGGACGGCCCGATGCCGGCGAGAGGATGTTGTTCGACGACAGCATCAGCACGCGTGCCTCGGCCTGAGCCTCGGCGGACAGCGGGAGGTGGACAGCCATCTGGTCACCGTCGAAGTCGGCGTTGAACGCCTCACACACGAGCGGGTGCAGCTGGATGGCCTTGCCCTCGACGAGCTGCGGCTCGAACGCCTGGATGCCCAACCGGTGCAGGGTGGGTGCACGGTTCAGCAGCACGGGGTGCTCGGCGATGACCTCTTCGAGAACGTCCCACACCTGCGGACGCTGACGCTCGACCATGCGCTTGGCCGACTTGATGTTCTGCGCGTGGTTCAGATCCACCAGACGCTTCATCACGAACGGCTTGAACAGCTCGAGAGCCATCAGCTTCGGCAGACCGCACTGGTGCAGCTTGAGCTGCGGGCCGACGACGATGACCGAACGGCCCGAGTAGTCGACGCGCTTGCCGAGGAGGTTCTGACGGAACCGACCCTGCTTGCCCTTGAGCAAGTCGGAGAGCGACTTCAGCGGACGGTTACCCGGTCCGGTGACCGGACGTCCACGACGGCCGTTGTCGAACAGGGCGTCGACCGACTCCTGCAGCATCCGCTTCTCGTTGTTGACGATGATCTCGGGTGCACCGAGATCGATCAGACGCTTGAGGCGGTTGTTGCGGTTGATGACGCGGCGGTACAGGTCGTTGAGGTCGGACGTCGCGAAACGGCCACCGTCGAGCTGCACCATCGGACGAAGCTCCGGTGGGATGACCGGGACAGCGTCCAGGACCATGCCCATCGGCGAGTTACGGCCGGCCTGGAATGCGGCGACGACCTTCAGACGCTTGAGCGCGCGCAGCTTCTTCTGACCCTTGCCACTGCGGATGGTCTCGCGAAGAGATTCCGCCTCGGCATCGATGTCGAAGGTCTGCATGAGCTTCTGGATCGACTCGGCGCCCATGGCACCGGTGAAGTACTCGCCGTACCGGTCGATGAGCTCGCGGTAGATGAGCTCGTCGACGATGAGCTGCTTGGGAGCAAGCTTGATGAACGTGGTCCAGATCTCTTCGAGACGATCGAGCTCACGCTGCGCGCGGTCACGGAGCTGACGCATCTCGCGCTCGCCGCCGTCCTTGACCTTGCGACGCACGTCGGACTTGGCACCCTCGGCTTCGAGCTCGGCGATGTCGGCTTCGAGCTTCTGCGCACGAGCCTCGAGATCGGCGTCGCGCTGATCTGCGACGGCCTTCTTCTCGACCTCCATCTCGGCCTCGAGCGTCGAGAGCTCGTTGTGACGGAGCTCGTCGTCGACCGTGGTGATGACGTAGGCAGCGAAGTAGATGATCTTCTCGAGATCCTTCGGAGCCAGGTCGAGCAGGTAGCCCAGACGCGACGGCACACCCTTGAAGTACCAGATGTGCGTGACCGGAGCGGCCAGTTCGATGTGGCCCATGCGCTCACGACGCACCTTGGCGCGAGTGACCTCGACGCCACAGCGCTCACAGATGATGCCCTTGAAGCGGACGCGCTTGTACTTGCCGCAGTAGCACTCCCAGTCCCGAGTGGGGCCGAAGATCTTCTCGCAGAAGAGGCCGTCCTTCTCGGGCTTGAGCGTGCGGTAGTTGATGGTCTCCGGCTTCTTGACCTCGCCGTAGGACCACTGACGGATGTCGTCCGCAGTGGCAAGGCCAATGCGAAGTTCATCGAAGAAGTTGACGTCGAGCACGTAACTTCCTTTCCCCGTTATGGGTGTTGTGCTGGAAGAGCAAATGAGAAGAACGCCTGCCGGATCCGCTGTGCGCAGATCCGGCAGACCACTGAACTACTGAGCTAGGTCGTCGACCGTTGCAGCTTCGTTGCGGGAGAGGTTGATTCCCAGGTTGGCTGCGGCACGCTCGAGGTCTTCGTCGTCACCGTCGGCCATCGTGATGGCAGCACCGTCCGAGGACAGCACCTCCACGTTGAGGCACAGCGACTGGAGCTCCTTGAGGAGCACCTTGAAGGACTCGGGGATACCGGGCTCCGGGATGTTCTCGCCCTTGACGATCGCCTCGTACACCTTCACGCGGCCGACAACGTCGTCCGACTTGATGGTGAGAAGCTCCTGCAGCGTGTACGCGGCACCGTAGGCCTGCATGGCCCAGCACTCCATCTCACCGAAGCGCTGTCCACCGAACTGAGCCTTACCACCGAGGGGCTGCTGCGTGATCATCGAGTACGGCCCGGTCGAACGAGCGTGGATCTTGTCGTCGACCAAGTGGTGCAGCTTGATGATGTACATGTAGCCCACCGACACCGGGTACGGGAACGGCTCGCCGGAGCGGCCGTCGAACAACGTGGCCTTTCCGTCGGAACCGACCATCTGCTCGCCGTCGCGGTTGGGAATCGTGCTCTCCAGCAGGCCGGCGAGCTGATTCTCCTTGGCACCGTCGAACACCGGGGTGGCGATGTTGCTGTCGGCCGGAGCCGCCAGCATCTCCTCGGGCAGGCGTTCGGCCCAATCGGGCTTGCTGCCGTCCGCGGCGATCTGCACGTTCCAACCGGTCTTGCCGATCCAACCCAGGTGGGTTTCGAGGACCTGACCGATGTTCATACGACGCGGAACACCGTGGGTGTTGAGGATGATGTCGATCGGGGTGCCGTCGGGCAGGAACGGCATGTCCTCCTGCGGGAGGATCTTGCCGATGACGCCCTTGTTGCCGTGCCGGCCGGCGAGCTTGTCGCCGTCCTGGATCTTGCGCTTCTGAGCCACGTAGACGCGGACCAGCTCGTTGACGCCGGGAGGCAGATCGTCGTCGTCGTCGCGCGAGAAGACGCGGATGCCGATCACCTTTCCGTTCTCGCCGTGCGGAACCTTGAGCGAGGTGTCGCGAACTTCGCGAGCCTTCTCACCGAAGATGGCGCGCAGCAGGCGCTCCTCGGGGGTCAGCTCGGTCTCGCCCTTCGGCGTGACCTTTCCGACCAGCACGTCGCCGTCACGAACCTCGGCACCGATACGGATGATGCCGCGCTCGTCGAGGTCTGCGAGGACCTCGTCGGAGACGTTCGGGATGTCGCGAGTGATCTCTTCGGCACCGAGCTTGGTGTCGCGAGCATCGATCTCGTGCTCCTCGATGTGGATCGAGGTGAGAACGTCCTCTTCCACGAGGCGCTGCGACAGGATGATCGCGTCCTCGTAGTTGTGGCCCTCCCACGGCATGATCGCCAGCAGCAGGTTCTTGCCGAGTGCCATCTCACCGTTCTCGGTGCAGGGGCCGTCGGCGAGGACCTGGCCGGACTCGACGCGCTGTCCCTCGTCCACGATCGGACGCTGGTTGGCGCACGTGCCCTGGTTGGAACGCGCGAACTTACGCATCCGGTAGGTCTTGCGCGATCCGTCGTCGGCCATGACCGTGACGTAGTCGGCGGAGACCTCTTCGACGACACCGGTCTTCTCGGTGATGACGACGTCACCGGCGTCGACAGCGGCACGCAGCTCCATGCCGGTACCGACAATCGGAGCCTCGCTGCGCACCAGCGGGACAGCCTGACGCTGCATGTTCGCGCCCATCAGGGCACGGTTGGCATCGTCGTGCTCGAGGAACGGGATCATCGCGGTGGCGACGGACACCATCTGACGAGGCGAGACGTCCATGTAGTCGATGTCGTCGGACGAGACGAACTCGACCTCGCCACCCTTACGACGGACGAGAATCTTGTCCTCGATGAAGTGACCCGAATCGTCGACCGGAGAGTTCGCCTGCGCGAGCGTGTGGCGATCCTCCTCGTCGGCGGTCAGGTAATCGACATCGTCGGTCACCTTGCCGTCGACGACCTTGCGGTACGGGGTCTCGATGAAGCCGAACGGGTTGACGCGTGCGTACACCGAGAGCGATCCGATCAGGCCGATGTTCGGGCCTTCCGGGGTCTCGATGGGGCACATGCGGCCGTAGTGCGAGGGGTGCACGTCGCGGACCTCGAGGCCGGCGCGCTCACGAGAGAGACCGCCGGGTCCCAGTGCCGACAGGCGACGCTTGTGCGTCAGACCCGACAGCGGGTTGTTCTGGTCCATGAACTGCGAGAGCTGGGAGGTTCCGAAGAACTCCTTGATCGCAGCGACGACGGGACGGATGTTGATCAGGGTCTGCGGCGTGATCGCCTCGACGTCCTGAGTCGTCATACGTTCGCGCACGACGCGCTCCATGCGGGACAGGCCCACGCGGATCTGGTTCTGGATGAGCTCGCCGACGGTACGCAGACGACGGTTGCCGAAGTGGTCGATGTCGTCGACCTCGACGGGAACCTCGACGCCCTCGGGTGCGGTCATCGAGGTCTCACCTGCGTGCAGACGCACCAGGTACTCGATGGTCGCGACGATGTCTTCCTCGGTGAGGGTCGACGCCACGATCGGCTGGCCCGAGTTGAGGCCGAGCTTCTTGTTGATCTTGTAGCGACCGACGCGAGCGAGGTCGTAACGCTTGTCCTTGAAGAACAGGTTCTCCAGCAGGGTCTGCGCCGACTCCTTCGTCGGCGGCTCGCCCGGACGCAGCTTGCGGTAGATGTCGAGGAGAGCCTCGTCGGTACCGGCGGTGTTGTCCTTCTCCAGCGTGGCCATGAGGATCTCGGAGAAGCCGAAGCGCTCCGTGATCTGCTCGGTGGACCAGCCGAGAGCCTTCAGCAGCACCGTGACGGGCTGGCGACGCTTGCGGTCGATGCGGACACCGACGGTGTCGCGCTTGTCGACGTCGAACTCGAGCCAAGCACCGCGGCCGGGGATGACCTTGACGCTGTGCAGGTCCTTCTCGGTGGTCTTGTCGATCGAATGGTCGAAGTAGACGCCCGGAGAACGCACCAGCTGCGAGACGACGACACGCTCGGTGCCGTTGATGATGAAGGTGCCCTTGTCGGTCATCATCGGGAAATCACCCATGAAGACCGTCTGGCTCTTGATCTCGCCGGTGTTGTTGTTGATGAACTCGGCGGTGACGAACAGCGGAGCTGCGTACGTCATGTCCTTGTCCTTGCACTCATCGGTCGAGGCCTTGACCTCGTCGAATCGTGGGTCGGAGAAAGACAGCGACATCGAGCCCGAGAAGTCCTCGATCGGAGAGAGCTCGGTCAGGATGTCCTCGAGTCCGCCGGAGACACCACTGTCTCCGCGGGCGGCGGCACGGTCGCGCCAACTCTGCGCACCTACCAGCCATTCGAACGAATCCGTCTGTACATCGAGGAGACCGGGTACCTCCAACGGCTCGCGAATGTTCGCGAACGAAACCCTCCTCGGGGCTCCCGGTGTTCCGACAACTGCCTTGGTCTGGCTAGAGACTGCCAAGATGCGTCCTTCCAGCACCTCACGCGGGTCGCGCCGTTCCGTCGACTGACAGGACCTGTCAGCTGACACGACATGGCGACCGCCGCTGTATCTGTTTGCTATATGTGGGGCGAATTTCGGCTGGTGCAACCAGACCGAATCCCCATCACAGCGGCCCGAAAAAGTGCTTTCGGGTAACAGCGATCGAGAGGTGGACAGGAGGCAGCCAGCGCAACGTCCAAAGGTACCCCAAATGTGCGCAGAGCGCAACGGGGGCATCAAAAGTAGCACCCGGGGTCCATTCGTGCGCTGACTCGACGAAAGCGTGTCGCTTGCCCGATGCCGCTGCCCTTACGAAACCACTGGGGGTGCTCCTGACGACAAGAGTGAACCGTGCTGCCCCCTTCGTCAAGAGGTTCGGCCCGATCCGTTCTCCCCGAGACGGGTTTTTCGACGGACCCGTCCGGTCGGGGGCGAGGACACCGACGCGCCCCGCCCCCTGCTGTTCACCGGTTCATGCCTACCTGTTGGCCTCTTCTCGTTGGCTTCTTACTGTTGGCCACTACTTGCTGGCCACTACTTGCTGCCCTCTACTTGTTGGCCTCGCGCCATCGGGTGGCCTCGGCGAGAGCGAACCCGTGGACGTCGGCCAGCTCACCCAACTTCTCGACGCTGTCTCCGTCGAGACTGGTGCCGATGCTGCGGAGGTCGAATTCACCCGACAACGCGATCAGCATCGTCTCGGCCATGCAGGCGTATGTCAGGCCCGGAGCCAACCCGTAGGTCAAACCGAAATCCGAACCCGACGGCACCCGCACGATGCCGCCGTCGAACACCGTCACGTCCGGCCGCTCACCGCGCACATCGCGGCCGATGTTCGGTGGCTGTGCAACATCGCAGACGATGGCACCGTCCATCAGATCGGTCGGGTCGATCAGTGCGTGCGGTGCCGACGTCGCCGCAATCACGATCAACGAATCCTGCACCGCAGCAACGGGATCGGTGAAAAACTCGATGTGCCCGGACCTGATCAGATCATCCAGGTCACCATGCACCTCGAGTGCAGCACCGGCGAGGTCCCCCGAGCCGAGTCCGCCCGTCGCACTCGCCACCATCTCCTGCGCCGCCGCCCACAACTTCGGCGCGATGACCGAGCCCTCACCCTGCCGACCGACCAGAGCGATACTGCCGACCTCGCCGGCCAGCTGCTTGCCGATGGTCCGCCCGATGGCACCGGCAGCACCGAGAATCGTCACCCTGGCTTGCGCGACGTCGATTCCTCGTTCGCGGCACACGCGTCGAACGGCCCGCAGACTCGCCGCGGCGGTGAACGTGTTGCCGGTGGTGATAGGCCGAGACGTTGCCCCGAGACCCAACCCGTTCCCGGTGATCACCGACGAGTAACCGCCCAACCCCACTACCGTCGCGCCGCGCGAGATCGCGAGTTCGACGGCACCGCCCACCACCCGCAGCGCCTGCTCGGTCGGCAGATGCAGCAACTGCTCCGAGGTGTAGGGCAGCCCGATCAGGTCACCGTGTGCCGTCGCGTCCCCTCCCCCGACGACCCGACCACTGCCGATGACGAACGACGCGGGGTCGAGCTCGGACGTCGATGCAGCGAACCGGTGAAGCAGATCCTGACGTTCGGAATGATCGAACACCTCGAGCGCAGGATCGAAGGCGGCGAAGAACCCCAGATCCAGAGGGTGCGCGATGAACGCGAACCGGCGATCCGTAGAGCGCACGGCGATATCGGGGGTGCGGCCCGGACGTAGTGCGGTGAGCGAGGGTGGGGTGCCGACGGTCGGGCGACCCAGCAGGTGCCCGAACAATCCGTCCAGGTCCCCTACTGCCGCGTAGCCGAGCGCCCGATCCAACGCGGCCACCAGACGTGCACACTGCGCCGCCGATACCGTCAGCGGTGGCTCGATCCGAATCACCCTGGTACCGAACAGCGTCGGAGCAACCCGGATCCCTTCGACATTGAGCAGGTAGGAGCAGATCACCGCAGTCAGATTGTGTTGCTCGGCAATCGAACCCAGTAGCGACTGACGCCCCACGAAGTTCACGTCCGCAGTCAGCTCGATTCCGAGCAACAAGCCGCGTCCGCGAACGTCGGTGACCACGGACGGATACTTCTCGGCCAACGCACCGAGATCCTTCGTCAACTCCCGACCGAGCACGGCCGCGTTCGTCACCACCGCGCAGTCGTCCCTGGTGAGCTCGTCGATGACTGCGATGCCCACCCGAGCCGCCAGCGCGTTGCCCGCGAACGTCGACGTGTGACGCAGTGCGAAGCTCTCGTCCACCAGCTTCGGCGCACACAACACCGCACCCACCGGCACGATGCCGCCACCGAGCGCCTTCGCCACGGTCAGAATGTCGGGCACCACCCCCTCGTGTTCCGCCGCGAACATCCGCCCGGTCCGGCCGAGACCGGTCTGCACCTCGTCGAACGCGAGGAGCACACCGTGCCGATCGCAGACATCCCGCACAGCCCGCAGATAGCCGTCGGGCGGACACACCACTCCACCCTCACCCTGAATCGGTTCCACGAGAAAGACCGCATAGTGATCCGGCGCGGCCGTCAGGGCCGCATCGAGTGCATCCGCGTCGCCGAAGGCGATGTGATCGAAGCCGGCCACAGGTGCCCCGAATCCACTCTGGTACTTGATGTTTCCGGTCGCAGACAGCGCGCCGAGCGTCTTGCCGTGGAAACTGTTGCCGGTGGTCAACACTCCCAGTCGCCCGGTGTGCGCTCGCGCGAGCTTGAGCGCAACCTCGGTGGCCTCGGCACCGCTGTTGACGAACGTCGTTCGCGTCAACCCGTCGGGAGCGATGCGCCCCAACCGATCTGCCAGTTCACCGGCTGCCGTCAGCACCGAGGGCTGCACGAAAATTGCCTCTCCGCTGCACCGAACATCGTTGATCGCCTGCCAGATCGGCGTGGGGCCGTGCCCGAACGGAAGTGCCCCGTACGCACCGGCGAAATCGAGATAACGTCGGCCCGAGGCGTCGAACAAGACGGTCCCGTCGCCGCGCACGTACTCGCGATCCAGATCGAGGGCGGACAACAATCGGTACAGTTCGGGATTGACGTTCTCGGCGAAGCCCGAGCGACCGGACCTCGATTCCAGCACGGATAGATCGATAGTTGTGTCAGTCATGACCAGCATGCTCCGTTTTCATCGGATCCATCCCTGGCTGTCGAGCGTCGAAATGGTTGTCCCGAACAACCAGGGCTCGTCCCAAGCCAGGACGCAAACGCGATGGTAATCCGGTCGTGCGCATGCGACAGATGAGTACACAACGCACGAAAAAGCCCCGTTCGAGCAGGGCTTCTGCATCGAACGGGGCTGAATCGAAGAGCGGGGCCGAATCCCTGAGCGGGACCAGCGGGTACCGGTACTACTGGTCGTCGATGGCCGACAGCTTCCAGGTGCCGTCGACCTTCTCCATGTTGACCGTCAACGGGCCCTCGGCACTACCCGACGCCACCCCGTCCTGCGTGGCACTGATGTTCACGTTGGCGATCAACTCGGCCTTGTCGTCCTCCAGCCGCGAGACGCCGATGTCGGTAACCATGGCCTCGGTTCCCGTCTTCGTTTGCACCACAGCGGATTTGGTGGTGTCCGCGGTGGAGTTGAACTCATCGAGCATCGACTGATTGAGCACCGCACGGGCGGCATCGAAATCGGCATCGATCGTGTCGGCCTTGTAGGTGTACAGAGTCTGAAGCGCGTCGGTCGCCGCCGAGGTGACTTCCTGGGTGGCTGCAGAATCCACCCAGGCAGCATTGTCGATCGTTGCGAACGGCTTGAACGCCGCTACAGCAGCGAATGCACCGAGCACCACGGCGATGATCGCGACGACGATCACGTGCTTGTAACCGATACCCGACCTCGACGCCTCGGGCGAGGTGACAGCTTGGTCCGCGTCCGCGTCGGAAGCCCCTGATGTCGCGGAGTCGAGCGGAGTGGCGGCCTTCTCGGTGGCGGCCTTCTCGGTGGCGTCGGACTTGGTGGACTCGGGCTTGGTGGGCCCGGGCTTGGTGCCCGCCTTGGCCAGCGAGGGCTTCGAAGTCGCGCTCTTGTCGGCAACGGTCTCGTCGGCAACCGTCTTGTCGGCCGCAGGAGTGCTCGGTGCGGGCGTTGTGATCGCGGTCGTCTCGGTCGTGTCCGAATCCTCGGCGGTGGTCGAACCCGCGTCGGACGCTGTGGGCTTACCGGTGCCGGCAACCTTGCGGCGCACCTTGCTGGTAGTGGTGGGTGGGACGATCTTGCGACGCTGGGGAGGCACTACAGAACTCCTTCGAAACTCACTGCACTACAGACGGAAAAGACACTGCCGGGGAACGTCAGTTGCCACCGGAATCCGGCTGTGGGGCCGGCGTCGCTTCCGCGCTGGGGGTAGCCGCATTCGGGTCGGCTGCATTCGGGTCGGTAGCACCCGGTTCGCTCGGTATGACGGGATTGGTGTTGGGGTTGTCCAGCGAGATCCGCGAACCGATGGGGTCGACCTTGTTGGTCTTCCACACCCCGTCGACCTCTTCCATGGCCAGTCGCATGGTGAGCTTGCTTCGCTCGACGCGGTCGGGCCACGTCGTAGTCGTCTTGATGACTACGAGAGCCTCGGCGGTGTTCTCGTCGGTACTGAGCTCCGTCACCGCGGCATGCAATACCTCGGCCTCACTCTTGGCACCGGACTGACGGACCTGATCGGTGATCCCCGAACGCGTCTGCTCGAGGTCGTTGAGCATCAAGTCACCGGTGATGGACGACTTCATGTTGTCGAACGACTGATCGATGTTGGCAGCGTCGACCGTGTTCAGGTTGACCGCCGCCTGCTGGGCACCGGTGAGGGCAGAGTCGCGAGTATCTTCCGTCGGCTTCTGGCTGAACAACGCCGTGCCCCAGCCGTAGCCGAAGAACACTGCCGCTGCGAGAGCAGCCACGGCGATCACCGTGACGACGGCAAGAAGAATTTTCGCTGTCTTGTTCTGCCCTGGAGTCGCTGGGGACTCCAGGGCTTCGGTGCTCGAGTTCACAATTTCACCCTACTACTCGGTAATATCCGGCCGAACCACTCTCGGACCGACGACAGTGCTGAGCAGCAATTCTTCCGATGTCGCTACTTCGGCGTGACGCCGATGAGCGGTGCCAACTGGGTGGCGATGGGGTTGAGGTTGAGCTTCTCGGGATCGACCTTGGGGTTGAGGTCCCACGGCTGCGGCACGTCCGGATCGGCAAAGACGATTCGATTCGCGCTGCGAACGCCCGTCACGCTGCCCTGTGGGGTTGCACAGTTCGCGTCGAGGTTCAGCGGGTAGTTCTCTCGGGTCGGGTCGAAGTTCGGGTTCTTTCGCTTCTCCTCGTCCAGGATCGCCTGCGAGCCCTCGTAGCCGACCGTGCAGGGCGGCGGGTTGTTGACCTCGAGCAGCAGACCCTGATGGATCGTGCCGTCGTTCGGGACGATGGTGGAGATACCTGCACCGAGCGCAGGCAGGAATGTCAGGAACGGCCGAAGAGCGAGATACCGCGGCTCGGCCTGAGCCGCGACAAGCGCAAGGTTGTTGATGTCGGTCGTCAAGGCCGGCCCGGCTTCGGTGATCAGACCACCGAGCTGATCACCCGCAGCGGTTCCGGTGTCGATGAGCCGACGGATGTCGGGATCGCTGGACTTCAGCTGAGCCGTCACCTGATCCAAGCTGGTACTGAACTCGCGGATCAGATCCGACTGCTCGGACTGTGTGTCGAGCACCGGCACCGCGTCGCGCACCAATGCCAGCGTCTGTGGGAGTGCCTCGTTGCCCGCCTCGGAGATATTGCCGAGCGAATCGACGAGCGATTGCAGATCGTTGCCCTTGCCGTCGAACGCCACCCCGAGCTCGTTGACCACCTTGGTCAAGTTCTCCAGCGGTACCGATCTGACCAACGTGTCGGTGTTGGCCAGCACGTCCTGCACCGGAACGGGAGTCGATGTGTTCGCGGCTGCAATCTGGGAGCCGTCGACCAGGAACGGTCCCTGATCGGTCTGCGGCTGCAGATCGACGTACTGCTCGCCGATCGCGGACCTGTTCGCCACGACGGCCTTCGTGTCTGACGGGATGTCGGGACCGCCGTTGTCGAGCTTGAGTTCCACCTGAACGCCGTCCGGCGTCAACTGCAGGCCACCGACGGTACCCACCGGCACCCCGCGGTACGTGACCTCGGCGTTGGTGAAGATTCCACCGGAATCGGCGAGATTGAGCGCCACCTTGTACTGCCCGAACCCGAGCATATTGTCCAGACGAACGTACTTTCCGCCGACGAAGATCAACCCGACGAGGGCGATCACGACGAATACCACCAACTGGTACCGAACGAGCTTCGATCTCACTGGCCAACTCCGAACTGTTCGAGCAGATCATTCAACGGGGCCAACGGGTCGAACGGCGCTGGCTCTGCCGCGGCGGCCTGACCGCTCGGTGCACCCGGCCCGGGAACCGGTGACGGGATGATAGGCGGCAACGGCAGCAACGAGATCGTGGGCCAGCCCGGACGCGGTCCGTTTCCGTTGTAGTACGGATTGGACGGATCCACGACGGGGAGCGTGTTGCCGTACTTCGGCTGGACGTAGACCGGATCTCCCTCGCCGACACCGAAGTTACGAAGCGCAGTTCCGATCGACAGGTCCAGCGACAGGAACAGGTTTGCCGAGTTGCCCTCGATGATCTTCTCCGTGCCGTCGGCGAACGGCAGTGTGGGGATCACCGACAGCGACGTCACCACGTCGTCCGCCGAATCGGCCAGTGCCTGCAGCGTGGGGCGTAGCGCTCGCAGGTCTGCGATCAGATCGTCCTTGGATCGGTTGATGACATCGGTGCCGACCGAGCCGAGACGATCGAGCGCACCGAGCATCTCCGTCAGCTGCGGTCGCTGCTGCTCGAGTACGTCGGTGGCGATCGGCAGATCCTTGAGCACCCCGTCGATCTTGTCGGTCTGCGAGTTGACGCGCCCGCTGAGCGTGTCGAGACCGTCGATGGCACGGGTGATGTCGTCACGCTGCTGATTGAGTCCATCGATCAGCGTGTTCGCCTGTTGCAGAAGCTCTTTGGTCTTGCCTTCACGACCGTCGAACGCAGTACTCAGTTCCTTGACGATGGGCGAGAGCTGACCGACGCCTCCGCCGTTGAGCAGCAGCGAGAGCGCGCCGAGGACCTGTTCGATATCGGTGGCATGGCGAGTTCGATCGAGCGGGATCGTGGCACCGTCTTGCAAACGCGCGGCTTCCTCGTCACCCGGAGGTGCGGACAGCTGCACGAACTTCTCGCCGAGCAGGTTGGTCTGCTGGACCGACGCGATCGCGTTGGCCGGCAGGTCGACGTCGGAGTTCAGGATGACGTTGACGTCGGCGGTCCAACCGTCGTTCGGAACCGTGATCGAGTCGACGCGGCCGACGGCCACACCGTCGACCTTGACGGTCGACTGCGGGACGAGGTCCAGTACATCGTCGAACTGCACCGTCAGGTTGAACGGGTTGTCTCCGACATCGGCACCACCCGGTAGCGGGATGGCGTAGATGCCTGCCGAAGAGCATGCACCGGCAGACAGGGCCACCACGCACAGTCCTGCGCCGAGGGACAACGAACGCTTCACGCGAGCTCGATTCCGATTCACAGAGGTACTCACTGTCCCCCACCTCCGATGTACGACTGCTCCAGACCCGGCATCGAGCTGGTTCCGAGCTTGGGCGAGACAACGCCCGGGACCGTGCCCGGCACGGACTGGTTCTGCTGGATGTCGTTGGTGAGAACACCGAACGGCAGCACAATCCGGTTCTGGTCGGCGAGAGGCACCTGAATCATGGTCGTGATGTTGGCGCACTGATCGATGATCGGCTGAATCTGCGCTCCCAGAGCCTCGAAGCGCGGATCACCGGGTACCAACTTGCCCAGGTCCATCAACCGGCAGACGGTGCCGAGAGGATCCTGGGTCTCGTTCTGCAGATTGGCGCGCGAGGCGAGCGTGCCCGACTCGGCGTCGTACGCATTGACCAGGTTGCTGATCGCCAGTGGCAGCAACGTCAAGGTCTGCACCAGCTGCTCACGGTTGTCGGCCAGGGTTTGAGTGGGCTGTACGAGCCCGTTGGCCGCGTCGGTCAGTTCGGTGCGGTTGTCCGCGACGAACGTAGCGACGTCACCGAGCGACACCGAGAGTTGCTGCAGCGCAGCACCGAGATCCTCACGCTGACCGGACAGGAAACCGGTCAGGTCGGCCAACTGGGTGTTGAAGTTGCGCACCTGCTGATCGTTCACGGACAGAGCACTGACGAAGGTCTGCAGATTCTTGATCGTGTCGAACACGTCGGTACGCGAGTCGCTCAGGGTCCGACCGGCCGCCGATAGCTGAGTGATGCTGTTGCCCAGCGCTTCACCGTTGCCCTCGAGGTTGGCGGCACCGGTGTTCACGAAGTCCGTGAGCGCGCCGTCCTTGTTGGCCCCGTCGGGTCCGAGAGCTTTGGACAGGTCGTTGATCGACGAGTAGAGCTCGTCGACCTCGACAGGTGTGGCCGTGCGATCGCGACCGATGGTCGTTCCGCTGGCCATGGTGTCGCCGCCGGTGTACGCGGGTGCGAGCTGAACATAGCGATCGGCGACGAGCGACGGGGTGACCTGGACGGCCTTCGCATCGGCCGGGATATCGATGCCCCGGTCGACTCGGAGGACGACCTCGACGTCGTCGCCCATCGGGGTGACGGAATCGACGGTACCGACCTTGACGCCGAGTACACGCACCTCGGAACCCGAATAGATGCCGACCGACTTGTCGAAGTAAGCGGTGATCTTGGTTGTTCCGGCCCTGGTGAACAGCCACCAACCGGCGACCGCTACGACCAGTGCCACCACCACGACGACCGCGATGATTGCGAGCTTGTTCTTGTTTCGCGGCGCTGCCTGAGTGTCTGTCATCAGTTCCCCGCCAACTTGTCGACCGAGGGCTCGCGGTAACCAGGTATCAACGGAACTCCGGGTGGTGTGAGGTTGGCCAGGACGATATCGAGCCACCGGCCGTTACCGGTCACGTTGGTGTAGAGGCGAATGAACGGCTCGTACAACTTGAGTGCCCGGTCCAGATTGTCGTTGTTGCGCTGCAGGATCTCGATGACTCCGTTGAGCTGCTGCAGCATCGGGTTGATGGTGGCCTCGTTGTCGCGGACCAGACCGGTCAGCTCCTGAGATACGCGCTGCGTGCCGGTGAGGAGCTGCGAAATGGCCTGCTGCCGGTTGTTGAGCTCTTCGAGCAACGGGCCTGCATCGGTGATCAACTTGTTGAACTGCTCGTTGCGGTCGGCCAGCACCTTCGAGGTCTCGCCGGTAGCGGCGAACAGCTTCTTCAGTTCCTCGTCGCGGCTTGCCACCGTCTGAGACAACCGAGTCACGCCGTCCAAGGACGCACGAATGTTCGCCGGCGTCTCCGAGAACGCCTCGGACAGGGTTCGCATGCTGTTCGCGAGTTGATCGGTGTCGATGTCGTTGATCGTCGATGCCGCCGCCGAGAACGCATCGATGACGTCGTACGGAGACGTGGTGCGATCGAGTGGAATCGTGTCCTTGGGGCTCAACGTGTCCGAGCCGCTGGGATCGAGGGCCAGGTATTTCTGACCCAGGAGCGTCTTGATGGCGATGGCCGCCCGTGACTCGTTGCCGACCCAGGCGTCCTGCACCGTGAAGTCCACGAGTACCCGGTCGCCTTCGAGACGCACATCGGTCACCTTGCCGACCTTGACACCCGCGATACGGACCTCGTTGGACGGCTTGAGACCTGCTGCTTCGCTGAACTCTGCGGTGTACACCGATCCTGCACCGATGATCGGAAGCCGGTCGAGAAAGAAGACAGACATCGTGGCGAGCAGGATGATGGCGATTCCCAGCGCACCGATGGTTGCCGGACTACGACGAGATTTCATTGCTTGATCCCCCCAGCTTTGCAGCGCTCTGCCGAGTTCGTGTACAGCGGCTGGTTTACGGTCGGAAGCCCGGTCGGCAAGTTCAGGTTCGGCGAATACCCCGGTCCGGCAACGATGTCGATGCCGCAGAGGTAGAACGTGAACCAGGATCCCTGCTGGGCTGTGCGGATGAGCTTGTCCAGCTTGTTCGGCAGAATTCCGAGGACCTTGTCGACGTCGTCGCTGCGGCGGTTGACCGTCTCCGACAGCGTGTTCAGTGCCGTCACCGATCCCTGGATCGACGGCCTCGTCGGCTCGAGCAGGTCGGCCGTTGCGTTGGTCAGACCGGCCAACGACGTGACCGCCGAACCCACGACATCACGATCGGCCGACAGTCCGGAGACGAGCTTCTGGGTGTTGACGATGAGACTGTCGAGCTGGCCGTCGTTCTGATTGACCGTCGCCAGCACGTTGTTGAGATTGGTGATGACCTGGCCGATGACCTGATCCTTGTCTGCGACCGTGTTCGTCAGACTCGCAGTGTTGGTCACCAGCTCGTTGATGGTGCCCGACTCCCCCTGGAACACCTGAATGATCTGGTAGGACAGCTTGTTGACGTCGTCTGCACTGAGCGTGGTGAACAGCGGCCGGAAGCCGTCGAACAGCGTGGTCAGGTTCACGGCAGGCTTGGTCCGCTCCAGCGGGATCGTCGCACCCCCGTTGATCTTCTGACCTTGGTCCCCCGAGCCCTGCTCGATGGCGATGTAGCGCTGACCCACCAGGTTTCGGAAACGGATCGTCGCCGTCGAACTCGCGGGCAGCCAGTCGCGGCTGCTGAGCGTGAAGTCCACCTTCGCTTCGCGCTCGTTGGCGATCTCGATGTTGTCCACCTGGCCGACGCGAACGCCTGCGATCCGAACTTCGTCGCCCTTGTTGAGGGAGGTGACGTCGGTGAACATCGCCGAGAACGTGGTGCCGCCGCCGCCACTCGAATTGGCGATGGTGAAGGCAAGGGTGGCCGTGGCGAGGATCGTGACCACAGCGAACACGACCAACTTGATGATCGGCGCGAGAAGGCCTCTCATTTCACGCTCACCTCCGCTCCTCTCAATGCCGGAGCGCCGATAGCGGCTGCCCACGACGGAATGCTGTCCGGTGCAACGCCACTCGCCTGTCCGTAGATCACGGCAAGTGTGTCGCGCTCGAAGTCCGAGCCCTCGTAGCTCGCCGGCTCTGCGGATTCCGCGATGGCCGGAACGATCGAACTCTGAGCCGACTTGGGCGGTCCCTGTCCGGGGATCACCTGCGGACCCGGGTTGCGGGTCGGGACCTGGTATGAACCGTCGTTGATCGAGCCTCCCGGGTACTGCGGGAAGAACTCGCCGGGTGCTGCAGGCTCGAAGCACGTGGCTCCGCGATCGTCGAACAAGCGCGGCTCGTCCTGGTTCGGCAAGTAACGGCCCTTCGGGTTCACGAACGATGCGGAGACGTTGATGCCGGGGTACTCGTCGCCCTCGCCGAGCACAACCGCGCCGCGCCTTGCACCTTCGGCGAACTGAGTGAAGGTGCAGCCGAACGTCGGCGAGAACTCGGCAAGCAGTTCGAGAGCCTCACGGGAATTCGCGGCCAAGCTGATCAGATTCTCGGAGTTCGCCTGCAGGAAGTCCGCGGTGACGTTCGACGCCGACGTGAGCGAGCCGTACAGCGTTTCGAGACCGGACTGACGCTCGACGACGGTGTTGCCCGTCGTCCGCAGATTGTCCAGAGCCGAGATCAGCTCCGGTGCCGCGTCCGCGTAGGTCTGGGAGAAATCCGCGAGACCGACGAGGGTCTGCTGAATGTTCGGCAGCTCCGTGTTCAGACCCGACACGATGTTCGTCAGATTGTCGATGGTCTGCCCCAGTTGCTCGCCGCGCCCGCTGAGACCCTGAGCCAGTGACCCGAGGGTATTGGCCAGATCCTGCGGCGGAATCGCCTGCAGCAGCGGGAGCAAGCCGTCGAGCAGCTGCCCGACCTCGATCGCGTTTCCGCTCGTGTCCTGACGCAGAACCGTGCCGTCGGTGATCGGCGACGCCGAATCGTTCTCGGGCACGATCAGCGAGACGTAACGCTCGCCGAACAGAGTCTTCGGAAGCAGCCGAGCCGTCGCGTTCGACGGAATCAGCGGTGCCTTGTCGGGATCGATCGCCAGCTGCGAGGTGACGACACCGTCGACGCTCGACGCCGATCGCACCTCGCCCACGATCATTCCGCGCACCTTGACGTCCGCGTTCATCGGCAGAGAGTTTCCGACCGAGTCGGTTTCGAGGCTCACGTTCACCACGGACTTGAACGTCTTGTTGTAGGAGGTGATGCTCCATCCGAGAAACAGGATGAGCACCAGGAAGAATGCAAGTCCGAGCAGTACTCGCTGCAGTCGCGACGGCGAGTCGATCATCCGGCAACCCTCACTGTGGTGGTCGTGCCCCAGATGGCGAGGCTCAGGAAGAAGTCCAATACGGCGATCGTGACGATTGCCGTACGCACGGCGCGGCCCACTGCCACACCGACGCCAGCCGGTCCGCCCGAGGCGTGATAGCCGTAGTAGCAGTGGATCATGATCAGCACGAAAGCGAAGATGAGCACCTTGAGGAAGGAATACAACACGTCTTCCGGGGGCAGGAACAGATTGAAGTAGTGGTCGTACGACCCCGACGACTGGCCGTTGAAGATCGTGCTGATCCCCCTGGACGCGACGTAGGACGCAAGCAGACCGACGATGTAGAGCGGGATGACCGCGACGAAGCCGGCGATCATGCGGGTGGTGACGAGGAACGGCACGCTCGGCACAGCCATGACCTCGAGCGCATCGATCTCCTCGGAGATCCGCATGGCACCGAGCTGAGCGGTGAAGCCACAGCCGACGGTTGCCGAGAGCGCCAGGCCCGCGACGATCGGTGCGATTTCACGGGTGTTGACGTACGCGGACAGGAACCCGGTGAGCACGGAGCTTCCGAGCTGTTCGAGCGCTGCGTAGCCCTGCAGGCCGACGACGATGCCGGTGAAGCCCGACATCATCACGATCACGCCGATGGTGCCACCGATGACGGCCAGCGCGCCGCTGCCGAAGGTGACCTCCGCCAGCAGGCGGAGCACCTCCTTCTTGTAGTGCACTGCAGTCTTGGGAATCCACCCGATCGCCCGCAGGTAGAACGACATCTGCTCGCCTGCGCGATCGAGCACGTTGAGAGGAGCATTGCCGACGCGCTTGACGCGCATCAGTGTGCGGTCACCGCGACCTCTTGCGATAGTCATCGCGGTTACGCTCCCTTCGCTGGAACGACCTGGAGGTACACCAGGGTCAGAATGAGGTTGGCGAAGAAGAGCAGCAGGAACGTGATGACCACGGTCTGATTCACTGCCTCACCGACGCCCTTGGGTCCGGGATTGGGGTTGAGACCCTTGTACGAGGCGATGATGCCCGCAATGAGACCGAAGATCGCCGCTTTCGCTTCTGCCACATAGAGATCCGGAAGCTGTGCCAGCGCCGAGAACGATGCCAGGTACGCACCGGGGGTACCGCCCTGGAGGATCACGTTGAAGAAGTAGCCACCCGCGATGCCGACGACCGAAACCAGGCCGTTGAGCAACAGCGCGATGAGGATCATGGCCAGCACACGCGGAACGATCAAGCGGTGCACCGGGTCGATACCCAGAACACGCATCGCGTCGATCTCCTCGCGAATTGTCCGTGAGCCCAGGTCGGCGGTGACAGCCGAGCCCGCGGCACCGGCAACGAGAAGGGCCGTGACCAGGGGTGAACCCTGCTGGATGACCGCGAGCACGCTGGCTGCACCGGTGAACGATTCGGCACCGAGCTGCTTGATGAGCGATCCGGTCTGCAGCGAGACCACAGCGCCGAAAGGAATGGCGACGAGCGCAGTCGGCAAAATCGTCACACTGGCGATGAACCAGGCCTGCTCGATGAACTCACGGAACTGGAACGGCCTCCGAAAGGTGTTCCGAACGACCTCGACCAGAAGTTCGACGATATTGCCGGCTTGTGTCAGAGCGGCGTTCGCCGGAGCGAACGTGGACTTCTTCGATCCCCCCATGTCTGCTATTGACCCCGACCTTGCGTAGGAGCTTGGTAGCCCTGTTGATCATGACCTTGCCCGCCGTAGCCCTGCTGGTCGTACCCCTGCTGGTCGTACCCCTGCTGGTTGTAGCCCTGCTGGTCGTAACCCTGCTGGTCGTACCCCTGCTGGCCGGCGTAGGCGGGGTACTGCTGCCCGGGGTCGGTGGTATCGAGGCTCTCCTGGATGGCGACCTGCGCGTTGTGCGGCAACGTGTGCATGATCTGACGGACCCGCTCCTGCCTGCGTCCGACAGCCTGCCGCACGGGGGTGCCGGGAGTGGCCTTCATCTGCGGCACGATGCCTTCCACGTCGTCGACGCCACCGGCGTGGTGCCCGGCGTCGACGAGGGCCTGCTCGTGCGCCATCTGCGCCTCGTCCTTCTCCTCCGACATGCCGATCGGACCGATCATGGTGCCGTTGAGGAACTGCTTGACCACCGGCTCGTCGCTGGTGAGGAGTACCTCGCGTGGGCCGAACATGACCAGCTGACGACGGAAGAGCATGCCGATGTTGTCGGGCACCGTTCGAGCGAGGTTGATGTTGTGCGAGACGATCAGGATCGTGGCATCGATGTTGGCGTTGATGTCGATCAGAGTCTGCGAGATGTACGTGGTGCGAACGGGATCGAGGCCGGAGTCGGGCTCGTCGACCAGAATGATCTCGGGATCGAGCACGAGAGCGCGGGCAAGGCCGGCGCGCTTGCGCATACCACCGGAAATCTCGCCGGGCAGCTTGTCTTCTGCGCCGAGCAGACCTGTCAGCTCGAGCTTCTCCATGACGATCTTGCGGATGTCGGACTCGGACTTCTTCGTGTGCTCGCGAAGCGGGAACGCGACGTTGTCGTAGAGGTTCATCGAGCCGAACAGCGCGCCGTCCTGGAACAGCACCCCGAACAGCTTCCTGATCTCGTAGAGCTCACGGGAGGAGCACTGCAGGATGTCGGTTCCGTCGATGAAAATCTTGCCCTGTTCGGGACGCAGCAGGCCGATCAAGGACTTCAGGAAGACCGACTTGCCGGTACCGGAAGGACCGAGGAGCGCACTGACTTCACCCTTCGGCAGGGTCAACGTCACGTCCTGCCAAATCTTCTGTACACCGAAAGACTTGGTCAATCCTTCGACCGAAACCTCGACTCCCACGCTGACCTCCACAATTCGTACACATCGACCCGGATGTGGGTTGCGTCACTGTATCCCATGCAGGTGTCCGCACCGACACAGGAGCTTACCGCCCAGTAAGAACTTCCCCGAGTCAGGCTGTAGAGCTTGCATCAGTGTGGCTCATCTCACGCGACACGGTCGGCAACTCGCCAGAACTGTGACAAGTACCAGTGGCGAAATGCTGTGACACACCACAAGTGAACCCAACCGAAACCCTTCGACGTGCTTCAGACTTCGGCGAGGTCGAGTAAACAGGGGCCGAATCGGGGTGTCACGCGATCCGGCAGAGTCAGTGATCGATCACAACGATGCACCCGATACAACGCCTGGAACACAGAAGAGGGCAGGGCTCGAAACACAGAAAAGGGGCCGCTCCCACCGAGGTGAGAACGGCCCCTTCTGCGCTCGTGCGATCAGAGCGCGAAGTACGACTGCAAAGAAGCGGTCTTACTTGACGGAGATCTTTGCGCCGGCAGCTTCCAGCTTCTCCTTGGCAGCCTCGGCTGCGTCCTTGGCGACCTTCTCCAGGATGGCCTTCGGAGCGCTCTCGACGAGGTCCTTGGCTTCCTTCAGGCCGAGGCCGGAGACGACCTCACGGACGACCTTGATGACCTGGATCTTCTTGTCGCCGGCCGACTCGAGGACGACGTCGAACTCGTCCTGCTCTTCGGCAGCCTCAGCCGGAGCACCGGCTGCGCCTGCTGCTGCGACGGCGACGGGAGCGGCTGCGGTGACCTCGAAGGTCTCCTCGAATGCCTTCACGAACTCGCTGAGCTCGAGGAGGGTGAGCTCCTTGAACTGGTCGAGCAATTCTTCGGTGCTGAGCTTCGCCATGGTGGCGGGTCCTTCCTGTAAGTACCTGGTCGCTGATCCGCGACTTGGTGTTGGTGGTGTGGAGCTGAGCTGTTCGCCAATACCAGCGGATCAGCTTTCGGCGGGAGCTTCCGCCGGTGCTTCTGCTTCTGCAGGTGCCTCGGCTGCGGCGGGTGCGCCGGCAGCCTTCTTCTCCTGCAACGCGAACGCCAAACGCGCGAACTGCGATGCGGGAGCGTTGAACAGGCCTGCAGCCTTCGACAAGTTGCCCTTCATGGCGCCGGCGAGCTTGGCCAACAGGATTTCGCGCGACTCGAGGTCTGCGATCTTGTTGATCTCGTCCACGGACAGCGTTGCGCCGTCCATGTAGCCGCCCTTGACGATCAAGGCCTTGTTGTCCTTTGCGAAGGCCTTGATGGCCTTCGCAGCGTCGACCGGCTCGCCCTTGATGAATGCAATGGCGGTCGGTCCGACGAACAAATCGTCGAGGCCGGTGATACCGGCTTCGGCAGCTGCGCGCTTGACCAGGGTGTTCTTGGCGACGGAGTACGTGGCACCTTCGCCGAGCGCACGCCGGAGCTGAGTCAGACCGGACACCGACAGGCCACGGTATTCCGTGACGACGGCAGCCGTCGAACCCTTGAACTGTTCGGTGATCTCCGATACTGCTGAGACCTTTTCGGGCTTTGCCATACTTCGCCTCCTCTCGTGGGAAGTTGTGTCGATCGCGAGAGGGCCGGAAAACGACGAACGCCCCGGCGCAAGAAGCACACGGGGCGTGAACGAGCGGGCAACCGCGAGGGCTGCATACAGGTTCCCTACCTCGTTCTCCTGCGTGGGCCGTCCGAAGCGATCTCGGACCTTCAACCGCGCAACTCCCGGAAGCGAATCCTTCGAGAAGGCGGTGACCAACGGTCTTGGGTAGAACTTGATTGGGCGATCTGGATCGGAGTGCGAGCACTCGTGATCCGAACCGTCGACCAGACTACAACACTCTCGGTGTCAACTCCAAAACGCCGCTTCCACCGAATCCACCCGCTACTGCCGCACCCCGTACACAACCAGGTTCCGCTCGTAGCTGCCCACGGACCTATCGAAGTCACCCGAGCACGTGATCAATCGGATCTCGTCGGCAGCCACCGCTCCGAAGACGAGGGCCGTCGGGAACTCCGCTTTGCCGTAGTCGCCGATCCGATCGACACGGTAGTCGGCTCGACCACCCGTCTCGTCTGCCACCGTGACGACATCTCCCGGTCGCAGCTCGGACAATCGATCGAACACCGCGGGGCCGGTCGTGGAATCGACATGGCCGGCGAGCACTGTCGGACTCCCGATCACGCCGGGCCGACCGCCGCCGGTGAACCATCCGACGCCGTCGTAGTCGCTCGGTACCTGCATCTGCCCGTCCCCGGTGAGACCGAGGCCGATCAGAGGCTCGTCGAGTTCGATGGTCTGGGCGCTCAACCGTGCCGGGGCAGGCCACACCGAGTCCACCACGGGGGAGGGAGTGGACATGCCGGACGACGGCTGCGAGGAAACGGGCACAGCCGGCGGTGGTGGAGCGGCAGGTGGTGATGGTTCGGCGGTACAGCCCGTCACCACCACCACTGCCGTCAGAGCAACCAGATGCCGGTATCTCAGCTGCGTGCCGTCCCGTTGCGGCGAGCTACCAACGTCACTCCCGCGATCGCCGTTGCACCCAGGACTACTGCACCCAGGACTACTGCGCCGAGGGCTACCGCGCCGACGAGGGGCACTGTGGAACTGGTCGCGGAATCGGATGCCGCCAGCGCGGAACCGCCACCTCCGGTCGCGACGGATCCGACCGGAATCTGGGTCAGCTGTCCGCGCACGGCCCCGGCCGAGAAGTCGACGGTGTGGGTGTCGGCGGCGAAGCCCGCCGGGTTGGCTTCGATCTGGTCCAGAGTGAATCCGGTACCGCTGTCGGCGCTGGCCCCGGCCGGCGTCAGACCGGTGGTGAACGGTCCCTGCATGCAGCCACTGCTGGTTCGTGGGCCGTCACCGATCGGAGTCGGGTTCGGGAAGGCCAGCCGCGGCGGCCCGGCGGCACCCGTTGCAGCCTGGTGAAGGTGGGTAGAGGTCTTGGCCGGGCTCATGTAGTCGCCGGTGACGCCGTCGAGCGCGATGTCGTAACACACGATGTCGAGGTCGGAATTGACACGCAGCGTGAAGGTTCCCGTTGCGCCAGGCTGACCCGGAGTGGCCACACCCTCGCCGTTGAGGACCTGTTCGGGGGTTGCCATTGCAGTGAAGGCACTGGTGAACGAATCCGGTTCGGCAACAGGGGTATCGGCACCGGCCGGGGCGGCGGTGAACAGCATCAGCGCGGCGGCCGTGCCACCGACGACTGCGGTGGAGGTGCCGCGGACGGACAGTGCCGGGCGGGTGATCGAGCGTCTGGTCATCTCGTGTGCCTTCCGTGGGAGTATCGGGCAAGCGAGCCCGTGCAGAGGAGTACGACCGCTGATGCCACGATGTTCAAAGCTCGGTAAAGAAATATTCCAGTCCCGGATATGACGCCCGGGTGTCCGGCCGGGCGACATCGTCCCGCTGACCGAGGGGCTCCGATGGACCGCAGATGCCGGTCTCGTCGAGTCACGAGCCTGCGTCACTCGGAGCGGCCGCACCTTCTCGATGTCGTTGCTGCCGCAACAGCGTCCAGGTGCCGGACCTTGTCAGATGGATGTTGGTGACGACCTGTGGCGCCACCAGGGTGACGATCCAGAGGATGCCCGACAGGGCCGGCACCCGGTCGATCGGCAACATGACCGCCATCAGCATTCGGATCATCGCGTCGAAGAACAGAGCACCCGCCCAGATCAACGACGTCACCCGCCAGGCACGTCGGAACCCAGGCTCGTTTTCCCACAACGCTTCCCAGCGGCCAGGATCACCACTCCCGGTCACGTCAGTCGCGCTGGGATGGACGGACCGGTCGAGCAACGGACGGGTCAACCGGTAACTCAGCGGGCGTCGGGCGCGCACGCTGACCAGAAACCAGCAGCCCCACGCAGCCGTCAGTAGCGCGTCCTTGAACAGGAGGATGCGCGGATCGCCGGAAAACTCCTCGGCCGCAGCACTCACCACGAGCACCACCAGGACCGAGCTGCCGAGCGCGTCGATCCGGCGGTGCCGGACGGCCCGGACGGCCCGGACGAGCACCGAGACAGCCGGGATAACAGCACCTGCCAACAACGCGGTTCCGGTGTCGGATCCCCAGTGCCGCAACAAGTAGTACATCGCGATCGGGGCGAGGAGATCAGCGAGCACGGCGACCGACGGAGCTACGGCCGGCGGTCTGTAGCGCCGGAGCAGCACCAGCACGCCGACCGCGAGGCCGATCAGGAGTCCGGTGCCGTGATCGTCCCGCATCATCGTCATCACCACGGCGGCGACAACGACTACCGGCCCACCGATCCGGACGATGCCGTCCGCGCCCAGAGCACGCCGCCCTACCGCAACGGCGACGATCGAGAGGTTCCCGGCGATCACCGATGCTGTCACCCCGCCCAGATCCAAAGCGGTCAGGTAGACGCTGAAGAAGATCGCGTACCAGTGGGCGAACTCGACGGGACGTTGCGGTGGCGCATCGGTCCGGGACGTCAGGACCAAGACCCCGATCAGGGCCGCGACGGCAGCGGAGGAGCCGCCTCCGGTGTCGGTCGGATGCCAGGCGCTGTAGATGGCCACGCTTGCCACACCGCCGACGAGGTAGGCGGACAGCCAGGACATCGCGCCGACTCGACGCTGCACAGCCGTGCCGACCAGAACGATGCCGACCAGGTTGAAGGCGAGCTGTCCCCAACCGTCCGGTTGCACCAGGATCGGGCTCACGGCTCGCCACCACTGGCCCGCCAGCAGCTGCGGCCGATCACGGACGAGTAGGTCCATCAACCCCGGGGAGAGTTGGGCGACGAGGCTGATCAGCAGCGTCACTCCGGCCACGATCGCGGTGAGTACCGGGAAGCCAGGCTGCCGTGGTGCCTCGGGGGTCACGGGGCTGGTCACGACTCTCGCCAGTCGGTTCGGTCGGCCCTGAGTGCGGTTTCGAAAAACTCCGTCATATCGCGGGCATAAGCCACCAGATCGACATCCGGCTCGTGCCGCAGCAGGTGCGGGACCGCTTCGATCGACTGCTGGATGACGGTGGCGGCGACCCGCGGATCGCTCGTGTAGAGCTCGCCGGATCGACATCCGTCATCGATGATCTGTTGCAGCGCTTCGATTCCCGAGGGCCGGGAGCCTGCAGGAACATGCAGCGCACCGGCACCGAGCAGGATAGTGAGCGCGACCATCTCGGCTCGATGATCGGCCATATGCGCCAAGTTTGCCTCGATATAGGCGCGGACAGCGGTCGTCTTCGTCGTTGCCGCGCGGACTCGCTCGGCGACAGCGTGACCGAGATCGGTGATGACGGTGAGCGCGACCTGCGTCATCAACTCGGCGCGATCCTCGAAGTGATACGAGATCATTCGGGTGCTGCTCAGCCCACCACGCCGCACGATGGCCGCGAACGAAGTCCCGTCGTATCCGACCTCGGCGAGCGTGCGGATGGTCGCTTCGATGATCTGGGCCCGACGGCCGCTTGCCCGGTCCGACAGTTTTACTCGCATGAGTAAATACTAGACTCCATCCCTCCTGCCTGCCCGGGCTATTGGATCGGGGGTCCTGCCTGATGTCGACCACAGTGCGGCAGTGTGGATCTCAACCGTAGGCAGAAAATCTGCCGACCTTTCCGGGTTCGACGATCTCGAACTGCTTGGTCAGATCGGTGTGCTCGAGCAGTTCGATCTGCTCGGCGAACTGGTCGCTGACAACGAAGACCGCGGTGCTCAGCTTCCATTCCCCCATCAGCCAGGCGCGCAGCACGTCGAGCAACTTCGAGTCCATACCCGTCTGCATACGCGACTTGCGAACCCAGAAGTAGACAACGACATCGACGGAATCCCACCCGCCCTCACCGGTAGGCGTCACGGTGGCCTTCGTCAGGAACGTCGCATCTGTGGGGAACAAGTAGACGCAGCCCAGGCATTCGTCGGTAACTGGATCGACGACGGTGTAGGTGAAGGCCCGATGCGCTGCATGGCGCTCCTCGAGGCCGACGAGGTCTTCTCGGTTGGCTTCGACGCTGAAGTCATCCTCGGGCCACGTCGCCTGCTCCCAACGCCTCAGCTGTTCCCGCGTCTCCATCAGCGCTGCGTGATCGGCGGGCGCGTCAGCTGGGGTGATCGGGCGGAGCAGGAACTGGTCGGTCCGCAGGATAGTCGGAACCGGCGCGGCCGGATCGGTGAACGACATAGGTGCACCTTTCGTGGACTCGATCCACACGCTAGTCGCGTCCGTCGAACAAATATTCCGAGTCGGGCAGCCCGATCACAAGAGTAGTTGTACTCGCGGTAGGCACTGTTCGAGGCGCGCGCCAGGCACCCCTCTCGGTGGACTACGACCGTTGATGCCACGATGTTCAAAGCTCGGTAAAGAAATATCCCAGTCCCGGATATGAACGCCCGGGCGTCCGTCGACGTAGTCACTGTCATGAGCATCGGGAGCGTGATCGAACTGGACTTCGACGTCGCTGCCGCGTACGACGAGCACGCGTCGGCCATGCTCGGTTTCGCCGTCAATGCACTACGTGACCGAACGCTCGCCGAGGATTGCGTCCAGGAGACGTTCCTTCGCGCGTGGCGAGCGCGATCCCGCTTCGAGCCAGGTCGAGGATCGCTGCGCACGTGGTTGTTCGCCATCGAACGCAACGTCATCGTCGACGTCCAACGGTCGTTGAGCAGAATGCCCAAGTCGGCGTCGGAACGGATCGAGGACGTCGACCGGCAATCGGTTGCGATCTCGCGGGACACCAGCCCCGACGTCGACGAGCGGCTGCGCATCATCGCCGCGCTGGCGCTGCTCTCCCCCGACCACCGACAGGTCGTCGTCGCCGTGCACCTGGCCGGAACGACCTACGCGGAGCTCTCCGAGTCGACGGGAGTGGCCGTACGAACACTGCGCACCCGTGCCTTCTACGCATTGAGGGCGCTCCGAGACCATCTCGCCGGACAGGAGGAAGCATGAACGCCCGAGACGATCGCCGAGCCGAGCTGATCGCCGCTGCCGTCGCCGACGACCTCGACGACACCGAGACCGCAGAACTGCGCGAGCTCGCAGCGTCGGATCCCACCGTTGACACCGACATCGCCGAACTACGCGCGCTGACCGAGACTCTCGGTTCTCGCGGTCCGACCGGACCATGGCTCGAATTTTCGACGTCGCCCGACCTGCGCGAGCGAGTCCTGGGTACGACGGGCGACTCGGCGTGGCGGTCACCTCGTGAAAAGGACGCGCCGCGGTTCGGTGGGCGGCGCAGGTCAGCCGCTCTGGTGGCTGCAGCCGCACTGGTGGGACTGGTGGTCGGCAGTGGCGTCGTACTCGGCGTCGACGCCTTTCGGCCGAAACCTGCGGAGCCGCCTGCCGCGATCACCGGCCCACCGGGGACCCTCGGTGCCTACGAGCAGGTCGCCTTCACCACGAGCGTGCCGAACGTGGACATCGAAGGCGGCCTCGTCGCCCACACGTGGGGCACCGAGACCGTCCTCGACATGGACGGCATCTCCGATCGGGGCCCGTACGAGGTCGTTCTCGTCGATCGGTCGGGCACCGAACTGACGTCCGGCACGTTTCTCGGCAGCGACGTCACTATCGAGTGCCGCATGAATGCAGCCGTTCTTCGCGGCGACGTCACCGAGATCGAGATCCGCAGTTCCGACGGCTCCGTGCTGGCGTCGGCTCAGTTGCCGACCACCTGACGATCTCGCGAACCGGGCCACCAGTTTCGAGCGCCGAACAGCTTCATCATCGCGGGCACCATCATCATCCGAACCAACACGGCATCGAACAGCACGGCCACCGCAAGTGCGAAGCCGAACTGTTGCAACTCGAGCACGTCGGCGGTGAGGAAGCTCGCGAACACCGCGATCATGATCGCTGCTGCCGCGGTGATCGGCCTGGCAGTGTGTTCCAGCCCGTCGACGATCGCACTGTCGTTGGCCCTGTCGGTGTCGGATCTGTCGTTGCGCACGAACACTTCTCGCATGCGCCCGATGAGGAACACCTCGTAGTCCATCGAGAGCCCGAAGACGACTGCGAAGACGGTGACCGGAAGGTACACCTGAATGTAGCCCGGGCTCTCGAATCCGAGGAGCGACGAACCCCACCCCCACTGGAACACCGCCACCGTGGCTCCCAACGCGGCACCGGTCACCAGCACGTTCATGGCCACTGCCTTCACCGGAATCACCACGCTTCGGAAGACGATGCCCAGATACACCAGAGAGAAGGCCAGGACTGCGGCGACGACCCAGAGAAATTTGCTCGATATCTCCGCAGAGGCGTCGACCACCAGCGCGGTGGTCCCACCGACGGACACGTTCGTCCCGTCACGTTCCGCCGCCAGCAGCGCCTGCGATCTGATCGACGTGACCAGGTCGGAAGCGTCGGTCGAATCGATCGGCACCGACGGAACCACGATCAGCAGCGTCCGACCACCGTCCTGCTGGGCGAGTGCGTATTCGACGCGACCATCGGAGCGAACGTGGTCGGCGAACGACGCGACCGTTGCCGTCTGGACCGGATCGAGTGCGCGGTCGTCCTCGCCGGTGAACACGATGGTGATGGGCGAGATGGTGCCGGGAGCGAACTTGTCGGTCAGGACCGCGTTGGCTTTGCCACTCGGTTCGGCGCTCAGCGCGTCGGCTCCGAGATCGACGCCGTACTGAATGGAACCGATCGGTGCGAGGCAGGCGAACAGGACGGCCGCGGTGACGGCGGTGTAGCGCCAGGGCCGTTCGATGACGTGCCGAGCCCATCTCGACCACCACGTGGGGACGGCTGCAGCGTGTTCACCGACCGACGGTGGTTGAAACCGCTGTGGGAGCGACAATCCGGAGATTCTCGAACCCAGGACCGCCAGGATGGCGGGCAGCAGAGTCCACGCCACGACGACGACACACGCCACCGTGAGGGCGACGACGAATGAAATACTCTGCACCGCAGGAACATCGACGATAGCCAACGCGCCGAGAGCAATGAGTACCACCAAGCCCGAGATGACGATCGTGTGCCCGGCCGTTCCCATCGCGGCACCGACGGCCGCGTCCGTGCGGGCACGGCCATCGGGCTCACCCGGAACTGCTCGGTCCATCTCCTCGCGGAATCGGCTGACGATGAACAGCGCGTAGTCGATGCCGAGGCCGAGCCCGAACATCGACGCCACCGTCGTCACCAGCACGTCGAATGTCATGACGTTGGACAGGAGTGCAAAAACTCCGAAGGCGGCCAGCACTCCGATTCCGGTGGTGACGAGCGGAACGATGCCGGCGACCACCGAACCCAGAGCCAGGACCAGCAACACGAATGCGAGGGGCAGTCCGATGCTCTCGGCGCGCACGGCGTCGTCGGATTCGACCTTCGTCAGGTCCACCGTCATCGGGGAATAGCCGGTGACCGCCACCTCGATGCCGTCGCGGGATGCGCCGCCGATCAGCTCCTGGATTCGTTCGGCCACGGCGATGCGATCACGCGGATCGCCGCCGACGCCGACGAACGCCAGCGCCGACGTCCCGTCCGCGGAGATCGTCGGGACGAATCCGGCGCTCTCGTAAGGATCGACGACACGCAATACATCCGGTGACTGCCGCAGCGAGGAGACGACCTCCCCTACCCGTTCGCGAAAGGCCGGGTTCCGGCTGTCGACCGTATCGGAGGTGAACGTGACGACGAGCTGTTCGGACCCGAAGGACGCGAAGTGCTGTTCGACGAGTCGGTCGGCGCGGCTGGATTCGGTTCCGGGTACGGAGAAGTTGGCGCCCACCAACGAGTTCTGCAGCGCGGGATACATAATTGCGGACCCCACTGCGAGCAGCAGCCAGACGGCCAGCACCGCCCACCGATGACGCGCAACCGTTCGGCCCCAACGGTCGCCGATACTGCGCCGGCGTCGGTTGGATTCCAGCACTGCCGACCCGGTCATGTCTGCGGGAGCTCGCGGCTGAAGATTCGGTAGGTCCGGTGCGGTGATTGCTCCATCCGAGTGAGCACCGAACCTTTCATCCAGGGACTGTCGTCGAGTACCGGCGCGGCCTCGACCCTGGTGAATCCGAGATCGCGCATCCGCACCGACATCTCCATGATGAGCAGCGACGACACGGCTCGGTCGGGGCAATCGGGATCGACGAACAACATATCCACACGGACCCCGTCGATCACGTCGGTTCGACCGGGCCGTTTGACGTGCCAGAGCGTCACCAGGTCTCGCAGCCACCTGGACTTCAGGTGCGCCGCCTTGGCCGCGGCCTGATTCACGTCCGGAATGCCCATCAGGAATCCGACGGGCTTACCGTCCAACTCCGCCAGGAGAGTGAGGCGGCGATCGAGGACGGGCAACATCATCTTCAACAGCTCGAACAGTTCGACGAACGACAGCGGCGAGTAGCCCCAGAAGTTCACGAACGTCTTGTTGTAGAGGTCCCGCACGATGCGTGCGTCGCGGCGCAGCGTCCGATACTTCATCGACCGGAACGTGACCTCGGACCGTGCCTTGATCTTCTCGAAAATCTGCATGTGCCTGGCGTATTCGGGACGGTTGTAGATGACGCACGGATCGTCGAACAGGTAGCTGTAGAAGTCCTTGATGCCCACCAGACCCCACTTCTCGAAGTGAGCGGCGTAGTACAGCGGGTTGTGCGGCATTCCCACCAGTGGCAGGACGGGTACTTCGTCGACGACGATGCCCGCGCTGTAGAACATCGACGGCCCGAACGGCCCGGATACGGTGGCCAACCCGCGCGCGGACAACCACGCCGCTGCGGCATCGAGCAGACCTGCCGCGATCTCGTGGTCGTCGATCGCCTCGTAGAACCCGAAGAATCCGATCGACTCACCCGTGTACTCGGTGAAGCTCTTGTCGTGAATGGCCACCACCCGTCCGACAGCGACGCCGTCCTCACGGGCGACGAAAGCACAGGTGTCTCGCGTTTGTGCGATGGCGGCGGGCGGCGAGATCAGGATGCGATCGAGATCCATCGGCTCGTCGGGCAGTCGGTGCGGGTCACCCCGGTACACCAGATCGGCGACGGCCTCGAACTCTTTCCAGTCTTTTCCTGATACGACCTGTTCGACGGTGATCATCGTTCCTTCTCACGAGATGGTGTGTCGGACACGGAAATCGGCGAGCGAGCTACGACGGACTCCCCCGCGAACACGTACTGCCCCGGCCTGGCGGAGATGCTCTCGACGAGTGCGTCCGGCACGAACACGTCGCACTGAGAACCGAATTTGATCATCCCGTACTGCTCGCCGCGTTCGACGGTGTCGCCTACCGCGATGTGCGCGACGATGCGGTTGACCCACAGGTCGGCTATCTGCGTCACCGTCACCACGGCTCCGGACGCATGCTCGACCGACACGGTGAGACGCTCGTTGGTGAGCAGGTAGTCGCAGCCCTCGTCGTACGGAGTTCGCCGCGTCAACAGATTGGCTCCGACCCGGGCCATCGACTTGTTGAACGGTGCCGCCGACCGGTGGCGGCGCATCCCGACGGTGCCCGAGATGGGAATTCGATTGCGGTGCACCGAGTATTCGGACATGTAGATGCCGATGAGATAGCCGCTGTCGGCTGCAGCGACACCGGCGATCTCGTCGAGGGCGATGGTTCGCCCCTTCTTGACTGCGAACGCGGTACTGCCTGCCTCCACCCGTTTCACGTACGTGACGAAGCCGTCTGCAGGAGCGACGACCGCCCGCGGATCGGCGGGCGGTACGCGATGCGGATCGCGAAAGAAGAACCGCGTGCGCCAGTAGACGAACACCGCGAACGGAAGAGCCGTCACCGTAGCGACACCGCCGACCCATCGAGCGACCGACATCAGGTGTGCCGCTGTTCGTCGATGCTTTCCGACCAGCCCACGAACGCGTCGGCCGCTCTCGTTCTCGCTGCGCCGGGCAAGAGTCCGATGAGACCGCAGACGACGTAGAAGCCCAGCGAGAGAACACCATTGGTCACCTCGCGGTGCATCGACACGTCTCGCAGACGTACCGACGTCGGCTCGAATCCGTCCGCCACGTCAGTGAGCGACAGCGGGCGTGAGCGTCTTGAGCTGCGCCTTCTCGAAGTACAGCTCGAACAGTCGGCGGTGATCGCACCACGAGATGTCGTGATCGACAGGCAGAATGGCCTCGGGCTTGTGCACCAGGCGCATCAGCTGATCTATGTTGTCGGCCAGCATCGTCTCGGCGAATCGAGGCGAAATTCGAGAACTGACGCGCTCTTTGAACTCGTCCCAGCTCACCAGGTCGAGTCCGAGCAGCTCGGCGTAGAGGTCGTGTCCGTAACCGGTGGGGTTGCTCGGCAGTAGCCGCGTCAGAGGGTGACTGCGCAGCGCATTGCCGGCCATGACATCGCACATCACGTCCACCGGAACGTAGTTCATTCCCGGGCCGTCCCAGATGGCACCGGCGGCGATGGCCAGTTCGATGATGCGCCAGAAGCTGTACACCCGTCCGGGATCACGGCCGAGTTCGGTACTGCCGAGAATGTAGGGGGCCTCGCACAGGGTGACGGAGTAGGTGTCCGACATCGAGAGCCACCCGAGAAGCGTTGCGTTGACCCACTTCATCTGCGCGTAGCCGGAGTACCACCACGAATCCGGTCGGCGGAAATCCTCGGGCTTCTGGTAGAGGTGAGCACCGATGCTGCCCACGTAGGTGAGGTGCTTGCGCGTGGAGGTGATGCTGAATTCGAGGATGCGTAGCACGCTGACGAACCAATCGTCGCGCAGATCGGCATAACTCTCGGTGTAGTCGGTCGAGCTGGCGCAGTTGAAGATCTGCCCTACTCCCGCTGCCAGATCGAAATAGGCAGCCTTGTCGAGACCGAAACGGAATGCCGTCGGGGTGCCTTCGACGATGCGAATCTTGTCGGTGTCCACCGCGATCTCGTACTGGTCGAACGTGCGCTGAAGACGCTCGAGAGCAGACTCCTCCTCGGTGGGGCGCACCATCGCGTAGACGACCTCCACCGCCGCATCACGCGTCAGTCGACCGATCAGGTGGGCACCGAGAAAGCCGTTGGCACCGAACACCAGCGCGGTCTCGGTGACCGGAGGTGCCATCGCCGCTACCCGGCGGCGGGTTTCCTCGTCGATGTAGGGCCGAAGCGCAGTAGGGTCGCCGTTGCTCAGGGCGACGACGTCCGCGTACTTACCGCCGAAGCGAAGCCCCGGGCATTCATTGGTGATCAGTGCATCTGCGTGCGGCCAGATCGGACGCAAAGATCCGTCTCCGAACAGTGCTTCTACGTGCATTCGCGCTCCCCTGCAACGATCGGTGTCCCATGTCACTTCGGACGGGCTGACGTTAGCAATCGCGCGGGTCACTGACTCGATGACCAGAAAAGTCTGGTACGCCCCATAACGTCGCTCAACTTATGTTGAGAGGGTTCCCAACAAAACACAGGACCGCGCTCGTTTTGTTGGAGCTGATGACGACCGATCGGTGTTCCTCGAGACAAATGGGGTCGTTCGAGGGTCTAATCGACTTTCATGACTGCCGTGGCGCCCCACCCCCTCCTGCAACCCGTACGCGATCCCAGCGGCGGCGACGCAGCAGCGGCGTGGGCGGAAATAGTGCGCGAGCAACCGCGCTTTCCGAAGGTCTCCATCTCGGCGAACGTTCGTATCCCGATGAGCGACGGCACTGCGCTGCGTGCGTACGTCATCCGCCCCGCGGACGCCGCGGGGCAGGCGGTGGAGGGCAGGTTTCCCACCGTCCTGAACCTCACGCCCTACAACAAACTGCTGATCAAGGGAATCGACACGATCCTCGAGACACCTGTTCTCGGCCGTACCATCAGAGCCTTCTCGGCCGCATTCGATCTCACCGGAACGAGTTTCGACGGCATCACCGAAATCACCCGAGTGGTCGCCGGCGGGGCGGCCGATCTGCTCTTGGTCAACCGCCACCTGGTGCGCAGCGGGTACGTGCAGATGATCGTCGACGTCCGCGGCACCGGTAGTTCCTCGGGCACCTGGGACGTGCTGGGCACCAGGGAACAACTCGACTCGCTCGAGGTGATCGAGTGGGCCCGACGCCAGTATTGGTGCAACGGCAGGGTGGGAATGGCCGGGATCTCGTACTCCGCGATCAATGCGCTGCAGGCCGCGGCCAAGCAACCCGCCGGGCTCGACGCGATCTTCGCCGTCGAGGGCTCGGTGGACATCGTGCGTGAAATCTTCGCCACCGGAGGGGCCACCTCGGCGTTCATCCCGCTGTGGCTCGCCGCCGTCAACGGATTGAAATGGGCACCGGCCATCGGCGGAGTCGATACGTTCACCTGGCTCCGCGATCGCGCTCGATCCCCCGCCACCAACATGTTCGATCTGGCCAAAGGCTTCGTCACAGGCCAGGATCCGCGAATCTACGACAACGAGTACTACGACACCATCGACGCCGTCATCGAGGACATCTCGGTTCCGACCTTCCTGTACGGCTGCTGGCACGACATCTTCGGCGGATCCGCTCCCGACATCTACAACCGGCTCCCACTCGAACGTGGATCGAAGCAATTGCTCGTCGGCGACGGATACCACGGCAACCCCGGCATCGGGTTCGGCGAGCCCGGATTTCCACCACGCCTCGACGTGCTCGAGCGAGCCTGGTTCGACAAGTGGCTGCGCGACGTCGACAACGGGATCGAGAACTACGGTCCCGTGACACTGCGTCAACAGGGCGGCAATTGGACTGCGCACGGACGCTTTCCGGCTCCGCAGGCGCAGCCCCGGAGGCTGTACCTGTCGGCTGAGCCCTCGGGCACCGCAGCCCATGCCGTCGCCGACGGCAGCCTCACCGCCGCACCCGCCACGGACCGCAACGTCCTGACGGTGCGGCCCTCGTTGCGGGCCGTCGTCTCGCGAGACACCACCCAGGTGCTCGCCGGCGTGACGGCCGTGTTGGGTGGTGGATTCACCTACGACAACCGATTCGCCGAAGGTGCCGCCGTCACCTTCACCACTGGTCCAGCCGAGTCGGACGCCGTCGTGTCCGGTCCGATGAACCTGCACCTACGCGTGGTCTGCCACGCGCGGGAAGCATTGTGGGCCATCATGATCTGCGACGTCGCTCCGGACGGGACTTCGACGGTGCTCAGCAACGGCGCACTTCTCGCCTCGCGCCGGGCCGTGGACGACGAGCGTTCGCTGTTCGCCCCGAACGGCGACTACACCCGGCCGTACCACCCGCTCACCGAGGCGGCGCTACTTCCGGTGCCCGTCGGCAAACCCATAGTTCTCGACATCGACATCCTGACCACCGAGGCCGTCATCGCCGCGCGGCACCGACTGAGAGTCGACGTATTCGCCACCGACACACCACGGTTCATCCCGATCTTGCCCGACCTACTGCGTACACGGCTACGCAAGCAGGACATCAGCATCGACCCGGAGAGTCCGAGCTACCTGGTGGTGCCGATACTCGGCGAGCCGGGCTGGTAGGAACGACATCATGAGAATCGAACAAGGCATCGCGCCGGCGAACTCCGTCGAGATCGCGTACGAGGACATGGGTTCCGTCGAGGATCCCGCGGTCCTGCTGATCATGGGCCTGTCCGCTCAATTGACGTTGTGGCCCATGGACTTCTGTACCCGCCTCGTCGATGCGGGATACCGAGTGATCCGGATCGACAACCGCGACATCGGACTGTCCACGAAGATGACCGGGCAGAAGGTGCGGGGATCCCAGATCCTTCGGATGATCCGACACGAGCTCGGGATGTCCTCGGACGTGCCGTACACGATCGTAGACATGGCCTCCGACGCCGTCGGAGTACTCGATCACCTCGGGATCGACACCGTGCACGTCGTCGGTGCGTCGATGGGCGGGATGATCACTCAGGTCTTCGCCGGTAGCTACCCCGAACGAACGGAATCGGTGGGCATTCTCTTCTCGAGCACCAACGAGCCGTTCCTGCCTCCGCCGGACCCACGCGCCCTGCTGCCCCTGCTCGGTGGCGTCGGGAAGGACGCCACGAAAGAGCAGATCATCGCGCATTCGGCAAAGACGCTGTCCACCATCGGCTCTCCCGGTTTCCGCACTCCACTCGAAGAGCAACTGGAGATCGCGCAGGTGATGTACGAGCGCAACTACAACCCGTCGGGCGTCGTACGTCAGATGGCTGCGATCACCGGCACCGGAAGCCTGCGGCCATACGCGAAGAAGATCACCGCACCGACCACCGTCATCCACGGCACCGCCGACAGACTGGTCCGACCGTCCTGCGGCAAGGCCATCGCCCGCGCCGTCCCCGGTGCCGAACTGACGCTGATCGACGGCATGGCCCACGATCTACCGGCCGCGTTGCTCGACCGCATCAGCGGCATCATCCTGGCCAACTTCGCTCGCGCGAACGCGGCCTAGATCTTCGGCGAGACATACGACGAAGGCCGACCTCCCACAGGGAGACCGGCCTTCGTTCGGAGCTGAAAGAATTACGCGTTCGCGTCGTCCTCGAGGAGGTTGCGCGTACGGTTCGGATCGACCTGGACGCCGGGTCCGGTGGTGGTCGAGACGGTGACCTTCTTGACGTAACGACCCTTGGCCGACGACGGCTTCGCACGAAGGATCTCGTCCAGCGCTGCGCCGTAGTTCTCCACCAGCTTGGTCTCGTCGAACGAGGCCTTGCCGATGACGAAGTGCAGGTTGGCCTGCTTGTCGACGCGGAAGTTGATCTTGCCGCCCTTGATGTCGTTGACAGCCTTGGTCACGTCGTTGGTGACCGTGCCCGTCTTCGGGTTCGGCATCAGGCCACGCGGTCCGAGGACGCGGGCGATGCGGCCGACCTTGGCCATCTGATCGGGGGTGGCGATCGCAGCGTCGAAGTCCAGGAATCCGCCCTGGATGCGCTCGATCAGATCTTCTGCTCCGACGACGTCGGCTCCTGCTGCCTCGGCCTCTGCGGCCTTCTCACCAGCGGCGAAAACAATAACCCGAGCGGTCTTGCCGGTGCCGTGGGGAAGGTTGACGGTGCTGCGCACCATCTGATCCGCCTTGCGGGGATCGACGCCGAGTCGCACTGCAACCTCGACGGTGGGGTCGAACTTGCTCGACGCGGTCTCCTTGGCCAGCTTTGCGGCTTCGAGAGGCGAGTAGAGGTTGTCCTGGTCGATCTTTGCGGCCTGCTTGAGGTAAGCCTTGCTGCGCTTTGCCATGTCTTGCTGTCCTTCGTTCGAGTTCAGTGTGGTTGACGAGCCTGGCCGGCTCTCCCACGTGTGTTGCTGTTACTGCTGAGGGCTGAAAATCAGCCTTCGACGGTGATGCCCATCGAGCGAGCAGTGCCGGCGATGATCTTCGCGGCCTGATCGATGTCGTTGGCGTTGAGGTCTTCCTGCTTGGTCTTGGCGATCTCGCGCACCTGATCCATGGTCACCTTGGCGACCTTGGTCTTGTGCGGCTCGCCGGAGCCCTTTGCCACGCCTGCGGCCTTGAGCAGCAGCTTGGCAGCGGGAGGAGTCTTGAGCTTGAAGTCGAACGTGCGGTCTTCGTAGACCGAGATCTCGACCGGCACGACGTTGCCGCGCTGCGACTCCGTCGCGGCGTTGTACGCCTTGCAGAACTCCATGATGTTGACGCCGTGCTGGCCCAATGCGGGGCCGACGGGCGGTGCCGGGTTGGCGGCACCGGCCTGGATCTGAAGCTTGATGATCCCGGCTAGCTTCTTCTTCTTCGGGGGCATTTCTTTTTCCTTGTATTCGCTCGGGTTTCTTGCGGTTGCTACTGCAAGTCTGTGCGCGCGGCTTCTAGATCTTGGAGACCTGGGTGAAGCCGAGCTCGACCGGGGTTTCACGGCCGAAGATCGATACCAACACCTTGAGCTTCTGCTGCTCTGCGTTGACCTCGCTGATGCTGGCGGGGAGAGTCGCGAACGGGCCGTCCATGACGGTGACCGACTCGCCGACCTCGAAGTCGACCTCGATGGTCGGCTTCGACGTGGTGTCGCCGCTCTGGTCGCTTGCGCCCGCGGTCGCTTTCGCGTCCTTCTTGGCACCTTCCTGCGGCATGAGGAACTTGACGACCTCGTTGATGGTCAACGGTGACGGACGCGACGTCGCACCGACGAATCCGGTGACGCCGGGGGTGTTGCGCACCGCGCCCCATGACTCGTCGTTGAGTTCCATGCGGACCAGGATGTAGCCGGGCAGAACCTTGCGGTTCACCTGCTTGCGCTGACCGTTCTTGATCTCGGTGACCTCTTCGGTGGGAACTTCCACCTGGAAGATGTAGTCGCCGACGTCGAGGTTCTGAACACGGGTCTCGAGGTTGGCCTTGACCTTGTTCTCGTATCCGGCGTACGAGTGGATGACGTACCAGTCGCCGGGAGCGCGGCGCAGAGCCGCCTTCATCTCGGCGACGGGATCCTCGGGCTCTGCCGTGACGTCGGCGTCAGCTGCGGCATCGGCCGCCTCGTCACCTTCGGCGGGAACGTCGTCCCCGGCGGCAGCGGCCACATCGGCCTTGATTGCTTCGTCGGTCTCGCGGTCCTGAGCGGCCTGCTCCGCTTCGAGGCCCTGCTTGGTCGCCTCGACATCGGCGTCGAATGCGGCCACTTCGGTGGCGTCGTTGTGCGGCGTGCTCACGTCAGCACCCTTTCTCTAGTTTCCTGCTCGGTTCGATCGTCGAAAAGTCAGCCGTGTCGGTCAGCCGAACAGCCAGCCGACGCCCTTGAGGAACAACACGTCGAGACCGCTGATGTACGCGACCATGAACGCCAGGAAGACGAGCACGACGGTGGTGTACGTGACCATCTGCTTCTTGTTCGGCCAGATGACCTTGCGCAGCTCGGCAACGACCTCGCGGAAGAACTGCAGCAGCCGAAGAAAAACGTTGGGACGCTTGTCTGCCTTGGTCTTGCCCGAACGTCCCTTGCCGGACTTGGCTTTCGCCGGCGTGGTGGGAGCCTTCGTCATCGACACCGCGGCACTGCTGCGCGACCTGCTCGACGATCGTTTACCGGTGGGCACCACTGCATCTGCAGCGGATTCACCGGCGGACGTATCAGCATCGGAGAGACGGCCCTCGGAGCCAGGTACGACGTCGTCTGGGGTCGAAGAGTCCTCGAACTCCCCCGATCGACCGTCGCGCTTACCGCGCTCCTCGCTCACGTCGTTCCTCTCAGTTGCTGACACCTTGGGCAGGGGCGACAGGACTTGAACCTGCAACCTACGGTTTTGGAGACCGTTGCTCTACCAATTGAGCTACGCCCCTTCGGCCGAAACTTCTCGGCCGCTCTGGTGTCCATCCGACCCACGCGTAGGC
Source organism: Rhodococcus sp. IEGM1428 (assembly GCF_050321865.1). Lineage (NCBI taxonomy): Bacteria > Bacillati > Actinomycetota > Actinomycetes > Mycobacteriales > Nocardiaceae > Rhodococcus > Rhodococcus sp. IEGM1428. Next base: position 164,526 of record NZ_JBNQFW010000005.1, on the reverse strand, counting down.
CCACGACCCTCAGGAAGAGGACGCGGGCAGCGCAGAGCGCCGGATTACCCCAGAAATCTCAGTGTACTGCACACCCTTCGGAACAGATAAATCCCGTCGTCCCGGCCACGAACTGCCTCAGCCGGATCGACGTGCTCAGGCCAAACGTACCGTTGCGGTCGCTCGCCCGAAAATCTTCTTGCCCGCGGACTTCGCGACGATGGCAACGGTCGCAGTTCGCGCGTCGGCGTCCATCGATTTGATCTTGCCGTTGAACTCGACCTTCGCTGCGGAATCTGCCGAGACGTATACCGGGGTGGAGAAGCGCACGTTGTACTCGATGACCGCACCCGGATCGCCGAGCCACGATGTGACGAAGCCTGCGCCGAGACCCATCGTGAGCATGCCGTGCGCGATCACGTTGTCCAGTCCGGCCATCTCGACTACTTCGTCGCTCCAGTGGATCGGGTTGGGATCGCCGGACACACCGGCATAGTTCACCAGGTCGCCACGGGTCAGAGACACGATCCGCTCGGGCAGGTCGTCGCCCACCGAGACGTCGTCGAAGCTACGAAGCGCCATGCCTGATCACTTCCTTGACCGCGTGAGCGATGTTCTCGTCGATCTCTCCACCGGTACGAGCCACAATGGTCGTCCACGTGGTCTGCACGAGGTCGCCATTCTGGTCGGTGATGATGTTCTTTGTGGTCATGATGTCGCTGCCGCTCATCTGCCGGAACGACTCGAGATACACGTCGCAGAAGATCCGATCGCCGACCTGGAGCGGTCGATGGAATTCCAGCCGCTGATCGGTCTGCAGGATCTGGCTGGGGTCGTATCCGGTGATGACCTCTTGCAACATCCGGGTCTGCGACATGATGCCGAGCAGCGAAACGAAGGTCAAGGGCGCGAGGAGACCGTCGTAACCGAGGCCCTTCGCTGCGTCCTCGTCGTGGTGCGCGGGATGAGAATCTTGGACGGCACGCGCATACTCACGAATCTTCTCGCGGCCGACCTCGTAGAAGTCGTCGACGCGGAAATGAGAACCGACCATGGACGCCGCGTGTGCGGACGCATCCATGGTCGGGACGTCATGTGGAGCTTGTGACACGGTGGAGACCTTTTCTACCCTGGACGCAAGAGCCGTTAGGGGAAGAAAATGCGACCTAACGCCGGGCGCCGATTAGAGATCGGAACTGCGAACCAGCGAGCCGTGCAATCTAGCGAGATTCGCGGTGAGCCCGGTGCGTTCCGCAGTTGGAGCAGAACTTCTTCAGCTCGATACGGTCGGGGTCGTTCCGACGGTTCTTCTTGGTGATGTAGTTGCGGTGCTTGCAAACCTCGCAGGCCAAGGTGATCTTGGGCCGCACATCGGTGGAGGAGGCCACTGGACGCCTACTTTCGGGTAAATCTGATCTGGGTCAATCAGGACTGTTCATGGGTGCTACTGGTCGTGCTTGCCTACTGTGTAGCGGTGACCGGACTTGAACCGGCGACGCAACGATTATGAGTCGTTTGCTCTACCAACTGAGCTACACCGCCTCAGGTGCTCATCGTCTACCATCCCACGTGAGGAACGCGACGTCGAGCAATCCAATCCAGCGAGCCCCCTAACGGAATCGAACCGTTGACCTTTTCCTTACCATGGAAACGCTCTACCGACTGAGCTAAGGGGGCGGGTGACTGCGGGGATCTGTCGTTCCGCAGGCTGCACTCCTGCACACGTTGCCGTGCGCTGAAGCCTTCAAGAGGTTACACATTCCGAGCGCTCAGTACCAAATTGCGTGGTCAGCGACCCATCCATGTCCTCTTCACATGGAAACCCCAGCGAGAGAAACACTCGCCGGGGTTCCAGGTGTGGCAGATGTAGGATTCGAACCTACGTAGGCATAAGCCGACGGATTTACAGTCCGCTCCCATTGGCCGCTCGGGCAATCTGCCGTGCTGCGATCGAAGCTCGTACTGCTCTTCGGCGCGGTGAGAAGAATACAACGAACGTCCCCCCGGAACGCAAACCGGGTGGATACGGTCGGTAGCGGGCCGATAAAGTCCCTGCAGGATGTGGGCCGACACCATCGCCACATCAAATATTTCGATTCGACTGGAGAGTGTGAGAAGTGGCTGATTCGTCCTTCGACGTAGTGAGCAAAGTCGACCGCCAGGAAGTGGACAACGCTCTGGGACAGGCCGCGAAGGAGCTGGCGACCCGCTTCGACTTCCGCGGCTCCGACACCAGCATCGAATGGTCCGGCAGCGGCGAGTCCGAGACCATCGTCATCACGTCCGAATCCGAGGAGAAGGTCAAAGCTGCTCTGGACGTGTTCAAGGAGAAGCTGATTCGACGCGACGTCTCGCTCAAGGCCTTCGAGACCAACGATCCTGCCGCGTCGGGCAAGGTCTACAAGGTCACCGGCAAGCTCGTACAGGGCATCAGCACCGAGAACGCCAAGAAGATCTCGAAGAAGATCCGCGACGACGGCCCCAAGGGCGTCAAAGCGCAGATTCAGGGCGACGAGCTGCGCGTGAGCAGCAAGAAGCGCGACGACCTGCAGGCCATCCAGCAGTTGCTCAAGAACGAGGACTTCGGCATCGCTCTGCAGTTCGTCAACTACCGATAGAGCGACTTCGTCGCATGTGAGTACAAGTTCTTAGCAGGGGTCGAAGTTTCGCTCACATGCGGCGCAGCCGCTCAATACGGCCGGTGGCCGGCCATCCGTTCGAGTCGCTCGATGCGGTCGGCCATCGGCGGGTGGGTGGCGAATAGCGCGCCCGCCTTGTCGCCGATCCGGAACGGGTTGGCGATCATCAGATGTGACTCCGCTGCCAGCCGCGGCTCCGGCGGCAGCGGTGCCAACTGCACACCCTGCTCGAGCTTGCGCAGCGCCGACGCCAGCGCCAGCGGATCGCCGGTCAGCTCGGCACCGGACTGGTCGGCCTGATACTCACGCGAGCGAGAGACCGCCAGGCGAACCAGGCTGGCCGCAATGGGCCCCAGCATCGACACCAGCAGCAGCGCGAACGGGTTCGCTCCCCCGTTGCCGCGTCCGCCGAAGACGTTGGCGAAGAAGGCCAGGTTCGCCAGACCCGAGATGACCGACGCCATCGCACCGGCAACCGACGAGATCAGGATGTCGCGGTTGTAGACGTGCGAGAGCTCGTGGCCGAGCACCGCACGTAGTTCCCGCTCGTCGAGGATCCGCAGAATGCCCTCGGTGCAGCACACGGCCGCGTTGCGCGGGTTTCGCCCGGTGGCGAAAGCGTTGGGATTGTTGGTCGGGCTCACGTACAACGCGGGCATCGGCTGATGAGCGGCCGTCGCCAACTCGCGCACGATGCGATACATCGCCGGCTGCTCGAGCTCGGTCACCGGCACCGCATGCATCGACCGCAAGGCCATCTTCGCGCTGTTGAAATACGCATAGCCGTTGACCCCGACGGCCAGGACGATCGAGCCGATCAGAATGGTCGCGTTACCGAACAGCGATCCGATGAAGACGATGAGTGCAGACATTCCGACCAGCAGGCCGAAAGTCTTCGCGCCGTTCGCATAACCGTTCATGTCTGAAATGCCTCCTCGTACCGGGTGTTACTACCCGATTCAACGAAAAGACCCCGAGCTGCGGTTCCCGGGCCTTGCCCAGGTCGTCAGCCCACGCGTTCGACGGTGTAGTTCACCAACCGTCCGAGTGCATCGTTGGCCGGCCCCTGCGGCAGCTGCGCGAGCTCTGCGTGGGCCCGAGCTGCGTATTCACCCAGCGTCTTCTTGGCCGAGACCATTCCCGGCGAGCGCTGCAACAGCTCGAGGGCCTCGGTGACCAAGTCGTCCTCGGTGACCGGGCCGGCCAGGATTTCGCGCAGCCGGTCGCCGTCCGCACCCTCCTCGCGCAGCGCGAAGAGCACCGGGAGAGTGTGTACGCCCTCCCTCAGATCGGTGCCGGGGGTCTTGCCGGACTGCTCGGTGGCCGAGGAGATGTCGATGATGTCGTCGGAGATCTGGAAGGCGGTGCCGACTGCGTCACCGAGGCGCTCGAGGCGTCCCACGTGCTCGGCGTCGCCGCCACTGAACGTTCCGCCGAAGCGTCCGCACGACGCGATCAGCGATCCGGTCTTCTCCCACACGACCTTCAGGTAGTGCGCGACGGGATCCTCGGTGCCCTTGGCTCCGATCGTCTCGCGCATCTGACCGGTGACGAGCTCGGCGAAGGTCTCGGCGATGATGCGAACGGCGTCGGGACCGAGGGTGGACACCAGCCGCGACGCATGTGCGAACAGGTAGTCGCCCGCGAGAATCGCCACACTGTTGCCCCAGCGTGAGTTCGCGCTCTCCGCACCTCGGCGCATCGACGCCTCGTCCATGACATCGTCGTGATAGAGCGTCGCGAGATGAACCAGTTCGACGACCGTGGCGGCGGTGACGATCGCGGGGTCTGTCGGTGACGGTCCCAGCTGGCCGGTGAGCACCGTGAACAGGGGCCGGAACCGCTTTCCGCCGGCCTTGGCCAGGTGCAGCGCGGCCTCGGTCAGGAACTCTTCTCCATCGGAGAGTTCGCTGATCATCAGCTCTTCGACGCGTGCGAGGCCGTCGGCGACGGATCGCGCGAGCTCCGGGTCACCCAGGTCGACTCCGGCAACGACCGTTGCTACGGCAGCGTCGTCTGTACTCACGATGTTGGTCCCTGTCCTGTCGTCGACATGCCGGCGGCAGCGGCTTCAGCGCCGCTGCTCGCCTTCTACCGTAGTGAACCTAGCGTGCACACCGGTGCGACGGTGTCACCGACCACAGGTGACGCTTCACTCACCGAGATTGCCGGAAATGACTTCGAGCGTGGCGGCCATCGCTGCGGACGCCTTGTCTCCCAACGCGTCGGTCAGCGCGGCCATCAGCCCCTCGAGCAGGATCACGTGCGGAATCCGGCTGGTGACAGCAAGTTCGCGCTGAAAACTCAGATCTCGCATGCCCACCACCAAGGCGATGTCCGACGCGGCCGCGAGGGTCGAGCGAGCGAACGACGTCACCGACACCACGGTGGCTCCCCGCTCCCGCGCGGCCTGAGCGGCCTTGGTCGATGCACTCGTCGCGCCGGACCCACTGATGATCAGGGCGACATCACGGTCGGTGAGAAGCCGGACGGCAACCTGCTGGGCGATGGAGTCGGTGGGAGCGTGCGAGCGCAGACCCAACGAGCGCATCCGGGCGTCGGTATCGGCGGCCAGCGCAGCCGAGAGTCCGTTCCCGATGACCACGATGGACTCGGCACCGGCGAGGGTGGACACGGCCCGCGTGACGTCCTCGGTGGTGAGTAGGGCCGTCATCGCCGCGATGGACTCACCGACGTGGGCGAATGTCTCCGTGACGATCGCGAAGGGGCCGTCGGCCGAACGCTCCTGGGTGGGCAGCGCGCGCGCCGCGTCACGCGCGAGAAGCACCCGCAACTGCTGATACCCGCCGAAGCCGAGACTCTGGCAGGTACGCACCACCGAGGCCCGCGAAGCGCCCGCCGCGTCGGCGACCTGCTGCGAGGACATCTCGACGATGTCGGCGGGACGTTCGAGAAAGACCTCGGCGACGGCCCGCTCGGCCGGCAGCAACGACGGAATGATCGATCGGATGTGCGGGACGACTCCACCCGGCGCGAGATCCATGCTCATATCTTGCTCATACTTTTCCCCGCCGGCCCCAGTGTCCGTCGATGATGCGGCGACGCACCCGTCCGGAGATCTGATCGATGATCACGGTGATGACCACGACGACGATCAGCAGCATGCCCACAGCACCCCACTGCCGGTACTGCACGTTGTCGACCAGCATGCTGCCGATACCGCCTGCACCGATCAAACCCAGGATGGCCGACGCACGAACATTGATCTCGAAGCGATAGAGCCAGAACGCGAACACCTCGGGGGCAACATCGGTCCACAGTCCCCAGCGCACGATCTGCGCCGTCGAACCACCCGCAGCCCGAGCCGCTTCGATCGGACCGTTCTCGGCACCTTCGATGGCCTCGTATCCCCATTTGCCGAGGGTGCCCACCGAACCGATGGCAATGGCGAGCGCTCCGGTGAACGCGGTGAGCCCGGTGACCGACAGGATGAGAATCGCGATGACCACCTCGGGCACCGCCCTGATGACGGCGAACACCACGCGCAGCGGCCATCGCAGCCAGAGCGGCCCGATGTTCGCGGCCGCGAGGAAGCTGAGCGGAAACGACACGACTATGCCGAGCACCGTTCCGAACCACGCCATCTGCACTGACTCGATGGTGGCCGAGACGGCCTTGCCCAGCGCGGAGACGTCCGGCGGGACGAACATCAGACCGGCGTAGCGCAACAGGTTCTGCGGTAGCTCCAGTAGCCTATCCCAGCGAATCTCGATGCCGTACAACGACAGTGCGAACAGTGCGACGATGCCGACCCACACCGCGGTGCGTAGGGGGTTGCGTGGTTTCCGCGGCCGAGCCGGGGTGACGCGGGTGGTGCGGTCGATGACGCTCATCCGACCAACTTTCGACGGGCCCAGGAAGAGATCAGTTCCAGCGCCAGGACGATGACGAGAATCTCGAGGATGATGAGGCTGAGCTGGTGATACTTGTAGAAGGTGCGGACGTTGTCGATGAGCATGCCGAGGCCACCTGCGCCGACGAGTCCGATGACCGCCGAGGCGCGGACGTTCAGCTCCAACGTGTAGAGACTCTGCGAGACGAACGCCGGAAAGATCTGCGGCGCAACAGCACTGCGATCGGCCGCGAGCCAGGTGCCTCCGGCAGCGAGGGCCGCTTCCTGCGGACCGCGATCGACGGAGTCGAGTGCCTCGGAGACGAGCTTGACGATGATGCCGACGTTGAACACGATCAGCGCCAGAATTCCCGACAACGCTCCGGTGCCGACCACCGCGACCAACACCGCCGCGTACAGCAGATCCGGCACGGCGCGAACGACATTCATGATTCCGCGCACGACCGTCAACAATGGTCGATTCGGATTGGTGACATGTGAAGCCGCAAAACTGAGCGGAAATGAGATCGCGGCTCCGATCGCCGTCGCGATGACGGCCATCTGCAGCGTCTCGAGGATGGCGTCGACGGTGTCGGGAAAGAACCAGTAGTCGGGCTGCATCAGCTGCACGAGTTTGCCGGTCGCGTTGCCCCAGTTGTCGATGATGTCGCCCACGTCGGCACCGACACCGATCCCGGCCCAGACAGTGATGCCGGCGATAATGGCGAATGCCACAACGGTTTTCCAGGCCGACCGCGGCTTGACCGGGCGAGTTGCCAGCGGCGCACTCACAGTTCGGCCTTGGCTTCCAGCACGTCCTCGGCGGTCAGCGACCGGCCGTAGATACTCTCGAACACTGCTTCGTCGGCGTCGCGGCCATGGCCGTCGAACACGACCTTGCCGTCGCGCAGTCCGATCAACCTGTCGCCGTAGCGCCTGGCCAGATCGAGGAAGTGCAGGTTGACCACCACGGTGATGCCGAGATCTGCGTTGATGCGCTGCAGGTCTCGCATGACGACGTGCGAGGTCGGCGGATCGAGCGAGGCCACCGGTTCATCCGCGAGGATCACCCGCGGTTGCTGTGCCAGTGCTCGCGCGATCGCGACCCGTTGCTGCTGACCACCGGAGAGGGACGACGCCTTCTGGTACGCCTTGCCGACGATCTCGACTCGTTCGAGCGCCTGCATTCCCAATTCGGTGTCTTCGGCGGACCACGCACCGAGCAGCGTTCGCCACATCGGCGAGCTGTGCAGCCGGCCCATCATCACGTTGTTCAACACGCTGGTGCGCTTGGCGAGGTTGAAGCCCTGGAAGATCATTCCGATGTCGCCGCGCAGATCCCGTAAACCTTTGTTGCTCAAACTGTTCACAGCGCGATCACCGACGGTCACCGTGCCGGAGGTGGCTGGAACGAGGCCGTTGATGGTGCGAATCAGCGTGGACTTTCCTGCGCCCGACAGCCCGACGACAGCAACCATCTGGCCCGCCGGAATCTCCAACGTCACGCCGTCGAGCGCGGTGTGGCCGCCCGCATAGGTGACCGAGACGTCGTCGAATGCGATGCTGTCGCCGCTCATCCGAATCAGTTCCCCAGGCCGATGGAGTCCGCCTCGGTCTGCGCCTGCTGGAGCGCAGCGGGATCGGCCTTGTCGAGTCCGGTGATCTGGTAGATCGCCGTCAGAGCCTCGACACCTTCGGGGGTGGACGCGTAATCCTCCATCGCGTCCGAGATGCGCTGCTGTAGATCAGGGCTGAGCGAACTGCTGATCGAGACACCGTCGTTGGGGATCTCGTTGGTCAGCGCGAAGACCACCAGATTCTTCGCCACATCAGGGGTGTCCTTGACGACGGTTTCGCGGGCGTCCCAGAACGACACACCCACCTCGTCGTCGCCGTTGTTCACCGACAGCACCGCCGCCGGGTGCGAGGTGACCTGCGTCAGGTCGAGGTCGGTGGTGGAGTCGATGCCCACCGCCTTCAGCGCGGCGGAGGGAAAGACGAATCCGGCCGAGGACGCGGACTGCAGCATGACGGTCTTGGCATCCTTCATCTTGCTCAGCGAGTCCAGTCCTGCTGGGCCCGTGCCACCTTCGGTTCCGTTGCAGTACAGCAGGCCGTTGGCTCCCGTGACGGGTGCGTCGTCGCAGTACTTGTCGGGGTTGTTGGTGTAGAACTGCGCCGCGTACGTGGTCTTGCCCTTACGCACCGTCTGCAGAGCCGGCTCGGCACCGTACTTGTTGCAGGCCTGCACCATCTGCAGCGGTGGCAGCATGCCGATCTGCGCCTGGTTTGCACCGATGGCCTCCACCGCCGCCTGGTAGTCCTGGGTGATGACGCCGCGGACGGGGATGCCGAGGCGCTCGGTGAGTGCGTCCTGCAGGGGCTTGACGGTTTCGACGAGCTTGTTGGCATCCCCTGAGGGGACGAGTGCGAGCGTCAGCTCGGACGGGTCGGCAGCGTCTGCAGCGCTGGACCCGGTGCAGGGCGACGCAGCCGAGGACTCGGTGGTGGACTCGTCGCGGGCACCGCACCCGGCGAGCGAGGCAGTGAGCAGTCCGGTGGCAACCACCGCGAGCAAGGGCGTACGAATTCTCATGACTGTCCTTCATGGGTGAGTGCGAATGCTGCTGGATCGGTGGACCATTCGAGGAGTTCGTCGTACATCTCCTGAAACGTCGAGGCGCAGAACGTCGCCTCCGGCCGGGGATGACCGTGACGGTCGATGTAGGCGGTGACGGCACCGCGACGATGCGGCGCGTCGAGATCGTTGCGCCAGATGTCGCCGACGCTGGCCAGCAGGTGCGGTGGCCGCGTGTCCAGTAGCGACTCCACCAGCTCGGGCATTTTCTCGGGCTTACCTGCATCGGTGAACACACGGTCCATGAGCCCGGTCAGACCGAGACGCTCGAGGGTTTCCAGCACGCCGCGCTGTGGGGCATTGGTAGCCAGCACGACCTCGGCGGACACTCGGCCGAGGAATGCCGCGAGCCCGGCGGGAGCCCACACCTCGAGCTCGCCCGCCGCCAGGCGTTCGCGGGAGTGCGCGTACGCAGCGGCAAGGGTGGCAGCATCGACGCCCATCGACAGGTGCTGGACGGCGGAGTAGCCGTCGAGATACTCCCCCGCACCGGTCTCGAGGAAGGCCGTCAACCCGGCGCGCAGTGTTTCGGCAGAGGCCGTGTCGAGGCCGTCGGCGACAGCGTCGGCATACGCCCGCACGGGGTCGTCGCCGAGGCAGACGGTGCCGTCGAAATCGAGTAGGAGGATCGGTCGGTGCACGTGAGAGACGCTAGACCCGTCATGAACGATCCGTCCATAGATTCTGAATCTATGAAACAAGCGTTCACACGGCGTTAACCGGAGGCCCTCGACGCACCCGGTCGTGTAAATCCGGATACTGGAGCACGTGAGCACTCCCCAGCCGGCCCCTCCCACCTCGACCGATGTTCTGGTCGTGGGCGCGGGCCCTGCAGGATCGTCCGCGGCGGCATGGGCAGCACGATCGGGCCGCGATGTCGTCCTCGTCGACGCAGCCGTCTTTCCTCGGGACAAGACCTGCGGCGACGGCCTGACGCCTCGCGCCGTCGCCGAACTCGATCGGCTCGGCCTGGGCGACTGGGTGCGCGCCAAAGCACGCAATCGCGGTCTGCGGTTGAGCGGATTCGGCCAGGAACTGCAGCTCGAGTGGCCGAGCAAATCCCTGCCCACCGTCGGAAGTGCCGTTCCCCGAACCGAATTGGACGACCGAATTCGCGCGGTTGCCGTCGAATCCGGGGCGGTCATGGCCGAGGGAGCCAAGGCTGTTGCCGTCACCCGCGAGGGAAACTCGGTCCGCTCGGTGACCCTGCAGACCGCGGCAAGAACCCACCAGATCTCCTGCCGCACACTGATCGTCGCCGACGGCGTTCGCTCCACCCTGGGCAAGCAACTCGGGCGGCAGTGGCATCGGGACACCGCATTCGGCGTCGCCGCTCGCGCGTACATCACCTCGGGCCGCAGCGACGACGAGTGGATCAGCTCGCACCTCGAATTACGTGATGCCGCAGGCACTCTGCAGCCCGGCTACGGCTGGGTCTTCCCGCTGAACGACGGGAACATCAACATCGGCGTCGGAACCCTGGCCACGGCCAAGAAACCGGCACCCGGAGCCTTGCGCCCCTTGCTCGACCTATACACCCAGCAGCGGCGTCCGGAATGGGCGCTGACGGGCGAACTGCGTGCGGTGGCATCGGCGCTGCTGCCGATGGGCGGCGCAGTCTCCGGAGTCGCGGGCACCAACTGGGCCATCATCGGCGACGCCGCAGCGTGTGTGAACCCACTCAACGGCGAGGGCATCGACTACGGACTCGAAGGCGGCCGGATGGTGATCGACCTGCTCGATCACCCCGACCTCACCGACGCCTGGCCGACCCTGCTGCGCGAGCACTACGGACAGGCGTTCTCCATCGCGCGACGCCTCGCCGGACTGTTGACCGTGCCGAGATTCCTGCCCGCAGCGGGACCGGTGGGCATGCGCTCGCGGGCCCTGATGAAAGTTGCCGTCCGCTGCATGGGCAACCTGATCACCGAGGCCGACAGTGACCTCGTCGCCCGCACCTGGCGGGCATCGGGAACCGGTTCACTGAAAATCGACTCCCGACCGCCCTTTTCGTGAACCGCTCTACGGTCGAGTCGCCTTGTGCAGCGCCACGATTCCACCGGTGAGGTTGCGCCACTGCACATCCGTCCAGCCGGCGTCGGCGATGCGCTGTGCCAACTGTTCCTGCGTGGGCCAGGCACGGATGGACTCGGCGAGGTAGACGTACGCATCGGGGTTACTGCTCACGGCGCGAGCGACTTTCGGCAACGCCTTCATCAGGTACTCCATGTACACGGTGCGGAACGGGCCGAACACCGGGGTGGAGAACTCCGACACCACAAGGCGTCCACCAGGTTTGGTGACGCGGGCGATCTCGCGCAGTCCGGCGTCGAAATCCGAGACGTTCCGGAGGCCGAAAGAGATGGTGGCGGCATCGAAGCTGGCGTCGGCGTAAGGCAGTGCCATCGCGTCACCTGCGACCATCGGAACGCCCCGTTGCAGTCCCGCCTGCAACATGCCCTTGGAGAAGTCGGTGGCCACGCACCAGGCTCCGCTGCGTCCGAGCTCGACGGTCGAGACGCCGGTGCCTGCGGCGAGGTCGAGCACCCGCTCGCCGGGTTCGAGAGCCAACGCTCGACGAGTGAGCTTGCGCCAACTGCGGTCCTGCCCGAACGACAGAACCGTATTGGTGATGTCGTAGCGGCGGGCGACGCCGTCGAACATCGACGCCACCTCGTGGGGCTCTTTTGCCAGGGTTGCGCGTGATGTCTGGGCCACGAGGTCCAGACTACTCAAGCAATCTTCTGCACCCGCGGCGCTGTGATGCCTTGCACGTCGTAGTAATGCGCGATCAGCTCGTCGCAGATGGCCGGCCAGGTGCGGTGCAGTACCGACTTGCGGGCGGCGTCGCCGAAGCGGGCGCGAGTGGTGGGTTCGGCGAGGGCTCCGACGGCGCTGGGCAGCAATTCGGTGAACTTGTCCACCGGCAGCAGGTAGCCGTTGCGGCAGTGCGAGACCAGATCGCGCGGGCCGCCGGCATCGGGCCCGATGACGGGGACGCCGCTGGCGAGTGCTTCCTGTACTGCTTGGCAGAAGGTTTCGTGTTCGCCGGGGTGGACGAAGATGTCGAAGCTGGCGTAGGCCTGCGCGAGTTCGACGCCACCGAGTTGGCCGGTGAAGATGGCGTTCGGCATCAGCGCCTGCAAAGTTGCCGTGTCGGGTCCGCCGCCGACGATCACCAGCTGGATCGACGGATCCGTGGCCAGGACGGCAAGCCGCTCGACGTGCTTCTCGGGGGCGAGCCTGCCGACGAAGCCGACGATCAGCTTCTCGTCTGCTCCCCACTGGCTTCTGAGCGTCTGCGACTTGGCAGAGGGTGCGAAGCGGACGGCGTCCACTCCCCTGGCCCACCGATGGACGCGCGGGATGCCGTGCAGCTCCAGTGCGTCGACGGCCGACGTCGACGGTGCCAGGGTGCGGGCCGCGCCGCGGTGCAGTCTCCTGGTCCAGCGCCACGCAGCCTTGGACGTCAGCGCCAGGCCGTAACTCGCGGCGAAACCGGCGACATCGGTCTGATAGACGGCAACAGCAGGCACGTCCAATCGGTTGGCGGCGGCCAGGCCGCCTGCCCCGAGCAGGAACGGCGAGGCCAGATGGACGACGTCGGGGGCGAACGCGCGCAGCGCCGACACCATCCCGAGCCCCGGCACACCGACGGGCAACGAGCTCACCTTCGGAACCATCACGGACGGCACCCGGCGCACCGGAACGTCGTCGTGCCACGTTGAGGCCTTCGGGCCGGACGGATTGTCCGGGGCGATGACGATGGCCTCGTGCCCGGTCTTGTCGAGGTGTTCGAGGACACGGATCACCGAGTGGGTGACGCCGTTCATGTTGGGTAAGAACGATTCCGCAACGATGGCTACTCGCACGATCCTCAGTGTGGGTGGCCTCGCCGTCGATCAGATGTGGACAGCGTTACGTGTGGGCCAACGTCACACGAATTGCGTGAGCACCCATGACGGATCGGGGTTGGTGCGGTGCTCGGACGCGGCGAACACAGTCGGGACCGTCTCGTTGCCGTCATTGACCGACCGAACCCGTGCTGCCGCAGCAGAATCCTGGCGGATGCTCGTCCACACCGCTTTCTTCCCGCGTAGCAGCAGCGCCACTCGCAGCCGCAGGCAGAAGATGCAGCCCGGGCGCCAGTAGACGAGCGGCACCGACTTCTCTGCCGCGAGCACTCGCGAGGCGTTGTCCGACAGAGAACGCGGATACAGCACCGGAGTGGTCAGCACGAGAAAGAACGCCACGACCAGCACCATCACGACGATCGACGAGGCGATGTTGCCGAAGTTCACCAACGCGAACCCGGCCACCGCGGCGAGAGCGGCGATGCCCCACTGCTTGGCGTTACGCATACTTCGCCTCCTTGCGACGGAGCCAGAACAACACAGGCCCGGCTATCAACCACGTGACGACGATGACCGATCCGGCCGGAACGACGGCGACGGTGGCGTCACGGCCTGCGACCCGCACCAGCAATTCGACGTCGTCGGGGTCGGCCTTGTAGTACTCGACCTCGATGCGTTGGCCCGCGACGAGGTTGGTGGGATACAGAACGCCGAGCGCCGGGTTGTGCGTAACGCCGTCCGGCGTGATGAAACTGACGGCCGACCGCAGCTTGCCTGCCGACAGTACCTCGGCGGTGGCGGTGCCCTTGTCGGAATCGATGGTGACGTCGTTTCGCCAGGCTCCGACCACCAGCAACACCGCCAGCACCGAAATCGAAGTGGCGACCACGAGCACGATGAGCCGGGTTCTGCGCAGCGTTCGGCTGCCTCGGGCTGTATCGGTCACGTCCACAGATTACTTCGCAGCCGATCGGGCTCGGCTCGGGTAGCGTCTGCTCTCATGTCTCGCAGCTTCGAACACACACTCCGCGCGTCCAATCCTCCCGCTGAAGTGCACGCAGCATTGACCAGTGAGGACCAGTGGATGGCACGCTTCGCCAAAGCGAAGAAGACGGACGGGTACGAGCTGACCAAGCACGCCGACGGCGGCCTGACGGTCGACATCTCCGAAGAGGTCGGCACCAACGAGCTCCCCGGATTCGTCACCAAGGTCATCAAAGGCAAGCTGATCGTCTCCCGCACCGATTACTGGGGTCCGCTCGAGGGCGACCACGCCGAAGGAACGCTGACCGGTAGCACCACCGGCCTACCGGCCAAGATCACCGGCACGTTGTCTCTGCAGCCCGACGGCACCGGCGCGAAGTTGATCATCGTGGGTGAATCGACGGTCAAGATCCCACTCGTCGGCGGCAAGATCGAGGACCTGATCAACAAGATGATCAAGGACATGATCGATCAGGAGACCGGCGAAACTCTCGAATGGGTTGCGGCGCAACAGAGCTAGCGAATGCCGATGCCCGAAGCCTTGTGGGCGTAGAAGACCATCTCTCGACCCGGCCGGTCGGGCGCGTCGCGGATATCGGCGACCGTGAATCCGTGCTCGACGAGCGCGCTTTCGAGCTCCTCGCGCTCGCGGAAACGCACCGTCGAATTCGACGTCAGGACCTCGCCGTCTCCGGCGAAGACGTACGTCCACCGAAAGCTGACGAGGGGGCCGTCGACCGCGGTGGTCTCCACCCAGCTTTCGACCCGGCCGACACCCGCAATATCGCGCACTGCGAAGGAGTCTCGCCTGTTCCATTCGGTCCAGGCCGCGCGGGCGGGAATGCGAGTCTCGAACACCAGACAGCCGTCCGGTCTCAGTACCTGGTGGATTCGCGTCAGCGTGCGCGACCACTCGTCGTCGTCGACGATGGCCTGCGCCACGTTGCCCGTCATCGTCACCAGGTCGACCTCGAGTGGCGGCACGTCCGCGGCGTACCTGTGGATCCACCGAACCTGCTCGGCACCCGGCTTACGTCGGGCCACGTCCAGTGATCCGGCCGCCGGATCCAGTGCGATCACCGCTAGTCCACGAGAGGCCAGGATCAGCGCCAAAGCCCCTGTTCCGCAGCCGATATCGAGCACGTCGCGAGCATTGACATCCTGGGCCGCCGACACGTACACGCCCAGATCGGAGCGATCGCCTTCGAGCGCATCGTAAATGGCCGTCAGCCGGGGATGCTCGAACATCCGATCGGGCACGCTCTCTCGCCCCTACTACAACCGGGCGCGAATTGCCGCGTGCAGATCCCGCAATCCCGATCGCTCCGTGGTCACTTCCAAGACCCTGACTCCCGCGGCATGCGCGGTGAGTTCGGTTGCCAGCTCGGACAACTCGACCAAGCGATGCTCCACACGGTAGGCCGCGCACAACGCTCCGAGATCCATTCCGTGTGGCGTACCGAATACTCGCTCGAACACGCCCGCATACTGCGGATCCCCCTGCTCGAGCAGCTCGAAGATGCCGCCGCCGTCGTCGTTGGCGACGACGATCGTCAGACCGTCGGGACGCGGCTCGCCGGTTCCGATGAGCATGCCCGCTGCGTCGTGCAGAAACGTCAGGTCCCCAAGAAGCGCTATGGTGCGCCGCTTTCCGGCCATCGCGGCACCGATGGCCGTCGAGACGGTGCCGTCGATGCCGGCAACGCCGCGATTGGAGAGGACCTTCACGCCCGGGATCGGAGTCGAGACCAGGGCTGCGTCGCGCACAGGGTTGGACGCTCCGAGCACCAGCTGATCGCCGGGCTGCAGCGCAGACATCACGACGTCGGCCACGTGCAGCCCGGTTGGCTTGGGATGCTCTCGAAGTTGTTCGTGCACAGCCAGTTCGGCCCTGTCGGACAGAGCAGCGCAGCGAGCGATCCAGGCGGGATCGGGCGCACCGGTGGTGACCGCACGGGTGCCGGTGGCCAACACGTTGCCCGAGACGTCGGGCCAACGCGGCCCGGTGGTGAGCGCGATGACGTCGACGGCGGGGTCGGCCAGCAGCGCCGAGACCTGACGGTGCAGTGTCGGACGACCGGTGATGACGGCCTGACGCGGCTTCAACTGCGCCAGAGCCAAGGGATGCAACGCAATTCCGTGCAGCGGCGCGGTCGGCTCGGCGACGGTCGGCAAGCCCGCGAGCTCAGGACGAACGGCACCGCCGTGTCCGGAGACGACCACGGTGTCGATTGTCAGGTCCAGCTCGACCGGCACGTCCAGCGTCGCCTGGGTGGTCGACGTCCACGGCATCCCGTCGGGACGCCCTTCGGGTCGCGCCCCCGGATCGCCGAGGGCGGGAACCAGAGGTTCCCGCAATGGAATATCGAAGTGCACGGGCCCGGCGTTGCCCGAGCGAGCCCCGCGCGCCGCAGCGATGACGCGCGAAACCGCGCTGCGCCACTGACTGTTCTGT
Source organism: Rhodococcus sp. IEGM1428 (assembly GCF_050321865.1). NCBI lineage: Bacteria > Bacillati > Actinomycetota > Actinomycetes > Mycobacteriales > Nocardiaceae > Rhodococcus > Rhodococcus sp. IEGM1428. The sequence goes on along the minus strand of NZ_JBNQFW010000005.1, from coordinate 148,124 downwards.
TTCGGCCCCTCCTCGGCGAGCCCGAGGCTGATGGTTGCGCGAACCTGGGATCCGAACAGGCCGAGCTGCTCGATGGTCTGGTTTGCTCCGGTACCGAGCATCTCGTACGGCCGGTTGGCACTGATGACGATCAGCGGGATGCGGGCGTAGTTCGCTTCGAGTACGGCGGGCCCGAGGTTGGCCACCGCCGTTCCCGACGTCATCACCACCGGGACGGGTTGGCCGCTGCCCAGGCTCAGTCCGATGGCCAGAAATCCGGCGGTTCGCTCGTCGATACGCATGTGCAACCGCAGACGTCCGGCCGCATCGGCTTCCTGCAACGCGAACGCCAACGGGGCATTACGCGAGCCGGGACAGAGCACGACGTCTTCGATCCCGCTGCGCGCCAGTTCGTCGACGACAGCAGTGGCCTGAGCGGTGGACGGGTTCACGGTTTCCAGAGTGTCAGATGCTCCGGTCGGCCGCCGCAGCCGGGCTTTGACAGTATTGAGGGGTGCGTACAGTCTTCCGACCCGATGAGGTCACCCCACGTCGCTTCTACCAGCTCCTGACTGCGTCGGTGGTGCCCAGGCCCATCGCGTGGGTGTCCACCGTGTCCGCCGACGGTGTGGCGAACCTCGCGCCCTACAGCTTCTTCACGGTCTCGTCGGTGGAGCCGCCGGTCGTGCAGTTCACGTCGGTGAGCCGAAAGGACAGCCTGCGCAACATCGAGGCCACCGGTGAGTTCGTCGTCAATCTGGCGACAGCACCGTTGGTCGATCAGGTCAACGACAGCTCGGCGAGCTTCGATCACGGCGTCAGCGAGTTCGAGGCGGTCGGCATCGAGAGCGAGCCCAGTGCGATCGTGACGCCGCCGCGAGTGGCGGCCGCACCGATCGCCATCGAGGCGACGCTGCATCGCGTCGTCGAGGTGGGCAACTGCTTCGTCGTCATGGGCACCGTCGTCGCGCTGTCGGTACGACCCGAATTCCTCGCCGAGGACGGCCTCCCCGAGTTCGAGTCGATTGCCCCGCTCAGTCGCCTCGGCCGTACCGAGTGGGGATTGCCGCCCGAGGTTCGTGAGATCGAGCGACCTTCTTGATTCGCTGGCTGCTGCTGATAGCCGTCACGGTCGGACTGACCGTCGGAGCCGATGCGCTCGGTGTGCCGTCGGCGGCATTGTTCGTTGCGTTGTTGGTGGCCGTGGTGTTCGCACTCGCCGGTTGGGCTCCGACAACGGGCACCGAACGGGCCCCGCTGCCGCGCCGACTCGGGATGGCGGCGCAGGCAATACTCGGCGTCGAAATCGGAACACTGGTGCAGCGTGAGACCCTGAGCTCGCTGGGCGATACGTGGCTGCCGGTACTGCTGGCGTGCATCGGCACCCTGCTGCTGTCGATCGCGGCAGGAGCACTGCTCGGACTTCGCAAAGATATCGATTCGCTGACCGGTTCTCTGGCCCTGGTCGCGGGCGGAGCGTCGGGACTGGTGGCGATCACGCAGGAGCTCGGCGGCGACGAACGAGTCGTGGCGGTGGTGCAGTACCTCCGCGTCGTGCTGGTGACCACTACGCTGCCATTGGTAGCGACCCTGGTGTTTCGCGCCCAGCCCGGACAATCGACGGTCACCGCCGACGTGCACGAGGCGCTCTGGATCGATCTCACATTCGTCGTGATCTGCGGCGTCATCGGCGTGGTGCTGGCTCGCGCGATCCGGCTGCCCGCCCCCGCCCTGCTCGGCCCTCTGATCATGGCCACGCTCGCCGATGTACTCGGCGTCTCGTTCGACGCATCCGTCCCGACGCTGTTGCTGTGGGCGGCGTACATCGTGATCGGCTGGCAGGCCGGACTGCGCTTCACCGTCGCCAGCCTCAAGTCCATCTCACGGGTGCTGCCCGCATCGCTGATGTTGATCATCGCCGTCACGGTCGGCTGCGCGATGCTCGGATTGTGGTTGGCGTCGGCAACCGGAACGAGCGGGTACGAGGGCTACCTCGCGACCACGCCGGGCGGGGTCTATGCGGTACTTGCCATCGCGGCCTCGACCGGCGCGAACGTGACTTTCGTCGTGGCTGCCCAGGTCATCCGGGTGTTCATGATGTTGTTCGCCGTGCCCGTCGGAGCCAAGGTGGTCCAGCGATACCGCCGCGGCCGGCCCGACTGAGACATCGACGCAACCCCATCGGTGATTAGGGTCGGCTAACCTCTGCGACATGAGCAAGTACCTCAAGCCGGACAAGCCCGCTTTCTACCGCCTCACCGTGCTCGAGAGCGACCGAATCAGCCCCAGCTTCATCAGGGTCACCCTCGGCGGCGATTCGTTGTCGAACTTCCGATACATGGGCTACGACCATTGGTTTCGCCTGTTTCTGCCGCAGCCGGGCCAGGACGAGCCGCGCATCCCCAGCACCACCTCGATGCTCTGGTACGCGCAGTATCTGGCGTTCTCCAAGGACACCAAGCCGGTGGTTCGCAACTACACCATCAGCCGGTACCGGGCTGCGGGACAGGGCACGCACGGCGACGGCCCGGAGCTGGACGTGGACTTCGTGGTGCACGGGAGTGGAGCCGGCGGAACGACCCAGAAAGACGGGAGTGGAGCCGGCGGACCTGGTGGCCACAGTGGCCCGGCGTCGGTGTGGGCGCAGAAGGCCGCTCCAGGCGACCGTGTCGCGATTCTCGACGAAGGGCGCATCTACACCCACGACGGACGATCGAGCTGGCAGTTGCTCGTCGGTGACGAGAGTGCGGCCCCGGCCATTCTCGGCATTCTGCGGTCGTCACGGGAGGACGTTCGGGTCAAGGCCTTCATCGAAGTTCCCACCGAGGCCGACATCCAGAAACAGGACGTGCAGGCAGGCGTCGAGATCCAATGGATCGTGCGCCCCAACGACCTTGCCAAGCCGGGCGAGGCCGCGTTGGCCGCGGTGCAGAAGGCCGAGCTGCCGGACGGCGATCCCTACGTCTACGTGGCAGGGGAACAGGGACTGGCTACGGGCCTGCGCCGATACCTGGTGAACGAGCGTTCCGTGCCCAAGTCGCAGATCTGCTTCACCGGATACTGGAAGTTCGGTAAAGCCGCCCCGTAGCGCTCGATTAGTGTGATCTCACATGTCCGGCTCCGTAAAAGGTCACACCGTCGTCACCGATTCGGTAGGGGTCGACGGCGCACCGTACGCATCACTGCGCGCTCGGCCGCTCCCCCGGGCCGAGCGGTACGAACTGGGTCGACGCCTGCGCGAAAAGGTGCCGATCGCCTCGCTCGGCGAGTGGACAGCGCCGCCGGATCGCCCCGACCCGGTCAAGCAGATCGAGTACTCGCACCAGGGCCGAATCGAATGGTTGATTCCCACGCGCCTCGAGCGGATGGTCGAATCCCCCTACGGATTTCTGCGCGGAACGGCCATCGTCATGGCTCGGGACGTCGCAATGCTGCCCTCGACCGGGATCAACCCGGTGATCAGCGGCGACGCCCACCTCGGCAATTTCGGCTTCTACGCCTCGCCGGAACGTGACCTCGTCATCGACCTCAACGATTTCGACGAGGCGCATCCGGGAGCCTGGGAGTGGGATCTACGACGCCTCGCCGCCAGCATCTGGGTGGCCGGGCGGCAGAACGGACGCAGCGAGGATCAGTGCCGCGATGCCGTCACCGCCTGTGTGTCCTCGTATCGGATCGAGGTGGCCAGGCTGGCGGACGAGCCGCTGATGTCGCGTTCGTTCCAGCGTCTGACGGCGGAGAAACTGCAACGGGACGCCACCGCCGGATCGTTGCGCAAGGAGATCAAGCGCGCCACCAAGAAAGCGCGTCGACGCACCAGTGACCGCGTGTTACCTCGATTCACCGAGGAGCACGAGGGCAAGCGCAGGATCGTAGAGGAGCCGCCGATCACCACACGTATCTCGGCGAAGGACGAAGAGCTCCTCGCCGTCGGGCTGGACGAATACCTGCTCACCCTCACCCCGCATTGGCGTCGGGTGCTGGGGGGATACACGCTGATCGACGTGGCGCATCGCGTCGTCGGAGTCGGCAGTGTCGGGCTTCGGGCGTACGTCGCGCTCCTCGAGGGCACCAGCGAGGACGATGTGGTGTTTCTGCAGCTCAAGCAGGCCAGACGGTCGGTGCTGGCACCGTACGTGCACGGTGAATCGGCGTGGCACGACCATCAGGGACAACGCGTCGTGGAGTACCAACAGGATCTGCAGACGGTGAGCGATCCGCTGCTGGGCTGGACCACCATCGCCGGACGGCAGTACTACGTGCGGCAGTTCCGCAACATGAAGGGGACGATCGATCTCTCGTCGATCGATGCACCGGCCCTGGTGGACTACGCGCGGGTGGTGGGACGCCTCCTGGCCAAGGGACATGCCCGCACCAGCGGCGCGTCGATGATCTCGGGATACACGGGCGATTCCGATGAGCTCGACGTCGCTCTGGGCCGATTCGCGCGGCTGTACGCAGATCAGACCGAGGCCGATTGGGAGCGATTGAGCGCTACGCGCATGTGAGCGGAAACTCGTAGCAGGGTACGAGTTTCTGCTCACATGCGGCGAAGCCGCTCAGGCGTGCTTGGTGACCAGGTCACCCACCCGAGGCAGTGCCTCGGTGACGTTCTTCTTGGCCGAGCCACGCAGGCTGCCGTAGAACTTCTTGACGACGGACTTGTCGGTTTCCTCGATGCGCGCATCGGTGACCGAGAGCAATGCATCGGATGCGGCGTCGCCGTTCGCGGCGAGGTACTCACCGAACGTGCCCTGCGGGGCAGCGTTGTACGACTGCCAGAACGGGTCGAGCTTGTCCACGAAATCGGGCCACAGAGCCGAGACCGCACTGTCGATGTACGACGGCCCGACCTTCTTCACTGCGCCGTATCCCCCCTTGACCGCGAGCCCGCTCGCGCCCTTCTTGTCCGCAACCTCGGCGTCGATCAGAGCCAGGACATCGACGCGCAGCGCGTCGGCCTTCGACTCGTCGAGCAGCGAATCCTTCAGTGCAGCAACCACTTCGAAGTTCCTCCCAGATGTGTAGCGGCCCAACGCGGACCGGGCGCAAGACTACCGCAGAAGGGCGTGGCAGCGCCGAACTCGATCGATCCACCACTGCGTGCGCTCGGCGTCGGCACCGAGTTCGATCAGGGCCTGCGCATCCGGTTCGACGCGCGCGGCCGGATACGTTCCGTCGACCACGTCCGGTGCCGGGGCGACGTCACGGACGAACAGGCTGCCCGTCCCCAATCCGCACGCGAATTCGAGATGCGGCAGCGCAGCGGCTGCGGCCAACCCGGCCGAGATACCGACCGCGGAATCGAGCGCACTCGACACCACCACCGGCACGCCGTACTCCCCCAGTTCGCCGGCCAGTTCGAGCACCGCCCGCATCCCGCCCAGCGGAGCGACCTTCAGCACCGCGATGTCGGCTCCGCCGGCTCGCACGACCTTCATCGGGTCCTCGGCTCGGCGGATGCTCTCGTCGGCGGCCACCCGTATCCCCGGTGTTCGACGCCGCAGTTCGACGAGCTCGGCAACGGTGGCGCACGGTTGCTCGGCGTACTCGAGCGGACCGTCGGCAGTCAGGGCTGCCAGCGCCGCCACCGCCTCGTCGACGGTCCAGCCGCCGTTGGCGTCGATTCGGACCCGCGGCACCAGCTCGCGCACTGCGCGGACGCGAGCGACGTCGTCGGCGAGGGTATGCCCTTTCTCGGCCACCTTCACCTTCGCCGTCTCGGCCCCGGGAGACCGACTCAGCACCGACGCCACCTCGGAGGCAGGCACCGCTGGAACCGTCGCGTTCACCGGGATGCGTCGACGCAGTGGGCTCGGCGGGCCCTCCCACGCAGCCTCGATCGCCGACGCCAACCAGGGAGCCGATTCACCGTCGTCGTACTCGGTGAACGGCGAGAACTCACCCCATCCGGCGGGCCCCTGAATCAACAGCACCTCGCGGGTGGTGATGCCGCGGAATTTCGTCCGCATCGGCATCGAGAGCACGTGTGCACCGTCGAGCAGATCGTCGACCGCCGGGATCATTGCTGCCCCGGAAGCAACTGCACCATCAACGCCTCGCAGTCGGCCAACAGGTTGCCGTCCAGATCGGTGAGCCGAGCGTTGATGAACGTCTTACGTCCTTCCACCCTGTCCACTGCACCCTCGACGACCAGCTCGGTGTTCAGCGGCGTCACCTTGCGGTAGTTGATGTGCAGGTACGCCGTCCGGCTGATGGGCCTGCCGTAGGCGTGCTGGATCAGGCCGAAGAGGTCGTCGAACAGCAGTGGCAGCGTGCCGCCGTGCGCGGCGGAGTTACCACCGAGATGGAAACGCCGGAACATGCCCCGGCTGCGGACGCCGTCTGCGTCGATCTTTTCGATGATCCAGGGCATCAGCAACAGCGAGCCTCGGCCCGGCAGACGCGGAACTCGCCCGGCCGTCTGACGGCCCTCGGCCACCACGTGCGGCGTCAACAGCTCGATCAATTCTCGGGCCTTGCCTGCGGCTGTCCCGGCTACCTCGGCAGGCAGCGAGGTGGACACCGCGAGGTCCTGCACCGTGCGCAAGGCCTCGAGCAGCTGCCCGTATTCCGGGCCCACCTTCGCCGGCACGAAACGCGGGAAGCCTCCGTGATGGTCGTAATCGCGGTCGAGCTGCTTCGGATCGGTCATGACTGCACGCTAGCTGCACCGACCGGTCGGCACGGATGCAACCCCGACCACCGTTAAGCTGACGTCCGTGACCTTCACTCCCGAGCTGTGGCTCCCCGTTCCCGGTTTCGAAGATCTGACCGACATCACCTATCACCGCCACGTGTCCGACGCGACCGTGCGGGTGGCGTTCGATCGTCCCGAGATTCGCAACGCTTTTCGGCCGCACACCGTCGACGAGCTGTACCGCGCGCTCGAACACGCTCGCGTGAGCTCCGACGTGGGAACGGTGCTGCTCACCGGAAACGGGCCGAGCAGCAAGGACGGCGGCTGGGCCTTCTGCTCCGGCGGCGATCAGCGCATTCGTGGACGAAGTGGCTACCAGTATGCGGACGGCGAAACGGCCGAGACGGTCGACAAGGCTCGCGCCGGTCGCCTGCACATCCTGGAAGTGCAGCGGTTGATCAGATTCATGCCCAAGGTCGTCATCTGTCTGGTCAACGGCTGGGCAGCGGGCGGAGGCCACAGCCTGCACGTGGTGTGCGATCTGACGCTGGCGAGCCGCGAACACGCTCGGTTCAAGCAGACCGACGCCGATGTCGGCAGCTTCGACGGTGGCTACGGCAGCGCGTACCTGGCCAAGATGGTCGGTCAGAAGTTCGCCCGAGAGATCTTCTTCCTCGGCGAAACGTACTCGGCCGAGGAGATGCACCGCATGGGCGCGGTGAACAAGGTGGTCGATCACGCCGAGCTCGAGAACACGGCCATCGAGTGGGCCGCGAAGATCAACGCGAAGTCCCCCCAGGCGCAACGGATGCTCAAGTATGCGTTCAACCTGCAGGACGACGGCCTGGTGGGCCAGCAGTTGTTCGCCGGTGAAGCGACTCGCCTGGCGTACATGACGGACGAGGCCGTGGAGGGGCGCGATTCGTTCCTGGAGAAGCGCGAGCCCGACTGGTCGCCCTTCCCTCGTTATTTCTGACCCGCTCGTGAACTCCCCAGGCGGCTCTCGGAACGCACTCGTGCGGTGGTTTCTGCAGCCGTTCGACTACGCCTGGATGGCGGATTTTCAGAACTCGCGTCCCACCGGACGACTCATCCGCTGGGTGATGGCCGTTCTGACGCTCAACTACGGTGCTCTTGCGGTGGTGTCCCTCTTTTCCGTCGACACCTCGCGGAGTGTCGTCGCGATCGGCTGGAAAGCCGTTTTGCTCGTCATGGTCGTGGTGGTCGCAGCCGCGTGGATCACCAGGCCGTTCCCCGGCCGATTGGGGGTGGTGGCATTCGCTGTGTTCGCCGACCTGGGCACAGCGTCCGCACTTCTGATCAACCCGATCGTGGACGCGATTCTCACGTGCGCACTGTTCGCCGTGATCGGTACCTTCTGTACGTTCTTCCTCAGCCCGCGCTGGCTGGTGGCTCATTTGGTCTTCGCAGTGGCGTGCACGGTCGCGGCCGCAGTGGCGACCCACGCCGCTGACGACGTGGATATCGCATCGTTGATCTTCCGGACCAATGTGGTGCTGTTGGCGATCGCCGGGGTTCCGCTGACCTCGCACCTGCTGGTGACCGTCCTGACCGAGGACGCTCGAAGTTCGTTTCTCGATCCGCTCACCGGGCTGCTCAATCGCCGCGGACTCGATGCGGCCGTGGACGACGTGTGGCTGCTCGGGCGGGACCAGGATCGATGCGTGGCTGTACTGGTGGTGGACATCGACCGCTTCAAAGCCGTCAACGACCGCTACGGGCACGAGGAAGGAGACGCGGTCATCGTGCGCGTCGCCGAGCGGCTCGGATCCCACCTCGGCGAGTACGGGGTGCTCGCCCGCACCGGCGGTGAGGAGTACCTCGCCGTGGTGTCGACGTCACGATTGCACATCGACGCGCTGATCCATGGAGTGCGCCGAGCCCTACGCGACCCGGCCGACTCCGTCTCGGTGACCGTCAGCATCGGGGCAGCCATCGTGTACTGGGATTCGGCGCTGTGGGATCAGGACGTCGACATCGTCACGCGCGCAACACGGGTGGCGGACTCGATAATGTACGAGGCCAAGGCTGCGGGCGGCGATCGGGTGATCAAGAGCGTGCTGTGAGTCGCCGAGTGGAGCCCGCGGAACGACCACGATCCGGAACGACCACACGTGAGCGTGGTATCCATGCGGGGTGGACATCCTCGCTTCTCGGACAATTCTGCGGCCGGCCGACTATCGGAAGACCCTCGAGTTCTATCGCGATGGCCTCTCTCTTGCCGTGTTTCGGGAGTATCCCGGCGGCACGGTGTTGTTCGTGGGCCAGGGTTTGCTCGAGATCGCGTCGCATCATCGCGGCGACGAGCCAGGAACGTTCTCCGGCGCACTGTGGCTACAAGTACGCGACATCGATTCGGCAACCGAGGAATTGGAATCAGCGGGGATTCCGATCGTGCGCGAGGCGCGAACGGAACCGTGGGGCCTGATCGAAATGTGGATCGAGGATCCGGACGGGATTCGGATCGTGCTGGTGCAGATCCCGCGGGATCACCCGCTCCGACGAGACAACCGCTAACCGCTGCCCACGCTGTCGGCGATCGTACGCAGTACCGACTGCGCCGACTGCGGCCGCGACCACAGGTACCCCTGTGCCAGGGTGCACCCGAGTTCGAGTGCAGCGTCGGCCTGTTCGCGGCTTTCGATGCCTTCGACGATCATCGTCAGATCGAGGTCCTTCGCGACTCCGGCCAGCGACCTGATCATCGCCCGTCCGGCGACGGTATCGACGAACCGTGTCAGGTGACCGTCGATCTTGATGCCGTCGGGCTGCAATGTCACCAACCGTTCGAGCGAGGACCAGCCCGAACCGAAATCGTCGAGCAGCACCCGGAAGCCCAGCCGATGCACGTCGTCGATGTGCCGGCGCAGCAACGGGCCCGGTGTCACGGCGGTGGTTTCGGTGAGTTCGAGCGAGATCGACGACGGGGACACTCCGGACGACGCGATGGCGCGTTCGAGGTGGCTGACGCCGTCGGGGTGGGCGAGGTGGCGTCCGGAAATGTTGACTGTCAGCCGAAGGTCGGGACGGTGGACGTGCCACTTCTTCATCTCGGCGGCGGCCTGGGTGAGCACACTGAGGTCGACGTCGATGATCAGTTCGCTGGCCTCGGCGAACGGGACGAAATCCGCCGGTACCACCATCCCACGGGTGGGGTGGTGCCAGCGCGCCAACGCCTCGAAGCCGACGATCTCCTCGGTCCGCAGATCCACGATCGACTGGAACCAGGGCACGATGTGACCGTCGGCAATGGAGTCGGCGATGTCGTTGTCGCTGCCCAAGCGGATGACGCCGGATCCGACGCGGCGATGCAGATCGAGTTGCTCCTCGAGCACCGACGCGAACTGTTCGAGTTCCTGCATCTGCTCACCCGAGAGTGATCGCGGCGTGCGATCGAGCAGGCACAGGGTGCCGATGACCAGACCTTCTCGACCGCGCAACGGAACGGAGGCGTAGGACGCGATGCCGTTGTCGTCGAGGATGGCGCGCTGCCGGGTGGTGGCGTGCACGCGCCCGAGCGCGACGACTGCGGGGTCCCCGGTTCGCACCACGTCGTCGCACAGCGTGTCGGCTCGGTCGACGGTGGACACCGGCGGCCCGCCCACGTTGACCAGCGTGTACTGAGTGTCTTCGTCGAGCACGTTGAGCTGGGCGATGGCGAATCCGACGCTGCGAGCGGCGAATTCGACCGTCGAACGCAACGCTGGAGTGGTCGCCTCGAAATCGAGATATCGACGAGCGGAGTCGCTCTGTCGGCGAGACTGGGAGCGCGCGGTGTCCGCGACCTCACCGTCCACCGGCATCTCCTCACCCAAGACCGGGCCCGTTCTGGAACCGGATCCACGTGAGCTTAACCGGGCGAGTTCGGCAGATTCGACCGATAGCCCAACTCGGAGTGGTCACAACGACGGATAGCGCGTGTGAAGAAGACGGTGCCGCAGTACCGCAGCTGCGAGCCGCTTGCCTTCTTCGGTCGCGACCGATCCGGCAGTGTGCGATCCGGACGTACGATCGCCTTCCGAGAACTCGACTGCTCCGAGTGCGCTCAGCTCGGCCACCAAGGTCCTGGCCAGGGGTTCGGCATGCTCGGGAGACGGAGCCTCGCCTGCGTGGGTCCATCCTTCGGCACGCAACAGTCGCGCCAGGTCGTCGGCGCTCGTCTCCACGTCGGAGACGTCCTGACCGACGATCATGCGAGCAAGAATCACCTCCGCGGCAATCGTGTCCGGGTGATATCCAGTGCCGACGATACCGCCGGTGAGCACACGCCACAGTCCGTCGGAGCTGAGCTGCCGGGTGCGGGCGGTGGGCACCAACCGTCCGGCGGATCGACGCAGCAGACGCACCCGCATGAGCAGGCGTCGGAGCACGAGAATCTTCTCCGTGTCGAGTTCACGACCGACATGCTGATCTTCTGGGTCATTCCGCAGGCTCCACTCCCGCGCACGCTCGTTCGGGGGGAAAACGGTGTTCGCGATGGTTGCCACGAGCTCGTCGGGCAAGTAGCCGGCATCGGTCAAGGCGACACCGTCGCCGATGCATCGGATGAAGGTCTCCAGCCTGCGCACGCAGCCGTACATCGGCTCGACGGCATCGTGCAGCGCGTCGCGCAGCCCCAGATAGAGCTCGGCCCGCGGTGCGCTGTAACCACTCCAGAGTTCGATGCGGTGGTCGAGCAGTTGCTCCAGCAGAACGGCCTCGGAGTGGTCCCTCCCGCGATCGGAGGTCAGCACCGCGTCGGTGACGCCGCGTCGTCGCATGGCCCGCGCGTTGGCGCCGAGAGGTCTACCACCCGGCCTCGACGGTTCGAACTCGCCGGCGATGGTCGCCACTTCCAGTGTCTCGCCGATCTTTTCGACGATGACCCGCTCGATGCCGGTGGGGGCGTCCTGCCAGGTGACCAGTTCGGTGTCGAGGGCACCGATGCCCGACTGATCGGTGGCCGCGCGGTACTTCTGCAACCAGGCCGCATCGTCGAGCGTTCGGACGAGCTCCTCGGTGACCGCGCTGCGCGCGATGTCTGCGTATCCGACGCGGCCGAGTCGGTCGAGCAACTCGCCGAGCGCACGAGCGATGTCGACGCCGCGATCGGGACCCTCCGCGGCGTGCCGCAGATAGACCCAGAGAAAGGACTGCACAGAATGTTGAGTGGGGCCCGCAGGCGGAGACACGCCCATCAGACCGTCCCACCCCAGACGCGCATCGGCAGCGAGCGCAGGATCGACGGAATCGAAATACGACAGAGCGGCCGACACCGCGTCGTCCATGCTCGATCCCTTCACGGTTTCCACTGTTCCACAACGGCTCGGTTCGAGGCGACGACCGCCGTGTGCTGCGACACAGCAAAACTGGACATATAAGGCAAAAAGGTGAACGGAAGATGAACTGCGGGCGACTTCACAGCGCCCAAGAAGAACACTTCGCAAGAAATTTCCGCGAAACAACGTTCATGTCCCACACTTTCCACCGTGAGCGCTGAATTCCTCGTACTTCTCGTGGTGGTCGTGACGGCATTGGCCTTCGACTTCACCAACGGTTTCCACGACACCGCCAACGCCATGGCGACGTCGATCGCGACAGGGGCACTGAAGCCCAAGGTCGCGGTCACCCTGTCTGCCGTCCTCAACCTGGTCGGCGCCTTCCTGTCCGTAGAGGTGGCTGCCACCGTCGCGAAAGGCATCGTCAACCTCGGCGACACCGGCGGCCAAGCCCTACTGACCATCATCTTCGCCGGCCTCGTCGGCGGCATCCTGTGGAACCTCGCAACCTGGCTGCTCGGCATCCCGTCGAGCAGCTCGCACGCTCTGTTCGGCGGCCTCATCGGTGCCACCATGGCGGGGCTGGGAACCAGCGGTGTCGTGTGGGACGGGGTGTGGAGCAAGATCGTCTTGCCCGCCGTGCTCGCCCCCATCGTCGCCGGCCTCGTCGCCACCGTCGGAACCTGGATCATCTACCGCATCACCGACGCAGTTCCCGAGAAGTCGAAGGAGCGCGGATTCCGCTGGGGCCAGATCGGTTCGGCCTCGCTCGTCTCGCTCGCGCACGGCACCAACGACGCCCAGAAGACGATGGGCGTGATCTTCCTGGCGCTCGTTGCCTACGGCACCGTCTCACCCGATGCCGAGATGCCCCTGTGGGTCAAGGTCACCTGTGCACTCGCCATCGCGTTGGGCACCTACCTCGGTGGCTGGCGCGTCATCCGCACCCTGGGCAAGGGCCTGGTCGAGATCGCATCTCCGCAGGGCATGGCCGCCGAATCATCTTCTGCAGCAATTATTCTGACGTCGAGCCACCTCGGCCTCCCGCTCTCGACCACCCAGGTTGCCACCGGCTCGATCCTCGGATCGGGACTCGGCAAGCCCGGTGCCGCAGTGCGATGGAACGTCGCAGGCCGCATGGCCGTCGCCTGGGTCATCACCCTGCCGCTCGCCGGAGTGGTCGGTGCCGCGTGCTGGCTGCTCGCACACACGATCGGCGGTCTGCCCGGCATCCTCGTGGTCTTCGCCATCCTCGTCGGCCTGGCCACAGTCATGTACATCCGCTCGCGCCGCGAACCCGTCGATCCGGACAACGTGAACGCCGAGTGGGACGGCGGACTCGTTCCCGCCGCCACCGAAGCCGACTCCCCCGCGAAGGTCTGAAGACACCATGGAAACCCTCAAGCACACGCTCGATTCGCTCTGGCAGGTAGTTCTCGTCGGACTCCTGCTCGGTGCCGGACTGCCCGCGATCTTCGCTTTCGGACTCAAGGCACTCTCGGTCGGTGAGCCCTCGGACGAGGCCACCGCCGCAGGAACCACCCGGGTGGCCCGGCCGGCCGTCGCCACTGCCGCGGCCGTCCTCTGTTTCGCAGTCGTCGTCGTCGCAATCGTGGCCGGAATCCTCTTCATCATGAAGAACTTCCTCGACAGCACATTCGGCATCTCCGTCTTCTGACACCCGAGAAGGGGTACAGCTCTCATGACAGACTCCACCAAGACCGCATTTCCGGCCTCGGTGCTCGAATGGCTCCGAGCCGGATATCCCGAGGGCGTTCCGCCCAAGGACCGCTTCCCGCTCGTCGCGCTCCTGCGCCGCGCCGCACTCACCGACGCTCAGGTGCAGGAGATAGTTCTCGAACTCGTCTCTCCCGCCAACGGCGCACTCGACGACGGTGCCATTTCGACCGACGAGATCGCGACGTACATCCGCGAACAGATCGACGCCGAGCCGACGGCCGAGGACATCTCTCGGGTCTCGGCGCGGCTGGCAGCCGGTGGTTGGCCGCTCGCGGATCCGGCGGCCCTGTAAGTCCATGTCGGTCCCGTCGTTCCTCCACTCGATAGTCGGGTGGCTTCGCGGTGGGTATCCCGACGGGGTACCCGAAGCGGATTACGTTCCCCTCCTTGCTCTTCTGAATCGGCGACTGTCCGACGACGAAGTGCAGTCGGTGATGGATGCCCTCATCGCCGACGGTCAGCTGCCTGCCGACAAAGCAGGTATTTCCGTCACCATCACCAAGGTCACCAACGAGATGCCCCGGGAAGAGGACGTCAACCGAGTACGCGCGAACCTCGCCGCCGGTGGCTGGCCACTGGCCGACCCGTTCACGCTGCGCCGCGAGGACTAACCTCGCACGTGTGCTCGAGAGCGTTCCCATTCCGACCGGACCGGCCGCGGCAGACATCCTGCCGCGGCTGAGCCGTGTGCTGGCCGGTGACGGACCGGCCCTACTTCCTGTTCCCGCCGACGACCCGCGCGAGATCCGACGCCTGCACGACGCCCTGGCACCCGGCACTCCTGTCGACGACGGCGTCGCACTGGTCGTCGCAACGTCCGGCACAACGGGAATACCCAAGGGTGCCATGCTGTCTGCGTCCGCTCTGGTCGCGTCGGCGACGGCCACCGAGGAGCGGCTCGGCGGGCCTGGCTCGTGGCTGCTGGCGCTGCCCGCACACCACATCGCCGGGATGCAGGTCTTGCTGCGCAGCGTGCTCGCCGGAACCTCGCCGGTGATCATGGATGTGTCCCACGGATTCGACCCGGTCGCCCTGATCGAGTCCGTGGGCCGAATGTCGGGTCCCCTGCGCTACACGTCACTGGTTCCCGGCCAGTTGGTGAAGGCATTCGAGAACCCCGAGGCCGTGGCTGCATTGGCCTCGCTCGATGCGGTGCTACTGGGCGGGGCGGCAACGCCGATTCCGTTGCGGGAGAAGGCACATGCGGCAGGGATCCGCCTGGTTCGTACGTACGGCATGAGCGAAACCGCAGGCGGCTGCGTGTACGACGGAGTTCCGCTGCGCAACACGGTGGTGCGCATCGACGAGGGCCGGGTCGTGTTGGGCGGAAGAACCCTGGCCTCGGGGTATCGCGGATTACCCGAGCACCCGGCGTTCGCCGAGCCGGGATGGTTCCGCACGGACGACGCGGGAACGCTGGTCGACGGGGTATTGAGCATTACCGGCCGACTCGACGAGGCCATCTCGACGGGTGGCTTGACCGTCGTACCGCAGGTCGTCGAAGCGGCGCTGGCAACGCATCCCGCAGTCCGAGAGTGCGCGGTCGTCGGATTGCCGGACGAGCGCCTCGGCCAGAAAGTGGTGGTCGCGGTGGTCGCCTCTGCGCCGGTGACGTTGGCGGAGTTACGCTCTCACGTCGCATCGTCGTTGGACATCACGGCCGCGCCACGTGAATTGTTTCTGGTCGAATCACTGCCGACCCGAGGCCCGGGAAAACTGAATCGAGCAAAATTGCGGGCGGTGCTCGGGAAGCGCTGAGCGGGCCGCTGCTCGGCTCGTTCGGGCGCAAACGCGAGCGCGTTTGTCAGGTGCGCGCGAGATAGTCGGCGAACCCGCGCGCGTTCGGCAAACGCGAGCGCGTTTGCGGCGGTCAGTTCAGCGGCGTGCCTTGATGGTGCACCAACTCCCATCCCGACTCGATGCGACGCCACAGCGAGGTTCGACGAGCTCGCAATTCGTAAGTCTTCGAAATCCAATGCACCAGAACGAGATCGGCACTGATTGCTCGCCCACTCAGTTCGAGCACCTCGATCTCCACAGAATCTTCACTGCTCAGTAGGTCGAGGATCGACGCCTTGTCCCACACCGCACCCGAGGCTCCCACTTCGGTGAAGTCGTCGGCGAGCAGACTGACCAGCCGCCCGCGGTTGCGTCGACATTCCGGGGTCTGCAACTCTCGCTCGAGCGCCAGAGCAGTCGCAAGATCGGGGTCGAACTCGGTACGACCGGCCTCGTTGGGCGACATGAGTCACTGTCTCACGCTGAGTCACTGTCTCACGCACGAACGCGAGCGCATTCGCCAGGTGCGCGCGAAATGGTCAGCGAACCCGCGCGCGTCTGGCGAACGCGCTCGCGTTTGCGCTCGATCTGGATCAGGATCAGCTCAACCCGCCATTTTCTCGTACAGTCGCTCCACGTCGGCGTCCGTCCAGCCGGGCGGATCGAGGATGTCGGCCCACATCCGCACCGCGTCGGCTCCGTAGCTGTGGCCGTGACCGTCGTCGACGTCGGTGGAGAAGACCTGATCGAAGGTCAACTGCCAGAACGTGACGAACGGGAACCACTGCACTCCCGGGTCGACGTCGGTGCCACGCGGTTCGTTCAGCCAGTCGGGTCGGCCCAGGATAAGATCGGGTGACCACCACACGATGGGGTCGGATGCGTGCTGCCAGTACACGATTCGCGGCTCCTCCCACGGTCCGCCGATGTCGAGGTCACCGGAAGACCCGGCGAAACGGACGTGTTCGCCGCCGTCGATGACAGGCAGGATCTCGCGGGAACCGGCGTCGCGTCCACCGGTGATGCGGGCCCATTGTGGAGTGAAGTTCGGGTTGCCGACCCACAGGGCACCGTCGATGCGCGCAATCATGTCCTGTGCACCGCTGAATGCGTCCTGCCCGCCGTAGGCACCGAGGCTCTCGCCGAACAGCACCAACTTGGGTCGTGAATCTTCCGGAAGTTCGCTCCACACCGCGTAGATCGCCTCGAAGAGTGCTCGTCCGGCATCCTGCGGGGTCTGACGGTCGGCCAGAAATGCCATCGGGCTCGGCAGGAACGAGTACTGCATCGACGCTATTGCCGAATTACCGTCGTACAGATACTCGAGGGGGCCGGCCACGGATTCGTTGACCCACCCACGTCCGGTGGTGGTCGCTACACCGAGCACGGCACGCGAGAATGCGCCGGTACGTTCGAGTTCGGCCACCACCCGATCTGCGACGCCCTCGACGGTGTCGGCCGACTCGACACCGGCGTACGCGCGGATCGGTTGCACTGCAGGTCTCCCGGTGAATTCGCTGATCTCGTCGGGCGATGCTCCCGAAACGACAAACCGTCGACCCTCCTGTCCCAGCGAATCCCATTCCTCGTTCGAGGTATCCGAACCCGAAAGCTCCTCCGCCGTTGGCTTTTCCACCCCATCGTGGTTGCCGCGATCGGCAGTCGATGCGGACTTCTCCGCGACGGCCACGATTCCCCGAATCAATGCGCCATTGACAGCGAACACCACCAGCAGGGCAACCACGATCACGCTGGCGATCCTCGCCACCGGCCTCGGTACGTACTGCTTGCCCCAGCGCGTCAGTGCCCGAGTCGCTCTGCGCAGCAGGCGTCCTAGAGCAAGCACGGCCACCGCCACCACCAACGAGAGCACCAGCACCGCGACATACAGCGGCCGGCCGGGGTCTTCCAGGCCGACCAGCTTGCGGACGATCTGCTGCCACCAGGATCCGAGGATCAGGAACAGCGGAATCACCACCATCGCAGCCGCGGCCAGCGCCCACCACCCACGTCGACGCCACTGCTGCGACCAGTCCGGTGACACTCCGCAGAGCCGGACCACCCAGGCAATGAGGCATCCCACGCCGTAACCGATCGCGACACTGATACCGGTGGCCACCGCCTGCAGGTACCACGCACGGGGCAGCAGAGAAGGAGTCATCGACAGCGCGTAGAACACGAGCGCGAAAAAGATCCCGACGGGATGTAGTGCGCGGCAGTACCGATCCGCTCGTGAATCCCGCCAGTACGAACGTATCGAGGACGACCGCTGTGTGGTCACCCGACGATCGTATTGGCCCGCCGACTGGGCTGTACCCACTTCGACGTGCAAGCATTCAACGCATGAGTGTTCTGGTCTGCTTCCATGCACATCCCGACGACGAAGTGTTCGGCACCGGCGGGGTGATGCGTCTGGCTGCCGATGCCGGCCATCGCGTCGTTCTCGTCACGGCAACCGACGGTGCCCTCGGAGAGTTTCCGGACGGAATCCTCACCGACGGCGAGACACTGGCAGAGCGCCGACGCACCGAGCTGGATCGTTCGGCCGCCGTTCTGGGAGTGGACCGCATCGTTCGGTTGCACTACGCCGATTCCGGAATGGCGGGCACTCCGGAAAATGCCAATCCGGAGGCCTTCTGCAACGTCGACGTCGACACCGCGGCGCGGCGATTGGCCGACGTGCTGCTCGAAGAGCAGGCCGACGTCGTCACCATTTACGACCCGAACGGTGGATACGGCCATCCCGACCACATTCAGGTGCACGTGGTCGGCAAGCGCGCCACCGAGATCGCCGAGACCAGGTACGTGTACGAAACCACGACCAACCGCGATCACATGCGCCGACTGATGGAGGCAAATCCGCACTGGGGCGAGGAGGCGTCACCGCCGGACATGGAGACGTTCGGACTGCCGGAAACCGAGATCACCACGGTGGTCGACGTGTCCAGCGTGATCGCGGCGAAGCGAGCAGCCATGGAAGCGCACGAGACCCAGGTCGGCGATTTCGGTCCGTTTCTGCAGATGCCCATCGAACAACTCACCACCGCCTTCGGCACCGAATGGTTCAGGAAGTTGCGCGGGACCGGTGGCGTCGGCCTGACGGAGACCTCGCTGCCACTGTGACACCACGCAAGAGGTGACACCACGCGGCACATGAAAGGTGACGCAAGCGCGACGTACGCGTCGTGCAAGCGGTCGGGGCGATCGTTGTCCCATGACCACACCAGCTATCGAGGCCGACGGCCTCGTCAAGACATTCGGTAAGCAACGCGCGGTCGACGGTGTCAGCCTGACCGTCCCCACCGGGGCGGTCTACGGAGTCCTCGGCCCCAACGGCGCGGGCAAGACCACAACGGTCCGCATGCTCGCCACCCTCCTTCGACCCGACGGCGGCTCGGCCCGAGTTTTCGGCCGAGACGTCGTCGCCGACGCCACCGCGGTCCGGTCGCTCGTCGGCGTCACCGGCCAGTACGCATCGGTGGACGAGGATCTCACCGCAACCGAGAATCTCGTCATCTTCTCCCGGCTGCTCGGCCTGAGTCGACGCGACAGCAAAGCCAAAGCCGTCGAACTCCTCGAGGAATTCGGGTTGACGGACGCAGCGTCGCGACCGTTGAAGTTGTTCTCCGGTGGCATGCGGCGGCGCCTCGATCTGGCCGCGAGCCTGATCTCGGCACCGCCGCTGCTGTTCCTCGACGAGCCGACCACCGGGCTCGACCCCCGCACCCGAGCCCAGATGTGGGACACCATCCGTCGGCTCGTCGCGCAGGGCTCTACCGTTCTACTGACCACCCAGTACCTCGACGAGGCCGACCAACTGTGCGATCGCATCGCCGTCATCGATCACGGCCGCGTGATCGCCGACGACACTGCCGACGGGCTCAAGTCCTCGGTAGGCACCTCCGCGCTGTCACTGACTCTTTCGGACCGAAACCAGATCGACGACGCCCGAGCTCTGGTCGCGAAGCAACTGGGCACAGAAGTGTCGGTCAGCCCAGAGTCCGCTCGTCTGACCGCACCCATGACCGACACATCGATCACCCCCGACATCTTGATTCGCTTGCGCGACTTCGGCATCGACGTCAGCGAAATCACCGTCACCAAACCCAGCCTGGACGAGGTCTTCCTGACCCTCACCGGCAAGAGCGCAGACGAGGACGCAGCATGACCACTACTCTCACTCCGCAGACGTCGACGTACATCGACCCCGCCGACCGTCCGGTCGTCCGACACATCGGCCTGGCCCGCACCGCCGCCCAGTCCGTCACCATGGGATATCGCGGGCTGCTCAAGCTCCGACACAACCCCGAACAACTCACCGATGTGGTGCTGCTACCGGTGATCTTCACCCTGATGTTCAGCTACATCTTCGGCGGTGCGGTTGCCGGCGACGTCACGTCCTACCTGCCGATGATCGTGCCCGGAATCCTGGTGCAAACGGTGATCACCGGTTCCGTCGTCACCGGCACACAGCTGCGAGAAGACATGGACAAGGGTGTCTTCGACCGATTCCGATCTCTGCCGATCGCCCGAATCTCGCCACTTGCAGGAGCATTGATGGCCGACGTCATCCGCTACCTGATCGCCGCGGTCGTCTGTTTCCTCACCGGGTTCGCGATGGGCTACCACCCCGCAGGTGGAGCACTCGGCCTCGTCGGAGCCGTCCTGCTGGTGATGTTCTGCGCCTGGGCGATCAGCTGGATCTTTGCGCTCCTCGGCACCGTGATGAACAAAGCCTCTTCGGTGCAGGGCATCTCGATGCTGGTGCTGTTCCCGCTGACGTTCCTGTCCAACGCCTTCGTCGACACCTCCACGATGCCGAGCTGGCTGCGAGCGTTTGCCGACATCAACCCCGTCTCACACCTGGTGACGGCGGTCCGAGAGCTGGCGAACAACGGGCACTTCGGTATTCACGTCGTGTACTCGCTCGTCGGAGCCGTGGTCATCGTCGCCATCTTCGCCCCACTGACCGTGAAGTCGTACATGCGCAAGGCCTAGGACACGGGAAGCGAACTCAAGATCTCTTGCAGTGCAGCATGTCTGGTGGTACCAGCAGCCCGCGCGATACCGGCGTCGACCGTAGGGTCACCGACAATCGCGCGGGCTGCGGCCACGTGCCGATCGATGCGCATCGACGGAAAATCCTGGCGACCCACCGCCCGGTCCGACGCGGCCAGCAACCGAACTCCACGTTCGCGGTCCCCGCACTGCACCTCGAACGAACCCACTGCGCACGCAACAGCACCGAGCATCGGAATATCGTAGAAACCGCCAGGCACCAACGCATTCCACGGCGTGCGCACCAGCTCCCCCACCGCTTCGCGCATCTCCGCCGCACGACCGTGCAATACATGCGCTCCGACGGCCGCGCACACCAGAATCGTCATGAACGGATCGCTCGCGTCCTGCGACGGCCAGCCTCCGATGGCCAGTGCTTCCCGAAATTGCGCCAAACCTCGTTCGACGTGACCGTCTTCCACGTCCGCCGCTGCCCGAGCCGCAGTCAACGACGCAGACGTAGACTGCTGCTGCGCACGATCCCACCGAGCGCCGGAATCGTGGGCGGGCCCCGGATCAGCAGTGTCACCGGAATGGCCCGGGCTCCAGTCCTGCGCCATACCTCCCGACGCCAATTCCTCCACCAGCGCCCGCCCCTCGTCCACCCGACCCGCGCCGATCAGGGCCATTGCCAGGAAGGTTCGGGTCTGCATGCTCTCCTCGTAGGCATGCATCGTCCACATGACATCGGCGGAGGTTCGGTAGTACTCGGCGGCCGTGGCTTGATCGCCTGCCAGACCGTAGGAGCTGGCAAGTGTTTGCGAGGTGGACCCCACTGCCCACAGATCACCACGACTACGCGCGATGCCGAGAGCGCGCTCACCGTCTCGAATCGACTCGTGCAATCGCCCCGAATTCTGAGCCAGCATCGCGCGAACCACGTACGCGTTGCAGCGAACGTCGCCGTATTCGGAGCGAGTGGCGAGAGCCAGTTTTCTGGCCAACCCCCGCCCTCCGATGTGGTGCACGAGCACCTCCGCATTGAACCGCAACCCCGGTGCGATGTCGGTTCTGTGGCGCAACAGATTTCGTAGATCGACTCGAACTCGGGCTACCCGGCGCAGTTGTCGTCCGTAGGCGAAATGCGCCGCAAGAACCAGCATGCACATGACGGCGTTGTCGTCGGGTGTTTCTGCGATTCCGCGGCGGATACTGCTCTGCACCCTGTCGGCCCAGTTCAGCACCTCGGAATGCGCGCCGCGCATGGCCCAGAAGTAGCCCAGTACCGAGAAGAGCGTGCAGACGTGCTCCGAAACGTCATGTGCGAAAGAATGTCTCATCATGGAGAGCAGGTTGTCGTGCTCCTCCTCGAGCAGCAGAACCATCTCGGCCGGACGCCCGCCGGCATAGCCTGCGGAAATCCTCGTCGACACCGCAGTCGACCAGGCGCGCAGGCGTAGTGCAACCTGCTCTTCCTCCCCGCTCGCGTCCAATTGCTCCTCGCCGTACTCGCGGACGGTCTCGAGCATGTGGTACCGCACGCCCGTAGACGTCTCGGCAACTGTGAGCATGGACTGGTTCACCAGACCGTCGAGCGCAAACGACACATCCTCGACCTCGGACCATTCCGCCACCGTTCGCGCCGCGTCGAGATCGAAGCCCGCAGGAAAGCGGCAGAGCCGGCGAAGAGTTGCCTGCTCTGTGCCGTCGAGCAGATTCCAACTCCAGTCGATGACCGCGTGCAAGGTTCGATGTCGTTCCGGACGGGTTCGGTCCGTCGATCGCAGCAGCGCGAATCGTTTGTCCAACCGAGTGCCGATGTCTTCCACACTCATCGATTTCACTCGCGCTGCTGCCAACTCGATGGCCAGGGGTAGGCCGTCCAAGGTGTGACACAGTGCCGCGACTGCGTCGGGATCGAGTCGCACGGACGGGCGAACTGCACGGGCTCTGACGCAAAAAAGTTCTGTCGCAGGCGAATTCGGGCCAAGCATGCCGAGAGAGGGCAGCGGAAACACCGATTCGGCCGTCGACCCTATCGGCGAACGGGAGGTCGCCAATACCGTCACCAGATCCGTCGCAGCCACGAGCTCGTCCACGACTGCAGCCACCTCGTCGATCACATGCTCGCAGTTGTCGAGGATCAACAAACCTCGGCGGGTCGAGAAGACGTCGACCAGACGCTCGTGAATCGAGTGCACCCGGGCGACCTGAAGACTGCCGACAGTGAAATCCGCCTCGGTCAATCCGAGGGTGGCTCCGATCGCCGAGGCGACGTCCTCGCCACTGCGCAGCGATGCCAGTTCGACGAACGCCACCGGCATCGAATCGGCAGCTCGATGACCCAGGGCGTGTGCGATGCGTGTCTTGCCCGCGCCGCCAGGACCGAGGACGGTGGTGACGCGAGAGGTGTGCAGCAACTCCTCGATAGCATCGATGTCGTCGCCTCGACCGATCAAGGCATTGGGTGCGGCACGAAGCCCGATGGTCTGCAGCACCTTCGGTGCGTCGTGACCGAGAATTTCGGCATTCAGTGCAGTCGTCGCGGGCGAAGGATCCGTTCCCAACCGCTGGGCCAGATCGTTGCGCAATTCCGCGAACACCGTGAGCGCGTCGTTGGGTCGACCCACACCATGCAGCGCGCGCATGAGGTCGGCGGCAGCACGCTCGTCGGCTGGATCCTCGGCCGCGCGGGCCTGCGCATACGGCAGAGCGTCGCCGTATCTTCTCATACCGAGGAGGGCCGCGACCTGCAGCGACTTCAGAGTCGTCCCAACCGCGTCGGCCTCGACCCGAACGGAGTCGATGGGCTCACCGCGCCACAGACCGAGGGCTTCGACGACCAGGTCGAGTGCATCCTGGAAGTGCCCCTGAGCGAGGCGACCCTCCGCGCCGCGGGTCAGAGCACGGGCCCGTCCGAGATCGATGTCCTCGGCATTCAGAACCAACCGATATCCCCCGGGCCCACTCTCGAGCGCGCCGCTGGGCAGCGCCGATCGCAGCCGAGAGATCTGTGTCTGCAGAGCATTCTTCGGTGATCGGGGAGGCTCGTCGGGCCACACCTCCTCGATGAGCCCCTGCGAGGACCGCGCCCGCCCCGGATCCAGCGCCAACGCCACCAGCAGGGCCTGCGCCCGCGTACCCGATACCGGCACGGGACTGCCGTCGACCACGGTCGTCACGACGCCGAGGATCCCCACCACCGGAAGTTCGGCCGTGAGGTGCGTCGTCTCGGGATCCGCGATGTCGTGGGGCACTGTCCTCAGATCGTAGGCCGCGCAGCCGAACGCTTCGAATTGACGTTTGGATTGTTTTGAGACCCTAACCAAACCGTGAGACGGTAGAGTGACCTCGTCGCCTGACTCGAGGGCGCGCAATTTACACCTGAATCCCGTCATCGAATCGGAGAGGCCGGAGAAGCGATGCGTTCGTCCGTGGGTGTGTCACTGGGCACGTGCGGCATCCGCACGGCCCGGACCACCGAAGACGGCACGTGGAGCGACGGCACCCCGTTCGACGACTGGCAGCTCTCCCCCTCCGCCGAGGACGTCGCGCGAGTGGTCCGCGGCATCGTCGATCGGCCCGACGCACCGCAGTCCTTGGGCGTCGCCCACCGCACCCCCGTGGAGCGGGCACAGATTGCCGCCGCCCTGGCCGAGGAGTACGTCTCCGACGTGCACCTCATCGACGAAACCGGCGCGGCACTGGAATACCTGCGGCCCGGACTGCCGTCACACCACCGAACGATCGCACTGTTCGACGCCGGAGACACGGGCGTCGGCGTCGACATCGTGGACGTCGAATCCGGCCGCTCCTACGGATCGACGCGCACCACCGCCATCAGCGGTCGCGCGTTCGACGCCGTCGTCCGCGAGCACATCCTCGGTCTCGGCATCGTGCGCCCGCCGCAGTCTCCCGACGAAGAGAGTGCACTGACGGCCTTCTGCCGAGGAATCAAGGAAGCGCTGTCCACGCACCAGACCACCAGCACACCCGACGGCGAGCACGTCCTCCTCGAGCGCCACATCTTCGAGTTGTCCATTGCGCGCTCCACCGAGCAGGCCGCCGCAACGGTTCGCCAACTCGGTCTCGAAGCCGAGTTCTATCCCGATGCCGTCGTCGCCATCGGTGGAACGTCCAATGTTCCGTTGGTCCGGGCCACGCTGGAACGCTTTCTGCAGCTGCCGGTCATCGTCCCGGATCGGCCGGAGCTGGTGGTCGCCGGCGGAGCGGCGGTGCACGCCACCCACGTGGACGCGGCCCGTGTGCCGCCCCTCGTCTCACACCGACCGGCACTGACACGGCTGGGAATGATCGCGCTGCCGATCGCAGGCGTCATCGCGGCCATCGGGCTGTTCACCGCTATCGGGTCCAGCGAGGGAGACCAACCGCTGAGCACCCCCGCCAGCGTGGGCGAGCGCGTTTCGCAGACCACAACGCCTGTGGCCGGCACTACGACGACCTCGACGACGGCACCCACACCCGACGTCCCGCCGCCGGCCCCAACGACGACCTCCGCGCCGCCGCCTGCTGCCGACCCGGCACCCTATGTTCAGTACCAACCGCACTACAACCCACCGGCACCTGCGCCGGCACCGACGGTCCCGCTGCCACAGATTCCCGGCGTCCAGATGCCCGTCATCCCACTACCGGTGTTGCCGCGCCTGCCGTTCTGACCGGCCGCGTTCTCACCCGTCGAACAGATACGGAAAGATCGTCGCTCATGGCCACCACTGCGCAATGGATCGAAGGCGCGCGACCGCGCACACTCCCGAACGCGATTGCTCCCGTCCTCGTCGGTACCGGTGCAGCCGTGTCCCTGGACGCCGGGGTGTGGTGGAAGGCGCTGCTGGCCTTGATCGTCTCGCTGGCCCTGATCGTCGGCGTCAATTTCGCCAACGACTACTCGGACGGAATCCGCGGCACCGACGACGATCGTGTCGGGCCCTTGCGCCTGGTCGGTTCCAAGGCGGCCTCCGCAGGCGCGGTCAAGAGGGCCGCCATCGGCTGCTTCGCCGTCGGAGCCGTGGCCGGATTGGCGTTGGCTGCCACCAGTGCCTGGTGGTTGGTCATCGTAGGCCTGGTCTGCATAGCCGGCGCCTGGTATTACACCGGCGGCTCGAAGCCGTACGGCTACAGCGGATTCGGCGAGATCGCGGTATTCGTGTTCTTCGGACTCGTCGCGGTTCTCGGCACGCAGTTCGTGCAAGCAGAGCAGATAGATTGGGCCGGAGTGTTGGCCGCGGTGGCCGTCGGATCGTTCTCGAGTGCAGTGCTCGTCGCCAACAATCTGCGGGACATCCCCACCGACACCGAGTCCGGAAAGCTCACGCTCGCAGTGCGATTGGGCGATGCCCGCACTCGCTACCTGCATCTAGCATTGCTGGTGGTGCCGTTCGCGATGACGGTGGTTCTGATTGCCCGAACTCCGTGGGCACTGGTGGGCCTGCTGGCACTCCCCTTCGCTGCTCGCGCGAACTCCCCGGTACGCAAGGGTGCGCACGGATTCGAATTGATTCCCGCACTGCGCGATTCAGGCTTGGCGATGCTCGTCTGGGGAGCGAGCACCGGCGTTGCGTTGGCCTTCGCCTAACGCTTGTCGGGCACGAACGCGCCGAGCAGGAAGTTCACGATCGAGATGATGATCGCGCCCCAGAACGCAGCCGCGAATCCCACGATCTCGAGGCCGTAGCCGGTCTGCGACGACAACCAGCCCGTCAACAGCAGCATCAGCGCATTGATCACGAGCGTGAACAGTCCGAGAGTCAGAATCAGCAACGGCAGCGAGAGCAGCTTGACCATCGGCTTGATGAACGCGTTGACGATGGTGAGAACGGCTGCGATACCGAGCAGCACCACGATGTCCCACCCGTCACCGCGACCCGAACTGGTGACGGTGATCCCGTCGACGAATTCCTTGGCGACCCAAATGGCAACAGCGTTGATCACGAGCCGAATCAGAAAGTTCATGGCCGCCATCGTAGGGTTCGCAGCGTCGGGCGGCTACGGTGTCCGAACCAGCAGGACCGTCGACCGCAGTTCTTCGAGCGAACAATGCCGCTGAACCAGTTCGGTGAACCATGGATCGGCACCTCGAACCAAACCGAGAAGAACATGTTCGACGCCTATCTCGCGATCGTGTCGTTCGACGGCTTCCTTCAGCGACAGCTTCAATACTTCCTTGGCCGACGGCGCGAACGGTATGTGATTCGGGCCGTCTGGCTGCGCCCCGTCGACGGCGTGCGGACCCAGGGCTGCGTCGACGGTGGTCATGACGGCGTCCAGGTCGATCCCGAGTGAACGCAGCGCACGCGCGTCCTGGGACTGTGCATCCTCGAATACTCCGTCGACGGTGAATCCGGCCTCGGCGAGCGCGTTCTTCAGCGGCTCTTCGGCGACCGCGAGCGCACCGAGGAACAGATGGGTTGGCTGGATACGTGGTGATTGCAGTGCCCGCGCTCGACCCTGGGCGCCGAGTACGACTGCTCTGGCGGACGTGGTGAATCGCTCGAACATGGCTGTCTACCTTCCTTTTCCGCCGTGCTTCTTGTGGACCGCCTGCCTGCTGACGCCCAGCGAGTCCGCTATCGCCTGCCATGACCACCCCCGATTGCGGGCGGTGCGAACCTGAACGGCTTCCAGCCGCTCGAGCAACCGTCGAAGAGCCGCTACCGCACGCAGCCCCTCACCCGGATCGGGACTGGCGGCTGCGGCTGCAAGTGCAGTGGCTTCGGTCATGGTTGTCAATGTAGGTTGACGGACCGACTGCTGTCAACCTTGATTGACGAGTAGGAGTTTGGATCCAGCACTCCGGACAGGGTTCGGGCGGCGCTCAGCGATCCACGGCGATGTCGACGAACACTCGCCCGCGATCGTCGCGGGTCGCCGTCGCGAGGCCTGTGTACTGAACACCGCCGAGATCGACGTCGACGCGACCGCCGTCGTTCGTGAAGTTTCGCCACCAGTTCTTCTTGTCCGGCATCGCCACCCTGACTTTCAGGTGGTCACCTTTCCGGTCGATAGCCAGCGGTAGTGAAATCTTCTTGCCGGATTTTCGGCCGGTGTAGGTCAGGATGCCCATCGACCGTCCGAGCACCCTGTCGAGCACGGGCGCTTTCATCACGACCATGAAAACCCTGTTGAACGCTGCCGCCGACTTCTGAAATGTGTTCATCGTGTGCTCCTCCGAGCTCGCTCCCGCACCTGCTCGCGAGCGTAGCCCTCAAGCAGGTCGACCGAGCAGTCACAGCGATGACGCACCGTCCTCCATCGACTCGGCGAGGGTGGCCAGAGCGTCGAGAACACGCGACCGTTGCGCACCCAATGCGTCGAACAGCCGTCCGTGAGCGTCGAGCTCGCGAGGAAAGACCTCGTCGACAACGCGCTTTCCCCGATCGGTCAGGGTGATCGAAGCAGACCGTCGATCCTCGGCGCTGGGCACTCGATCCACGAATCCGCGGCGTTCGAGTTTGGCGAGTGCCTTGCTCACCCCGGCGCGAGTCATGCCGAGCAACTCCGCCAACCGCACCGCTGTCACCTGCTCGACTGCATAACGCAGGGGCACCATCAACTCCACCTCGGCGACGGAGACATCGGCGGCGGCGTATATCGGCTCGACGGCCAGATCGAGCAGCGCGACGATCCGTTTGATCTGGGCCACCACCTGCATCGGCGACGTATCCAGTTCCGGATTGAACTCGGTCCACCGTGCGCAGGTCAGCTCACGGAGCGAGGCATCGGTCATTGTCACCACCAATATTGTTAACCAGTTGACAGTTCTGCTACGTTCGGATCTTAGCCCATCGACTTCGAGGAGCCTCTTGACGTACGACACCGTGGTGATCGGCGGCGGACCCGCCGGGCTCAGTGCCGCAACCCTTTTGGCGCGGGCCCGCAGGCGCGTGATCGTCGTCGACGCCGGAGAGCCGCGCAACGCTCCTGCCGACCATGTTCACAACTTTCTCTCCCGCGACGGTTCCGCACCTGGGGACTTGCGTGAGACCGGACGCCAGGAGGTTCTCCGGTACGACGGAGAGATTCTGCAGGGCAACGTAACTCGAATCGAGAACGGCTTCGAGATTCACCTCGG
Source organism: Rhodococcus sp. IEGM1428 (assembly GCF_050321865.1). Lineage (NCBI taxonomy): Bacteria > Bacillati > Actinomycetota > Actinomycetes > Mycobacteriales > Nocardiaceae > Rhodococcus > Rhodococcus sp. IEGM1428. The sequence goes on along the minus strand of NZ_JBNQFW010000005.1, from coordinate 119,620 downwards.
TGATGGCACGGTCCTGACTTCCCGATCGGTATTGGTGGCCACCGGGCTTCGCGACGAACTACCCGACATCCCCGGCGTCCGAGAGCAGTGGGGTTCGGGGGTTCTGCATTGCCCGTACTGCCACGGCTACGAGGTACGGGATCAGCCCCTTGCCGTTGTCGGCGGGCCCAACCGGCCGTTCACGGTCCATCAGGCGTCTTTGATTCGACAGTGGTCGGAGGACGTCGTCTTCTTCACCAACGGCATCGAACTGAGCGACGACGAACGCCTCCGACTCGACGCTCGCTCCGTCGATATCGTCGACGCGCCCGTTGCCCGAGTCGTCGTGCGGGATGGTCGCGTCGTCGGCATCGAGCTGTCCGACGGGACCGTCGTTCCTCGAACAGTCGTGTTCGTCGGCCCGACGTTCGTCCCGAACGACATGCTGCTGACTCCGATCGGGTGCTCCCGCCTCGACGACGGGTGGATTGCTACCGACCCGACCGGACTCACCAGCGTCGACGGCCTGTGGACTGCAGGGAACGTCTCGGATTCTCCCGCCCAACTGATCAATTCGGCAGCAGCAGGATCGAAGGCAGCGATCGCCATCAATCACTACCTCCTCGAACTCGATGTGACTCGCGCCGTCAGCGCGCTCTGAGAGCCTTCCACCAGGGCCGGGGAATGTGTCGGTGCCCTGGTTTACCCTTGTTGCAACGAGGTCGAATACGTGTTCGATCTCCGGTCGCTGGGGGGTGACATGGGGCTACGAAAAGCGGCGTGGACGACGGACGATCATTCCGCGCTCGCCGATGTTCTGGGCGCGCGTCGGAGGATCAACGCTGCCGTCGCGTCGGAACTTGCCCTCATGGACCACTATGTCCGAAATCGAACGGCATGCGCATCACCGTGGGACACCGGGGTGACCGAGAAAGATCTGTACAGCTCGGCAATCTGCGAACTGGCGGCGGCACTGTCGTCCACCTTCGCCGCTGTGAACAACAAGCTGCTGATGTGGCGTCAACTGCGCCCTCTCGTGCGTCAGGGTTTCATCGACGGCACGCTCGACCTGGAGCGAGTCAGGACGATCCACGATCATCTGCTTCATGCCCGGCCGGAGACGGTCGTCGCTCTCGAGCCCGAAATTCTCAAAGCCGCCCGGGAGATGGCTCCGAGTACCTTGGGTCGCGAGATCGACCGACTGCTCATCGAGGCCGACGCCGACTGGGACCGCGCAGTGCGCAAGCGTGCCGCTCGCACCGAAAAGCGAATCCGCCTTCGCCGCCGGGCACGGGGACTGTCGAGCCTGACCACACTGATGACCGACGGCGAAGCCGACGAACAGCTTTCGCGGATCGACGCCGAGGTCACGCGTCTGCACCCGGAGGATCCACGTTCGGACGACCAGTGTCGAGCCGACGCCCAGACTGCATTGATGCGCGGCGAGGCACTGCGGTGCGAGTGCCCCACGTGCGTGGTGTCTCGCGAGGATGTGACGGATCCGGAGGCCCCTGATACCCACGGGTCACCCGAGATCGGTGGTCCGAGTCCGGAGACAACCGAGCCCTCGGACACGAACTCCGAGGCAACTGGTGAAACATTCAGCGGCTGTTCGAGTTCCGGTCCGGACACGATGCCAACGGCCGCACCGCCACCCGCGCCAGGCACACCGGTGCCCGACACACCGCCGCCCGATACAGGGCCGCCCGATGCAGTGCCGCGATCGCGGCCGGGCGGAGGAACGCTGATCGAACGGTGGCGTGGCATCGTCGGGCACGACCCCATCGGCGTCCACGCCTTGTATCCCGACGGCCACGGGGGCATGAAACTCCCGCCTCCGGGTGCACTGAGCTACACGCCCAGTCGATCTCTCGCGGCGCGAGTTCGTGCCGAACAGCCGTACTGCCTCCATCCTGGCTGCAACGTGCCTTCGGAACGATGCGACCTCGACCACATCGTCGAATTCGACCGACGACAACCCGAGAAAGGCGGCTGGACGATTCCCACGAACATCGGTCCGCGATGCCGGCTCCACCACAACCTCAAAACGCAGAAGCTGTGGCGCACCGAACTACTCCCGGAAGGAGTCCTACATATCGTCGATCCACTCGGAAATCACTACTTCACCCCACCCGCCCTGTGAAAACGAATCACCTAGGGTTGGTTCGGTGAGCACCGCAAATCTGACCCGGACCGAAACTCGCAGGCGATCGCGACACATCGACGGGGTGAAGTATCTCGTCCATCTGGATCTCCTGCGGGCCGAGGACATGGATGTCGATACCTTCGAGACGGTCACGACCATCGAATTCGACGCCACCACCGCAGCGACATGGGTCGACTTCATCGGTGCCGCTGTCGACGAGGTCACCGTCAACGGCACCGACGCTCAGGTCGATTACGACGGCGCTCGCATCCAACTGGTCGGACTCACCGAGCACAACATCGTTCGGATACGTGCACGCGGGCGATACAGCAGGTCGGGGGAAGGACTGCACCGCTTCGTCGACCCCGTCGACGACAGTGTCTACCTCTACACCCAGTACGAGCCGGCCGATGCCCGACGGGTATTCGCAAACTTCGAGCAACCGGACCTCAAGGCCTCGTTCACGCTGACGGTGACGGCACCATCGGCGTGGACGGTCTTGTCCAACCGCGCGGGGGTCACCGACGACACGGTCACTATTTTTGCCCCGACCCTGCCCATATCGACCTACATCACCGCGGTTGCGGCCGGCCCTTATCACGGCGTCGAATCATCATGGACGCGAGGCGAACTGACCGTTCCTCTCGGCGCATATTGCCGAGCCTCGCTCGCCGAGCATTTCGACGCCGAGGACATCTTCGACATCACGAAGCGGGGCCTGGACTTCTTCCACGACAAGTTCGACTATCCGTACCCGTTCGGTAAGTACGACCAGATCTTCGTCCCCGAGTACAACCTCGGTGCGATGGAGAACCCCGGTCTCGTCACGTTCACCGAATCGTACGTATTCCGTTCGGCGGCAACCGAAGCCCAGTACGAGGCTCGCGCCAACACGATCTTGCACGAGATGGCACACATGTGGTTCGGCGACCTCGTCACGATGCAGTGGTGGGACGATCTGTGGCTCAAGGAGTCGTTCGCGGACTACATGGGTGCGTACGCATCGGCCGAGGCCACCCGATTCACCGATGCCTGGGTCAGTTTCGCGAACCGCCGAAAAGCGTGGGCCTATCTACAGGATCAACTCCCCACCACTCATCCGATCGTTGCCGACATCACCGATCTCGAGGCCGCCAAGCTCAACTTCGACGGCATCACCTACGCCAAGGGCGCAAGCGTGCTCAAGCAGCTGGGGGCATTCGTCGGTGCCGACGCCTTCTTCGCGTCCTCCCGCAACTACTTTCGCACCCATGCCTTCGGTAACACGACTCTGACGGACCTGTTGAGCGAGATGTCCACCGCCAGCGGACGCGATCTCGACACCTGGGCGGCCGCGTGGTTGCAGACCACCGGCGTGTCCACACTGTCCTTCACGGGTGATGCCATCGAGCAGACGGATCCGCGTCCGCACCGCATCGCCGTCGGACTCTACGATCTGAACGAGGACGGGAATCTGACGAGAACCCACCGCCGAGAACTCGACATCACAGAAGCGCGAACACCGGTCGACTTCGAGGATGCCGCACTGGTTCTGCTCAACGACGACGATCTGACCTACGCCAAGATCCGATTCGACGAGCGCTCCACCGCCACCGTGCGGGCCTACCTCGACCGCATCGTCGACCCGCTCGCGCGAGGGCTCGTGTGGTCCGCGCTGTGGAACTCCACCCGGGACGCCGAGCTCTCTGCACGCGAATACATCGATGTCGCAACAAGATTTGCGCCCAACGAGCCCAAGATCGGCCTTCTCTCCGCGGTGACGGCCAACGTGGCGTTCACGCTCGGGCACTATCTTGGCGACGAGCGGCGGGACGAACCCACCCGGCAATGGCTGAATGCGTCGTGGATGCAACTGCAGTCGAGCGAACCCGGGAGCGACGCACAGTTGGTGTGGGCGCGTGCGGTCGCATCGACTGCGCAGCTGGACGACTTCCTGGCGGAGGATCTGCGCTCGCTGCTCGATGGCACTCGCACCATCGCGGGGCTGCGACTCGATCCTGATCTCCGCTGGGCATTCTGGCTGGCACTTGCCGCCACCGGCCACGCGACTTCCCACGACCTCGATGGCGAACTGGCATCGGACGACACCCTGTCGGGTCGCACCGCTCATACTGCGGCGTCGACGGCGATACCCGACGCCGCAGTCAAGGCGAGGGCGTGGGCCGCCGTCACCGAACGCGAGGACATCTCCAACGATGTACTCGACGCATTCATCACCGGCTTCGGTGCGGGTCACCGACCGGACCTCACTGCGCCCTACGACAACCGATATTTCGAATCCATCTCGTCATTGTGGACCTCACGCAGTATCGAGATCGCACGGCGAATCGTCGTTCGCCTCTTTCCGCAGCAGTCGTCCACCGACACCGCAGACTCGTGGCTCGCCGACCACGAGTGGGCACCGGCAGCACTACGGCGCTTGGTGATCGAGCAGCGAGACCACCTGGCCCGGAGTCTGCGTGTCCAGGCCCGGCTAGGGTGACGAACATGCCTGACCACGATGCTCGACGCTCGATCACCACCTCCGCCCTGGCCGCCGGTGGCTTGCTCGGCGGCTTCGCTGTTGCCCGGCAATCGGGCAATCGGCAACTCGGCGGAGCAGTCCTAGCGGCAGTCGGCGTTGCGTGCACAGCGCAGTGGCAGAAATCCTCGGGCTCGGCTCGCGCCGGCGCTCTGCTCGGGACCTACCTCGTCGCGTTCGGCGCTTCGCACCCGCTTGCGAAGAAGATCGGTGCGTGGCCGGCTGTCGGCACGGTCGCCGGTGCAACTGCGGTAGCGTCGCTGATTGTGAGCAGGTAGGTCTGCCAGAAGGGCCCAGTCAGAACGCCCCGGTACGAATGAACTTCCCGAGAGCGGCGGTTGGTTCTTCGAGATTCATGCCCTGGTCCGCGACCCAGGTGTCGTCGAAGTATGTCTGCGAGTACCGATCTCCGCCGTCACACAGCAACGTCACCACGCTGCCGCGTCGGCCTGCGGCGATCATCTCCGAGATCAATCCGAAGGCTCCCCAGATGTTGGTGCCCGTCGATCCGCCCACCCGCTTTCCGAGTGCCTCCGAGGTGAATCTCGCGGCGGCGACCGACGCGGCATCGGGAACAGCGATCATTCTGTCGATCACCTGGCCGACGAACGACGGTTCGACGCGCGGTCGTCCGATGCCCTCGATGCGGGAGGACAAGCCGGTCTCGAATCCCGCGTCCCCGGTCTCGTAGCCACCGATGAACGCCGAATTCTCTGGGTCCACCACAGCCAATTGCGTTGCGTGCCTACGATATCGGATGTAACGGCCGATCGTGGCGCTGGTTCCACCGGTCCCCGCGCCCACCACCACCCAGTCGGGAATGGGGCATTCCTCCAGCCGGAGTTGATCGAAGATCGACTCGGCGATGTTGTTGTTGCCGCGCCAGTCGGTAGCTCGCTCGGCATGGGTGAACTGGTCCATGTAGTGGCAGTCGGGTTCGGCTGAGAGCCTGTGCGCCTCGGTGTACATCTCGCCCGGCCGATCGACGAAATGGCAACTCCCACCGTGGGACTCGATGAGCGCAACCTTGGCCGGGCTGGTGCTCCGCGGCATCACTGCGACGAACTTCAGGCCCAGCAGTCGAGCGAAATACGCCTCGCTGACGGCGGTGGAGCCCGACGATGCCTCGATCACCGTCGTACGCTCGGTGACCCACCCGTTGCAGATCGCGTAGAGGAACAGCGACCGAGCCAGCCGATGCTTCAGGCTGCCGGTGATGTGCGTGGACTCGTCTTTGAGGTAGAGCGAAATCCCCCAGGCTGCAGGAAGGGGGTAACGCAACAAGTGCGTGTCGGCGCTGCGCTGCGAATCGGCCTCGATCAGCCGGACGGCATTGTCGACCCAGGTCCGTGATCCCGAGTGATCGACCGATGCGGTCATTTCTTGCCGTCTTCACCGCGCAGTTTCGACTGCAGGTCCGCACGCGCGGTGCGCCGGTCCTCGTCGACTGCCGCGATGGATTCGTTGACGCGGATCCGCATCTTCTTGAACAGGAGCAGCGACAGTGGCAATGAGATGAGCACTGCGAAAATCGCGGCGACGAGAACCGGAACCTCTACGCCGAACAGTAAACCGACGCCCACGATGACGGCAGCGATCACGATGACGAGCGCCAGCCGCGCAAAGGTGTAGACGCCGAGGTTCACGGCGAGGGACTTCTTGGCCGACCTACCCGGAACGGCATTTCCGCTGGTCGGTTCGCTGCTGTCGGCATTCGTCGCTTCACTCACGGCCTCCAGGTTACCGGGCTCACCGGGCATTCGGACCCGCCCCCGCGGTGACCGATTTGTCCATTACCTCCCCTTTACCAACCTTGTATCAGTCGAGTACCTAGGGGTTCGAGTGCAACCATGGGTTCCGAACGCAGCAGACCGATATCTCCGGTTCGACGCAAATGCACCGAACCGCATCGTAGGAGGACACGACAGATGAGCGCACCCACATTCCAGAAGGCTCAGGACTCACTGCTCACGCCGGGTCAGGTAGCCGCGCTTTTTCACGTCGACCCCAAGACCGTGACTCGCTGGGCACACGCCGGACGCCTCGGATCGCTCCGCACTCCCGGTGGACACCGTCGGTTCCGTGAGACCGAGGTCATGCAGCTGCTGACCTCTCTGACGACCGAAGCCGGCGTACACCACTGAGTCGGACGCGATACCGAAGTATGCGCAGACTCCGCACCCGTACGAACTCATCGAACATTCTCAGGAATCTTCGACGCTCGACGGGTGCGGAGGTTGTTGCATCGCGGCTACCCTCGTAGTAGGAGGTGCGTCGTGATCTATCTATTGGCGTTGATCGGCTTGGTGGCAGTGGTGGTTCTGTTCTGGAAGGCCTTCGGACCCAGCGCAGGTGCTGCACCCACCCGCACAGTCGGACCAGATGACGATCCCGATTTTCTGTGGCGAATCAATCGAGAAGCTCGCCGCGGCGGGAAAGACGGAACCGAGGCCGGCACCGAACCGACCGAGTAGGGTTCGGCAGCTTCTCAATCGGGGCGAGAAGCGGTGGGCGAGTCGGGAAATCCGGCCGCTACCGCTGCCGCCACTTCCAGAAGCGCGGTGCGGGTCCGCCCACGAAGACGATCCAGCTCGATTTCCGCACCTTCCTCGAGATGCGGGTCGAACGGAATCGTCCGTACGTGGGCGCATCGCTGCTCGAAGTGCTCGATGACCTTCTGCAAATCGACTTTTCCCGCTCTGGGCCGAACCCCGTTGACCACGGCCACCGACGTGGCCACCAATGATCGATACCCGTGAGCATCGAGCCAGTCCAACGTCGCCGACGCGCTCCGTGCACCGTCTACCGACGCCGAGCTGACGACCACCAGAGTGTCGGTGCCTTCGAGAATGCTCTCCATGGCCGAATGCATCAAACCGGTTCCACAATCCGTGATCACGATGCTGTAGAACTTCTCCAACATGTCGACCGCGCGGTCGTAGTCTTCGCCGCTGAACGCCTCCGACGCTGCCGGATCCGAATCGGACGCCAACACCTCCAATCGGTTGGCATTCTGCGACGTGTAGGCGCGGACGTCGCTGTAGCGATCCAGAGAATCCATGTCACGCAACAAGTTTCGAACGGTTGCAGTTGTTTCGCTAGGAACCTTCTGCCCCAGTGTTCCGCGGTCGGGGTTCGCATCGATCGCGATCACTCGATCACCTCGAATGTCGGCGAACGTCGACCCGAGCGTGGCGGTGGTGGTCGTCTTGCCGACACCGCCCTTCAGTGAGAGCACCGCGACGCGATAGCACCCCACGAGCGTCCGATCCACCTGTGCGGTCAGCTCGAGCCGACGCTGCTGGACGGCGCTGTTACCGACATCGATGCGGCCGCCGGACATCACGTACAGCGCCCGACGCCAGCCGGAAACCGGTGGCACATTCGCCGATCGAACGAGCAACGAGTTGCCGAGATCGTGCGAAGAGACCGGCTGCACGGTCAGCCGATCACCCGTCAGGCTCTGACCGACCGCCGCTGCCTGGGGACCCAGACCATGCACGTCGACTGCGCCGCGCAGCTGCGGCTGGTGCTGTGCGACGGATTGCGGATGCGGAAGTTGGGGCCACGGACCGGCCTGAACTGGCCACTGGTTCTGCGGATTCTTTTCACCCTGCGGCGCACCCTGACCCGGAGACACCATCGGCCCCTGTTGCACAACCTGACCCTGGGGCTGCGCCCCGTTGTTCTGCGGAGCCCAGTTGTTCTGCGAAGCCCAGTTGTTCTGCGGCGCCCAGTTGTTCTGCGGAGCCCAGTTGTTCTGCGGCGCTCCATAGTTTTGCGGCATCCACTGCTGAAGTGGCGGTGGCCCCGATGGCACCGGTGCCGTAGGCGGACTCTCGATCGGCTTCGCCTCGGTAGATGGGGCCACAGTGTTCTGCCGCGCAGGAGTCGCCTGCTCAGCGGAGGCTGAGGGAGTCTTCGTAGACGTTCCACTCGCAGTGGCCCTGTCCACCTCATCGACAACCACCGCCGCCGAATCGGCGAGCACCGCCACCCCACCGGAATCCGTAACCGCATCAGGTCCGTCGACCGCGGCAACTGTCCCGCTCTCTGCTTCACCACCGTTGTCGATCGACTCGGGAGCATCTTGCGCCACCACCGCAGGGTCCACCGAAACCGGCGGCGGACCAGACGTGGGCGTGGCCTCGTGTGGCGCTACCGGTGGGTTGTCCGCGCTCTCGGGCGGCATGGTGATGGGGGTCGAGCGGAACGGTTCCCGTTGAACCGCAGGCTTCGCGTCGGACACCGGTGTGGCTTCGACGGCAACCGCAGGCTCCGGATCTCGGTCGTCCGGCGGGTCGTCGTCCAATGGTCGGACGGGTTGCCAATTGTTCTCGTGCCGATCGGCCATGACCGATTCCCCCCAGTTCGCGTCCTACATCCTTCGATCCGGCTCGGATGTCTCCCCCATCGAGCCGGATCGGACGCTACCAGCTGAGCGGCCTGCGCAGCGGCCGAGTGCTAGTTCAGACCCGCGTAGCTGTGCAGGCCCGAGACCACCATGTTGATGATGAAGAGGTTGAACAGCATGGCGGTGAATCCGGCCACGTTGATCCACGCGGCGCGGGTGTTGCGCCAGCCGGAGGTGGCGCGGGCGTGCAGGTAGGCGGCATAGATGATCCAGGTGATGAACGACATCGTTTCTTTGGGGTCCCAGCCCCAGAAGCGTCCCCATGCGGCCTCGGCCCAGATCGCGCCGAGGATGACGCCTGCTCCGAAGAGTGGGAAGGCGACGATGGTCGTCTTGTATGCGAGTCGGTCGAGGGCTTGGGCGTCGGGCAGCTTGGAGGCGAATTTGCCCCAGAACCCAACGCTTTCCTCTCCCAGTGGCTGCTTGATGCGCAGTAGGAACAGCAGGGAAGCGACGCCGGAAACCAGCAGGATGCCGCTACCGACGCTGACGATGGTGACGTGAATGGGTAGCCAGTAGGACCGCAGTGCCGGGACGACCGGGGCGGCGTCGGCGTAGAGCTTGGTGGCGGCGAAGAACATCAACACGATGATCGGTGCTAGAACGAACACCAGCATCGGGCGCATCGCCTTCTTGCGCAGGGCGATGACGGAGGTCAAGGCCGCGGCTGCGGTGGCCATGGTGACGAATTCGTACATGTTGCCGAGCGGGAAGCGGTGCGTGGCGAACCCACGCAGTACCACCGCGGCGATGTGCAGGATGAGGGCCGGCGCAAGCAATGCGAAGCCCATGCCTGCCAGGCGGTCGGAGAGCGGGCGCTTCGGCGCTTCGGCGATACGACCCGGCCGGGTCTCGACCACCGGGGCACCTGCACCGACCAGTTCCTTGGCCTGAGCAGCCGTGGCCTTGGCCGACGCGTACTGAGCGATGAGCAGAACGAATGCGAGCACGTAGATGGTGAACGCTGATTCGAACGACCAGTCGCTGTACTGCGAGAGGGTCTCGTTGATCGGCATCGGTCAGTTCTCCTGTTTCGAGGTGTCGCCGAGCAGGCGGGTGCACAGGCGGTCGAACTCTTCGCCCCACCCCGCCTGATCGGTGCGTGCAAGTCCGCCGAGGTCTACTACAGTACGTCGTGCCTGGGCGTCGGCGGTGAGCCGGACCCAGATTCTGCGACGCTTGATCACCAGTGAGACGAGCAGCCCGCCCATCATCGTGAGTGCGAAGACGAGCACCCAGGTCTGAGCCGGGTCGTGGGAGACCTGAAGGTTGACGAACTCCTTCGCCCCGTCGAACGTGACGACGGTGCCGTCGCTGAGCGTCGCGGATTCTCCCGGCATCAGGTTGACGCGATCCTGCTTGACCAACCGACCCTGGGCGATCATTTCCTGGTCGAGCGAGAAGATGGACTGCGGCAGTCCGGTGTCGAGGCCGGTGTCGCCCTTGTAGACGTCGATTGCGACGGCGGGGTCGTTCATCGCAGGGAAGCTCGACGACAGCAGGCTGCCGTGGAACGACGCCGTCGGCGCGAACAGTCCCTCGATGGCGATCTGGTTCTTCCGGCGGTCCAGTGCGTCGGGATACAAACCGCCGGGCGGGTCGACGCGCAGCACGCCACTGGACAGGAAGGTCGTGGCGTCCGTCGGTTGCCACTGAATGGTGTCGGTACGGGTCTCACCGTTCGGGAACGTCACGGTGAAGGTCGGTGCATAGCCGTGGCCCTGCAGGTAGACGCGGTCGCCTGCGACGCGCAACGGGTGGTTGACCTGAAGCTGATCGTCGCGCCACACGTTGTTCGTCAGGTCGTCGCCGGCCTGGTATTCGATGTTGGAGGTGAACATCTCGGCCTGGCCGTTGTCGAGGTAGTCGGCCTTAAAGTCCTTGACGCGCACGCACAATGGCTCGAGGTCGGTGCCGTCGACGAGATTGCCTGCGCGGAACGAGTCGTAGTTCGCGGGGGTCGAGGTGCAGAATCCAGGGCCGTCGTCGGCGATGACGATGCGGTTGCCCTCGTAGCCGAGCAGTTTGCCCATGGCGATCGCGGCCAACAGCCCGACGAGAGAGAGGTGGAAGACGAGGTTGCCGAGTTCACGGACGTACCCCTTCTCCGCCGAGAGCGTCACTGCTCCGCCGTCCTCGGTTCGCTGGGCGACGCGCCAGCCGCGCAGCTGAGCACGCACCTGACCGGCAATGTCCTCGGGTGTGCCGTCGACGTCGTACCGGCTGTGGTGCGGCAGCCGCGAGAGATTACGGGGAGCGCGAACAGGCTTGGTACGCAACTGCTTTGCGTGCTCGATGCACCGCGGCAGGATGCAGCCGATCAACGAGACGAACAGCAGTGCGTAGATCGCGGTGAACCAGAAGCTGCCGAAGACGTCGAACAGCTCGAACTTGTCCATGATCGGGCCGAGGGTCGGCCGGTCGGCGATGTATTGATCGACCTTGCCTGCGTTGAGGCTGCGCTGCGGCACCAGGGCACCGGGCACTGCGGCGAACGCCAGCAGGAACAGCAGCACCAGCGCGGTCCGCATGCTGGTCAGCCCGCGCCAGGTGTTGCGAATCAGGGCCACTCCCCTGCCCAGCACCGACTGCTTGTGGGGCGGCGACGCCTCGGTGCGCTCTTCGACGTCGGTGGTCATATCGGCAACACCACATCGGAGACGAAGGCGTCGCGTACCCAACCGACGAACTGATCCCAGGCACCGGTGACCAGTGCAATTCCTACCGCTATCAACATGATTCCGCCGAACACCTGTATCTGTCGTGCGTGTGTACGTAGCCAGCCGACGCCTCGAAGCGCGCTGACCGAACCGAACGCGAGGATCACGAACGGCAATCCCAGACCGAGGCAGTACGCCACGATGAGGGTGACGCCGCGCGCTGCCGTCGCACCGTCGGTGCCTGCGGCGAGCGAGATGACGCCTGCGAGTGTGGGACCGAGGCACGGGGTCCACCCGAGTGCGAACACGCCGCCGAGCAGCGGAGCGCCGGCCAGCGAGCCGATCTGCTTCGGCTCGAAGCGCACATCACGCTGCAGTGCGGGGATCAGTCCGACGAACACCAGCCCCATGGCGATGGTGACGACACCGCCGATGCGCATGAGCAGCTCACGGTTGATCGACAGCACCGTGATCGCCCCGAACACCGACGCCGTGGCGAGAACGAACACCACGGTGAATCCGAGTACGAACAGTCCGGCCGCACCGGCGACGCGCACCCGGCCGTTGCGCACCTTCGTCTTGACAGCGGCCTCGTCGGCACTCACGGCCGGCGCGTCGGCTCCGACGACTCCGGCGAGGTAAGACAGGTAACCCGGTACCAATGGAACGACGCACGGTGATGCGAAGGAGACGAGTCCGGCCAGGACACAGGCACCGAGAGCCAGGATCAGTGGCCCGGAGGCTGCAGCTTCCTGAAAACTCGCGCCTATCCCGGCGAGATACATCGTCTCTGTCACGGCTGCACTGGCTCCTCGGCTGCTATCCGTTCCACGACGGGCTGCAGATCCTCGGCCAGCAGTTCTCGCAGAAACACTGCGGCGACACGATGCTGCCGGTCGAGCACGACGGTGGTCGGGATAACGGAGGTGGGAACGCCGCCGAGTGCGTTGAGCGTGCGCATCGGCGGGTCGTAGATCGAGGAGTAGGTGACGTTGTTGCTGACGACGAAATCCTGTGCGGCGGTTTGTGATTCGTCGCGCACATTGATGCCGAGGAATTCGACGCCGGAGGCCTTCGTGGCCTCGTAGACCTTCTCGAGATCGTCGGCTTCACCGCGGCACGGACCGCACCACTGTCCCCAGACGTTGAGCACGACGACGTCACCGTCGTAGTCCGACAGCGAGGTCGTCTTGCCCTCGGTCATCAGGTCGGGCCCGGACAGTTCGCCGAGGGCACCGCGCTCGGACGGCGGATCGTAGAAGATGTCGGTCTTCCCGCCCGGCGAGACGAATTGGAAGGTACCGCCCTGAGCAACCGCGTCGGTGCCGGTCGAACAGCCGGCGACGAGGGCCACCGCGGCAACCGCGAGCAGAAACCTACGCACCGGAGATCCTCGGGTCGGACGATCCCGCTGGCTCGGAGTAGACGAGGTCGACGAGCTGATCGCCCTCGTAGACCAGCGACGTCAGCGACGCGAGTCCGCACTGGCGATTGCGCGGGTCGTGCCACAGCCGGTCGCCCTGCAGGAAGCGGCGAAGTGTCCACACCGGGAGTTGGTGGCTGACGCAGACGGCCTCGTGCCCGACGGCCGCGACGCGGGCTGCGTTGACGGCGGCGAGCATGCGGTGCGCGATCTGCAGGTACGGCTCGCCCCAGGACGGCGTGAACGGATCGCGCAGTTTCCACCAGTGTCGTGGCCGACGCAGCGCGCCGTCACCGACGGCGACGCGCAGCCCCTCGAATTCGTTCCCGGCCTCGATGAGGTTCTCGTCCTCGGCGATGGTCAGGCCGTGAGCCGCTGCGATGGGTCCGGCGGTCTCCTGGGCGCGCAGGAGCGGCGATGCCACGACGTGGGTGATGTCGTGGCCGGCGAGAGCGTCCGCCACCGACTTGGCCTGTGCCTGACCGGTGACCGAGAGCTTGAAGCCGGGCAGCCGCCCGTAGAGGATTCCCTTGGGGTTGTGCACCTCGCCGTGCCGGAGGACGTGCACGATGGTGCGCGTCGTCGAGTGCGGATGTGTTGCGGGGGCCTCGGTCACGTCGGGGTCCTGTTTCTCGCTAGTCGGGTGGGGAGTCAGTTCTGTGTAGACGTCACAGTGGTGCGGTAGCGGCTGCTGCGGCTTTCGCGGCAGCCGGGGCCGCGTCGGCGATGATCGAGAACGCGTCGTCGTCGAGGGCTGCGGAGACGAACCAGGCCTCGAATGCGCTCGGCGGCGGGTAGACACCGCGCGAGAGGAAAGCGTGGAAGAACGCCGGGTATCGCCATGTCTGCGCGGCCTTGGCCTGCGCGTAATCGGTGACGGGTCCATCGGCGAAGAACACACTCACCATAGTGCCCGCGAACTGCACCTGATGGGTGACGCCTTCGGCGGTGAGGGCGTCGCCGAGCAGCGTTCCGAGCCGTTGCGAGTTCGTCTGCAGCTTCTCGTAGACGGCTGCGTCGGCCAGTTGCAGGCTCGTCAGGCCGGCTGCGACGGCAACGGGGTTACCGCTCAGCGTGCCCGCCTGGTACACCGGTCCGGCCGGCGCGAGGTAGGCCATGATGTCTGCTCGGCCACCGAATGCGGCAGCGGGCAGTCCACCGGACATGACCTTGCCGAAGGTGTACAGGTCGCCTGCGACACCGTCGATGCCGTACCAACCGGCGGCGCTGACGCGGAACCCGGTCATCACCTCGTCCATGATCAGCAGCGCGCCGTGCTCGGTCGCAAGACGACGCAATCCTTCGTTGAAGCCGGTGACCGGGGCAATCGCGCCCATGTTGCCTGCGGCGGCCTCGGTGATGATGCAGGCGATCTGGCCGGCGTTGGCCTCGAACGCGGCGGAAACGGCGGCGAGGTCGTTGTATGGAACAACGATGGTGTCCGACGCCTGTGCGCCGGTGACTCCCGGAGAAGTCGGGAGTCCGAAGGTGGCCAGACCCGAACCGGCGTCGGCGAGCAGCGCATCGACGTGGCCGTGGTAGCAGCCGGAGAACTTGAGGATCTTGGTGCGGCCGGTGAATCCGCGGGCCAGACGCACCGCGCTCATGGTGGCCTCTGTGCCCGAATTCACAAGGCGAACCTGGTCGACGGGGCCGACTCGACGGACGATTTCTTCGGCGAGCTCGATTTCGCGCTCGGTGGGTGCGCCGAACGACAGGCCGGTTGCTGCGGCCTTCTGGACGGCGTCGACGATGGCCGGGTGAGCGTGCCCGTGGATCATCGGACCCCAGGACGAGATGAGGTCGACGTAGGACTTCCCGTCGGCGTCGGTCATCGTGTATCCGCTGGCCTGCGTGATGAACCGTGGGGTTCCGCCGACCGATGCGAAGGCCCGCACCGGCGAGTTGACGCCACCGGGAATCACCGTGCTCGCGCGAGCGAAAAGTTGGGCCGATACGGGGGCGTCGTCGCCGAGAGGAGCAGTCACGACTTCCAGTGTCCCAGGTTCGGCGAAATCACCAACTACAGGGCGTAATAATGAGCTCGCCCGACAGCCTCAGTCGTCGGTTTTGTTGTCCTCGGGCATGAACACCATCGCAATCAGGATGATGCCCCAGATGCCGAGGGGCCACAGAGGCCAATAGGCGGTCGGCTCGCCGTCGGAGATCCACTGGACGGCCCAGATTCCGTTCATGACGACGGCACCGCCGAACCACCACCGCCACTCGTCCAGATACTCACGCCACTCGCTCGTCGTGCGGGCGACGTCCCTTGCTTTCGATTCGTGTGCCGTCGATTGCTCTGCGTCCGGCAAGTCGCGAACGACCTCGGCCAAGTCGCCGCGAGTTCTCGACGCCCACACTGCGTCGAGGCGTTGTTCGTACTCGACCAAGGTCAAGCGGCCCTCGCCCATCGCCAGGCCGAGTGTATTCACGACGACCTCACGTTCGTCGTTGCTCACGCGCAGGTCCAGCCGATCGTCCTTGTCGACATTCTTTCCCATACGCAGCCTCCCGACACTCGTGTCCGTTTTGTCACCTTAACGGTTGAGTGAGCTACGCACCGGGTAGTTGGTTTCGATGACGAACACCGACAGAACAAACACTGACAGCTCCGCGGACGGGGTCACCAAAGTCGCCGAACTGATGTCCGACGCCGGACTCTGCATGTTCACCACCGTCGGCGCAGACGGCCACCTCATCTCACGTCCGATGGCGCTGCAGGAAGCCGAGTTCGACGGCGACCTGTGGTTCTTCGCCGCACACGACTCGCGCAAGGTGGCCGACATCGCGGCGAATCCGACGGTCAACGTCTCGTTCCAGTCCGGCGAAGGCTGGGTGTCCCTGTCCGGCACCGCGGCCGTGGTCGAGAACCGAACGAAGGCCGAGGAACTGTGGAACACCCGGGCGGCCACGTGGTTCGAGAAGAATCCCGATTCACGGGAGGTGGCACTGATACACGTGGCCGCCGAGGGTGCGGAGTACTGGTCGACCCCCGGATCGAAGGTCTCGAATCTGATGGCTTACGCCAAGGCCAAGATCACCAACGAGCGGCCCGACCTCGGCGAGCACGAGGTCGTCGAACTCGAGCTACCCCACAATTCGACGAACTAGTTCCGCTCGTGCCGGGGTGCTGTCGGGGGCACGTCCGGATCGCCCACGAGGTTCTGGTGGCCTGTGACGTTGCGGTCGTCCGTCACATTGTGGTCGCCAGCGATGTCCCGGTCATCTCGCACGTTGCGGTCGTTTGTCAGGGTCCGGCCGTTCTTCACGTCCGGGTCGATACGATTCGCGCGCTCGAACTCCGAGTCGACCTCGTCGCGTGATGCCGCCGCAACTCCCTGGTGGGACTGGGCCTGCTGAGCAAGTTTCTCCGCCTCGGCTGCTTTGACGTCGGCCTCGGCCTGCGCTCGACGCGCCTTGGCCTCGCTTTCGCGAGCGAGCAGTTCACGCTCTTCTACGATGGCCGCTTGATCGGCTGCCTTTTCACGAATGTCGTTCGCTTCCAGCCTCTTTCGCTCCTTGCCTTTGCGCGCCACGACCAGGGCGACGGCAACGACCAACACTACGACGACTACTGCAACGATGATCCACACTGCGGTACTCATAATTGGAACTCCCGATCTGTTTCGAATGCCGAAGCGGCAGACGTTCCCCGTCGGTTACCCGAGTAACGAATCAGTAAACTCGCCGAACATCGTGCGGGCGAGCGCACCGAATTCCTTCTCGTCCAACAGGCCTGCCCCGTCGAGCACAGACGCGATCAGTTCGACACCCGTCACGAGCGGCAACTCCTCCAGGTTGACCCGGGCCGCCAGACTCGGTTCGGTCGGCCACGACCCGATGACCAGGCCGGAACATTTCACGTCCGCTGCACGCACGGCTGCGACGGTCAGCGCGCTGTGATTGAGCGTCCCCAGCTCCGCCCCTGCCACGATCAGCACCGATGCGCCGACGGCAGCGGCGATGTCGAGCGCGGTGAACCCTGCGGCACCCAGGCGCACCGCTACTCCGCCCGCACCCTCGACCAGGACGAGGTCGTGGGTCTCGTCGAGTGCGAGAACCGCGTCGACGACGGCGGCGAGTTCGAGCATCGGCCGACCGGACCGGCGGGCCGCGACATCAGGTGCGAGTGGCTCGGGGTACCGCGCCAGCTCGATTCCGCGAACTCCCGAAAGACGCTCCACCACATCGATATCCGACTCTCCCGGGCGGTCGTCCCCCACTCCGGTTTGCGCCGGTTTGCATACCGCCACCGTCCGTCCGTGCGTCCGAGCCGCGGCCGCGAGCGCTGCGGTCACCACGGTTTTCCCGACGCCGGTCGACGTTCCGCTGACGAGCAGCACGGTCATCCCGGTACCGCCGAATCGAATACTGCAGCATTCAATACCGTCGCCAAAACCGCTGCGGCACGGTCGATGTCGGCATCGGTGAGGTCGGCGCGGGCGGTCAATCGCAGCCGAGATGCGTTCGGAGGAACCGACGGCGGCCGAAAGCACCCGACGCGCACGCCGAGCTCGAGACAGTCCGCGGCCGCGCGGACGGCACGCTCGGCATCACCGAGTATCACCGGAACGACCGCCGATGCAGTCGGTTCCACTCCCGCCGCAGACGCCAATTGGATTGCCCGAACACCGATCGCAGCCACTCGATCGGGTTCGGTGCGCAGAACTTCCAGCGCGGCCGATGCTGCGCCCACCGATGCCGGGGCGAGCCCGGTGTCGAAGACGAAGGTCCGCGCGCCGTGCAGCACCTCGTTGCGGACGGCGGCCGGGCCGAGTACGACGCCACCCTGCGCCCCGAGTGCCTTGGACAACGTCGCGGTGATCACCAGATCGGGCGCACCGGCCAGGCCCGCGTCGTGGACGGCCCCGCGTCCGCCGGCTCCACGAACACCCAGCCCGTGCGCTTCGTCGACGACGAGTACGGCGCCTCGTCGCCGGCACACCGCGTACAACTCGGCCAGCGGTGCGAGGTCGCCGTCGGCGCTGAACACCGAGTCGGTCACCACCAGAGCCCGCGTCTCGGTGCGCTCCCGCAGCAGTCGGTCGACGTGCTCGGGATCGCAGTGGTGCGCGACGGCAACCCGTGCCCGGGACAGACGACAGGCGTCGATCAGGGATGCGTGCGACGCGGCGTCGGATATCACCAGTGCGTCACGTCCCGCCAGTGCGGTCACGACGCCGAGATTGGCGGTGTAGCCGGAGGAGAACACCAGCCCGGCGTCGGCACCGACAAAATCGGCGAGTTCGTCCTCCAGCTGCTCGTGTGCCGTCGTCGTGCCGGTCACGAGCCTCGATCCGGTGGATCCGCCGCCCCATCGACGCACGGCGGCGCAGGCCCCGTCGATGACGGCGGGATGTCGAGCCAGACCGAGGTAGTCGTTCGACGCCAGATCGAGAACTGCGTCCTCGGCTGTGCGGGCAATGACGACGCGCTCGAGTCCGGCCTCGCGTCGGTTGCGCGCGGCGGCGTCGAGCCACTCCAGAGCGGTCATGGCAGCACCATACTTGAACGCTGTTCAAGTATGGCTTCGGGCCACCGCCAGCATGGCCTCGGCGATGGCCGTTACGTCCTCGCCGGTGCAGATGTACGGCGGCATCGCGTAGACGAGGCGACCGAACGGCCGCAGCCACACTCCCGCGTCGACGGCCACAGCGGTCGCCCGTGCCATGTCCACCGGAGTGTGCATCTCGATCACCCCGATCCCGCCCAGCACTCGGACGTCGGCGACGCCCGGCAGCGAACGAGCAGGTGCCAACCCCTCTGCCAGACCCGATGTCACACCCGCGACCTCGGCGCGCCAATCGCGCGAGAGCAACAGTTCCACCGAGGCCACTGCGATCGCGCACGCGAGCGGATTGCCCATGAACGTCGGCCCGTGCATCAGGCCACCGGCCTCACCGCCCGAGACCGTCGTGGCTACCTCGGTGGTGCACAGCGTCGCCGCCAGGGTCAGATAACCGCCGGTCAGAGCCTTGCCCACGCACATGATGTCCGGCGCGACACCGGAATGATCGGCGGCGAACAACTCCCCGGTCCGGCCGAAACCGGTCGCGATCTCGTCGAAGATCAGCAGTACGCCGTACTCGTCGGCGAGGCGACGCAGCTCGACCAGGTATTGCGCGTCGTGGAATCGCATACCGCCCGCACCCTGCACAATCGGTTCGACGATGATCGCCGCCAGCTCGCTCGCGTGCGCCGAGAGCACCCGTTCGAACTCGGCGACGTAGGACTCGTCGAAGTCCGTGGGTGGGGCCGGTGCGAACACCTGTTTCGCGAGCACGTCGGTCCACAGCGTGTGCATCCCACCGTCCGGATCGCACACGCTCATCGGAGCGAACGTGTCGCCGTGATAGCCGCCGCGCCAGGTCAACAACCGCGTGCGCCCGTCCTCTCCACGGGCCCGCCAGTACTGCAACGCCATCTTCACCGCAACCTCGACCGAGACCGATCCGGAATCCGCGAGGAACACCTTGTCGAGCCCTGCGGGGGTGATCTCGACCAGCAGCTCGGCCAATCGCGCCGCCGGAGCGTGCGTCAGTCCACCGAACATCACGTGACTCATCCGGCCGAGCTGATCGTGCGCGGCGGCGTCGAGCACCGGGTGCCGGTAGCCGTGCACCGCCGCCCACCACGAACTCATCCCGTCGATCAGTTCCCGGCCGTCGGCCAGGCTGAGCCGCACCCCGGATGCACTCTCGACCACCAGCGGTGTAGCGCTCGCTGGAAACCGGCTGTAGGGGTGCCACAGGTGGTCGGAATCGATTCGACGAACATCCTCGGAAGTCAACACGCCACAGCACCCTGCCACAGCGCCCTCGAGCGCCGGCCGCATCGCCCCCTGAGGCGAAATGTCCGAATCCGTTAGCATCGCAGCATGATGATGCCGCGCACCACGACGAGACTCGCAGTCGTTGCCCTCGCGTCGACTCTGACACTCTCCGCCTGCGGCGGCACGGCCGAAACGCCTGCGGCCACCTCCACCACGACGGCACCGGCCTTCGCCGTCGACACCTCGACTCCCATCGGTGCGCTCAACGACCGAATTCTGCAGTGGATCAACGGCGAGAACGCACCCGATCCCACCGACGTGGAGGCCGTCGTCGGCCCCGAGTTGGCCGAGGCCGTGGCTCCGCTGGGCGGACTCGTCACCCCACTCGAACAATTGCGCGCCGGTGCACCGAACGTGGCCACGAACTTCGATGCCGGCCCCGATACCGGCGTCCTGGGCTTCACCACCGCCGACGTCCCGGCCACGATCTCCACCTCGATCGGTGCCGATGGCAAGCTCGACGGATTCCTGGCCAGACCCGACACCCCCGAGATCTCGTCGTTCGACGACCTCGATGCGGCGCTGTCGAAGGTGGCCCCGAAGTACTCCTACAGTGCGTCGCGCCTCAACGGTGGTGACTGCGAGGCCGTCTATTCCACCAACGCGGACGCAGTGCTGCCGCTGGGGTCGGTGTTCAAGTTGTACGTCCTCGGCGCGCTCACCGACGAGATCGAGGCGGGTACGGTCCGATGGGACGAGCAGCTCACCGTTCGCGATGCGACCAAGAGCGCGCCGTCCGGCGAGTTGCAGAATCTGCCCGACGGCACCGCGGTGTCGGTTCGGGAGGCTGCCGAGAAAATGATCTCGTTGTCCGACAACACCGCAACGGATCTGTTGATGGAACGACTCGGCCGCGACCGCGTCGAACGCCAGCTCGGTGTCATGGGACATCACGACCCGTCGGTCATGACGCCGATGATGGACACCCGGCAGTTCTTCGTCATCGGATTCGGCGATCCGAACATGCGGGCCGCGTGGTCCGGTGCGGACCCGGACGGCCGGGTCGAGCTGCTCGCCCGAGCGGACTCGCGGCCGCTCGAGATCGACTTCGAGAACTTCCTCGACAATCCGGCGTCGGCCGACGGCGTCGAGTGGTTCGCCAATGCGCAGGACGTCTGTGCGGCGATGGGCTACCTGGCATCGGGTCCGGCAGCGGAGGAGAACCGCCGGATCCTGGCGATCACCCCGGGTGTACAGCTCGACGCCGCACTGTGGCCGTATTCGGGCTTCAAGGGCGGCAATGCACCCGGCGACCTCGCCGGCGCATTCCTGGCCACCGATGCGTCCGGTCAGGACTGGATCGTCACCGAGCAATTCCAGGCCGAAGGTGCGATCGATCTGATCCCGTCCAGCTACGCGTTCCTCGTTGCTCAGGAGGCGTTCGCGCTACTGAAGTAGGTGTGATTTGTAACATCGGTGTTACTGCTGCATTACACTCGCGGTCGTGGAGGCACAACACGAACCAGCCCAGCACGCGTGGCCGTCGGGCTTCAAAGAGTTCCTGGTCAGCGAATTCACCGACTTCAGTCCCCTGGTCACCCGGGCTCTGGAGGACAACTGTGCGTCGCTGTTCCACGACGGTCCGTACGCGAAAACGGGCTTCTGGCGCACCTGCAGAGCGGTGTTCAGAGAATTCGTCTGGCCGGTCTGACTTTCCGGCCCTCACGCGCGGCGGCAAAAGGTTACCGTCGAGTATGGCAACCACAACGGATCACCTTCGGAACACTCTGGACGGCCGCTGGCGAGATGTGAAGAACGAGGCGCGCACGCAGCTCGCGCGCGACGAGTTCCGACCGCACTACACGCCGAACACCGTCATCGCCCGCACCAAAGCACTCGAGCAACTCAAGCTCCTCGCCGCCGCCGGTGCGGCCGACAACGGCTTCAAGAAGGAACACGGCGGTACCGGGGATGTCGGCGCTGCAGTGACGATGATCGAGATGCTCGCGATGAGCGACCTGTCGCTGATGGTCAAGGCCGGCGTCCAGTGGGGACTGTTCGGTGGTGCCATCGAGAATCTCGGCACCGAACGCCACCACGAGGCGTACGTCCCGAAGATCATCGACCTAGAACTGCTCGGCTGCTTCGCCATGACCGAGACCGGACACGGCAGCGACGTGCAGTCGCTCGAGACCACGGCCACCTACGACCCGAAGACGGACGAATTCGTCGTCAACTCCCCTACGCCGTCCTCACGCAAGGACTACATCGGCGGTGCCGCCGAGACTGCGACCGTTGCCGCGGTGTTCGCCCAGCTCATCACCGCCGGACCGGGCCAGGAGCCCGAAAGCCATGGTGTGCACTGTTTCTTCGTGCCACTGCGTGACGAGAACGGCGACGACCTGCCCGGCGTCACCACCTCGGACTGCCAGTACAAGGGCGGCCTGCCCGGAGTGGACAACGGCCGCATCATGTTCGATCACGTCCGGATCCCACGAGACAACCTGCTCAACAAGTACGCCGATGTGTCCGACGACGGCACGTACACCTCCCCCATCGAGAACAAGTCCCGACGGTTCTTCACGATGCTCGGCACGTTGATCCGTGGCCGCGTCACGGTCGGCGGCAGTGCCGCCGCTGCCGCGCGGGTCGCTCTCGACATCGCGACACGATACGCATTGCAGCGCAGGCAGTTCGCTGCACCCGATTCCGATCAGGAAGTCCTGATCATGGACTACCTTGTGCATCAGCGTCGACTGTTCCCGCTCATCGCCAAGTCCTACGCCCTGCAATTCGCACAGAACGAACTCGTGTCGAAGATGCACGAGTTGCAGACCGCGGACAGCCCCGACGCCGAGGAGCAGCGTGAGCTCGAGTCACGGGCAGCCGGCCTCAAGGCGGCAAACACCTGGCATGCGACCGCCGCGATTCAGGAAGCCCGCGAAGCATGCGGCGGCGCAGGCTATCTCGCCGAGAACCGGCTGATCTCGCTCAAGGCCGACACGGACGTGTTCACCACGTTCGAGGGCGACAACCATGTGCTCACCCAGCTGGTGGCCAAGGAACTGCTCACCGCGTACGCCGACGACGTCAAGTCCATGAGCCCGGTCGAGTGGGTCAAGTTCGCCGCCGATATGGTCGGCGACCGAGTGGTCAAACGCACTGCAGCGCAAGCGATCATGCAGACCATCCTGGACCGCCGTCAGGACAACGAGGAAGAGGGCTCGCTGTTCAACCGCGGCACCCAGGTCAAGATGTTCGAGGATCGCGAGGAGTACCTGCTCTCCACCGTCGCTCGCCGGTTGCAGTCCAAGTCCAAGGAGACCAGCCCGTTCGAGGCGTTCAACGCGGTGCAGGATCACGTGCTGCACGCTGCGAGCGCGCACATCGATCGCATCATCTTCGAGGCCTTCATCGCCGGCATCGAATCGTGTGAGGACGCGGCCACCCAGGATCTGCTGCACGAGGTCTGCGATCTGTATGCCCTCTCGGTGATCGAGAAGGACAAGGCCTGGTTCATCGAGCACCGCTACCTGTCCACCGAGCGGTCCAAGGCCGTCACCCGCGCCATCAACGAGCGCTGCCGCACACTGCGTCCGCACGCGGAGTTGCTCGTCGACGGTTTCGGTGTGCCCGACGCGTTGGTCGGTGCGGCGATGCTCGGCGAGCCGGGAGCGGGAACCGAGGAAGAGCCGGCGGCCAATCCCAGTCACGCGCACTGACGCATGACGGGACCGGAGCCAGGAGACCGAACCGACTAGGGGACTATCGCGAAAACTCGGCAGGGGCCACCGGTCGCGCCGGCGTGCTTGGGTGCGCCGACGACGACCGTCGCCCCTGCCGGGGGCACCGCATCGAGATTCGCCAGCGCTTCGACTCCGTACCTGCCCGCCCCGAGAACGGCTGTGTGCGCGGGGTATTCGCGGTCGTTCATCCGGTCGAGGCTCAGCGTGTCGACCCCGATTCCGACGATGTTGCGCTCACGTACCAGCATCTGTGCCGCGGCAGCGCCGAAGCCCGGCGCGGCACGCTCGGCAAGTCGGGTCTGCCACCGACTGTGCATCGCGACCAATGCCCGATCGGGTATTCGGCCGTGCTCACGCTCCCACCGGTCGATGTCCTCGGGTGTCACCACAGCTTCCGGATCTGCCTCGGCCCGCGCCGATATGTCCACCACCACGAGTGGGGCGATCAGATCGTCCAGGGGCAGCACGTCGGCCGTCGCCCCGCCGCGAACACGGTGCGCAGGGGCATCGATGTGCGTGCCGGTGTGCTCCCAGTACGAGAGCTTGTTCACCAGGAAACCACCGAGCTCGTAGGCCGCGACCGGGCGCATCGAGAACGGTTCGCTGCCCGGCCACACCGGAAACGTGGGGCTCAGGGTATGCGTCAGGTCGACCAGTCGGCCGGCCGGAACAGCCGCGGCGACAACGGGTTCGGCACGCACCGCCCCGCTCGCCGCGACCGTCAGCGCAGCCGCGCCCAACGATCCGAACAACGCCCTACGGCCCAATGTGCGGTGAACCGTCTCGACGACCTCGGGGCCACACATCAGCCGGCAGCGGGAGTGACGAGCAGAACCTTGTCGTCGGACCCGTTGTCGGTGGTGAGCAGAAACGCTCCGTCGTTGCCGAAGCTGGTGAGCGAACGCAGGCGTCCGTAGGTGCCGACCAACGCGTCCGCCTCGTCGACGTATTCGGTGCCGTCCTCGGACAACTTGAGGAACACGAGCTTCTCGCCCTGCTGACTCGACACCACCGCGGCACCGTTCCAGGAGCCCCATCCTGCACCGTTCGCGAAGGTGAGGCCGGGCGTGGCGATTGTGGGGCTACCCGAACTCCAGACCGCCGCGAGTGCACCGGGCACCCGGGTGGGATCGGTCATCGGTACCGATTCGTCGTAGATGACCGGGAGTCGGTCGGGGCGGTAGCCGTAGTTGCCACCGGGCTCGAGCAGATTCAGTTCGTCGTCGCGAGTCGTACCCTGCTCCACCTCGTAGATCTGTCCGGTCCCGGGGCGGATGGCCAAGCCCTGCACGTTGCGATGGCCGAGTGTGAAGATGCGATCCGGTGAATCGGCCGCCGGGGAACCGTCGGCGTTGACGTGCAGAACCTTGCCGCCCAACGAGTTTCGATCTTGCGGCACCGTCGGCGTTGCAGTGTCGCCGGTACCGACGTACAGGGTGCCGTCGGGATGAGCGAGGATGCGGCAGCCGCCGTGTCGCCCACCGTCGGCGACGGGAATGTCGTCGATCAGCGTGCCGGTGCGCGTCAGCGCGGTCCAGGCCGTGTCCACCGTCCACGAGAGGACGGCAATGTGGTTGTCACTTCCGCCGCCGCCCGCGCTGCCGGTTCCGGCGCTGCCCGTGCCTGCTCCGCCGCCTTGCACACCTTGGCACGTGTAGATCGTTCTGGATGTGCCGAAGTCCGTGGCCAGGGCGATGCCCATGAGTCCGGTTTCCCCCGACGCGTACAGATCGTCGAGGTCGGCATCGAGCTCGCGGGTGGCCCCGTCGACGTCGCGGATCACGAACCGCCCGGACCGTTCACCCGTCAGCACCGTTCCGTCGGGCGCGACCACAGCATCCCATGGTTTCGCGAGTCCGTCGAGCACCGTGGTGACCGTCAGATCAGGGAGCGGATCGGTCTGTGCCGTCGCGCCCGTCGAACATGCCAGCGTCAGGAAGACACTGGCGGCGAGTACTCCGGAACTGGACACCAGCTTGTTCATCCACACTCCTGACGACGATCTGCGACCAGCCCGATATGACCGGTATCACATGATTTTAAACACAGTCAGGAGGTGAACCGCCAGCTCACGACGCGAGGCGGTACCCGGCCTCGGCGACGGCAGCATCAACCGTCGCGGTATCGAGTGCCGAATCACTGCTCACCACAACGGAACCGGCGTCCACGTCCACATCGACACCGGTGACCCCCGCGATCTCGGAGACTTCTTCCTTCACCGACGCGGCACAGTGTGCGCACGTCATGCCCTCGACCGAATATGTCGTCTGCATCGTCGACTCCCCTTCTGTCGTCAGGAGCGCACGAGGCGCGCGATGGCCTCGGACGCTTCTTTCACTTTCGCGTCTGCTTCCGGCCCGCCCTGCCTCGCCGCCTCCACGACGCAGCCGGCGAGGTGGGCATCGAGCAGCTTCAACGAGACCGACTGCAGCGCTTTGGTTACGGCAGAGACCTGGGTGAGAACGTCGATGCAGTAGCGGTCGTCGGCGACCATGCGGGATATCCCGGCCACTTGACCTTCTATACGACGCAATCGCTTCAGCAGGTCGTCCTGCTCGGCGCTGTAGCTGCTCATAGCCTCACTATACCCCTACCGGGTAGGGGGTGACTCTTCTGTTCGGACTCGGCGCACACCGTCGACGATCAGCAATCCCGCGACGATGACGGCGAGGGCGGCCAGCGCGATCCAGGACCCCGAGTAGAACGTCCCCTGATATGCCGGGGACACGTCGGGAACCGCGGGGAACTCGGTGGTTCGCACACCCATGTTCCAGCACGCCACGGCTCCGATCCCCGCCAGCAGCGCAACCACGATCTCCACCCAGCCGACGGACTTCCTCACAGGTACTCCCGTTTGGCCGTTTCGAGAGCCGCACGCAACCCGTCGTCGTCCTTGGCCCAGGCCTGAACCAGCCCGCCGCCCACCAGCCGTAGCCCGATGCCGTGGCGCTTCCGCGGCACCCCCGAAAGCTCCCCGAGCACTCGCGCCGTCTCCCACCGCTTGGGCTCGTACTCGTCGTCGGCGTACTCGGCCGGAGGAAAGATGTCTTCGATATCGGCGACGTCGACCGTCTCCGTGCCCTGACGCAGCGCTCGGGTGGTGAGTTCGACGCTGACGTGCATGCGAGCGGCGCGCAGCTGAACGTAGGTGAGACCGACGAGGATCAGCGAGAACAGCACGAGTGCGAACCAGTGGATCACCGGACCGGAGGCGAGCTCGACGGCGAGTACCACGAGGCAGAACGCAGGCCCCCAAGCCAACATGCGCCATCGACCACCGGGTTCGTGGAACAGCACGGTCTCGCTCGCCGACATCTCACTGCTCACGATGAAACCACTCCCGTGCCGACGGGCGGTAGACGAGAACGGCCGCGAGAACAAGGCCGATGGTGATCACCAGCGGAACGAACGGGAACACCAGTGCCGCGAAGATCAGCAGCAGAGCGGCAACTCCCGACAGCGCCACCAGAGCGCGTCGAAATCTGCGGTCACCGCCGCGGACGTGGCTCGACATCAGTCCGATGGCCAATCCGACCACTCCGGAGATCACGCCGAGGCCGCGAAAGACGGTGAGGAACGAATTGCCCTGTGCTTCCGAGCTGAACGAGGCACGAATCTGATCGGCGGGGAGCGTCAGGGCGATCATGCAGACGACGATCAGCAACACGGCCGAGGCCAACCACAGCCAGTAGGCGGCCGAGACCACCCCAGGACGGACGATCGATGCGTCGGTGTCTGCGCTCACGCCAGACATCCTGCCACCGCGGGGTGGGAAAGGGTTCCGGCGGCAGAAATTCCGTACGGGCCCAGCGCGCTCAGCCTGCAGAAATTCCCAGCGCCATGATTGCGATCGCGGCCGAGACGGCGAGAAGCAACCCGAGCAGCGCCCAACCGGGACGGCCGCTCTCCTGGGGACAGGGCTCGCGGTCGGCTGCCGGCTGGGTCACGCTCGCTACTGCAGGGGTGTTCTCTGCCATGTCGGATCCGATCACTCGAAAAGATATCGAGAGTGATGCTAGTCACACAGCAGAGATCACAGCCGAGAACACGCCCGAAACTTCCGAGTTCCGACAACTACCGCCGTCTGGACGCGACGAAGTATTCGTTGGATTCACGACGATGCATCAGGTAGATCGCTCCGGCGGCAAGTACACCCTGGCCGATACCGATCACGCCCATCACGATGTTCATGGCCCCCGCCGTCGATGCCATGGCGAACAGATCGAGCATCGTGGTGAACACGATGAACGATCCGATGACGGTCAGCAGCATCCGGGCCCACATCTTGCCCGCGCGCATCCGCTTGACCCAGAACAGGAACAGCGCCCCGAAACCGATCACGACGAATATGGTGACGACCAGCATCACCGTCACCATCGACTGCGTGGACTCGACGGTCATGTCCGCTGCCGCATCCTGCGCCGCGAGTTCGTCGAGCAGAGACTGCGCAAATTCCTCACGCGCCCCGAACAACGTCCAGACCGAGTACAGCGCCGAGAGAGCGCCGATCAGCGCCACTCCCCACCACAGATGGCGGGCCGTCTCCACGTCGACCGGTGCCGGTCGTGGAGTCGGCTCCAGCTCCGGACCCGATTGCGGGAACCCGTGCTCGAGCTCCCAGCGTTGCCAATCCGGTTGCGACGGTGGATTGTTGGGCGTGTTGCTGTCGGGGTTGTTTCCCGGTGGAAAATCGTTCACAGCCAGCCCGCCACTTCGGTTGCCCAGTAGGTCAGTACCACATCGGCACCCGCACGCCGAATCCCGACGAGCGATTCCAGCACCGCCGCATCTCTATCGATCCACCCGTTCTGTGCGGCGGCGGTGATCATGGCATATTCCCCGGAGATCTGATACGCCGCAACCGGAACCGGCGACATCTCGGCCACATCGCGGAGTATGTCGAGGTAGGACATGGCCGGCTTGACCATCACCATGTCGGCACCTTCGGCGAGATCGAGCTCCACCTCGTGGGTGGCCTCTCGGCGGTTCCGAGCGTCTTGCTGATACGTCCGGCGATCGCCCTGCAGCGACGAACCGACGGCTTCCCGGAACGGGCCGTAGAAGGCCGAGGCATACTTCGCGGAGTACGCCAGCTGACCCACCTCGACGTGACCGGCCGCGTCCAGTCCGGCGCGGATCGCACCGACCTGTCCGTCCATCATTCCGCTGGGTCCGAGCAGATGCGCGCCCGCGTCCGCCTGCGCGACGGCCATGTCGACGTAGCGCAGCAGGGTGGCGTCGTTGTCGATCGAGCCGTTCTCCCCCAGCACCCCGCAGTGGCCGTGCGAGGTGAACTCGTCCAGGCAGGTATCGGCCATGATGACCGTCGAATCTCCGAGGTCGGCCTTCAGTCGAGCCAGTCCACGATTCAGAATTCCGTCCGGATCGGTTGCCCCCGAGCCGGTTTCATCCTTGTCTTCGGACTTCGGCACACCGAACAGCATGACGCCACCGACGCCTGCCGTCACGGCATCCTCGGCCGCTGCGCTCAGCGAGTCCAGCGTGTGCTGGAACACCCCGGGCATCGAGCTGATCTCTCGCGGTTCGGAGATGCCGTCGGCCACGAACATCGGCAGTATCAGATGCCTTGGCTCCAAGGACGTTTCGGCTACCAGCCGACGCAGCGCCGGGGTACGGCGCAGGCGTCGGGGGCGATCGGTGGGGAACAAGGTGGAACCTGCCTCACTTCGTTCGTCGTGCGCGTTTTGCGTAGTCAGAGCTACGCAAAACGCGCACGAGGCGCGTCAGCGCCTACGTGACTTCTTGCGCGGCGGGGGCAGTGCACCCTCGGCGCGCAGACGAGCTGCGTGCTCGGCGAGCGCCTCGACCAGTGGTCCGACCTGAGCCGACTCGGGCTGCACGTCCACGCGCAGACCGAATTCGACGGCCGTCTCCGCCGTCTTGGGGCCGATGCACGCAACGAGTGTGCGGGCGTGCGGCTTTCCGGCGATGCCGACCAGGTTCCGGACGGTGGAGCTCGACGTGAAGCACACTGCGTCGAATCCGCCGGTCTTGATCATCTCGCGGGTCTCGGCGGGGGGCGGCGCGGCCCGAACGGTGCGGTATGCGGTGACGTCGTCGATCTCCCAGCCGCGTTCGCGCAACCCTTCGGCTAGCGTTTCGGTCGCGATGTCGGCACGCGGCAACAGAACTCGATTGACCGGGTCGAACACCTCGTCGTACGGCGGGAAGTCCTCGAGCAGTCCGAGCGAGCTCTGCTCCCCCGACGGCACGAGCTCGGGGTTGATGCCGAACGAGCGCACCTTCGCCGCGGTTGCCTCACCGACGCACGCGATCTTGACGCCGGAGAACGCGCGGGCGTCCAGCCCGAACTCCTCGAACTTCTCCCACACCGCCCGGACGGCATTGGTGGAGGTGAAGACGACCCACTGGTAGCGGCCGTCGACCAGGCCCTTGACGGACCGTTCCATCTGCGCCGGGCTGCGCGGGGGCTCGACGGCGATGGTCGGAACCTCGATCGGGATGGCCCCGTGCGTGACGAGGCGGTCGCTCATCTCACCGGCCTGGTCCTTGGTACGCGGCACCAGCACGGTCCAGCCGTACAGTGCGCGAGACTCCCACCAGGACATCTTGTTTCGGCCGGAGACGACCTTGCCGACGGTGACGACGAGCGATCCGACGAGCTCGGATCCGGCGTCGTTCAGAGTCGCCAGTGTTGCTTCGACGGTGCGCTGCTGACGGGTGGTGCCACGAACGGTGATGGCTGCAGGCGTCTGCGGTGCCAATCCGTGTTCGACGAGGGCGCTGGCAGTTTCGGCCAGGTGACCCGACGTCGCGTGCAGCACCAGCGGGCCGGGAGCAGCAGCGAGCGCTGCCCAGTCGACCTCGCCGCGGACGTCGGCCTCGGTGTGACCCGAGCCCAGTGCCATGCCGGCGTAGCTGGGCACCGCGGATCCGGCGGGCAGGCCGGGGAGCACCTCGAAGGGCACGTGCGTCCGAGCGACGGCGCTGACCTCGGCGATCACCGAATCGGTGGTGAGCGGATCTCCGGAGACCAGGCGAACGACGTCGTGGCCGTTCTTGGCCTCGGCGAGAAGCGTTTTGGCGACCTCGGCGGGCTCGCCGAGCGCCGGACGAACCTCGACACCGTTCTCGCCCGTCTCCGCGTCCCGAGGAACATCGGCACCGACGAGCGCGGTGACGCCCTTGTCGACATCGGGATCGGTGAATGCGAGCTCGGCCGCTCCGAGCACTTCACGTGCCCGGACCGTGAGCAGAGCCGGGTCACCCGGCCCGGATCCCACGAACAGGATCCGTCCGTTGGTGTTCTTGCGGACTGGGCTCATCGGTTGTTCTCCAGTGCTGTCTTGTGTGGGTACTGCAGTTCTATCGGGGTTGCCGTGCCCCGTTTCGGAATCAGTCGAGCGGTGGCGATCGACTCTCTCCGTACGACCGGACGGGTCGCCGTGCGTTTGGCGCGTCCGCGGACGGGTGCCGTTATGGCCCTAGACATGAGATCCACCCTGTGCGTGAGAACCGGCCTGCGCTGGTTCGGTGACTGAAACGAGTTCGCGGGCACCGAGATCGAGCAGTTCGCGGGCCAATTCCCGGCCCAGCTCCTCGGCGCGGTCGGGTGATCCGACGATCGACGCGCGGATGGTGTCGCTGCCGTCGATCGCGGCTACGCAGCCACGCAACGACAGTTCGTCGAAGATGCGGCCGTCCTCGTCGATGGATTCGACGACCTCGGCGATCGCGCCGACCGGAGCGGTGCAGCCGGCTTCGAGTTCGGCCAGCAGTCCACGTTCGGCTGCCACCGCGGCGCGCGCGTGTGCGTCGTCGAGGGTGGCGATGGCCGCCGCGAGATCGGTGTCGCCGGTGCGGCATTCGACAGCCAGGGCACCTTGGGCGGGTGCCGGCAGCAGCTGCACCGGATCGAGTGCTTCGGTGACGACGTCGAGTCGGCCGATGCGGGCCAGTCCGGCGCGGGCGACGATGACGGCGTCGAGCTCGCCCGAGGCCACCTTCCCGATCCTGGTGTCGAGGTTGCCTCGCAGCGGCCGGACATCCAATCCCTGTCCGAGAGCTCGCAATTGAGCAATCCGGCGGGGTGCGGAGGTACCGACCTTCGCGTCCGCGGGCAGCTCGCCCAGTACCAGCCCGTCGCGGGCCACCAGGGCGTCTCGGGGATCCTCGCGGGCCGGGATGGCCGCGATGACGAACCGGTCGTCGGCTGCCGTCGGCAAATCCTTGTAGGAGTGCACGGCGATGTCGACAGTGCCGTCGGCGAGTGCCTCGCGCAGCGCTGCGGTGAAGACACCGACGCCGATCGTCTGTACGGGTGCAGCAGACAGATCGCCCGCGGTCTTGACGATCACCAGTTCGGCCTCGACCCCTGCAGCGGCGAGAGCCACGCGCACGGTGTCGGCCTGGGTGGTCGCGAGAAGGCTTCCGCGAGTACCGATCTTGACGATGTCGTTCACTCCGATCGCTCCTGACCGGCGGTGCCGCCGGGGTGAAAGTCCGAGCGCAGATCGGTACGGCTGGCGGTGAAGTCGTCGACCAGCTCCAGCGAGCCGATCTCCATCGGCGTCGCCACCGCATCGACCGAACCGGGGCTCAGCTCGAACAACTCCCGCAGCGCAGCGGCGTAGGAATCCCCGCCCGGGGTGCTGGCGAGCTGCTTGACGCGCACCGTCGGCGAGTGCAGCAACTTGTCGACTACCCGGCGCACGGTACGGGCCACCTCGTCGCGCTGCGGTGAATCGAGCCCGGGCAGCCGCGACTCGAGGCGCAACAACTCCCCCTCGACCACTTCGGCAGCGCGCTGACGCAGTGCGGTGACGGTGGGGGTGACCTCGGCAAGCCGTTGTCCCGCAAGGTAACCCGAGAGTTCACTGGAGACGATCTCGCGAGCCGCCGACGCGTCGTTCGCCGCAGCACCGGCTGCGGGATCGCGCTGAAGCGACTCCATGTCGAAGACGGTGATACCCGGCAGCTGCGCCACTGCGGCGTCGACGTCGCGGGGCAGTCCGAGGTCGCAGATCACCAGGGGGTGCTCGGAGTCGCGTCCGACGAGGGCGAGGTGAGCATCGGCGATGGAGACCACGGCCCCCACCGCACCGGTACAGGTGATGAGGATGTCGGCCTCGGCCACCGCGGCGGGCAGATTCTCGAGGGCGACCGACGTTGCCGGGATTCCGTTCGAGACGGCGTTCTCGGCCAAGTGGTCGGCCCGCTCGCGAGTGCGGTTGACGACGGTGAGGCCGCCGATTCCGGCGCGGCCGAGGTGCGCGACGGCGAGGCCGCCCATGGCTCCGGCTCCGAGGACGACGGCCTTGCGACCGGCGAGGGAACCGCCGAACGTCTCGGCGGCGCGATCGAGGGCAACCGAGACCACCGAGGCTCCGGCGGCGTCGATTCCGGTTTCGCTGTGTACCCGCTTACCGACGCGCAGCGCCTGTTGCGCCAGTTCGTGCATCACCCGTCCGGAAGCCTGCTGGCCGTCCGAGGCGGCGTATGCCGACCGGATCTGGCCGAGGATCTGCTGCTCGCCGATGACCATCGAGTCCAGGCCGCTGGCCACTGCGAACAGATGTTCGACGGCGGCCTCGCTGTAGCGCACGTAGGCGTGCTTGGTCAGGTCCGCGATCTCGAGTCCGGAGTGTTCACCGAGTACCTCGCCGACGGCGGTCAATGCGCCGTGGAAGGCGTCGACGACGGCGTAGATCTCGACACGATTGCACGTGGACACCACCATGACCTCGGAGATGCTTCCGCTGGCCATCAGTTTGTCGGTCAGTTTCGGGCGATCGGTGTCCGTGATGGCGACACGCTCGAGGACTGCGACGGGAGCGCTACGGTGCGATATCCCGACGAGAAGGACACTCACGGTGCAATCACCGATCCGTTTCTTGTCGAACTGTTGACTGGGCTTGGATTTCCGGCGATGCGCGGGCCGTGACTGCGGCCGAGACGTGCCGTGGACGTGAGTGGAGGCGGTGAGACCGGCTGTGGCCGAGGCGCAGTGACGACGGTCGGCGCGGTCACGCCGGCCGGTTCGGACACGTTGCGAGAGCTGTTGAAAGAGAGCACCTGCATCTCCACCGCCAGGTCCACGCGCCGTACCTCGACGTGTTCGGGAACGTCGAGCACCATCGGCGAGAAGCTCAGAATGCACTCGACTCCGCCTGCTACGAGCTTCTCGGCGACGACGTGCACGGCGTCGTCGGGGGTGGCGATGACGCCGATGGTCGCCTCGAGTTCACGGCATGCCTTGTCGAGCTCGTCGACGTGCCGGACGGTCAGTCCGTCTACGTCGGTGCCCACACGCGCCGGGTCACGGTCGAAGAGGCCGACCATCGTGAAGCCGCGACGCGCGAATCCGCCGTACCCGGCCAGCGCCTGTCCCAGATTGCCGACTCCCGCCAGTACGACGCGGTGGCCGCGATCGAGTCCGAGTGCGCTCTCGATCTTGGCGCGCAGACGTGCGACGTCGTAGCCGACACCGCGAACGCCGTTGGGGCCGAGAAAGGAGAGATCCTTGCGCAGTTTGGCCGACCCGACACCTGCTGCGGTGGCCAGTTCTTCACTGGAGACGATGAGAACGCCCTCGTCTGCGAGGATGGAGAGGACCCGCAGGTAGGTCGCCAGACGGGTGACCGTAGCCTGAGGGATGACCCGCTCTACGCCGCTGGGCGACGGGCGCTCTTCGGTCACGTCTGGGGCTCCTCGTCCGAACGGCGTCGATGCCGGTCTTCACGCTGATCCTGCGTTCGTGTCTATTTCACGAATGCTGTTCACACCACGGTAACTGCTTGTGAACGAATGAACAAAGTTGCGCATACCGGCCTTCACCTGCACACGGAGACGAATCACACGTTCTTAGGGTGCCCTGCCCGAGCCAGATCGGCCCGCAATCGGGGCACGTCCACCTCCCAGTAGCTGTGCTCGATGCCGTCGAGCAGCACCACCGGCACTCGGTCCCCGTACTCCGCACGCAGGTCAGGCGATTCCGTCGCCGCCTCGTCGACGTCGACGACCGTGACGGCCACGTCGAACTCGCGGCACACCTCGCTCAACACCTCGAGCGCGTGGGTGCACGAATGGCAGCCTGCACGGGTGAGAAGAGCCACGCCGCGGGGAGTCGTCTGCATCAGTCCACTGTGACACGTCCGCAATGGAGACGAACGTCACAGACGGCCACCCCGCCGGCCCGCCCTCACGGCCGGCTTCGCTTGTCCCCCGTCGGTCCTGTCGGACCCACGACTAGGCTGCGAGGGTAGCCGAGTGGGCTGCTTGCGTGACCGACTCGGCTGCGCGGGTAGACCGACTGGGCGCATCGAGTACTCGAGTGGGAGGAGGACCGAAGTGAGTGACGGGGGAACCGACCTGCCGATCGAGGCCACGCCCGATATCGACATGGTCGACACCGAGGATCCGCGCGGGGACAAGCAGTTCAAGCGGCGTATTCGCAGGATTCGCAACCCCTTCGGTCCGTCCGATGCAGAAGTCCGCGCCAACGTGGCCGGCCAGGCCAGTGCCGACGCCGCTCTCGCGTTGCAGATCGAGTCCGAGGGCGCGATTCCGCGCGATCTCACCGCCGCGGCCTTCTTCGACGTGGACAACACCATGGTCCAGGGCGCATCGATCATCCATTTCGCTCGCGGGCTGGCTGCTCGCAAATACTTCACCAGTGGCGACTTGGCTCAATTCGCTTGGCAGCAAGTGAAATTCAGGGTCAGCGGCAAGGAGAACAGCGAGGATGTGGCCAGCGGCCGAGAAAAGGCGCTCTCGTTCATCAAGGGCCGCCCCACCTCCGAACTGACCACGCTCGGCGAAGAGATCTACGACGAGGTCATTGCCGACAAGATCTGGGCCGGTACTCGCGCTCTCGCGCAGATGCACCTCGACGCCGGCCAGCAGGTGTGGCTGGTCACCGCCACTCCCCTGGAACTGGCTCAGATCATCGCCAAGCGGCTCGGGCTCACCGGGGCACTGGGAACCGTCGCCGAGAGCAAGGACGGGGTGTTCACCGGCCGCCTCGTCGGAGACATCCTGCACGGCATCGGCAAGGCGCACGCAGTGCGCTCACTGGCTGTGCGTGAAGGCCTCAACCTCAAGCGGTGCACCGCGTACTCGGACAGCCACAACGATGTTCCGATGCTCTCGCTCGTCGGGACCGCCGTGGCGATCAATCCCGATACGGACCTACGTGAGCTGGCCAAGAACCGGGGCTGGGAAATTCGCGACTATCGCACCGGACGCAAGGCCGCCAAGATCGGCGTCCCGACGGCGTTGGCCTTGGGCGCAGTGGGCGGCGGACTCGCTGCCGTGGTCGGCCGTCGCAAGGGCTGACATCCGGGCAGGCCGCTCAGAGCGTCAGCTGCATCAGGGTCAGGTCGAGCCATCTGCCGAACTTGACGCCCACCTCCGGCATCTGCCCGACGGTGGCGAAGCCGAATTTCCGGTGCAGCGCGATCGAGGTGGTGTTCTCGGACTCGATGAACCCCACCAGCACGTGCACCTCGCCTGCCCTGGCCCGCTCGATCAATTCGCTCAGCAGCGCACTGGCCAGGCCACGCCGATAGAAGTCCCGGTGGATGTACACCGAGTGCTCCACCGAGTGCCGGTAACCGCTCTTGACCCGCCACTGCCCGTACGACGCGTATCCGGCCACCCGGCCGTCGACCTCGGCGGTGAGGACGGGGTATCCCGCAGCGAGGCGGCCGTCGAACCAGGCCGTGCGATCGGCGAGGTCTACCTGTTCCTCGTCCCAGATGGCAGTCGTGTTGGCGACGGCATCGTTGTGGATGTCGAGAATCTCGGGCAGATCTTCGGTGGTGGTGTTGCGAATGTGCACTGGCACAGGATAACCCGTGCGTTCACCCCAGGAAGACGTTGCGTCTCTTGGCCAGCAGTCGGTACAGCGTGTGCTGAATGGTTTCGCGGACGTGGTCGGTCAGCTCGAAGAGCACCATCGGATCCTCGAACGCGGCGGCGTCGTACGAGTCGGTAGGAATCGGCTTACCGAACTCGATGTACCACTTGGACGGCAACGGGATCAGGCCGAGCGGACCGAAGTGCGGGAAGAACGGCGTGACCGGAAAGTACGGCATGCCCATCAGTCGAGCCAGTGGCGCGATGTCGCCGATCTTCGGGTAGATCTCCTCCGAGCCGACAATGGAGCACGGGATGATCGGTGCACCCGTTCGCAGAGCCGCCGAGACGAACCCGCCACGGCCGAATCGCTGCAATTTGTAGCGCTCGCTGAACGGCTTGCCGATGCCCTTGAAGCCCTCGGGGAACACCGCTGCGAGTTCGCCGGTGCGCAGCAGGCGCTCGGCGTCGGGGTTGCACGCCAGCGTGTGCCCGGCTTTGCGGGCGATGGTGCCGACGCCGGGCATCTCGAAAGCCATGTCGGCGGCCAACATTCGTAGTGGACGGTGCGCCGGATGGTGGTCGCGCACCGCGACCGACGCCATCAGCGCATCGACCGGGACAACACCT
The DNA here is from genome assembly GCF_050321865.1 of Rhodococcus sp. IEGM1428. Classification (NCBI taxonomy): domain Bacteria; kingdom Bacillati; phylum Actinomycetota; class Actinomycetes; order Mycobacteriales; family Nocardiaceae; genus Rhodococcus; species Rhodococcus sp. IEGM1428. Next base: position 82,486 of record NZ_JBNQFW010000005.1, on the reverse strand, counting down.
GCGTGGTTGGCGACGACGAGGGCACCACCGTCGGACGGAATGTTCTCGATGCCCTTCACTTCGACGCGGAACCACTTGTCGAACAGCGGCCGCAGCAGCGGAAGCCAGATGGCGTCGGCGAAGTGCGGGTCGTAACCGAACTCGTCCACGCTGTAATCGCCGGCCAGACGTCTGCGCACGAACTCGGCAACCGAGGAGATCTGGTCCACGACGGCGGTCTTGGTGTCGTCGATCATCGAGAGCAGCGGAGTCGGGATCGCTGCCGCCGAAGGGGACGCGACGACGGGGGCAGGGTCGAGCAGCGGCGTCGGCTCACGCGGCTCGGTGTAGGCGGAGGGGTGCCGTTCGCGCGAACCCTGCGACGCGCGGACCGAGCGGCCACCGTGCAATGGAATCACTTTGGCCACTTCACTCACCCGTCCCTCCCGAACTTCGCACTGTGTCCGTGCTACGCAGTGCCGCCAGTGCGCGCGCCGTGGATGCGCCGGTGTCAACGGCCGAGAGCAGTCGATTCTCGATGCCGTCCACCCACTCGGTCCTGATGACCGGGCGAAGCGCAGCGCCGCGGACGAAGTCGTCGAATGCCTGAACCGTAGTCCACCGCGGCTCGAAGCCCAGGACCGAACGCATGCGGGTGGTGTCGAGGCCGCAGCCGAAGTGGAAGTAGTCGAGTTGTTCGGTGGTGAACTCCCGCATCATGCCGCCCATGAGAGCGCGGCCGACACTCTTGAACAGTGGAAACGGAACCGGCACCTGGACGCGCCCGGCACGGCGGATCGCCTGCGACAGCATGATCGTGCCGTCGGCCCCGATGTTGAACGTGCCCGCCGGACCGCCGATGGTGGCGCGCTCGAGCGCGGCGAGGGCGTCTTCCTCGTGCAGCAACTGCATACGTGCATCGCGGCCGATGATGCTCGGGATCAGCGGCGAGGTCATGTACCGCGAGATGGTGCCGTTCAATCGCGGACCGATCAGCGGTGCCATGCGGAGGATCGACACGGCGATGTCGGGTCGTCGACGGCCGAGTCCGCGAACGTATCCCTCGATGTCGATGGTGTCCCGCGCGTACGCACCGCTCGGTGGGCGTCGGGCGCTCATCTCCTCGGTGAACTTCACCGGGTCCTTCGCGCTGCAGCCGTACACCGAGGAGGACGAACGCAGCACCACCTTCTCCACCGTCGGAGATTTCTGGCACACCGCGAACAACTGCATCGCGCCGATGACGTTGAGGTCTTTCATCGTGGCGCGGCCGCCGGATCTGGGGGGTTTGGCCACGGTGGCGGCATGCACGACCGTATCCACGCCGGCATTACGAATCACTTTGCCGATCAACGGGTTTCGGATGTCCGCGCGGACGAACTCGGCGCGGCCCATGCGTCGGAGCAGATCCTTGCTCGGCGACAGCGCGTCGACGGCGATCACCCGTTCGATCTGCGGGTTCTGGGCCAGTCTGGTGACGAGGTACCCGCCGAGAAAACGACTCGCTCCGGTCACCAGGACCACTCGGGGCGCGGCAACACCACGATCGCTCGGACTCACTGCGCACCCCCAACATCGGCTCCGGTCCAAAGCCTACTGGATCGGTGGGCAGACGCGAGGGCGAGAAGCGAAGCCCACGTTCGAACGCCAGGAGGCCCGCCACCGACGGTGACGGGCCTCCTGGTGAAAGCTATGCCGGCAGAACTACTTGCCGAGTTTCCTGCGCTGCACGCGGGTACGACGAAGCAGCTTGCGGTGCTTCTTCTTCGACATGCGCTTGCGACGCTTCTTGATCACTGAACCCATGCGGGTGTCCTCACGTTCTTCTCTAGCGTTTTCGCGCACGCCGTTTGCGTACGCCTACCTGACAACCAAGCCCTGAGGGCTTCGAGCCAAAAGCCTTGGTCACCGAGCTGGCGCTGGGGCCACGTACTCGCCCACGGCTGCACACCGGCTGGCTGGCACGACGAGCGCCAATCCTACCGGTCCGAACCGGCACTTACGAAACCGGCCCCGCGTGCACTACTAGCCTGCGTCGAAGTACGAGGTCTCGAGATAGTCGTGAACCGCCTTGGCGTGCACACGAAAAGATCGACCCACTCGTACAGCGGGCAATTCTCCGCCGTGTACCAGCCGGTACACGGTCATTTTCGAAACCCTCATCAGCGTCGCCACTTCAGCGACAGTGAGGAACTGCGTTCCGGCCAGAGCCGGTTGACCATCCGGGGACGAACCCTTGGACGGCTTGTTTATAGACGCCATCAATCCACATACCTCCGGCACGTCTCATGCGGCAGGCTTCCCCTCCTGCCGAACAGACACGCACGTGCTGCCCCCGAGCCTATAGGGACAGATGGGGTTACTGCGACGGGAGTGGGGAAAAGATTTTTCAATCTGCTGTGATGCCCATCTCAATGGATCGGGCATTTGCGGCACCGAGAGCATCGAAAAACGCTGCTCGAAGGCCATTTCGTTCCAATTCTCGCACTGCTGCGGCCGTCGTACCGCCCGGCGAGGTCACGGCATATCTGAGCTCGTTCGCACTCTCGTCGGACCGATCCAGCATCGCCCCGGCCCCCACCATCGTCTGAACCACGAGCGCCGACGCCACCTCGCGGGCCAATCCCAGGCCCACTCCCGCGTCGATCATGGCCTCGGCCACCAGGAAGAAATAGGCCGGACCCGACCCGGATACCGCCGTCACGGCGTCGAGCTGATGTTCCTTGACCACCACGACCTTGCCGACGGCCGAGAGGATGGAACGCACCAGTTCGAGGTGCTCGGCGCGGGCGTACTTACCCGGTGCCAGCACGCTGACGCCCTCCCCCACCAGCATCGGGGTGTTGGGCATGACCCGAACGACAGGGAAGCCGGCGGGGAGCTTGGGCTCGAACTTGGCGGTGGGAACGCCTGCGGCCAGCGAGACGATGAGTTGTTCGCGATCGCCGTCGAGCTCGATCTTGGTGATCTCGGTCAGTGCCGTTTCGACGTCGGCCGGCTTGACCGCCAGCACGATCACGTCGGCCCCCTCGGATGCGTCGCCGACGGTGGTGGTCAGGACACCGAATTCCTTCGCGATCTCCTTGGCGCGGGCCTCGGACTTCTCGGCGACCACCAGATCGCGCACTGCGTGGCCGGACTCGAGGAGTCCCGCAATCAACGCCTCGCCGATCCGTCCGCCGCCGATCACTGCAATTCTCGTCATGCGGCCAAGCCTGCCATGTCAGTTCGAGCGCGGCACCATCGCCAACTGTCTGCTCTGCACCACGACGGCACCGGTCGAATCCAGCACCACGTGGTCCTCCTCGAACCAGGTGCTGCCGATGACGGTGCTGGTCGCCGCCACGCGCAGCCACCCCGGTGCCGGACGGCGCCGCAGGTAGGTCGTCAACTGCACGGTCGGCGCCCAACCGAACATTCCGCGGTTCATGGTCACCGGAGCCGAGATGTCTCCGGTCATCAATGCGAACAACACCGCGGTGCCGATGTCGGCCTCGTCGCCCGCGAAGGGACGCACCCACAATCTGATCTCTGCCTCGCCCTGCGCGCCGGTCAGGAAGGACGCCGAGGACTCGTCGATACGCATCTCGCAGCCCTTGGCGACGTGCACGATGGACGCCATCGGATGATCCCCTGCCACCGCGAGTGTCTCGGCGGGAGGTTCGACGGCCATCGACGCCAGCGACGTCGGCGTCTCGTGGTGGGGTTCGTCGGAGTCGGGACGACCCAGGGTCACCACCGCCCGCACGGCGACGCGTCCGGCCTGGGTGAGTTCGACGTCGACGTGGGAGACCTGCCGACCGCGCTTGCGCACCACTGTCGTCAGTGCAACCTCGCCGGGATCGGGAGCGGCCAGGTAGCTGACGCTCACCGCGAGCGGCTGGATCTCGGCCTGCTCCGGGTCGGTCAGGACGATATGCCTGCGCGCCGCTGCCGCGCAGACGGCGAGCATGGCGCCGCCGTGCACCTTGGGACCGATGGTCCAGGTGGAGTCGATCGCGCCCGCGAACGACGCAGTGTCGGTGGCGACCTCGAGCGCGGTCAGGGTGGTGGCGGCCTTGAAGGGGCTGGCAGAACTCATTCCCGACAACTTACCGGCGGCCTCAGGACAGGTGTGCGCGGGCGAACTGCAGTGCTTGTCCGAGCATCGAGGAACGCTCGGGGACCGTCCGCGCGTTCTGCGTGTTGATCTCGATCACCGCCTGACCGTCGAAGCCGCGGCGCACCAGTTCGGTGCACACCTCCACGCACGGCTGACTGCCGTGCCCGGGGATCAGATGCTCGTCGACGGACGCGCCTCGGCCGTCGGCCAAATGCAGGTGCGCGATGCCCTCGCCCATCCGATCGAGCATCTCGAGGGCGTCGGAGCCCGCGGTGGCCGTGTGCGAGAGGTCGAGGGTGTAGTGACCGTGGCCGACGTCCGTCGGGTCGTACGACGGGGAGAACGCCGACAGGGCGGCTCCCGGGCCGCCCCGTCGTTCCAGTCGCTGTGCCGATTTCTCCTTGCGTCCGAAGAACCTGTCGGCACGCATCGGAAACATGTTCTCGACGGCAACCACCACGTGCGAGTTCGCTTCCAGTTCCGCTACCTGATCGGCGAAGCCCTCGCTGTACTTGCGTTGCCAGCGGAACGGCGGATGCACGACGACCGTAGCCGAACCGAGTTTCTCGGCCACCTCGACCGATCGGGCCAGTTTGGCAATCGGATCCGATCCCCACACCCGCTGCGAGATCAGCAGACACGGCGCGTGGATGGCCTGAACCGGCATCGAGTACTCCCGAGAGAGTGCGGCCACCGCGTCGACGTCCTGGCTGACCGACTCGGCCCACACCATCAGTTCCACGCCGTCGTACCCGAGTTCGGATGCGTAACGAAATGCCGCCTCCGTGTTCTGCGGGTACACCGATGCCGTGGACAGCCCGACGTGTATTCGCTGCGCAGCCATCGCGGTTCCAGCTCAGCCGGTACTGAGCTGGAAGGCGAGCGGACCGAGCGTCACGAACACACCCACTGCGATCGCGATGACGATCGATATCAGATCATCGGTGCGCCGCAGAATTCTCACCACCGCCACGAGACCGACGATCACCAGCACCGACAGCACCAGGGCGACCCATGGCAACACGTCCCACAGTTGCTCGAAGCCCTTGAACAGCAATGCGCCGACGACGATGGCCACCACTGCCTGACCGAGGAGCACGAGCCACTGCCGAACGGCACCGCCCTTGCCCTTGGCGGCCGAAGCACGGCGGCCGGATCGGGTAGCGGGGCTCGCGTCGGTCTCGGTCTCCGGTGCCGCTGCAGTGTTGTCCTCGGCGTCGCGCTCTGCATCCGGCTCGACGAGATCGACGGCCTGGGTGGGAACGGATGTCGCAGGTGCCTCGGTCGACGCGACCTTGCCCGTCGCGGTGGATTCCGTGTCGTCTGTACGCGCAATGCGCGCAGACACCGCCGTCTTCGCGACGTCGTCGACGTCGATCACCGCTGCTCGCGGAGTGACGTCGGTGTTCGGCTCGGCCACCTCGACCTGGCGCGGCGCGGTGAATCCTGCGGGCTTGCGGTTCCGCCCCTGTTCGGCCGCGGTGGATCCGTACGGCTGACGCTCCGGTGGCGTCGTCGGCGCAGCCGGACGATGACCGCGCTCGGTGTCGTCGTGCGACCGATTGAGCAGGTCACCGGCCACCGTGGTGGAGCCGGACAGCAGTTCTGGCTCGGGCTGCTGCTTCTCGCGCCTGGCCACCGGTTGGAACGCGGTCGGGCGTGCGCTCTGCGGTCGGGCCGGTTGTGGCTGCGAGGACAGGAATGCGGGCGCGTCGTCGGGCGTCACGCGGTCGTCGTCGGCCTCGACTCGAGCGGGGGCCGGCGTGTCACGGTCCGCCGGAGGCGGGGCAGGCGCGTCGACCACCGGGGCGCTACGGCTGCCCGGCTCGTCCCGGACGACCGGGATTTCACCGGTGAGCTCGGCGACGGAGATGCCGCCCTTGACGCCTCGGCGACGGCGTCCACCGGTGCTCAGGTTCGTCTGCTGGCCGTTTCGGGCCAACAGCTCGGCAACCGAGATCTGCCCGGTGTCTTCTGGATTGTTCTCGCTCATCTCGAACTCCCCACCAGATCGCCGTCGGTTTCGGTGTCCAGCTTCCTCAAAATCAAACCTTCCCTCAGCGCCCACGGGCAGATCTCGAGTGACTCCACCGACAATGCCCGCATGCTCGCCTCCGCTACCAATGCCCCGGCCACCAGTTGTGGCGACCTGTCGGCGCTGACGCCTTCCAATTCTGCACGGTCGGCGGCCGTCATCCGCGATATGAAGGCTATGAGTTGCCTCAAGCCGCTCGCAGTGAGCGTCCGCGTCACTCTGGGACCGGCCGCGGAGGGCGCGGCACCGGTCAAGCGAGCCAACGAACGGAATGTCTTCGACGTTCCCACGGCCCGGTCGGCGTCGCCGGCCGCGAGCAACTCCTTGGCGGGGGTCGCCAATTCCGCATCCAGCCAATCCCGGAGAACCGCGATACGACGCTTGCCCGGTGGATCCTCGTCGAGCCAATCGCGGGTGAGGCGACCGGCACCGAGTTGCAGAGAGAATGCGACGTCCGGATTCTCGTCGCTTCCGCTGGCCAGTTCGAGCGATCCGCCGCCGATGTCGAGTCCGAGGATGCGCCCGGCGCTCCAGCCGTACCAGCGTCGAACCGCGAGAAATGTCAGTCGCGCCTCGTCGACGCCGGACAATGTCTGCAGGGAAACTCCGGTTTCGGTGAGTACTCGAGCGAGCACGTCCTCCGAGTTGTAGGCGTCACGCACTGCGGAAGTGGCAAATGCCATCAGTTCACTGCAACCCGAACGTTCCGCGATGGCTGCGAACTCACGAACCTCGTTCACGAGGCGATCCGCGCCCGCAGGGGTGATGTTTCCGTGCGCATCGGTGTTCTCGGAGAGGCGCAGCGTTGCCTTGCTCGAGCTCATCGGGGTGGGGTGAGCGCCGCGGTGGGCGTCCACGACAAGTAGATGCACCGTGTTGCTACCGACGTCGAGCACCCCTAATCGCACAGGTCCACGGTACTGGGTCTAGCGTCGTCCTTTGTGACAGCAGGTCGTGAGCAGCCACCGTTCGCTGCAGAGGTCGAGATGGATTTCCCACGAGAGTGGGTCGAATTCCCAGATCCAGACAATTCGGAACACCTCATCGCCGCCGATCTGACGTGGCTCCTGTCCAACTGGACCTGCGTCTTCGGCACTCCGGCATGCCAGGGAACCGTCGAGGGCAGGCCCGACGACGGGTGCTGTTCGCACGGCGCATTCCTGTCCGACGAGGACGACAAGCGCAAGCTCGACGAGTCGGTGAAGTTGCTCACCCCGCAGGACTGGCAGCTCATGGACAAAGGTCTGGGCAAGAAGGGATACGTCGAATACGACGATCTCGACGACGAACAGTCGCTGCGTACGCGCCGCTACAAGGGTGCGTGCATCTTCCAGAACCGTCCCGGCTTCGAGGGCGGCATCGGGTGCGCGCTGCACTCGATGGCGCTGCGCAAGGGCATCGAGCCGCTCGAGGTCAAGCCCGATGTGTGCTGGCAGCTGCCGATCCGGCGCACCCAGGACTGGGTGACGCGGCCGGACGGCTCGGAGATTCTCAAGACCACCATCGGCGAATACGACCGACGCGGCTGGGGCGAAGGCGGTCTCGATCTGCACTGGTACTGCTCCGGCTCACCCGACGCCCACGTCGGCGCGAAGCAGGTGTTCGAGTCCTACAAGCCCGAATTGACCGAGCTGCTCGGCAAAGCCGCATACGACGAACTGGCGTCACTGTGCAAGCGTCGCCGTGGTCTGGGTCTGATCGCGGTGCATCCGGCCACTCGTGAGGCTCAGCGTCGATAGAGCCGCTGCGCCGCATGTGCGCGGAACCTCGTAGCCCACTACGAGTTTCTGTGCACATGCCGCAGGCTCTATCCCTCGAGCTTGTAACCCAGCCCGCGCACGGTGACGAGGTGTTCCGGCTTGGCCGGGTCGGCCTCGATCTTGGAGCGCAGTCGCTTCACGTGCACGTCCAGGGTCTTGGTGTCGCCCACGTAGTCCGCTCCCCACACTCGGTCGATCAACTGTCCGCGGGTGAGCACTCGGCCGGAGTTGCGCAGCAGGTACTCGAGCAGGTCGAATTCCTTGAGCGGCAACGTGATCTGCTCGGATCCCACCATCACGACATGGCGTTCGACGTCCATTCGCACCGGGCCGGCCTCGAGCACTCCGGTGTCGACTCCGCCGTCGACCTCGGCGTCGGAGCCTCGACGCAGTACCGCGCGGATGCGGGCGATGAGCTCGCGTGCCGAATAGGGCTTGGTGACGTAGTCGTCTGCTCCCAGTTCGAGGCCGACCACCTTGTCGATCTCGCTGTCGCGTGCGGTCACCATGATGACGGGAACACCTGAGCGCGAACGTAATTGCTTGCACACGTCGGTGCCGCTCATCCCGGGGAGCATGAGATCGAGCAGCACGATGTCCGCTCCGGCGCGATCGAACTCGGCCAGAGCCGACGGTCCGTCGCCCACGACGGTGGCCTCGAACCCTTCCTTGCGGAGCAGGAAGGCCAGTGGATCGGCCAACGACTCTTCGTCTTCCACGATCAGAACGTTGGTCACTGATTCTCTCTTTCTGTAACCGCAGCGTCGTCTTCTTCTTCGAAGTACGCGGGGATCTGGAGGGTGAAGGTGGATCCGGTGCCCAGCTTGCTCCACAGCGAGATGCTGCCGTTGTGGTTGGCTGCGACGTGTTTGGCGATGGCCAGGCCGAGGCCTGTGCCGCCGGTGGCCCGCGACCGAGCTTTGTCGACGCGGAAGAATCGTTCGAAGACGCGTTCCTGGTCGGCCTTGGCGATGCCGATGCCGCGGTCGGTGACGGCGAACGCGACCTGCGAGCCGCGCAGGGCCCGGCTGACCGAGACGGGCGATCCGTTGGACGAGTACGCGATCGCGTTCTGGATGAGGTTGGCGAGCGCCGTCACCAGTAGAGCTTGGTCGCCGAGCACTTCGAGTCCGCTCGGGTGATCGGTGGTGACGGAAATGCCGGCGTTCTCGGCGGCGAGCTTGGAGCGATCCATCGCCTCGTTGACGACGGTGTCGACGTCGACGACCTCGAGGTCGGGTAGCTTCTCGGCCCCTTGCAATCGCGAGAGCGCGATCAGCTCGGTCACCATGTTGCCCAGGCGTTTGGATTCGGCGACGACCTTGCCGCCGAAATGCCGAACGGAATCCGGATCGTCCGCGGACTCGAGCAGCGCCTCGGCCAGCAGGCTCATCGCACCGACGGGCGTCTTGAGTTCGTGACTGACGTTGGCCACGAAGTCGCGACGCGTCGCTTCCATCCGCACCTGCTCGGAATCGTCGTCGGCGAAGAGCACCACAAAACGTCGATCTTCCTTGCTGAGCAGGCGCGCGACGCATCGGACGGCGATCTTGTCGCGGCCCGGTCGCGGAGCCTTGGAGCTGAGATCGACTTCGACGGGATGGCCGTCGGACAGCACTTTCGTCGCCGCAGCCCAGGCGCGCTCGTCGATCGAACGGTTACGCACCAAACCGAGCTCCTCGGCCCGTGGATTCGAGAGCACGACGTCGTGAAACTGATCGACGACGGCGATGCCGCTCTCCGACGCGAGCACGATCAGGTCCAGTACCTGCGACATCGTCAAACCGGACGTGGCGCGGCGACGCTCCGAGTGTCGAGTGTTGAGATACGGGATGAGAACACCGCCGACGAGGTATCCCACGAAGGCCGCGGCGATTGCCAGTAGTACGGCCGATGCAACACTCACACCGGAATCGTACGTTCGATGGACAGCTCACATACGCAGGGTGCAGGCATTTCCCTGGTCGTCATAGTCCTCGTCGGCAGTGTTCTTCGTTCGTTCACCTGCAGTTTCGACAAACTGCCGGTTTGTGCGCGGTGGAGTTACTTACCGCCCTGATTTGCCACGGCAGCAGCTCCCGCGGCCGCTGCTTCCGGATCGAGGTAGGTGCCACCCGGATTGGTGGGCTTCAATTTGCCGTCGACCTCGGTGAGGTCGTACTGCAATGGGATGCCGGTGGGAATGTTCAGCTCGGCGATGTCCGCGTCGGAGATCTCGTCGAGGTACTTCACGAGCGCGCGCAGCGAGTTGCCGTGCGCGGCGACGAGCACGGTCTTGCCTGCCTTCAGGTCGGCGACGATCGTCTCCTCGAAGTACGGGATCAGCCGCTCGACCACATCTGCGAGGCATTCGGTCAGCGGAACGCTGTCCAGATCGGCGTAGCGGGGATCGGCATCCTGGCTGAACTCGCTGCCGACCTCGATGGCGGGCGGCGGGGTGTCGTAGCTACGACGCCACAGCATGAACTGCTCGTTGCCGTACTTGTCCTTGGTCTCGGCCTTGTTCAAGCCCTGCAGCGCGCCGTAGTGCCGCTCGTTGAGACGCCAATCGCGCACGACGGGAATCCAGTGGCGGTCGGCGGCGTCGAGTGCAAGGTTGGCGGTGCTGATCGCGCGACGCAGCAGCGAGGTGTACAGCAGGTCCGGTAGGACGCCTGCCTCCGCGAGGAGCTGACCGGCACGCTTGCCCTCGGCCTCACCCTTCTCGGTCAGTCGCACGTCGACCCAACCGGTGAACTGATTGGACGCGTTCCATTCGCTCTCGCCGTGACGGAGCAGAATCAGGGTTCCGATACTCATGTGGTCAGTTTCTCATGCGGGACGCTGGGGAGTGGAGCCTGCGGAACGACCTAACGCTGGGGGTCGTGGCCCGCGTGCGACGAGCACGCCGACCACGACGATCATGACCGCGGCGGTGAGGGTGATCGGGATGGGAATGATCGGGTCGAACAACACGAGCAGGGCGCCCACCGGAACTGCGATGTTGACGACGCGGTCCGCGTGGGCTCGGATGGCGATCAGCCACACTCCGAGGACGAATATCGCAATCGGCACCGTGACGGTGAACGACGCGGCAACGTCGCCGAGCTTGCTGTGTTCGGTGAGCACATCGATCTCGACCTCGATGCCGGCCGAGAACGCGCCGGCGGCCGCAAAGATGAAGTAGTGCGCGTAGCCGTAGATCAGCGAGTTGCCGAACTTTCCGATTGCCCGGTGATGCGGCGGCCAGAAGTAGATCCACCACAGGCTTGCGGTGACGACGAGTGTGAGGACGGAAATCGAGATCAACGGTGCCAGGGCCGTCTCGTCGTGCAGCGCTTCGATGATGGCGTTGGCCGATGCGAGCAGACTTTCGCCGAGGAGTATCAGCGTGAACAGCCCGTAGCGCTCGGTGATGTGATGCGGATGCCACGGCGTCGAGCCGCTGCGTTCGGCGATCACCGGAACCGACATCTCGGCAGCCGCCAGCACGAAGAACATGATGACAGCGGCCGTGCCGTCGAGCAGCACCATCCACAGAATCCACAGAACCTGCACTCCCGCAATGCCTATCGCGTACGACAGTGCGGTCTTCTTGTACTCACTCGACCGAGATGCTCGAACCCACTGCGTCACCATGGCCACGCGCATCACGACGTAGCCGAGTACCACGATCGCGAAATCCTTGTCCACGAACGCCGGTTCGATCCCCGCGGCGAGCACCAGGACTCCGGCCATCTGCACGACGGTCAACGCGCGATAGAGCCAGTCGTCGGTGTCGAACGACGTGGCGAACCAGGTGAAGTTCATCCACGCCCACCAGATCGCGAAGAACACGAGCGCATAGCTGAGAAGACCGTCGGCAAGGTGGTTCTCGGTGAGCGCATGATGGAGCTGCACTGCCGCGATACTCACGGCCACCACGAACACGAGGTCGAAGAACAATTCGAGTGGACTCGCGGTCCGGTGTGGCTCCTGGGGATCACGCGGTCGCATCGGCACCAGACGTGCAGTGGAGAGATTCACGCTCGCAGACTAAGTCATCCGATTCGCGAATGTTGTCTCGATTGTGTTGCTGCGGTTGTCTTTACGGACATTTCGGGCATGTTCGACGGTATGGCGCGACCATTTTCGGGACCTCACACCCTTTTTGCCGACCGCGCGCCGGGATTCAGCGCATAACGGGGGTGTGAGGTCGAGAGAAAGGGTGTGAGGTTGCGGATCTACTCCCCCAGTGCTGCTCCGATACCGCCGATCCGAGCTCCCACACTCTGATCGACCGCTTCGGTGTCGACGAAATAGCGGCGGAACACCGATCGCATCAATTCGATGACCTCGATGTGCTGCCTGATTACAGAAGCCGCCGAGCCTTCTTCGCCATCGGCCAGTCGCTTGAACTTCGCACCCAGCAATCGAGCCGACGGAAGGGTGCCATATGCGTTTAGATCGACAAGAAATTTCGTTTTTCCCAGCATTCCTGCCAGGTGGTCGATGTAGTCCGCGCAGACCTGGTCGCACCGAGATGCAACGCCCGCAGGAATTTCCATCAGCCCTGCCTCAGCACGCTCCGAGAGGTCCCGCCAATACTGCATCGACTCGAACAGATTGCCGTTTCCAGAAGCCATCGAACCTCAGCCTTTCTGTCTACCGTGCCCGCGCAGGCAGGCTGGTCTGCAACGATTTCGTGACCCGACCGATTTCCGAACACGGATCACCCATCGGCTCGCGCCCAGCCCTTCCGTCGAGAATGAAGTACACGATTCCCCCGGTAACTTCGTAAGCGATGCCGCAACTGACCTCGTCGTACTTCGCGGTACGTCGAAATTGCACGAAACCGTCTTCGTCAGCAACAGTGAAGCTGCCGAACTGGTCGTTCGCTTCTACATACCCGAGGTTGTGAGCCGAGGAAAATACGCCCAGGAAGTACCACGACCCAGGGTCAGGGTCCGTCCAGATACACGTCTTCCAGTCGTTGGACAGCGGCGCATCCCCGAACAGGTTCGTGCTTTTACTTCCCACATCCAATCCCGCGGCCTCGATGGCATTGTTCGGGATGCTGCACGGATCCCACGGCTCGGCTGCGCTCGGTGCTTCCGACGTCGAGGTCGGCGAATCCGCCACCGGCGCTCCCGACGTCGAGTCGCCACATCCGGCGACCAGAACCATCACCGCGGTCACACCCGCCACCGTCCACCGAGTTGTCCTCACATCTGTTCGACGCACCGAACATCGCGTCGGTTCCACCGACCACAACGACCTCACACCCCTACTGACGACTGCGCGCCCCCGCTCACTTCAGAGCAAGGGCGCGCAGTCGTCAAAAAAGGTGTGAGGTCACTACCGAGGCAAGATCAGCCGCAGTTCGACGGTGCCGGCTCACCTCGGAATCGTGAGTCCACGTAGGCGTAGGCCTCGGGCAGTCCGACGAGCGATCCGCTGAAGTGCTCCGCAAATGGGTACGCCCGGAACTGAACGGTGGCACCGGCTGCGCAGTAGCGATCGACGGTTTCCTTCACCGGCGCGAACGGGGTGATAAAATCGTTGATGCCGTGCCAGATGTACACCGGGGCCGTAGGCACGCCTTCGTAGTCGACCAGGCTGTTCTTCTTCAGTACTGCCTGCGCTGAGGGCAGCGACGCGATGTCGACGTTCGACAGATCTCTCGCGCTCTTGAACGCTCCGCCGATGATGATCGGGCGGCGGCATTCGTTGCTGACACGATCCCGCAACGCCAGGCCGGCCGCATTGAGGTTTTCCGAGACGGGGAACTCGGTGGGGTATTCACGTTCGAGTCCAAGCGATGCCGCGAGCGCCATTCCGAAGGCCGGGTGTGGAATCGCGCTGTAGCCCAGGTTCTTTGCGATCAATCCGAGGTCGGCAGGCGTTCCGCCGTGCACGCTGGCCACGATGTTCAGCTCGGGGGCGTAAGTCGGTGCCATCGCACCGGCCCACGATGTCGCCAGTGCGCCGCCGGAGTAACCGAGCAGAGCGACGGGGCTGTCCTTCAGCGGCAACTGCTCGAAGTTCTGGACCGCCCGAACACCGTCGAGCGTCAACCGACCTTCGTACTCGGCAGCGCCGTAGGCACCGGTCGGTCCGAGGTAATCCGGTACCGCAACCGCCCACCCGCGGGCGACCATTCCGACGTACAGGCTCGGAGCTTCACCGATCTCGTACGTGAAGAGGCCGTGCGAGGGTGCACATTTCACACCCAGGGCATTGATGACTGCCTGGTAGGACACCAGCGGCGTCCCCGCGCCTTTACCGCGCGGCATCAGCACAGTCGTCACCGCGGCAACGGGAGCACCGGCGGAGTTGGTCGACCGGTACTTGAGTTGCCAGATGTCGGTGTTCGGGTACATCCATGCGTCGGCCCGACGGCTGGCGAGGATGTCACCCGGCGCGTGATCGGCGATGTCGGCCGGTGCCGCGTAGAAGACGTCCGGATCGGGGGCAGTCGGCGCTGGGGCAGCCGAAGCTGTTGCGCCCATTGCGAACAGGGACGCGCAGAGTGCCACCAGAATGGTCCCCAGGGCAAAGAATTTTCGGATCACGGTGAGCCTTTCGGAGTAAGCAAATCGAAGTGTCACGGCACTGTAGGTAAAGAGAACTGGTTGGTCGGATCCGTCGAGGAGAAGGTGACGTCCGCCGGGCCGGGTCCACCGGCGAAGGACGGATCGGAAGCGGTGATGTCGACTCCGATGCGGTGGCCACGGTCGAATCGATGGACGATGCTGGGCAGCGAGATCGTCACCGGGTCCGCGGATCCGGTGAGGACGGCGGGTGCGACGAGCCCGTGAATCGGACTCCGCACACCGTTCGGTGCGACGTCGAGCACGGTGACGAAGACCGTCGCAGGCCCGGACACCGTGGGACTGATGGACAGCTCCGGTGCGCCGACGACGTCGACGGGTTCGGCCAGCGGCGCGGTTGTCCAGGTGGCGGAAGAACCGGGTAGCGAGACGCGAGGAACGGGCAGTTCCGCGGCAATGTTCGGAAGGCCGAGAGTGGTGTGCATCGGACTGCCTGCATCCCGAATCGTCTGTGTCCACGCACCACTCGGGACGTCGCCCTGGGACAGAGTGCCGTCGGCCAACTGGAACGTGCGCCTGGTGCCGACGGGGAACGTCTGCGACTCTTCGTAAGCCGGCGACGCGACGCCGTTGTAGGGCACCCAGTCTCGGAAGTAGGTGAATGCCGGCCCCGGGTCGACGTCCTTGTCCTTGAGGTGTCGGTCGAGCCAATTGCCCACCAGTGCCGCTTCGTGCTGATTGAACGGATCGGGGGCTTTGATGTCGAACTCCCCCGGATAGCCCTTCCGATCGTTGTGTCCCCACGAGTGCCAGACCATGGACGTTTCCACTCCGCGCGCCCGCAGAGTATCGAACGTGGCTGCTGCCTCGTCGAGACTGAACAGTGAATCCTTCTGGCCCTGCGTGAGCAGAACCGGGACATCGACTCGATCGAGATAGTCCACGGGCGAGACGTGACGCATCGCCGCCAGAGTTCCCGGGTCCGGTTCGCGATTGGCAGAGAAGGCGGACGCGGCGTCGCAGACCCACTGGGCATAGTTCGGGCATCCCTGTGCCCGGTCTGGATCGGCTGCATACCCTCCGGGACCGGTCAGGACGGCGCCGGCCGCCAGAAATGCCGAACCGAACACGCTCTTGACCGGGCCGACCGACCTGCGCCCGGCTCCATCCGGTGCCAGCGAGCGAGCCAGATCGTTCCACGTGATCATCGACGCGACGGTATCCAGTCGCGAATCCACCGATGCTGCCGCCAATCCCGTTGCACCGGCATAGGAACCACCGAGATAGCCGACGCGGGGATCCTGCGGAGCATCGAGGCGAACGACGTCCAGAACGGGGGCTTCGACAGAGAGAGCGGCGTCGGTGAACACGCCTTCGCTGTCACCGGCAAGGTAGCCGATGAGGTCCGAGGCAGCCATGCCGTCGTAGTCGGGATCGGCGAAATAGATCTTGCACGTCGAGCCACCGAAACCCAGGGCGGAGTACGACAGAACCACGTAGCCGTGGGTCGCGAATCTCGCTGCGGCACCCGCTTGGTCGTCCTTGGATCCGCCGAAACCGTTGCTGGTCAAAATGGCCGGAGCCCGGTTGTCCGGTCCCAGACCATCGGGGACGTAGATGTCGCCCACGACAGTGCACTGCTGATCCCGCTCAGGACCAACCGCGACGTCGAAATATCGAGTCTGCACCGAGAAGTCGCCGAACGATTGCGGGGCCAGCACCGGAAGGTCCGCAGCATGAGCAGGCGCGGTGGCCACGACCAGAGCGGTCGCGGTGACACCGACCACGGTCGAGAACAGTTTCATCGGACGCAGTTCGTCGGCGGCGCGACACCCCGAAACCTGTTGTCCAGGAATGTGAGCGCAGCGGGAAGACCCTCGAAGGCCGCCTGAATGTGCTGCGGGGCGTGAACGACGTCGAACTGCAGAGTCGCCCCGTTCGCGCAGTACCGTGCGGCAGTGTCGCGCAGGGCACCGATGGGGATCAAGGGGTCGTTGTCGCTTCCCCACAGCAGCGTGGGTGCGGTGGGAACTCCCGCATACTTCAGCAAACTGTTTTCGTCGATGATCTGCTGCGCTTCGGGGCTGTCCACCAAGGACGTCGTGGTCGAGACCGCCAGCGCGCTCTTGAAGGCTCCGGTAGCAAGGATCACCGGTGTGCACGCATTCGAGACCTGATCCTTCAACGCCAGACCGGTGGGATTGAGCTGAGCCGTGATCGGTAGACGGTCGGGGTACTCGCGTTCGAGTCCGATGGCCGCGGCAAACGCGAGCCCGAATGCCTGATGCGGCTGGAAACCCAACGCGCGAGCGATGTTGTCCAGATCGGCAGGCACCCCTCCGGCTGCGGCACCGACGATGTTCAGCTCGGGTGCATAGCTCGGAGCGAGCGCGGCAGCCCACGCCGTCGCCATCCCACCACCCGAATACCCGGCCATTCCTACCGGACTGGCCGACAGTCCGAGCTCGGGAACCCGCTGCGCGGCGCGAATTCCGTCGAGAGTGATCTGACCGCCGAGCTTGGCTGCGCCATAAGCACTTTTGGGACCGAGGTGGTCCGGGACTGCGACCGACCAGCCACGCATCAGGGCCAGGTTGAGAAATTCACGCTCCTGAACACCGGTCGTCGGATCGGCCCCGAACAACGATTCCGACGGCGCGCACTGCAACCCGAGCGCGTTGACGAACGGCTGATACGACAGCAGTGGCCCACCGGGTGCGCGGTTCGCCGGCGCGAGAACGGTTGTCACAGCAGCGATCGCGTCTCCTCGGGAGTCGGACGATCGATACTGGATCTGCCAGATGTCGGCACCCGGGTACAGGGGACTCGAGAACCGCCTGTTCGCCACGACGTCACCGTTGTTCTTACCGGTCAGGTCCGCCGCAGCCGCATAGAGCGTGCCGGGCACCGGTGTCGGATCGGTCGGCGCGGCCGACGCGTGTGGTGCAGTGACGAACAGCATCGACATCAGCCCGACGGCGGTCGTCAGGGTCAAGAGGGTGCGGCGCATGATGAAAGCTCTTCTCGATTTTCATTGGGCCCGGGCCATTCGTCGGACCGGGGAAGTCTCAGGTCTATTTTCGGATCGGCATTTGTCGTTCGGGGCCTGCCGGTCATGGTGACCGCTGGGGTGCCGTCAACGGCTCTCGCACACATTCGGCGGCCGCTCGATCGCCTCGTGGCAGTGCCATCGCGACAGCGGTGGCCACGGCCATCGTCGCTGCCAGTCCGAACAGCACGTTCTGCTGCGAGGCCAGATGATCCGACGCCACCGGCAGCGCGGGAAGCATCGCGAAATACACGGCACCGGCGGCCGCGGTACCCACCGCCGACCCGACTTGTTGGACCGTCGGCAGGATCCCCGACGCGGAGCCGATGGCATCCGGGCTCACACCGGCGACGATGGTGCTCTGCAGCGGCGCGATCACCGATCCCAGGCCGACCCCGACCAGAACCAGTGGGATGGTCATCGGCCACGGAAAGCCGGGCCGATCGAAGTGATCCACGGCGGCACCGAGGACGAACAGCGCCGCTCCCATCGTGGCCGCACCTACCGCCACCACGCGAGAGTCCCAGCGGTGGAATGCTATCGGCGCGGCCAGCGACGCCACAACAGCCCCGAGGGCGAAGGGGATCGTGATCACTCCCACCGTCGACGCGCTGTCGCCCAGTCCGGTCTGCAGCGTCACCGACATCGTCAGAACGAATGCAGTGAAGGTGCCGTACACCAGCGCCGAGACGACGCACCCACAGGTGAACCCACGCTCGACGAAAATGCGGGTGTCGACCATGACGTGTGCACCCGCCGCGCTCCGGCGCCGTTCCCACATCGCGAAGACGGCCAACAGAACCAGGCCTATGCCGAATGCGGGTACCGCGGCCATCGCACTCGCGCTGGTCATGATGGGGTACACGATCGACACAGCACCGATCGACCACAGGGCAACCCCGATCGGATCGAACAGGCCACCCGACAGCACGTGCCCCGAGCCGGCGGAGACATACCGCCGGGCGAGGACGATTGCCGCCACCGAGATCGGAACGTTGATCAAAAATATTGCACGCCAACCTGTTCCGAGGATATCGAGGTGAAGCAGGACCGCGCCGACGGCCGGTCCGGCCAGACCTGCGAGTCCTGCCGTGCCGCCATACAAGGCGAACGCAGTGGTACGCCGCGCCCCGGAGTAGGTTGCGGTCACGATGGCCACGGTCTGAGCGGACATGGCGGCGCCCGCAATTCCCTGCAGGACGCGACAGAGGATCAGTAGTTCGATGGTGGGCGCGTACGCGCACAACACCGACGTCGACGCGAACATCGCAGTGCCGACGACGAACGTGTTTCTGCGCCCGAATACCTCACCTGCTCTGGCCATCGTGAGGAGCGCGCACGCAAATGCCAGTAGATACGCCGCTGGTACCCAGACTTGCTGTGCACCTGTCCCGTCGAGGTCCAGGGCGATCGTGGGCAGCGCAACGGTCACGGCCGTGACGTCGATCATCTGCATCGTCACCGCCAGCAAACAGGCGCACAGCGTCATCCACGAGCCGCTGCGTCGGCGTGTCATACCCTGCTGACGTCCGGAAGTTCGTGCGCGAACGTACTCGCATCGGGGAGCTGCGGTACGTAATCGCCCGATTCGACCACGGCAGTGAAGATCTCGGAGATCTTGGCGAAGTAGAGATCGATCGAGCGATCGGCCTCGTCCGTTCCCGGGTACAGAAATTCCACGCCGGTGTGATCTTCGAATCGGTTGACCCACATGAAGACTTCCTCCGAGCTACCGCGGTTGCCGTACAACCCGGCCCCGGCCGCGTCGAGTTCGGCTTCACCGGGCAGCTTTCGGACGTCGACGTACGAGATCATCGGCGCGGTCCACCCCGGTTGTGTGGTGATTCCGTGTTCCGGGCCGACCAGTTCGAGAACTCGGTGGTAGGACGTGTTCGCCAGCAGCTTCCCGGAATCGAATGCCTGCTGAGCAAGGACGGCCAAGGTGAGAAACGTCGGCTGCGTGCCCAACTCGAACTGCACGGGAACGAGGCTGGAGAACCAACCGATCGAGGCGAATTCGCCCGGCAGAGTTCGAGTGCTCTTGGGCGTCAGGCCCAGGTAGCTGCTTCGGCCGGCCAGTTCGTATTCTGCCAGGGCTGCCGCGGCGAAGATGCCTCCGATGAATTTTGCTCCCACTCCGGCACATGCGTCGTCGACGGCCCGCGCCTTCGCGCCGTCGAACAGCGGAAACGAATTGTGCGACGTTCTGGTGTAGTCGATACTGTTGCGTCCCAGCGGAAGTGGGAATGTCGGAAGATCACCACCGTTGTCCGTGACCAGGTCGATCCAGGTCCGGACCGCCGCGGACTCGAGAGTCGTGGCATCGCTCTCGGTGCGCTCGCGCCGGCAGTACTCGATGTAGCTGCCCGGGGTGAACAGTCCATCGGACTCCCCCGTCACCGCGTTGCGATAGAGCTGCCGCAACTCGTAGTACGTCAGCGCCTGCGAAATGCCGTCGGTGTCGAGGTGATCGACCGCCGCGTACACCACAAAATGGTCGTCGTGCTCGATCGTCCCGAAGGAGAAGCAGTTCCAACTCTCCGGCCCCGGGGTGGTGTCCTGCACGTGCCGTCGGATATCGGCCGCACTCGAGGGCACACCGTAGGAAGTCGGCTCGAGCACGATGTCGTCGACGTCGACGACGTGGCGCACCGATCCGGCCGACGTGGTCTCGAACCAGCTCGAGAACGAATCATGGCGCTTGACAAACGTATTGAACGCTTGCCCCATTGCCGCGCTGTCCAACTTTCCTTCGATGCGGAACGTGACGAGGCACAGTCTGGAGAAGCGAAAGGACGATCCTCGGTTGCGGAATGCGGCCTCGAGGTACGCCTGCTGGATGTGGGACGGACGTGCCGGATGGACGGGTGCCGCTGCGGCCGCGCCCCGTGAGGCGTCGGTAGGCGACCACGTGGTGAGTGGTCCCGGAGCAGGCTTCCACTCGTCGATGAGTCCGAATGCAACCACGACACAACCTTTCGGAGGGAGAGATACGACGCAGCACAGTGAGGTGCGTCGGAGGGGCCAGTGCATCATTCGAGCGAGACGGAGAACACCCCACGGCCCGGCATTTTGGAAAATCGACAACGATGCGCGAGATATCTGTGTCAGAACTGAAGGATCGTCAAGATTGTGGTGGAGGCCAGACATTCGATCTAACGTCGGACACTCATCGCGCTGACCGAAAACCAGGCTCCGCGCTGCCCCCCCCACGATGTCAGGAACGGTAGATGATCGACCGATACCGCCTGCGTGATGCGACCGTTTCGGCCCTGAGTGTGCTCGCGACCGTCGTTGTTCTCACGTCGGGCACAGCAGCAGTGGCAACTGCCGAGACAGCATCGTCGGTCGTCGGAGTAGAAGGCATCGGGGAACGCCGCGACGTCGTGCACGTGCATTCCGCGGCAATGGACCGCGACGTCGTCGTCGACATCTTTCGGGCGGAGGAACCCGGTGCGCCCACCCTCTATCTGCTCAACGGTGCAGCCGGAGGAGACGGCGGCAGCAGCTGGTTCGATCAGACCGACATCGCCGGTTTCTTCGGTGACAAGAACGTCAACGTGGTGGTCCCACGGGGTGGCGCTGCGAGTTACTACACCGACTGGTTGCACGACGACCCGGTGCTGGGCCGAAACAAGTGGTCCACGTTTCTCGGTCTCGAACTGCCGCCGTTGATGAACGCACTGCTCGACAGCAACGGCGTCAATTCCGTCGCCGGTATCTCGATGGCCGGGACGTCCGTTCTGCAACTGGCCATCGCCCACCCCTCCGTCTACCGATCCGTGGCCTCGTACAGCGGATGTGCCCGTACGAGCGACCCGGTGGGCGAGATGTACGTCAGATCCGTGGTCGAAGCGCGCGGCGGTGGATCCACCGCGAACATGTGGGGGCCTGCAGGCAGTGCCGACTGGATTGCCAACGACCCGTACGTCAACGCCGAAGGCCTGCGTGGTGTCGCGGTGTACATCTCGAGCGGAACGGGAGCGCCCGGCGCGTTCGATGTACCCGGCGGACCCGGCATCGGTAGCGACTACGGCAAGCTCGCCCAGCAGCTTGCCGTCGGAGCCGTCATCGAGGCGACCACCGATTCGTGCTCGCACCAGATGCAGCAGCGCCTGCAGGAGTTGGACATCCCCGCCACCTACAACTTCCGACCCAACGGAACCCATTCGTGGGCCTATTGGCAACAAGACCTACACGACTCGTGGTCGGTGATCGCGCCGTCGATGGGACTGCCGACCACCTCCTGAGCCGTGACTTCCAGCGATGACGAAGGAAACTCGATGAGCCGAACCGACACCGTGGGCACTCCTGCTCTTGCCGCCACCTGGGCCCGTTCACCCTGGCCGCTCGCCGACATCATCGCGGCCAAACGCGGCCGAACGGTCTCGGTGGTCCTCCCTGCCCTCGACGAGGAGGACACCGTCGCGGACGTGATTGCCTCGATGACTCCCCATCTGGGAAGTCTCATCGACGAAGTGGTCGTGCTCGATTCGGGCTCGACCGACCGCACGGCTGTCCGGGCGCGCGCGGCCGGGGCAACGGTCGTCTCCAGGGAAGAGGTGCTCCCAGCCCTACCCGTCGTCGGTGGAAAGGGAGAAGTCCTGTGGCGCGGAGTAGCGGCCACCTCGGGCGACATCGTGGTGTTCGTCGACTCGGATCTGGTCGATCCGGGCTCGCACTTCGTGCCGTCGCTCGTCGGCCCGCTGCTCATGCACGAGGGTGTCGAACTGGTCAAAGGCTTCTACCGTCGCCCTCTGACGATCGGCGACAGCACCGACGAGGATGGTGGCGGACGCGTCACGCAGTTGACGGTGCGGCCCCTGCTGACCGCACTTCGTCCCGAACTGGCCGGCGTCTTCCAGCCGCTGGGCGGCGAGTACGCCGCCACT
The DNA here is from genome assembly GCF_050321865.1 of Rhodococcus sp. IEGM1428. Taxonomy (NCBI): domain Bacteria; kingdom Bacillati; phylum Actinomycetota; class Actinomycetes; order Mycobacteriales; family Nocardiaceae; genus Rhodococcus; species Rhodococcus sp. IEGM1428. Next base: position 60,157 of record NZ_JBNQFW010000005.1, on the reverse strand, counting down.
CGCCGATTGCTGGAAACTCTGCCCTTCGCCCCCGATTACGGCGTCGAGATCGGACTGCTGCTCGACACCTATCACCGCTCGGGTGCGGACACGATCGGGCAGATCGGACTCGGAACGCGCCGCCATCGAAATCGGCCGACCTCCGAGTTGGCCGTCATGAGTCGACAGATCATCGCCACGATGTTCTCGCGCCTCGGTCTCGGCGATTCCGGCGCCGGATTCACCACCTTCTCGACCACGGGACCTCAGGTCTCGATGAGTGTGGCACCGCTGTCCTCGGTCGACCGTCCCCCGCTGATCACCGTCGACGACTACCTACGTGCCACCCGGCGGCACTCGATGGGCGCGCCGGTCTGACCCGAATACAGACGCACCCTCCACCGACGAACACGGTGGAGGGTGCGCTGGGTCGTGCAGAAGAACGAGTTACTTGCCTGCAGCTTCCGACGCCCGCAAGTCCTTACGGAGAATCTTGCCTGCCGCAGACTTCGGAACGGTGTCGATGAATTCGACGCGTCGAACCTTCTTGTGCGGGGAGACGCGCTCGGCGACGAACGCGATGATGCTCTCTTCGTCGATCGTGGCACCCTGCTGGCGGACGACGAAAGCCTTGGGGATTTCCTCGCCCTCGTCGTCGAGAACACCGATGACGGCCGCGTCGGCGATTTCCTCGTGCGTGAGCAGCAGGGCCTCGAGCTCGGCCGGCGGCACCTGATAGCCCTTGTACTTGATCAGTTCCTTGAGGCGGTCGACGATGTAGACGACGCCTTCGTGGTCCGCGACAGCGATGTCACCGGTGTGCAGGTAACCGTCGGAGTCGAGGGTCTCGGCGGTGGCGGAGGGGTTGTTCAGGTACCCGACCATCACGTTCGGTCCCTTGACCCACAGCTCGCCCGGCTTGCTCAATCCCTCTGCGGGAAGCTCGATTTCGTCGCCGGTGGCCGGGTCGACGAGCTTGTTCTCGGTGTTGGCCAAGGGCTGACCAACCGAGCTCAGCGGCATGTCGTCACGGTCGAACGGGATGGCGTGGCTGACCGGGCTGAGCTCACTCATGCCGTAGCCCTGGCGCACCCGCGTGTTCAAGCGCTTGGCGACGGCCTTGCCGAGCTCCTCGTCCAGCGGTGCGGCACCCGAGAAGATGGTGTGGACGCTGGAGAGGTCGTACTGGTCGATCATCGGATGCTTGGCGAGCGCGACGGCCACCGGCGGTGCGATGAACAGGTACGTCAGCTTCTGATCCTGAATGATGCGCAGGAATTCGACGAGGTCGAACTTCGGCATCGTCACCAGGTGCGCGCGCAGCTTCAGCGCGATGTTGAGCAACACCGTCAGGCCGTAGATGTGGAAGAACGGCAGTAGCGCGAGGATCGCGTCGTCGCTGTCGATGCCCACCCGCGGTTCCATCTGTGCAACGTTCGCGACGAGATTGCGGTGAGTGAGGATGACGCCCTTCGGCACACCCGTCGTACCGGAGGAGTACGGCAGCACCGCGACGTGCGTGGCCGGATCGAACGAGACCTCGGGGGCAGGCGCGCCCTGGGTCAGCAGATCGCGCAAATTCGGGTGCCCCTCGGCACCGTCCAGCACGATGACGTGATCGGCGTCGATGCCGACCTTCTCCGCAGCCGCCTTCGCCTGCGGGTACAGGGGCGAGACGGTGAACAGGAACTTCGCACCCGAGCCGGTGAGCTGCTTGGCGATGTCCTCCGCCGTGTACAGAGCGTTGATCGTCGTCGCGGTTCCGCCTGCGCGCAGGATGCCGTGCAGCACCGACGCGAACGCGGGAACGTTCGGCGAGTGCAGTCCGACGACATCGCCCACCTCGAGCCCGCGCGCAGCGAGCGCACCTGCAATGGCGTCGACCTGGCCGATCAACGTCTTGTAGGTGGTGACGTCACCCGAAGTGCCGTCGATGAGAGCAGGCTTGTCGAGATCGGACTCGGCGATCGACCCGAACAGGAAGTCGTAGACGCTCAGATTCGGGATCTCGACGTCGGGAAAGGGACTGCGGAAGCTCATGGCTCTCCTTCGAAAAACTGCGGCAACAATGATCGAACACTACAGTGAAAGCGGTCACATCGGACAGCGACCCTACCGCTGAGTCAGGTAGGGCGGCCGCTAACTTCGGGACGCGTACGGTTTGCCCGCTGCTGCCGGTCCTCGCACGTGGCCCACCAGCCCGGCGACGGCGAAGATGGTCACCACGTAGGGCAGCATCAACATGAATTCGCTCGGCACCGGAGACCCGATGATGCCCAGCACGTTCTGCAGGTTCGACGCGAATCCGAACAGCAGTGCAGCCAACGTCGCGCGCACCGGATCCCAGCGCCCGAAGATGACCGCGGCGAGTGCGATGTAGCCGGCACCGGCAGTCATTTCCTTGCCGAAGGCTCCGACGGAACCGAGCGTGAAGTACGCACCGCCGAGTCCGGCGATGGCACCGGCGAGGCAGACGTTCCAGAATCGCGTTCGAGCCACGTTGATTCCGACGGTGTCGGCGGCTTGCGGATGCTCACCGACGGCGCGCAGTCGCAGACCCCACTTGGTGTGGAACAGGCCGAAGAAAACCAGCGCCACGGCGATATACATCAGGTACACGATCAACGTCTGTCGAAACAGCACCGGACCGACGATCGGAATCTGCGAGAGCACCGGAATGTCGATGCGCGCGAAGCGCGGTGGCGAATTGAGAGTCTCGGCGTTCTTGGTGAGCACCACCGAGTACAGGAAGCTGGTCAGTCCGACGACCAGGACGTTGAGCACCACACCCACGATGACCTGATTGACGAAGTAGCGAATCGAGAACACTGCCAGCAGCGACGCGGTCAGTGCACCGGCCACCAGAGCGGCGAGCAACGCCACGTAGGTCGACCCGGTGATCGACGCGACGACGGCACTGACGAAAGCACCTGCGAGCAACTGACCTTCGATAGCGATGTTGATGACACCGACCCGCTCGGAGATCACCCCGCCCATCGCGCCGAAGATCAGCGGTGTGCTCAGAGCGACTGCGCCGATGAGCAATCCGGGCACCGGGATGGTCTCACCGTCGGCTGCCCACGCGAGAAAGCCGAACACGAACAACACCGCGAACACGGCAAGCACCCACAGCGGCGTCGAGCGGTACCGCGAGGCCAGCAGCGCCGCGTAGCCGGTGATGACGGCCAGCAACACGACCACGATGAGACCGGTGCCGTACGACGGCACACCCACGGCCGGCAGCGCGAAGAAGTCGTCCTCCGATGCCAATGCGAATGTGCTTGTGCCCGAACCTTTCTTGACAACGAACAGCACCAGAGCAAGCAACGTCACGACCCCGAGGATCGACGGCACCTTCCAGCTGCGACCGAGTACTGCCTCGGCGGGGGCGACGACGGGGGCGGTCACAGTGCACCCACCTTCGCGGTCTCGGCCTTCGCCAGTTTCTCTTCGCCTGGTTTGGGCAATCGGAACACCGCTCGCACCAGTGGCGGCGCAGCGATGAACAGCACGATCACCGATTGCACGACGAGCACGATGTCGATGGGTACGCCCTCGGCCGCCTGCATGGCGAACCCGCCGGCTTTGAACGCGCCGAACAGGATTCCTGCGAAGAACACACCCCACGGCTTCGATCGGCCGAGCAGTGCGACGGTGATGGCGTCGAATCCGATTCCGGCATCGATGTCGGCGCTGAAGCCGGTGGTAACGGTGCCCAGCACTTGGGCCACTCCGGCCAGGCCGACGAGCGCACCGGACATGATCATGGCGTAGAGGTAGATCCGATTGACGTTCATACCGGCCACCCGTGAGGCGTGTGGGTTCTCGCCCACTGCCCGGCAGCGGAATCCGAGGCTGGATCGCTCGAGCAGCCACCACACTGCGACGGTCACGAGGATCACCAGAACGAAACCGAGGTGCAGGCTGTACCGGTCGCCGAACAGCTTGGGGAACACCGCTGTCGACGCGATGGGAGCGGTCTTGGGATTGTTCGATCCCGGAGCCTGCAGCGCTCCAGGGGTTCGCAGAAGGTACGAGATCAGGTAGAACGCGATGTAGTTGAGCATGATGGTGACGATCACCTCGTGAGCACCGGTGCGCGCCTTGAGGAATCCGGCGATACCTCCCCACACCGCGCCGCCGAGAACTCCGGCGACGACGGCCACCAGCAGGTGGATTCCGGCCGGCAGGTTCACTCCGAACCCCACCCAGCCTGCGCATGCCGATGCGATGAGCATCTGGCCTCGACCACCGATGTTGAACATGCCGACACGGAAGGCAAGTGCCACACCGAGTCCCGCGACGATCAGCGGAGTGGCGAAAGTCAGCGTCTCGAGCAGAGGCCGGATACCGTTCTCGAATCCGGGCCGCCGAAAGTTGTACACCGAGCCCTGGAACAACGACGAGTACGCTCCGGCAACGGAATCCCAGATGGCCTTCAGCATGTCCGAGGGACGCGAGAAGAAGTAGCCTGCCGACTCCTGGACGCCGGTGTTGGTGGCGGCGATGAGCACGGCACCGACGATCAGCGCGAGCAGTACGGCGAGAACCGAGATGATGGCACTGCCGGTGAAGATCTGGCGGAGCACTACATGTGACGCGGACGGCTGCGGAGGTGTGGGGGGCTGCTGAGCGGCCGGGGGCTGCTGGGTCTCACTCACCACGCTCACCGCCCATCATCAATCCGAGTGTTTCGCGGGACGTATCCCCGGGGACGATTCCCACGATTGCTCCTCGATACATGACGGCGATGCGGTCGGCCAGTGCGGCGACCTCATCCAGTTCGCTCGAGACCACGATGACCGGGATCCCCGAATCCCGAGTGGCGACGATGCGCTTGTGCACGAATTCGATGGACCCGACGTCGATTCCGCGAGTCGGCTGGGCCGCGACGAACAGCCGCAGATCGCGGCTCAGTTCGCGTGCGAGTACCACCTTCTGCTGGTTACCACCGGACAGGCGTCCGACGGCGGTCCCGATTCCCGGTGCCCGCACATCGAATTCGCTCAGCTTCTCCGCTGCGAACTTCTCCAGATAGTCGCGCTGCACCGCTCCGCGCTGCACGAACGGCATGCTGTTCGAGCGGTCGAGCATCAGATTCTCCGCAATCGAGAACTCGCCCACCAAACCGTCGACGGTACGGTCCTCCGGCACGAAGCCGACACCGGCGTCGAGCACGTCCTGCACCGTCGATCCGACCAGCGAACGACCGTCGAGGCTGATCTTTCCGGACACGTTGTCCTGCAACCCGAGTAGAGCCTCGACGAATTCGGTCTGCCCGTTGCCCTGCACTCCGGCGACGGCGAGGATCTCCCCCGCCGCGACCTCGAGGCTGACGTCGTCGACGGTCTTGTTGCCCTGGGCGTCGAACACCGACAGATTCTCGATGACCAGCGCCGGCTCTCCCGGAGAGGCGGGATCCTTCGAGACCGTCAGCTGCACATCGCGTCCCACCATCATGGCCGCGAGTTCGGTGTTGGAGGCGGTCGGTTTCGCTTCGCCGACCACCTTGCCGAGCCGGATGACGGTGATCTTGTCTGCCACTTCGCGTACTTCGCGCAACTTGTGGGTGATGAAGACGATGGTGGTGCCCGACGCCGCGAGCTCGCGCATGATTCGCATCAGATCGTCGGTTTCCTGTGGCGTCAGGACGGCCGTCGGCTCGTCGAACACAAGCACCTTGGCCTCACGAGAGAGCGCTTTGACGATCTCCACCCGCTGCTGCACGCCGACCGGTAGGTCGTCGACGAGAGCATCGGGATCGAGATCGAAGCCGAACCTCGCGGAGATCTCTCGTACCAGCTTTCGTGCTGCCACGAGATCGAGTCGTCCACCGAGCGAGGTGGTTTCGTTGCCGAGCACGATGTTCTCGGCGACGGTGAACACCGGTATCAGCATGAAGTGCTGATGCACCATGCCGATGCCGGCGGTCATCGCCTCGCCCGGACCGGCGAAGTTCTGCTCGACGTCGTCGAGCAGAATCTGGCCCTCCTCGGCGCGATACAGGCCACTGAGCACGTTCATCAACGTGGACTTGCCTGCACCGTTCTCGCCGAGGAGGCAGTGGATCTCGCCGGATTCGACGCTCAGATCGATGTGGTCGTTGGCGATCAACGAGCCGAATCGTTTGGTGATACCGCGAAGTTCGAGCTTCATATCCCTTTACGACCGCTTGGTGCTACTTGGGTGCCGACGGCGACTCGACGGTGATGGACCCGTCGACGATGCCGGCCTTGATCGTGTCCAGCTCGCCCTGCAGTGCGGGGTCGACCTTGGATTCGAAGTCGTGGAACGGTGCGATGCCGACGCCGTCGTTCTCCAGGGTGCCCACGTACGGAGCGTTGTCGAACTTGTCGGCACCGGAGTTGGCGACGACCTCGTCGACGCTGGTCTTGAGGCCCTTGGTCACCGAGGTGAGCAGCAGGTCACCGACCGAGGGGTCGGATTCGAAGACGTCGGCGTCCGCACCGATGAGGGCGACGGGACGCGAGGAGTCCCGAATGGCCTGTGCCGCACTCTGATAGATGGGTCCACCGACCGGGAAGATGACGTCGGCGTTCTGGTCGATCAGACCTTGAGCGGTGTTCTTGGCAACTTCGTTGGCGGTGAATCCACCGGTGAACGAGCCGTTCTGCGAGGGCACGTCCCAGCCGATGACGCGGACCGCCTTGCCCTTCTGCTCGTTGAAGTAGTTCACGCCGTCGGCGAAGCCGTCCATGAAGATGGTGACGGTCGGCAGCTGGGAGCCGCCGAACGTGCCGACCACTCCGGTGGTGCTGTAGCTCGCGGCCGCGTAGCCGGCGAGGAAAGCCGACTGCGAGGCGTCGTAGGTCAGCGGCTTGACGTTCGGCAGGTCGATCGTCGAGTCGTCGATGATCGCGAAGTCGATGTCGGAGTTGGCCTCGGCTGCCACCTTGGTGGCGTCGGCCAGATCGAATCCGACGGTGACGATGAGGTTGCAGCCCTGATCGACGAGGTTGTTGATGTTGGGGGCGTAATCGGTGGGCGACGCGGACTCGACGGTGCGCGGCTCGACGCCGAGCTCCTGGGAGGCTTCGGTCAAACCCTCGAACCCGAGCTGGTTGAACGACTTGTCGTCGAATCCGCCGCTGTCGGAAACCATGCAGGGCAGGAAGTCACTGGATCCGCCTCCACTCGATCCTTCGTCCTCGGGAGCGGATCCACAGCCTGCGATCAGGGCGATGGCACCGAGCGACGCGACGCCGCCGAGTGCTGCCTTCCGCGTACTCGTGCGGGTAACGAATGACAAGATGTCCTCCAATTTAGATGTGCTTCGTCTGGGTCGGGACGCTACTCGCGCGGGCGAGGGTGCGCAGGATTTCACTCAGGAGTCCTTATCGGATGCAGCCTTGTCGGGCACAGCCTTGTTGGGCTCGGCCTTCTCGGGCAAGCTGCCGCCTTCACGGAGTATTCGTGCTTCGTCCTCACGCACCATCACTGCCGGCCCCGCTGCCACCACCGATGGGTTCGGCGGCGTACCGGGTCTGAATACGTTGAAGAATACGTTGAGGACCACTGCCACGATGCTGGCGGCACTGATTCCGGAATGGAAGATGGTGACGAACCAGTCCGGAAATTCGTCCCAGAAGTCGCTCGCGACAACGGGAATGAGGCCGAACGCCAAGGTCACCGCCACGATGACCACATTGGAGTTGTTGTCGTAGTTCACCTTGCCGAGGGTCCGGATGCCGCTGGCGGCGACGGTTCCGAACAGAGCGATGCCTGCCCCGCCGAGTACCGGCAGCGGGACGACACCGACGACTGCGGCAAGAACCGGCGAAAGGCCCAGCAGCGCAAGCACGCCGCCACCCACAGCCACGACGAAGCGGCTCTTGATGCCGGTCATCGCCACCAGACCGACGTTCTGCGCGAAGGCCGTCGCCGGGAAGGTGTTGAAGATCGGGGCGACGGCAGAGGACACCATGTCTGCGCGCAGGCCGTCACCGACGCGCTTGGAGTCGACATCGGTTCCGACGACCTCTCCAACGGCGAGGATGTCGGCCGTGGTCTCGACCATGATCACCAGGATCACGATGGTCATCGAGACGATCGCACCGACGGCGAAGATCGGTGACCCGAACGCGAACGGGGTCGGTACGGCCACCACGGACGCGTCACCGACACCGTCGAAGTCGGTTTTGCCGACGATCAGTGCTGCGATGGTGCCGACGACGAGTCCGAGCAGAATCGACAGCCTCGACAGGCCAGGAATCTTGGTCATCACCAGCACGGCGAGGAGGGTGAACATCGCCAGCCCGATATTGGCGGGATCGAGATAGTTCGGGTTCGGGGCACCGCCCACCATCTCCTGGCCGGTGATCCACCGCGCGGCGACCGGCATCAGCGACAGTCCGATGACGGTGATGATGCTGCCGGTCACCAGCGGCGGAAAGAAGCGAATGATCTTCGAGAAGAACGGCGCGATGGCCAACCCGATCAGTGCGGCCACCAGCACGGCACCGAGGACCGTGCGCAATCCGGTTCGGCCGTCTTCCGCACTGCCGATGATCGTCAGCACCGTCGAGACCGAAGCAAACGAAATGCCCTGCACCAGCGGCAGTTGCGAGCCGAAGAACGGGATACCGATGGTCTGCAGGACGGTGGCCACGCCACTGACGAACAGCGCGCACGAAATCAGCAGGGCTTGGTCGGCACCGGACAGCCCGGCCGCTCCACCGACGATGATCGGTACGGCAATGACGCCACCGAACATCGAGAGAATGTGTTGCAGACCGTAACCGAACATCTGCAGCACCGGCGGGCGGGCGTCCTCGGGCCTGGTCATGAGAGTCAGGCTATGAACCGGACGTTACGGGCAGCCACACAGACCCATTTCGAGCGAGTTACGCTTGCTCGGCCTTGTCTGCTCCCACCAGATGCTCGAACGCCTTCAGGTTCGCCAACGATTCGCCACGCGAGACCCGCCATGCCCATTCACGTTTGATGGACTCCGCGAATCCCAGCTCGAGCAGCACGTTGAAGTCCCCGTCGGCGGCCTCGAGGGTCTGACCGAAGATCCGATCGAGTTCGTCACCGTCGACAGCCCGCAACGACATTCGGCCCACGAGATAGATATCGCCGACCTTGTCGATGGTGTAGTGCACCCCGTACAGCCGACGGTTACGACGCAGCAGGTACTTGTAGACGCCCTCGAAGTTCTCGTCGGGCTTGCGGCATACGAATGCCTCGATGCGCACCCCGTGATGTCCGACGGTCAACATCGTCGTCGTCTTCAGTTTGCGTTCCCCGGGCAGTTCGACGGTGAACACCTCGCCGCGCCGTGTGTAGTCCAGTTCGCGATCCTTCAGGACCCGGTCGATCAGTTCGGCGGTCTCGCTCATGCAGTCACAGCTCCTGATCTGCGTAGTTTCGACAATCCTCGGACCCGTCGCGGCGAGAACTCGCTCGGTGCCTCACCGCGGTCGAAATGGAATTTGGCCTGCCGGTAACTCTCGATGAGACCGTCCGCGGTGTGCTCCCACGAGAAGTTTCTGGCGTGCCGAGGTGCCGCACTTGCCATGTCCGCCAATGCAGTTCGATCCGAGAGCATGGACGCGAGCGCATCGGCCCAGTCCTCGGTGCGGTGCCCCTGCACCAGCCGACCGGTCTCGCCCGATCGCACGGCCACACCGAGACCGCCCACATCGGCTGCCAACACCGGCGTTCCGCACGCCTGAGCTTCGATCGCGACCAGGCCGAACGATTCGTTGTAACTCGGCACCGCAACGACATCCGCGGCGCGGTAGATCTGGGCCAGACGCGACGACGGTTGTGGCGGCATGAACGTCACCCGCGGGGTGATCCCGAGACTCTCGGCCAGATCGATGAGGCTGTCGGGCCGATCCAACCCGCTGCCCGACGGCCCGCCGACGATGAGGACCCGTAGCGGCGATGACGGATCTCGCTGCAGCACTTCGGCGGCCGCGGCGATGAGCACGTCGGGAGCCTTGAGCGGTTGGATGCGTCCGACGAATGCGACGATCGACTCGTCGGGGTCCAGACCCAGCTCGATGCGGGCCGCGAGCTTGTCCCCCGGATTGTATTGCGCCAGATCGGCTCCCGGCGCAACCACGTCGATCGAGTCCTGCGATGCCCCGTAGATCTCCACGAGGGACTTCGCTTCCTCGGTCGTGTTGGCGATCAGCCGGTCTGCCTCGGCCACCACTTGCTGCTCGCCGATCTGGCGCGCCGCAGGCTCCGGTGAGTCACCATGCGCCAACGAGGCGTTCTTGACAGCGGCGAGGGTGTGCGCGGTGTGTACCAGCGGCACTCCCCAGCGATCGCGCGCGAGCCAGCCCACCTGACCCGAGAGCCAGTAGTGCGAGTGCACCAGGTCGTAGTACCCGGGCTCGTGCCGGGCTTCCTCACGCAATACCCCGGCCGCGAACGCGCACAGCTGGGTGGGCAGGTCGTGTTTGTCCAGCCCCTCGAACGGGCCGGCGACGATGTTGCGGACCAGCACTCCGGGTGCCGCCTCGACGACGGGAGCATCGGTCGACGCCGTGGCCCGCGTGAATATCTCGACCTCCACACCCCGCTTGGCCAGCTCTTTGGCGCTCTGCAACACGTAGACGTTCATGCCACCCGCGTCACCCGTTCCGGGCTGCGCCAGTGGGGACGTATGCAAGGACAACACAGCGACCCTGCTCAGCTGGTGTCCATTCACTCCCTCAGTGTGCACGCCTCCACATTACGTCTCGATAACTACCCCTTCAGACGACCGGGCAGGCTCAGACCATCCGGGAGTGCAGCCTGCGGAACGACCCAGGCTGTCGAGAAACTCGGTCACCTCGGCGAAGAACCTCTCGGGATCGGCGACGAACGGTCCGTGATCCACGCCCTCCCAATACGACGCCACGGCCGTGGGAATCAACTCCGCTGCGTGACGCCCGGCGGAGACGTCGACGACGGTGTCCTCGGTGCCGTGCAGCACGAATGCCGGCACATCGAGGCTGCGGAGCAGGTCGTCGTGCCCGACGGCACGATCGAACAGGGCAGCGCGCACTCGCGGCCGGGTCGACAGGGTCAACCCGAACAGCGCCTGTGCTTCCGTCCCTTTTCCTTCTGTCGGCCCGGTCAACGCGTTGCCGAAGCTACCGAGCGCCTTGATGGCAACGCGGGGCTCCTCGGCCATCGCACCGGGGATCGCCGCCCGCATGGCCGTCCCCACGCGTCCGCCTGCCTCTCCCCTGCCGATGCTGGTGATCGCGCCGACGAGCACGACGCCCGCCACCGCGCCCGTGCCGTGTTCGGCGAGGTAGTCACAGATCACCAGACCGCCGTAGGACCAGCCCAGAAGCACTGCGTCGGCGGTGATGCCCTCTGCGCCGAGCACCGCCTCGACGTCCCCGGCCCAGATCTTCGAGTCGTCGTAACCCACCGCAGGGGCATCGGAGTAGCCGTGACCCCGCAGGTCGACGGCGACAACGCGGTACCGCTCGGCCAAGTTCGCCAACAGTCCCTCGCCCCAGCACGCCGAGCTCTGCGCCCACCCGTGCAGCAGAACCAGTGGCCTCGCCTCGGGGTCACCGCTGACGCGGTAGACGATGTTGGCTCCGTCGATCCCGGTGGCCTGGCGAACCGGTCCTGCTGCAGGGGTGCTCATAGTGGGTGAACCTACGCGGCGGCCCTGCGCATCGAAGCGAGCGGATCGGAGTACAGGGAGCTGAGAGAGACCACCGTCGCGGCGTATTCCTGCACCCGGTCGCCGAATCCGGTGACGCGAATATCCCGGCGTGCCAGCGTCGAATGCGCGGTGAATGCCTCGCCCACGTGCGGGATTCCGGCCGGGTACGCGGTGAACGCCTGGCCCCCGAGTACGACGCGATCCGGATTGAACATGTCGCGCAGCAGCGCCACCGTCCGACCCAGTATCCGAGCGCGCTCGACCAGCAGTTCGCGCGCCGCCTCCGAACCGCCCTGCGCTGCCTGGTACACAGCGGCGATACTCGGACGCGGTTGCGGCGCAAGAATTTTGCGGTCGACGGCAGAAGCGACCACCGCTCGATCACTGACGGAGGCCTCGAGGCAGCCTCGGTTACCGCATCCGCACAGCGCCGATGATCCGGTGGGCAGGTGGGCGATGGACCCGGGGCCGCTCGCCGGGGTGTGGACGCGGCCGTCGATCGTCAGAGCCATGCCTGCGGTCTCGCGTGCGTAGAAGTAGAGGGAGGTTCCGCTCGAGCTCTGCGCTGCCGCGGTGTCCGACAGTCGAGGTGCAAGCAACAATTCCGAGGCTGCCATCGCCTCGACGTGCCCGGACACCGAGATGGGAAGGCCGAGTCCGCCGCCGATGATGCCGGCGACGCGGCCGTTCTCCCACCCCAGTCGCGGGTGGTCGACGGTGCCGTTCGCGGTGTCGACACGGCCGCCGATGGCTACGCCGACCCACAGCGGTGTGCGGCGGTGCCAGCGGCCGGCAAAGGCACCGGCACTGCGGGTGACGGAAGCCAGCGCCGCCTCGGGGGATCCACCTGGCGTGGGGATTTCGACGGCGCCGAGGATGCGCCCCCGCAAGTCGCTGACGGTGATGCCGGTGACGACGGCACCGATGTGGATGCCGATCGTCGAGAATGGTTCGTGGTTGACCTCGAACGGCACCCGGGGCCGTCCGATTGCGCCTGATGCCGTCAGGTCTGCGCGCTCGCGCAACAGCCCGACACCGAGCAGAGCCGATACCTGACGGTTGACGGTGGCGATGCTCAATCCTGTTGTGCGAGCTGCGCTGTCGCGTGAGATGGGGCCTTCGACGCAGGCCACTCGCAGCACCGACGCCACGGGGCTGTCGACGATCCGCAGATCGGGTGCAACGAGTTGGACGCGGGATGCGGGAGCGGTGACCCGTCCGGGCGAGCGCAGAGCGGGGCGAACGTGGTGGTGGTGCAGCGTGGTTACGGACATCCGTCGTGGATCCTCAGCAGTGGAGACCTTCGTCGCGAATGAACAGCGACGACGGTGCGAAGTGATGCAGGTCAAGGGGCGAGCACGGTGGTCACGAAGGACCACGACACGCGAATCAACTGCCCGTAGCGCAAAAAGGCTAGAGACAGGTTCCTTGGCCGAGACAACACAGTTCCCGAGGGAGCGGCAAGCGAGAACCGAGGGACGCGGTCACATAGGTGACCCGCATCGCGGTGGTCTCGCTGGCGGACATGAGTCCAAAATTAGCACTCGAAGCCCAATTGTCCAATCGGGCCCGTCCAGAAGCGCTGTTTCTCCCGAACTAGAATTTCCCCATGACCTCGCCCGAACAGATCGCACCCGATACCCGAATCGCCGTCGTCACCGGAGCGAGTTCCGGCATCGGCGCGGCCACCGCCCGCCAACTCGCCGCCGACGGATTCCACGTGGTCATCGGCGCCCGCAGACTCGACCGGCTCGAGGAGTTGGCGTCGGACATCGGCGGTACGGCCCTGGAACTCGATGTCACGGACGAGGATTCGGTAGCGGCCTTCGCCGCGGTGATCCCCCGCGTCGACGTCCTGGTCAACAATGCAGGCGGCGCAAAGGGACTGGCTCCGGTGATCGACGCCGACCTCGACGACTGGCGCTGGATGTGGGAGACCAACGTCCTCGGCACGCTACGTGTCACGAAGTCGTTGCTGCCCAAGCTGATCGACTCCGGCGACGGCCTCATCGTCACGATCACCTCGGTTGCTGCGTTCGAGGCGTACGACAACGGCTCGGGGTACACCTCCGCCAAACACGCTCAGGCCGTGCTGCATCGAACGCTACGCGGCGAACTGCTGGGTAAGCCGGTGCGGTTGACCGAGGTTGCGCCCGGCGCCGTGGAGACCGAATTCTCGCTCGTCCGCTTCGACGGCGACGCCGCCAAGGCCGACGCTGTCTACCAGGGCATCACACCGTTGGTGGCGAGCGACATCGCGGAGGTGATCGGCTTCGTGGCCTCGCGCCCGTCGCACGTCAACCTCGATCAGATCATCATCAAGCCGCGCGATCAGGCCGGCCCGGGGCGCTTCTCCCGTAAGTAGCCCATGTGCATGGAAACTCGTAGTGCGCTACGAGTTTCCATGCACATGCGCGTAGCGCTCTACCCAGCGGGCGCGGGTGCCGTCGTCGTCGCAGGTGCCGTGGTCGCAGGGGTCGTGGTTGCGGTTGCTCCGCCGGCGGGAAGCGCCGACATCGACTCCCAGGTCGGCCAGTCGATGGCCCAGTCGTACAGATCCCCATCGGCCGCGGACAAGTCGATACGGGTGCCGGTGACCTCCACCGGGTCGCCGTACATCGCCGTACCGAAGTACTGCTGTGCGTCCTCGGTGGAGAGATTTATACACCCGTTGGTGACGTTGGACGCGCCCTGCACGCCGGTGGTCAGCGGGTTGGCGTGGATGAACTCACCGTTGTTGGAGATGCGCACCGCCCAGCGTTCGCGCACGTTCTCGTAGAACGGCGGGTTGGACATCAGGAAATCCTCGTGCTTCTCGGTGACGACGTGGATGCCGCTGCGGGTGACGTTGCGGTCCTCGTTGCCCTCGCCGTAGCTGACGGGGATGTCCATGATCGTCGCGCCGTCGCGGACCACCTGCATGCGGTGGCTGGTGGCGTCGGCGACGACCACCTGGCTGCGTCCGATACTGAAATTCAAGGTGACGTCGTCGGCACCGTACGCGCCGTCGCCGTAGTTCACGCCGTAGAGCTTCGCGACCACCGACACCGTCGTACCGGGAGCCCAGTAGTTGGTGGGACGCCAGTGGATGCGTGAGCCGTTGTCGTCGGGGAACCAGGCCCATGCGCCGGGGGTCGGCGGGTTGGTGGTCACCGTCAACGCCTTCTCGACGGCCGCCTTGTCCTCGATCGCCGAGTCGAACTGCAGGATGATCGGCGCGGCGATGCCGACTTCCTGGCCGTCGCCGATGTTGGTGCTCACCGAGGTTCGGCTGTCCGGTTCGACGGTGGTGAACGCACCCTCGATGGGCACGGTCTTGTTGTCGCCGCCGACAGCCGAGCCGGACCACGTGTACTCGACGCCGTAACCCAGGGGTTCGGTGACGGCGTAGGAGGTCTTGTCCGGTGAGAGTGCACCCTGGACGACCTTGCCCTCGGGGTTCGTCAGCGCAACGTCGGTGAGCGTTCCGTCGGTCACGGAGACCGAGATGGGCGCGACGGGGCTGATGTCGACGGCACCGTCGGCCGGGTTCGCGGTGACCTTCGCAACGGGCGCGGCCTCGGTGGTGGGGGCTGCAGCTCCCGAGCCTCCGTCGCCGGATCCGACGGTGCAACCTGCCACCAACGCCACCAAGGCGACGAGCACGGCGATCAACCACACCGCGCGCGTCCGTTTTGTCTGTTCTACCTGCTCATGCACGTTATCCAACGTACCTGCGTCTGCGAACTGCCCCACTTTTCCGGGTCATTTTGGGGGCAGTCTCACAGCGGAGTCAGAGTTTCTGCGTGCGGAGCTCGTGGCCCTTCGACGTCAGGCAGCGGCCAGTTTCGAGGTTCCAGTCCCAACCGTGCAGGTTGCAGGTGAGCTTCTTACCCTCGACGATGCCGAATTTCGTCAGGTCCGCTTTCAGGTGCGGGCAGCGGCGTTGGATCTCGTAGCCGCCCATCGTGATCGTGGCGGTGTCGTCGTGCGCCTCGGAGAACCAGCCGTCGGCATAGGCGATGCGCTCGTCGGTGAGGCACTTGAAGAACGTGTACAGGAATTCGTTGTAACCGCCGACGCGTCGGGCCCGGAAACGGGTGGACAGGAAGATCGAGTTCACCCAATCGGGCTCCTGATCACGCACTGCGGTGCGGACCAGTTCCGGCGGAATGGTGAAGCTGTAGCGGAACTTCTCGTCCGAGATCGGCTCTCGCACAATCCTTTTCGGAAAGTCCAGCACGACGGTTTCGTCGCCCATCGTGATCCCGACGGGGTAGCCGATTCCGTCGCAGATCAGGTCCGTCTGCGCCATGATCGGCTCGAACAGCCCCCGCAACGGCTCGAGCAGCGGCTCGCCCTCGGCCGGAGCCCAGCCGGCTTTCTCGGCCGCGATGACCGATGCCTGACGCTGCGCGTAGGCCTCGATGTACTCGGCCTTGCCGGTGGTGAAGATGGCCTCCGCCTCGGCGGTGGGAATGGGGTGCTCGTGCGAGAGCAGCTCGGAACCGTCGAACGTTGCGGCGGTGCCCGGCATCATCAACAGACCCTTGTCGTGCCCGTGCAGGCGCATCTGCTCGAGAAACACCATCTGGTCCGGGAACACGTTGGCCGGGTCGCCGTAGACGTCGTTGAGGAAGCGGAGATCGTCGTCGAGGAAACACGGCGGGCCGGCCGACGGAATCACCCAGGTGGAGCCGACCTGTTCGATGTACTGGCGCGCTCGATCCATCTGCCGCTGACGCTTCTGGATGCCGAAGTTCTTCTTGGCCCGCGAGACCATGTCGTAGACCATCGGGTACCAGATCGCGCCCGAGTACTGCAGCATGTGCACGTCGACGGGGCCGAAGTTCTCGGTCATCACGTCCAGGTCCACCGGCCGTGCGTCGTTCATGTTGAACGCCACGGTCTTTCCGTCGGAAACAACCAAGCCCGAGTCACCGATCGGACCGTCCGCGGGTGCACGCAGCGCGATGATCATGATGTCGAGATCGCCCTTGGGACCGGAGATCGTGTGCTTGACCGAGTCCGTCGTCTCGTAGAACTTGTGGAAGCCGAGCTTCTCGAGCTCGTGCTTGAGGTCGAGCACCGGGTAGTCCGGCAGCAGCACCGTCGCGTCCTTGTTGACGTGCTCGGCCAGGTTCCGTGGATCGAAGTGGTCCTTGTGCAGGTGCGAGACGTACAGGTAATCGCAATCACCCAACTCGTCCCAGTCCAGGCCCGAGTTGTCGGGGAACGGGAACCACGATGCGTAGAACGACGGGTTCACCCACGGATCGCACAGGATGCTCCCGGCGTCGGTCCGAATATGGAATCCCGCATGTCCCACGCTGGTGACCTGCACTGATTTACCTCCTACGAGCCGGGCTTTTCAAAGCTCCATCGTATGCGCCGTTTCGGGCGGCTCTAACCCAGCGCGCAGTTGACGAGGTCACACTCGGGCGTGAGCGTGACGCCGAACTTCTCCTGCACACCGTCTCGGACGTGCGCGGCGAGCGCCATGATGTCCGACGCGGTCGCCCCGCCTCTGTTGGTGATGGCCAACACGTGTTTCGACGACAATGCCGCGGTGCCTCGTCCGAATTCGGTGCCGTAGCCGCGCGGGAAGCCTGCGTTCTGGATCAGCCAGGCAGCCGGGATCTTGGTTCCCGCGGGGTCGGGGAAGTTGGGCGCGTGCGCAGCGGCCTCGGGCACCTCGGGCAGTACCGGGTTGAGGAAGAACGATCCGACACTCCACGTGTCGTGATCGCTCGCGTCGAGCACCATCCCCCGCTCGCCGCGCAGAGCCAGTACGGCGCCGCGTACGTCCGGCACCGGTACGACGTCGCCGATCTGCACGTCGAGACGCTCCGACAGTGCCGCGTAGCGCACCGGTAGCGACTCGGTCGTCTTCTTCAGCGCGAACGTCACGTCCAGAATCACGTACCGCGAGGATCGCTTGAACACCGACGACCGGTGCGTACCGAAACCGCATTGCTCCGGCGTCCACACCGAGGTCTCCTGCGTCTGCCGGTCGTACACGGTGAGACTGTGCAACAGCTCCGACGTCGACGCCCCGTACGCACCCACGTTCTGGATGGGCGTCGCGCCGGTGGTTCCGGGAATGCCCGACAGCGCTTCCATCCCGGACAGTCCTGCATCGATCGTCGCCTGCACGACGGCATCCCACTCGACGCCCGCATCGACGGTCACGATCTCGCCGTCGATGTCCAGCCGCGAGCCGGTCACCTGAATCACCCGACCGTCGAACCCGTCATCTCCGACGACCAGGTTGGATCCACCGCCGACGACCAACACGTCGGTTCCGGCCCGATCCGCGTCGCGCACCAGCGAAACCAACTCGTCACCGGTCGTCGCGACACAGAATTCACGGGCCGGGCCACCCACGCGGATTGTGGTGAGCTCCGAAATTGCAGTAGACACGGACTCTCACGCTACCGGTCGCGCATGGCGTGAAGAGTCACCCGGTAACCTGCGTGGATGCCTCGCCCTATTGAGCACAGCTCGACTGTGCCCGCCTCCGCCGACAAGGTCCACGCAGCGCTGACATCCGAGCAGTACTGGAAGGACCGCATCGAGCAGATCGGCGGCCCCGGTGCCAGCTTGAAGAGCGTCACCGTCGGCGACGGCACCATCGACGTCGTCATGACCCAGTCCGTCCCCGAAGAGGAGTTGCCGTCCGCGGTGACCGCCTTCAAGAAGGGCGACCTCATCATCGAACGCACCGAGAGCTGGGGACCGTTCGACGGCACCCACGCCGAGGGCACATTCGGAGCCACCGTCGAAGGGGCACCGGCTCGCATCACCGGCACCACCACGCTCGACGGCAAAGGCGATACGACGACCGTCGCACTGGCCGGCACCACCGAGGTCAAGGTCCCCATCTTCGGCGGGAAGATCGAATCGATGATCAGCGAGCAGGTGCTCTCGCTCATCGACAACGAGCAGGACTTCACCGGTAACTGGATCGCCGCACAGGCGAACAGCTAGCCTGGCGCACTATGGCTCGCCGAATGAACTACTCCGCCCGGTTCACCCACTCGACGCAGCAGGTCTATGCAGCGCTGTCCAGTCGCGATCATTGGGACGCGCGCATCGAGGAGATGCGTAAGTACTCGGAGAACGAGCTGAAGAGCTTCGAGGTGTCCGACGCCGGAATCGACATCGTGATGCACCACGTCATCCCGCGCACCGAACTGCCCGACATCGCGCAGACGGTGATGAAGAAAGACATGGTCATCACCCGCAACGTGCACTTCGACGCCTACGAGGAAGTCACCGCGGGCCACTACGACGCGTCGATTCCGGCCGGTCCGGGTTCGTTGAAGGGCACCACGTCGCTCTTCCCCACCAACGGCGGTTCGACCCTGCGCACCTCCTCGGAGGCCAAGGTGTTCCTGCCGTTCATCGGCGGCAAGCTCGAGCAGCTCATGCTGGTCAACCTCATCGACCTGTGGCGCGGTGAAGGCGAAGTGACCGCCGACTGGCTCGAGAAGAACGCCTAGCCCACTGAAGGGGCCTGAAGGCGTCATCACCCGCGGCACCACCGGCATCAATCGGTTGCGTCGTAGCGACCGGTGGCTGATGCACAACCCCGATGTTCGACGCGTCCTGCGCGACTCACCGGATCCCCTCGTCGTCGACCTCGGGTACGGGGCGATGCCGAACACGACTCTCGAACTCGCGGGCCGACTGCGCACCGTCAGACCCGATATTCGCGTTACGGGCCTCGAGATCGACCCCGCCCGCGTCGTTCCCGGGAGTGACGGCGTGGAGTTCGCCCGCGGCGGATTCGAGTTGGCCGGTCTGCGCCCGAACCTGGTGCGTGCGTTCAACGTACTACGGCAATATCCCGAGGACGCGGTTCCTGCTGCCTGGCAACGCATTCAGTCTCGCCTGGCACCCGGCGGCCTGCTGGTGGACGGTACCTGCGACGAGTTGGGTCGACGCTGCGCGTGGGTATTGCTCGACGCCGACGGCCCGCGGTCTCTGACTCTGGCCTGGGATCCGTTCGATGTCGAGATGCCGTCGGACATCGCGGAGCGACTCCCGAAGGTGTTGATACACCGCAACATCGAGGGCGAGCTGATCCACGATCTGCTGCAGCGCGCAGACAGAGCGTGGTCGGTCTCGGCACCACTGGCCCCTTTCGGCCCCCGCCTGCGCTGGCGCGCTGCTCTGAAAATACTTGCCGAACAAGGGCTTCCGATCACTCTCCCCCGCCGCCGCATGCGAGACAACGTGCTCACGGTGCCCTGGGCGACGGTTGCACCGAGATGAACGATCTACCCCTCACGGTCAGACCGTGCGCGCCCGAGGACCTTTCGAAACTCGAGCGATGGTCGAATTCAGATCCGGTCGACTGGGTCGGTCGCGCTCGTCTCCACGAGGACATGGCGTCGGGCAATTACCGATTCGAGTGGACCTGGCTTGCCGAACGCGCGGGCCGTCCGGTCGGGCGCGCTGTGTGGTGGGGCCGTCCGGGCGCAACCAGCCCCGTCACCCTCGACTGCTTGTCGGTCGTGCCTACCGAGAAGCGACCGGCCGACGTCGGCACTGCCCTGATCAGCAGCGCTCGTGCGGCCTTCGCGCATACCGCCGATCTCGAATTCAATGTCGATGTGGCGGTGAGCAATTCGCGAGACTCCTCGTTACCGTCGGCATTGGCGTGGCGCGAATCGGCCGCGCACCGGGGTGGTTTCACCCGCACGACCGAACGCGTCTCTTTCGCCCGAACCGCTGACGATCCGGTGCCCGCGGCCTCGACTCGTCTGCACTTCTCGGCGGGCACCGATGCGCAGTTCCTCGCGGTGTTCGAGGCCGTCGCAACCGGAAGCCTCGACTCTCACACCCGCGCCATGGTTGCCGAACACGGAGTAGCCGCACTCGCGGAAGACGATCTTGCCTTCTACGGTTCCCTACCGGGGCGGCGCGAGGCCTGGCAGATCGCGAGCCGACCCGACGGCACGACTGTGGGCTTCGTGGTGCCGACGAGAAATGCCTACGACGCGGCCATCAGCTATCTCGGAGTGCTTCCCGAGCATCGCGGTCAGGGGTATGTCGACGATCTGCTGTCACAGATGGTCCGGATGCACCACGACGACGGGCAATACCGCATCGTCGGAACCACCGATGCGGTCAATGCCCCCATGCGTTCTGCCTTCGAGCGCGCAGGTTTTGCCGTCACCCGTAACCGGATCGTGCACGCGGGCCGGTGATCACGTGCAGGCAGACAAGGCCAGTTCGACGCGTTCGGCCACGCGATCGGTGCTGCTGCCGGCCTCGGAGTACAGCGCCTGCGGGTCGACGCGACCGATCGCCACGGCGTCGCACACCACCTCGTCGAGGGTCAGTTGCGAGATTCCGCCGGCAGCCAGATCGAGCACCGTCCGCACGGGCGTGGTGATGTTGAACGTGCCGGCCGATTCGACGTCACGAGGCTCGAGCCGCAGACGGTGAACCGCAAGTCGGGTGTCGCTCAGGCGTAGGTCCCCGAACGCGCACAGGTGCACGAACTGCGGGTGCAGGTGACCGAATCCGTGCAACTCCGCGGCGCTCTGGTGCGAGATCACTGCCTCGCCGCCGAACCAGGCGCACCACATCGCGAACACCTCGAGCTCGCTGTGCGGCCATTGGCCCAGTCGGAACAAGTTGCGCTCGACGCGGGTCCACGTGTTCGTCGCCAGGTTGACGCGCACCATTGCCGAATCGAAGCCGAGCTCCCCGGCCTGCTCGGCGGTGAAATAGCCGTCCTGACGAGTGGCGAGCGAGTGCAGTTCCTGCACACTCGGTCCTGTCGTACCCATGCCGCAAGCGTACGGCAAAATGTGTTACAGATCACAAACTTTGGTACCGGAGACATCTCTTCGGCGAGTTTCACAGAGCTTGCTCAGAATCATCGGGAAGACTGCCGGGAATGTCCTCCACAGCCAAGCGCAGCAGCGTGCCGTTGATTGCAGTCTCCGTCGTTGTAGTCCTCCTCGTCGCCGTCATCGGTGGCGAGTTGTTCGTGCGTCAGCAGATCAAATCGTGCCTCGCCGGCCAGCTCGAATCCGAGCTCGGCAGCCAGGTCGAGGTCGGTCTCGGCCTCAAGCCGGTTCTGCTGTCCTTGGTGGACAAGAAGGTCTCGTCGGTCACCGTCGACAGCGACGACGCGCGATTCGGGCCTGCCGAGGGCATGGTCGTGCACGCCGAGGCACGGGATCTGAACCTCACCCAGTCCGCGGATTCCGGCGGCACCATCGGCAGCTCGAGTGCCGACATCTCGTGGTCTACCGACGGCATCACCCGCACCCTGCAGAGCCAGGGCATCGGCGCGATCGTCTCGGGCGTCACCTCGGATGCATCGGCGGGCACCCTCGAATTCGCCGTCGGCGCGCTCGCAAAGCTGACCGTCAAGCCGCAGGTCGCCGACGGCAGGGTCGACTTTCAGACCGTCGACGCGTCGATCCTGGGTCTCGGTATCCCCACCGACCTGGTCGACTCCGTCGTCGGGGTGCTGACCGACAGCCTTCAGGCGTACCCGTTGGACATGACCCCGACGTCGCTGACCGTCACCGACTCCGGCATCGAGCTCACACTCGAAGGCGGGCAGTACACAATTCCCGCGACCCAGCAGAACCAGAATCAGCAGACCCCCGAGGGCTGCTCACTCGTCGCGTAACCCCACGTGCGCGGTAACTCGTAGCCCACTACGAGTTGCCGTGCACATGCGACGCAGTCGCTCTAGTTCAATCCGTCGAGCACCGCACGGGTACCCGACAGCCCCAATCGTGTTGCGCCCGCGTCGATCATCGCCAGGGCGGCCTCCGTCGTACGGATGCCGCCGCTGGCCTTGACGCCCAATCGACCGCCGACGGTCTCCGCCATCAATCGCACGGCCTCGACGCTCGCGCCGCCGGCCGGATGGAAACCGGTGGATGTCTTGACGAAGTTCGCGCCCGCGGTTTCTGCCGCGCGGCACACTTCGACGATCGCTTCGTCGGACAGCGCTGCCGATTCGATGATCACCTTGAGTACGGCATTGCCGATGCCTTCACGGACGGTCACGATGTCGGCCAGAACGGCGTTGTAGTCACCCGCAATGGCGGCTCCGACATCGATCACCATGTCGACCTCGTCGGCACCCTGCTGCACCGCGAGCCGCGCCTCGGATCCCTTGATCAACGAATGATGCTTGCCCGACGGGAATCCGGCGACGACTGCGGTGAGCATTCCCTCGGCGCGAATCGGCAGCATCGACGGCGAGACGCACACGGCGAGCACTCCGAGCTCACGGCCCTCCTCGATGAGCGCGGTCACGTCGGCGGTCGTGGCTTCGGGCTTGAGCAGCGTGTGGTCGACCATTCCGGCGAGGGCGGCGCGGGTGAGTGTCATGTGGTTCAGCTTTTCACAGCTCTGCCATTCGCAGCCCTGTCGGTCTACGATTTGCGGTCATGACCGCAGCGTCGCTCGCCGCCACCTTCAATGCCACCAGCAGGGAGTTCGACGCGGTGACGCCGCAGGTCTGGGGACCTGCCGGGCAGTCGCTCGCTTTCGCACTCGAGCTGACACCCGGCGATGCCGTTCTGGACGTGTGCTCGGGCACCGGGGCATCGGCAATTCCTGCGGCGGCCGCCGTCGGACCCGACGGCATGGTGCATGCCATCGACCTCGCCGACGATCTCTTGGAAGTGGGCCGGGTGAAGGCCACCGATCGGGCACTGCGCAACATCGACTTCGTCGTCGCCGACGCCACCGAGTGGCAACCCCCGTCGACCGTTCCCGTCGCCGGATACGACGCCCTGGCCTGCTCGTACGGCATCTTCTTCCTTCCCGAACCAGAGCAGGATTTTGCCCGACTCGTCTCGTTGGTTCGCCCAGGCGGGCGCGTCGGAGTGACGGTGTGGCGCAAGGGCTCGGCCAGAGAGTATTCGGGCGCGTTCTTCGACGTGATCGGCAGACACTGGCCGCCGAGCGCGGGCCCTGCGCCGGACCCGACGGCCACAGTCGACGATCACCCGATCCGCAGGATGGAGACAGCGGATCTACTCGATGCCTGGCTCACCGCCGCCGGCACCTCGGACGTCCGGGTCGTCGAGCTGTCCAATCATGTTCCGGCGACACAGTCGTTCGTCTGGGATTTTGTGCTGGGCAGTGCACTGCGCGGTGCACTGAACCCGTTCGACGACGCAACTCGCGCGCAGATCCGGGCCGAGTTCTCGGCTCTGTTGACCGAGCGCGGGATCGATTCGATCGATCTCGGGACACTGGTGGCAACCGGGGTCCGCACGCCCTGAGAGAATCGTCGGCATGAGTTCTTCCGTATCCGAGGACCGCCGCTACGTTCTGTCTCTCGGTTGCCCCGACAAGACGGGCATCGTCGCCCGAATCTCGACCTTCCTCGCCGACGTCGGTGGTTGGATCGTCGAGGCCGCGTATCACGCCGATCCCGACACCGGTTGGTTCTTCACCCGGCAGGCCGTGCGGGCGTCGTCGGTGGACATGAGCATCGATGACCTACGCACCCGCTTCGCTGCGGTGGCCGCCGAGCTCGGTCCGGAAACCGAATGGGCACTGCATGATTCGGGCGAACCCAAGCGCGTGGTACTGCTCGTCAGCAAAGAAGCGCACTGCCTGCACGATCTGCTAGGACGGGCGGCGGGCGGCGAACTGCCCGCGCAGATCTCCGCGGTGATCGGCAATCACAAGTCGCTCGAGCCGATTGCCGCCGCGCACGGCACACCGTTCCATCACGTCGAGTTCGCGAAGGATCCGGCCGAGCGCGGGCCCGCCTTCGAGAAGGTGCGCTCGCTGGTCGATTCCTACGACCCCCACGCAGTGGTGCTGGCGCGCTTCATGCAGGTTCTGCCGGAATCGCTGTGCGCGCACTGGGCGGGCCGGGCGATCAACATCCACCACAGCTTCCTGCCGTCGTTCGTCGGTGCCCGGCCCTACCACCAGGCCTTCGCGCGGGGCGTCAAACTGATCGGTGCGACGTGCCATTACGTCACCGCCGAGCTCGACGCGGGTCCCATCATCGAGCAGGACGTCATCCGCGTCGACCATTCCGACGAGGTCACCGACATGGTGCGTCAGGGCCGCGACATCGAGAAGCTGGTGCTCTCCCGTGGTCTGCGATGGCACCTGGAAGATCGGGTGTTGGTGCACGGCCGCAAGACCGTGGTGTTCAGCTAGATCACAAGTTACGGAGCCGAACGACCTCGGCGTTGAATTCGTCGATTGCTTCGACCGAGCTCATGTGTCCGATGCCGGGGATCACGATCAATCGGCTCAGATGGTCGTGATCGTCCAGCGCGCGGGCGAGTTTGCGGGCGTGCACCGGCGGGGTCAGTCGGTCGGCAGATCCGACGAGGACGCTGGTGGGGACGGACATGTTCGCCAGTGCCTCGCGGATGTCGAGGTTGCTGATGGCCGCGCCCCAGATGCCTCGTGTGCGCGGGGCGCATTCGAGCACGATCTTCTCGCAGAAGGCCACCTCGGCTGCGGTGGCTCCGGGAGCCATCGAGATGTATTTGATGGCTTGGCGCGTCACAGGCGACGGCCGCAACGGTAGCGCCGAGCTCAGCACGGCTCGACCGACCGGTGCCGGAACGCGTGGGAAGCGCTGCGGCAACGGGATGACTGTGGTCTCTCGGACGAGAGAGTCGGTCGCGGTGCTGGCGAGGAGCACGGCGCTGACGAGTCGATCGACCTGTTCGGGGTAGTTTCCGGCCCATGCCATGATCGACATACCGCCCATGCTGTGTCCCACCAGGACGGCCTTGTTGTCTTCGACGACAGTCGCGGCGAGCACCGCAGCGAGGTCGTCGGCCAGCACATCCGGGCTCAGAGGCCGCGTTCCGACGTCGCTGCGGCCGTGGCCGCGCTGGTCGTACGCGATGACGCGGTATCGGCCGGCGAGGGCGTTGATCTGCGGAAACCAGTAGTCGGCCGAGCAGGTCCACCCGTGGCTGAAGACGATCGGTTCTGCATCGGGATCACCGTAGCTACGGACGTGCAGGTGAGCGCCGTCGTCGGTGACCACCTCGGTGATGTGCGGCTCGATCGTGGGGTGCTTCAGAAGCTCGTCCGGCCGAACGTCCGTCGTCTTGGTGAACGAATGCAGGCGACGCCGGCGGACGACGAATGCACCGACCGATGCCGCCGCGGCCGCGCCGCCGATTCCGAACAGCACACGTTCGACTACCTTGCGTGAAACCACAGAAAATCCCCTCTACCTCGACCCCCTGGCGGGTTCGGTAGACGGTACGCCCACAATCCCGTGGGCGTCGATGCGCCTGCCTACCAGCGGGGTCCGCGCTGAATGCTGTCGATCTTGGGTCGGACGTCGACAAGGTACACGCACACCGCGACGACGCCGATGATGCCCAGGAATCCGATCACTCCGGAGACCAGGATAAGGAGCAGACCCACGAACAGGATGGCCAGCCAGGCGGTCTTGGTGAGCTTGTCCACGGCAGGAAAGGCGTCGGCGCGCTGACGCAGCGCGTGGAAGATCGCGAATCCTGCGCCTACCACTCCGAGGATCTGCAGAAAGGTAAGGATGTAGTAGCTGAAGCTGCCGGCGATGCTCACGCGGTCAGTGTACGAGAAACGACCCCCGCACCGCGCGGCGCAGGGGTCGTTTTCTTTACGAATGCTTTAGCGAGTGGTCTTCTTCGCCGGAGCCTTCTTGGCCGGAGCCGGGGTGGCCTTCTTCGCAGCCGGTGCCGGTGCCGTCTTCTTGGCCGGTGCCGGGGTCTTCTTGATGGGCGAGCTCGCGCTGCTGCGGGTCTTGGCCTCGACCTTGCCCGCCACGCCGCTCACCTTGTCGGAAGCCTCGACGGCCTTGTCCTTGGCCTCGTCGCCTGCTTCGTCGATGTTCTCGGCGAGCTCGTCGGCTGCGTCGGAGATCTCCTCGGCACCCTCACGAACCTTGTCCGACGCGATGCCGGCCAGAGCTGCGGCGCGCTCACCCACTGCGCGAGTCTGCGAAGCGACGGTTCCGAGAGCCTGCTCGGTAAGGTCGACGACGTCGTTGGCTGCCGAGTTGGCGCGCTCGAGGCCCTCTTCGACGGCAGGCGTACGGCGGATGCGCTCGACGGCCTCTTCGCCGCGCTCGGCGAGGGAGGTGTACAGATCGGAGGCAACCTTGAGGTACGCCTCGGCAACCTTGCGCAGCTCTTCCGGGGTGAAGCGCTCACGCAGTTCGGCGATCTCGTCGGGGAGTTCCGCAGGCAGGGCAGCGAGGCGCTCGCGCAGGTTCTCCACGCCCTCGGTGACCTCTTCGGAGATGTCGGCGAGCCGAGCGTTGACCTCGCTGGTGCGGCTCTCGGCGCGCGAACGCACCTGAGCGACGACGTCGGCTACGGCCTGGACGACAGCGTCGCCGGCACCGACGGCTGCAAAGATGGGGGTCTTGACGTTCTCGAAGTTCTTGGAATCAGACATCGGGTGTCTCCTGTTCGTCGGGTTCGGGCTCTTGCGTCGACTCGTTCTCACGACAGAACGAGTCGTAGATCTCGATCAGCACTTGCTTCTGCCGTTCGGTGATGTGCTCATCACCGAGCAGAGCTTCGCGCACCGGACCGTGGGGACGCGCTTCCAAGATCCCGGCCCGGACGTACAGCACCTCCGAGGAGACGCGCAGACCCTTGGCTATCTGCGCTAGTACTTCTGCGGACGGGTTGCGCAGTCCGCGTTCGATCTGGCTCAGGTAGGGGTTGCTCACTCCGGCCCGACTGGCGAGTTGCCGCATGGATACCTGAGCGGCTTCCCGCTGCGACCGGATGTAGCTCCCGATGTCCTGCGCTGCAGTCGTCACGACTGAAGCGACAAGATCCCCCGCCTCGGCGACAACCTGCGTCGCCTCGGTCGCCTTGGCGACCAGATCCCCCTCGTTCTCGGCCATCTCGGCCTCCTGTTTTCGGTGTCCTACTGGACGGTACCGAAGGGTGCTAACTATTGCAAGCACTCTGCTAGCACTAGTGCCCGAAGATCAGATCCGAGATTGTGTAGATGGCCAGTCCGGCGATGGATCCGACGACGGTTCCGTTGATTCGAATGAACTGAAGATCGCGTCCGACCTGCAGTTCGATCTTCTTGCTTGCTTCCTCGGCATCCCACCGAGCAACGGTGTCGCCGATGATCGTGGTGATCTCGTCCGCATAGTTCGCAGCGATGTACCGCGCTCCGCCGAGCAGCCAACCGTCGGCCTTCCCCCGCAATTCGTCATCATCACGGAGACGAATTCCGAAGTTGACGGTGTTCTCCTTGATCTTGGTGCGCAACGTACTCGTGGGATCGTCGACCGACTCGGTGATCAGACGCTTGGCGACCTTCCAGGTTGCCGCAGCCAGACCGGTGATCTCCTCGCGGCCCATGATCTGCGCCTTGAGCTTCTCGGCCTTCTCGATGGTGGTCGGGTCGTGCTGCAGATCGTTGGCGTAGTCGATCAGGAACTTGTTGGCGGCAAGACGCACGTCGTGCTCGGGGTTGGACCTGATCTTCCAAGTGAACTCGACGAGCTCCTTGTAGACCTTCTCGCCGAGCAGGGTGTCGACGAACTTCGGCGACCAGTTCGGGGAGTCTCGCGCCACGACGCGATCGATCATTTCCTGGCTGCCCAGAGCCCACTGATGAGCCCGCTCGGCCAGCATGTCGATCAGTGGCAATTGGCGGTTCTCGCGGAGCAACTCGTCGAGAATGCGACCGATGGGCGGCCCCCACTGCGGATCGGCGAGTCGGCGCACGATGGTGCTGTCGATCACCGCGGTGATGTCCTCGTCGTTGAGCACGTCGACCACACCGTGCAGCACCGTCGCCGCCTCGGCCGCAACGCGTTCGGCATTGTCGGGCTGGGCGAGCCAGGTACCCAGCCGCAACGGAACCTGCGCCGACGCAACCTTCTCCGACACCACCTCGGGCGCAAGAAAATTACTGCCGACGAACGAGCTCAGGCTTGCACCCAGCTGGTCCTTCTTCTTCTTGATCAACGCCGTGTGGGGAATCGGGATGCCCAGCGGATGCTTGAACAGCGCGGTCACCGCGAACCAGTCCGCGAGCGCGCCCACCATTCCCGCCTCCGACGCCGCGCGTACGTACCCCACCCACGCGCCAGCACCCGTCGACTCCTGCCACCGGCAGAACAGGTAGACGATCGATGCGAAGACGAGAAAGCCCGTCGCGACCGTTTTCATCTTGCGGAGGTCGCGACGCTTGGTGTCGTCATCGAAGTTCATGAGCTGCACAACCGACATTGTGCCCAGAAATGTGTCGGATCAACCGGACACGGCCTGTAATGGTGTCGGAGAAGGCGCATAGGGTGGGGTTGTGGCGAGAAATACGACGGAGGCAAAGCTGGACGAGTCCGAGCCGAACGAGGACAAGCCCAAGGCCGAGAAGCCGGACGGCCGCAAACGTCGGTGGCGCGAGCACAAGATCGCTCGACGTGAAGAACTCGTCGACGGCACGTTGGCCGCGATCCGGTTGCGCGGCCGCGAGATCGGAATGGACGAGATCGCGTCGGAGATCGGCATCTCGAAGACGGTGCTCTACCGGTACTTCACCGACAAGAACGATCTGACCAGCGCCACCATGTCGCGGTACGTCGAGACGACGCTCGCCCCGCGGATCTACTCCGCCATCTCGCACGAACTCGACGAGTACGAGCTCACCCGTGTGGTGGTGACCGCCTACGTCGAGACCGTCGCCACCGATCCCGAGGTGTACCTCTACGTCATGGCGAACAACGCGGGCAACAACCGCGACGTCGTCGCCGAGTCCGAACGGATGATCGCCGAGCTGCTCTCGACCGTCCTCGGTGAGCGGCTCCGTCAGCGCGAGATGGATTCCGGCGGATCGGTGCCGTGGGCCTTCGCCATCGTCGGTGCGGTCCAGTTGGCAACACACTGGTGGATTTCCAACAAATCCATGTCGGCGGACGATTTGATCGACTACCTCTGCATGATGATGTGGGGCGGAATCCACGGGGTCGCCATGGCCGACGGCTCCCCCGCCAAATTCAAATCACAACCGCACCCGCTGGTCGACGAGCCGAACGAGTCCTGACGCTCGTCAGTTTGAGAATCGGCCCGGTCGGACATTCGAACAGGTATGACTACCGATACCTTGACCGGACGCCGCATCGCCATTCTCGCTACCGACGGCGTCGAGCAAGTCGAGCTGGTGCAGCCTCGTGAAGCCGTCGAAAATGCCGGAGCCACAGTCACATTGGTTTCGTTGGACCACGGCGACATCCAAGCGATGGAGAGCGATGTCCATGCCGCCGACACCTTCACGGTCGATCGCGTCGTCGCCGACGTCTCGGCCGACGACTTCGATGCGCTGATCCTGCCCGGCGGAACCACCAACCCCGATCAACTCCGCGTCGACGCCGAGGCGGTTGCTTTCGTGCGTGACCTCGTCGCCGCGGGCAAGCCGGTCGGCGTGATCTGCCACGGAGCCTGGACGCTCGTCGAAGCCGACGTTCTGAAGGGACGAACGTTGACGTCCTACCCGAGCATCCGCACCGACATCCGCAACGCAGGCGGGACTGTCGTCGACGAGGAAGTAGTCGTGGACGGCAACCTGGTCTCGAGCCGTAACCCGGACGACCTACCGGCCTTCTGCACAAAGATCGTGGAGCATTTCGCCGCTTGATAGGTTAGCGTGCCCTATGCGCATTTCTCGTTCGTTGGCTCTGCCTGCGGCAGCCCTCGCCTTCGCCCTAGCCCTGACCGCATGCAGCTCCGACGCTAACGACGGTGCCGATTCTCCCGAGGCAGGTGGCACCGTCGTCACCGACATGTTCGGCGACGTCGAAGTGCCGGCAAACCCCCAGCGCGTGGTGGCTCTCGGTTGGTCCGATGCCGAAACAGCGCTGGCTCTCGGTGTACAACCTGTCGGAGCCAGCGACTGGCTGGGCGTGGGCGGAAACGGTTTGGGGCCATGGGTCGACGAGTCCTACGACACCGACCCCACGATCGTCGGCACTTTCGACGTCGACATGGAGTCGGTCGCGGCTCTGGCACCGGACCTGATCCTCTGGACGCGCAGCACCAACGACAAGGCCGTGTACGACCAGCTGTCCGACATCGCACCCACCGTCGCGGCCCCACCGGGAACCGACGTCGCCTACGGCACCACCTGGGACGGGCAGACCGACATCGTCGCCCAAGCGCTCGGCAAGGTCGACGAGGGCAAGAAACTCGTCGACGACACCAAGGCACTCTTCGACGACACCGTGTCCGCCAACCCGGAGTTCGCGAACAAGACCGTCGCCGTCGGCACGCTCTACAGCGGACAGATCGGTGCCTACGTGCGCGGCGACACCCGCGTCGACTTCCTCGAGTCCCTCGGCCTGACGAACACCCCGGCCGTCCAGGATCTCGCCGAGCCGGGAGCGTTCAGCATCGAACTGTCCGAGGAGAACGTCGCCGCCCTCGACGCCGACCTCACCGTCATGTTCCCCATCGGCACCGGACCCGAGGTGATCACCGACAACCCGTCCATCCAGGGCCTACCGTCCGCACGCGACGGACGCCTCGTCGTACTCGGCGACCAGAACCTGTCCAACGCATTCTCGGCCGCCTCGGTCGCGGGCACCCGATACGCACTGAAAAACGCCGTACCACTGTTCGCAGCACCACTGAAGGGCTAGTCACACCCTCCCTGGCGGGCTTGTCACACTCTCCCTGGCGGGAAGCCACCCGCGGCGATCGGACCCCAGGTGTCGATCACGATGCGTATCAACGACTTTCCCTGTTTCACCATCGCCGCGCGGTACTCGTCCCAATCCGAGTGCTCGCCGGCGATGCTGCGGAAGTACTCCACCAGAGGCTCGACGGCGTCGGGTAGATCGATGATCTCGGCCGTACCGTCGACCTGCACGTAGTCGCCGTTCCAATCGTCACTGTGCACCAACACCGTGACGGCCGAATTGCGGCGAATGTTCAGCACTTTCGCGCGCTCCGGGTACGTGGCGATCACGATGCGGCCCTCGGAGTCCACTCCCGCGGACACCGGTGAGACCTGCAGACCGTCGTCGCGTTTGCGGGTGATCAACGTGTGGTGATGCCGCGGAGAGACGAACTCGAGTAGCTGCTCACGCGTTGCGGATTCAGCTTTTGCAATCGTAGGGGCCATGCATTCCATCGTAGAGAAGTAGTCTCATCGGTCATGGCCGACAAGTCGAAATTGTGGACGCAATCTCCCGTCGATGTGCTGCGCGCCAGTGCCTCTCCACGCGTGGAGGACATCGATTTCACGGCTACACCGGGTTTCGACGGCAAGAAGGCGCACGGCAACGACGTCCTCGAAGAGCGCGGTGCAGTCCTGGCCGCGCTGCAGGAGAAGCTCTACGCGCACGGCCGAACCGGTGACAGTCGATCGGTTCTGTTGGTGCTCCAGGGCATGGATACCGCGGGCAAGGGCGGGATGGTCAAGCACGTCATCGGAATGGTCGATCCGCAAGGGGTGGACCTGGCGTCGTTCGGAGTTCCGACGCAGCAGGAGAAGCAACACCACTACCTGTGGCGCATCCGAAAGGCACTGCCGCGGGCCGGACGAATCGGGGTGTTCGATCGCTCCCACTACGAGGACGTACTCGTTGTCGCGGTCCACGATCTGGTTCCACGAGAGGTGTGGGAGCAGCGGTTCGACGAGATCAACGCCTTCGAGAAGGAGTTGACCGACGAGGGGACCATCGTGGTCAAGGTCGCGTTGTTCGTCTCGGCGGACGAGCAGAAGAAGCGTTTGCAAGAACGGCTCGATCGGCCGGACAAGTACTGGAAGTACAACCCGGGTGACGTCACCGAGCGTGGTTTCCTACCGCAGTACCGGACGGCGTATCAGCGGGTTCTCGATCGCACGGATACCGATCAAGCACCCTGGTACGTCGTGCCGGCCGATCGTAAATGGTACAGCCGCTTGGCCGTCACCGAAATATTGATCGACGCACTCGAGCAGCTCGATCTCGATTGGCCTGCACCCGATTTCGACGTCGAGCTCGAGAAGAAGCGTCTCGCCGAGAGCTGAAACAGAAGGGCCCGCGACGTATGGTCGCGGGCCCTTCTTTTCATGCGGGGTACAGCGTGCCTGAGATCAGAACGTCGCTGCGTCGATCACGAAGCGGTAGCGCACGTCGGACTTGACGACGCGGTCGTAGGCCTCGTTGATCTTCTCGGCCGGAATGACCTCGATCTCGGCACCGATGTGGTGCTCGGCGCAGAAGTCCAACATTTCCTGGGTCTCGGCGATGCCGCCGACCATGGAGCCTGCGAACGACCGGCGGTTGGCCAGCAGGTTGAAGGCGGGCACCTCGAGGGGCTTCTCGGGAACGCCGAGCTCGACGAGGGTGCCGTTGCGGGCCAGCAGTCCCAAGTACTTGCCCATGGGCAGGTTCGCGGACACGGTGTTGAGGATCAGGTCGAACTTGCCTTGCAGATCCTTGAGCGCGGAGGTGTCCTTGGTGGCGTAGTACTCGTCTGCACCGTAGGCCTTGCCGTCGGCTTCCTTCGCGTCCGTCTGGCTCAGCACGGTGACGTGTGCACCCATGGCGTGGGCGATCTTGACGCCGATGTGCCCCAGGCCGCCCATGCCGATGATGGCGACCTTCTTGTCGGGGCCTGCTCCCCAGTGCTTCAGCGGCGAGTACAGCGTGATGCCTGCGCACAGCAGCGGTGCCGCGACATCGAGCTCGACGCCCTCGGGGATGCCGAGCACGAACTTCTCCGTGACGACGATCTGGGTGGAGTAACCACCGTTGGTGAACTCACCCTCGTAGGTCGTCGAGTTGTAGGTCTGGACGACGCCTTTGGTGCAGTACTGCTCGTCGCCGTCCTTGCATGCCTCGCACTCGCCGCAGGAGTCCACGAAACAACCGACGCCGACGCGGTCGCCCACCTTGCGGCTGGTCACATCGGTGCCGACCTCGGCAACGATGCCGGCGATCTCGTGCCCGGGAACGACCGGGTACGTGGTGCCGCCCCACTCGTTGCGAGCAGTGTGGATGTCGGAGTGGCAGATGCCGGCGAACTTGACGTCGATGAGGATGTCGTTGGGGCCGAGAGCGCGTCGCTCGATCGTCGCCTTCTCGAGCGGAGCGTCAGGAGCGGTGGCCTGGTAAGCGGTAGCTGAAGTCATAACTACATTGCTACCTACGCATCTGTGTAAGCGCAACACAGCTACCGCTCCGACCAGGCTATTCCTAGGCTAAACGAGTCGTTCGCAACAGTAACGTCAGCCGTTCTTGGCGATGTTCGCTCCCAGCCATAGACCGTACGCACCCAGACCGATCAGTCCGATCTTGCGAGTCTTGGGGTACGCGATCGCGACGCCGACTGCCAATTCGGTGGCACCGTTGCGACTGATCCAGGTTCGCGTGTCCTTCGGGAACGGGAGCTTGGTGATTCCTTCGAAGGCCTCGGGAACCACGAAGTGGGCGGCGCCGGTGGCGGCCAATCCGATTCCGAATGCCTTGGTGACCAGACCGTTCGACTTCTTGGACTTGCTCACTGACGCGCTCCCTGCGATCGACGTGGTTGAACTGGCAAAACGACAATAGCGCTACGAGACGGCGGCTACTTTGCGACCCGGCCGTTCTCGTAGCGATAGAACCCGGCTCCGGACTTCTTGCCCACTTGCCCGGCCTCCACCATGCGTAACAGCAGCGAAGGGGCGGCGAACAGCGGCTCCGCGAACTCGGAATGCATCGAATCTGCAATGGCTTTAACGGTGTCGAGGCCGATCAGATCGGCGAGTGCAAGCGGCCCCATCGGGTGTGCGAGTCCCAGCACGGTTGCCTTGTCGACGTCTTCCTTGGTGGCGAATCCGGATTCGACCATCCGAATGGCCGAGAGCAGATACGGCACGAGCAGCGCGTTGACGACAAAGCCCGAGCGGTCTGCGGAGCGCACCACCTGCTTCCCGAGAATGTCACCCGCGAACCTCTCGGCGCGGTCGGCAACTGCCTCGGAGGTCGCATCGGTGGTGACGAGCTCGACGAGCGGCAGTACCGGTACCGGGTTGAAGAAATGCAGTCCGACGATTCGGTCCGGGGCCGTGGTAGCAGATCCCAGCGTCGTGATGGGAATGGAGGAGGTGTTCGAGGCAAGTACGGCACCGGGGTCGATCACAACGGCGTCGAGCTCGGCGAAAATGTCGGCCTTGATCTTCTCGTCCTCGAGTACCGCTTCGACGACGAGTTGACGGTCGGCGAAGTCTGCGAGATCGGAGGTGAAACGCAGGCTGCATGCTGCTTGCTCACGCTCACGTTCGGTGATCTTGCCGCTGCTGACACCGCGGTCGAGCGATTGCAGGATGCGGCTGCGACCGGCCGTCGCGAGTTCGCGAGTCTGCTCGTACACCAGCACGTCGACGTGTGCGCGGGCGCAGACCTCCGCGATTCCTGCCCCCATCTGCCCGGCTCCGACGATCCCCACCCTCTCGACCGTCAAGGCAAACTCCTTTGAAATACATTGCACAACAACAGCTTTAGGCGAGATGAGGGTAACTCTGATGGGGTACGAGCAAACGTGCCCAGATACGAGTCAGGCGGCCCGCAACGAAACGCTGGGGCCGCCCGACTAGTGCGCTGAAGGTCAGGAGAGGCGGTTAATGAAACTGGCCTTCTTCGGTGGAGCCCTTCAGTGCAGCCGTCGAGGTGTTGGGGTCGACGGTGGTGGCGATGCGGTCGAAGTAGCCTGCGCCAACCTCACGCTGGTGCTTGATGGCGGTGAAGCCGCGCTCTTCGGCAGCCTTGAACTCGCGCTCCTGCAGGTCGACGAATGCGGTCATGCCTTCGCGGGCGTAGCCGTGTGCCAGGTCGAACATGCCGTAGTTGAGCGAGTGGAAGCCTGCGAGGGTGATGAACTGGAACTTGAAGCCCATCGCGCCGAGTTCCTTCTGGAACTTCGCGATGGTGGCGTCGTCCAGGTGTGCCTTCCAGTTGAACGAAGGCGAGCAGTTGTAGGCGAGGAGCTGGTCCGGGAACTCGCTGCGAACCGACTCGGAGAACTTCTTGGCAACCTCGAGGTCCGGCACGCCGGTCTCCATCCAGATGAGGTCTGCGTACGGTGCGTAGGCCTTGGCGCGAGCGATGCAGGGCTCGATGCCGTTCTTGACGCCGAAGAAGCCTTCTGCGGTGCGGGTTCCGTCGAGGAACTCACGGTCGCGCTCGTCGACGTCGGAGGTGATCAGCGTTGCTGCCTCGGCGTCGGTGCGGGCGATGATGACGGACGGCACGTCTGCGACGTCCGAGGCCAGACGTGCGGAGGTCAGGGTGCGGATGTGCTGCTGGGTGGGGATGAGCACCTTGCCGCCGAGGTGGCCGCACTTCTTCTCCGATGCGAGCTGGTCTTCCCAGTGCACACCTGCGGCGCCGGCCACGATCATGGCCTTCTGCAGCTCGTAGGCGTTCAGTGCGCCACCGAAGCCGGCTTCGGCGTCCGCGACGATCGGTGCGACCCAGTTCTTGACGGACGTGTCGCCCTCGATCTTGGCGATCTCGTCGGCGCGCAGGAGTGCGTTGTTGATGCGACGGACGACCGACGGCACCGAGTTGGCCGGGTAGAGGCTCTGGTCCGGGTACGTGTGGCCAGAGAGGTTCGCGTCGCCGGCAACCTGCCAGCCGGAGAGGTAGATCGCCTGGAGGCCGGCGCGAATCTGCTGCACGGCCTGGTTGCCGGTGAGGGCACCGAGCGAGTTGATGTAGTCCTCGTTGTTCACGAGGTCCCAGAGGATCTCGCTGCCGCGGCGAGCGAGTGTCGCTTCTTCGACGACGGTGCCCTGGAGGTCGGAGACCTGCTGTGCGGTGAAGTTACGGGTGACGCCCTTCCAACGGGGGTTGGTGTCCCAATCCTGCTGGATCTCGGCGGTGGTCTTCGGGGTGCCGGTGGTCGACATCTTCAGCTCCAGTCTCTTCTGCTTCTCGGCCTGCCTCGAGACGAATCTTCACATCGTTGCCAGGCCCTTCTGGTGTACTCCAAAACAATGGCACAACCGAAAACATGCGTCTACCAGTTGTTAGTGCCAATCTTGGCTAGCTTTCCCGGCACCCTTGCTAAGTTTGCAAATTTTCGACTGCCACAAACCTCGCCGATCGGACGGCTGTGTTACTCGCCGGTAGCGACGAATCCCCAGTTGATGAACGCAATGCACAAAAACTCATACAGGACGCTTGTACGGTTTGGCGACGGCGTCTGAATCGAGTCAGAACTGCGGCATGATATGATCGACATCACAGCGGTCTCATCCCACGATGTGAGCATGGCACGGGTTGCTCCCCTCGACACCACTTTCGCTGGGATCCCCCGACCGACGCCACCGAGTGGAGCAGAAGTTGCACTCATCCACAGGCAGGCACGTGTCCACAGGGCATTCGATATCCCCAGGTCGAGCATCGGAGACCACCCACGCCATCGCCGACGCTGCACCCATGGCAATCCACTCCCGGCCACACAGGTCATTCCGCAGGCTCCACTCCCGCCACCCTTCGAGAGCTCGTCTCCTCCGGACTCCATCCCAGCACCGTCTCGCGTCGCTTCACTCGTGTTCTGCCGACGGTCCACATGCGCGGGGAACCGTCGACGATGGATCGGTGTCGGGCCATCTCGCTGTGGCGACCCGACGCCGTGCTCAGTCACCGATCGGCCGCGTACCTGCGCGGTTGGACTACCGAGCCGTCCACTCTCGATGCAACCGTCCCTCGCAGTGCCCGATTGCGACCGCCGCCGTGGCTTCGGCTGCACCGTCGCGCACTCGATTCCCGACTCGTCGACGAGGTCGAGTCTCTGCCCTGCACCTCGCCCGCCCAGACGATGCTCGATTGCCTGGCGGTACTCCCCCGCGAAGAGGCCGAGTTGCTGATCGACGAGCGCTTGAAGTTCGGCCTCGACCCGGCATCGCTGCTCTGCTTGCTCGAGCGGTTCCCGGGCCGACGCGGCAATGCGGAGTTGGCCCGTCAGGTCCGGTTGGCAGTGACGAGGTTCGCCTCGGAGCCGGAGCGGGCCCTCGGCCGGGCATTGCATCGGATCGGCCTGTATCTGGAGATGAACGCGGCGGTCGGCTCGTTCGTCTGCGACCTCGTCGACCGTCGCAGCCGAACGATCATCGAGGTGGACGGACGCGAATTCCACAGTGCAGCAGAGGTGTTCAGCAAGGATCGACGTAGACAGAACGCCCTGGTACTCGGTGGCTGGTTGGTGCTGCGCTACTCGGCGTTCGATGTGCTCGCCGCGCCGGACGTCGTGGCCGCCGAAATTGCGTCGGTTGTCAGGCGGCGTCGGGAATCGCGGCGATGAGAGCACACAGTGCTCCACTCGCCGGGACGCACGAGGGATTTACCGGATCCACCGCGCCGAGTGGAGCACCCATTGCATCAGACGCCGCGATGAACCCACAGAGCAGAAAATGCTCCACTCCCGTGCCCGCGTACGAGATTCATCGCACGCGCCCACGGGAGTGGAGCATCAGTTGCAGGGAAGGATCAGATGCGGACGCCGGTGTGCTCGTCGCTGGACGCGACCACCCGCGAGGTGATCGGGGCCCGACGCGACGCAACCACTCCGAGCGCGCCCATGGCTGCGATCACGAGTCCGCCGACGATGGCGAACAGGTCCGCTGCCAACAGTCCGGACGGGAACACCATCAATGCGGGAGACACCGCGAGCAGCAGACCGAGGCCCACGTGAGTCCAGTGGCTCTGCCTCGACGAGGATCCGATGGCCCACAGAGCGGATGATGCCGCGAGTATGCCGAGTACGAGGATGGCACCGGTGACTTCTTGGTCTCCCTGAACCGGGAGCCAGACGGTGGATGCGACGAGAACTGCTCCGGTGACGAAGACGACGACGTCCCTGACGATTTCCGATGTGCGTTGACGGTTGGACATGACCGCTCCTCGAGGTGCGTGGTGAATAGCTCGTATACCGGTATACGCCTTTACTTCGGCTAATGTTCCCGATGATCACCGAATTGTGATCCAGCAGCTAGTTGCGAACGGTGTTAAGGCCTTTCTTCGCAGGCGTAGCCTGGCGATGTGTCCAAGACCTTCGTCGGCGTGCGGCTACGGCAGCTCCGCAGCGAACGCAGCATGAGCCAGGTATCGCTGGCACAGAAGCTGGGGATCTCCGCCAGCTACCTCAACCAGATCGAGCACGATGTGCGTCCACTGACGGTGCCGGTGCTACTCCGGATCTCCGAAGTGTTCGGCGTCGACACGTCGTTCTTCTCCTCCGAGGACGACACCAGGTTGGTTGCCGAACTCCGTGAAGTAGCGCTCGATCAGGACATGGGCATCGATGCCGACGCGCACGAGATCGCCCAGATGGTCAGCTCGCACCCACAGTTGGCGCGGGCGATGGTCAACATGCACCGCCGATACCGCAATACGACGGCTCAGCTGCTGGCCGCGACCGAGGAACGCTTCTCCGATGGCAGTGGCAGTGGTTCGATCAGCAAGCCTCACGAAGAAGTGCGCGACTACTTCTATCAGCGACAGAACTATCTACACGATCTGGACACTGCGGCGGAGGCACTGACATCTAGGATCCGATTCCATCGCGCCGACGTGGGCGGTGAGATCGCCAAGCGGCTCCGAACGGTGCACGACGTGCAGATAGTCAATCGCATCGACCTCGGCGAGAACGTGCTGCACCGTTTCGACCCGCAGACGCGAGTGCTGGAGATTTCACCACATCTGTCGGGTGGACAGAAGGTGTTCAGGTACGCCGCCGAACTCGCTTACCTCGAATGCGGAGATCTACTGAACAAGATGGCCGAGGAAGGCAATTTCTCCAGCGAGTCGTCGAAGAAGCTGGCGGTGCTCGGTTTTGCGAACTACTTCGCTGCCGCGACGGTATTGCCGTACCACCACTTCCACGACGTAGCCGAGGATTTCCGGTACGACATCGAGCGGCTCTCGGCGTTCTTCTCGGTCAGTTACGAGACCATCTGCCATCGACTCTCCACCCTGCAGAGACCGGAGTTGCGGGGTGTGCCGTTCTCGTTCGTCCGGGTGGATCGCGCGGGTAACATGTCGAAACGGCAGTCCGCCACCGGCTTTCACTTCTCGTCGAGCGGCGGCACGTGCCCTCTGTGGAATGTGTACGAGACGTTCGCCTATCCCGGCAAGATCATGACGCAGATCGCCGAGATGCCCGACGGCCGCAGCTACTTGTGGATCGCACGCAC
Source organism: Rhodococcus sp. IEGM1428 (assembly GCF_050321865.1). Lineage (NCBI taxonomy): Bacteria > Bacillati > Actinomycetota > Actinomycetes > Mycobacteriales > Nocardiaceae > Rhodococcus > Rhodococcus sp. IEGM1428. The sequence continues at coordinate 20,379 of NZ_JBNQFW010000005.1, read as the reverse complement.
CGTGGAGCGTCGAGCCGCGCGTTACGGCCAGCCGGGCAAGACCTTCGCCATCGGCCTCGGTTGCGAACTCCGCCACGCCGGAAGGCTGGTGTACGCCGATGGGCTGGATGTGCAGGGCTCGGCAGCTGCCACGCCGATCGGAGCGGGCTGCCGGGTCTGCGAACGCTCGAACTGCCCACAACGCGCCTTCCCGCCGCTGGGCAAGGACCTCGACATAGACGAGCACCGAAGTTCGGTGTCCCCGTACCTCGTTCGCTGAGAAGAAGGAGAATTCCAATGACGCGAGTCGGCGTTGTACTCAGACCGGAAATTGCTCCGGAGGCTTTGGTCGAAGCGGCCCGCGCAGCCGACGCCGCGGGCGTCGACGAAGTGTGGTTGTGGGAGGACTGCTTCTTCTCCGGCGGACTGTCCACTGCTGCACTGATTCTCGCGAACACCGATCGCGTGAACGTCGGCATCGGGGTGTTGCCCACTCCGATGCGGAACGTGGCGTCGACAGCGATGGAGATTGCCACCATTGCCCGGGTCCACCCGGGTCGGCTCCGTGTGGGACTCGGCCACGGCGTCCAGTCGTGGATGGGCCAGATCGGCGCGCGAGTGCAGTCTCCTCTGACGTTGCTGAGCGAGCAGATGACCGCGCTGACGAGTCTGCTGGCGGGCGACATGGTCACTGTGCAGGGCCGTTATGTCTTGCTCGACGAGGTGAAGCTGAACTGGCCGCCGCTGCAACCACCGCCCCTTCTAGTCGGTGCGACCGGGCCGAAGACGCTCGCCCTGAGTGGTCGACACAGTGTTGGAACAATTCTCACCAGCGAGACGACACCGGAACAGGTTCGTACAGCCATCGACCACATCGACGGTGGGCCAGACCACGACGTGGTCGTCTACGTGTCGGTCGGATCCGATTCGGATGCAGCCACGATCGATATCCAACGCTGGATCGATGCCGGTGCCACCACCGTCGTACTCGAACCCTCTGCGGACGCAGCCGATCCGACCGCGTTGTTCGCTCACGCCGCTTCCCTGACAGCACATCTCAGCTCGCAGTGAATCCCCGGGCGCGGTCCTTGTCCTCGGTTGTCCACAGCGTGGTCGTCACCTCGGCCCGCACCAAGGGAATCACTTCCTCGGCGAACTGTCGTAACGTGTCCTTCTGACGCTCGAAGTCCAGGACGTGGTTGATCGAAACCGACTGCAGGTCATGCCCGTACGCATCGTGATAATCGAGGATCTTCGCTGCGACCCGTTCCGAGGAACCCACCAGGGCCGACCCCCGCGCGACGGCGTCGTCGATGGTCCGAAAGCTCGTGACCTTGCCTTTGGCCGAAGGGTCGTGGGTGCGCTTGTCCTGCTGCGCGACGATGCCCTCGTAGATCGGCCGATATTCGGCAACGGCAGCCTCGGTCGTCGTACCGAGGAACAGTCCTCCGGAGCCCGAACCCACGTAGGCTTTGTCCGGGTCGTGCCCGTGATGAAGGTACTGCTCGCGGTAGCGGTCGATCAGAACCTTGTAGTTCTCCCTGGGCTGCAATGCATTTGCCGTGAAGATGGGATCCCCCCACTCGGCGGCCAGATCGACCGCCTCCACCGAGGTGGCCGAGCCGTGCCAGATCCGGAAAGGGCCGTCGAAAGGTCTGGGCAGTGTCGTGGCGTCGGACAACGGATGTCGATGCCGGCCGGTCCAATCCACGTGCTCCTCGCGGATGAGTCTGCGGAGCAGTTCGTAGTTTTCGGTGAGATACTCGTACTGGCGCGAGATGTCGAGTCCGAACAGCGGGTATTGCAGCACTTCGTTGCCTTTGCCGATGACGACTTCGAGGCGACCTCGACTCAGTTGGTCGATGGTGCCGAGGTCTTCGGCAACGCGGATCGGATCCAACACCGACAGTACGGTGACGCCGGTGGACAACAGGATGCGTTGCGTGGCCTGGGCTAGCGCGCCGAGAATGACCGTCGGGGAGGACGAGAGCACGTCTCCCGCGTGCCGTTCTCCCACGGAAAACGAATCGATGCCCAATTCTTCTGCGAGAACGGCAAGTTCGATCAATCGGTCGAATCTGTCGGCCGGGGTCACCACTGCACCGGTGACCGGATGCGGAGGGTTGAACACGATGTCGAGGACCTGAAAGCGCATAGTGTTACCGAGACTTCCAACCGAGGGATTCGAACGACTTTCTCAGAGTGACACGCGGTCCGATCGCCTCGCCGCTCCGCAAGCGGGACAACACCGACGTGGTCCAGGATGCCGTACGGCCCTGCGTTGCATAGTATTCCGCAAGTCGTTGCTCGTAGACGGTCACGGCCGCGTCCGCTGCCTGAGGGTCGTACAGTTCGTGGTGGAGCACCGAGGAGATGGGCAACCGCGGCTTCACCCCGGCGGTCTCGTCGCCCGCCCGGCCGATGGCCAAGCCCACCACGGGGATCGACTGTTCGGCCAGCCCCAACTCAGCAGCAATCTCGTCGGGTGCATTGCGCACCGCCCCGACGTACACGGTGCCCCATCCGAGCGACTCCGCGGCGACGACGGCGTTCTGCGCGGCGAGCGCAGCATCGATGGCACCGAGAATCGTACTGTCGAAGTAGTCGGCACCACCGAGCTCGGCGTCGTGCCCGGCGGCGAGGCGTCGGGCCCGCCCGAGATCGGCCACGAACACCAGGAACACCGCGGCATCGGCGATGAACGCCTGATTCGCAGCCAGCGCCGCAAGGCGCTTCTTGCGCGCCGGGTTCTGTACTGCGATGACGCTCCAGGCCTGCAGGTTCGACGACGTCGGCGCGGATTGGGCTGCGGCGACGATCGTCTCGATCGTCGCCGTGTCGATCGGATCCCTGGTGAACGTCCGCACCGAGTGATGCGACAGCAGAACGTCGATGGTCTCGTTCGTGTGCGCCAACGCAGTCAGAGCAGGATCGCGGTAGCGCTGCTGAACCCACGAGGCCGAAGAGGAGGTCACGGGCTCCAGAGTGCCCCTGCCCTGGCCGACGCGCCACAGTTGCACTCGGCATGATTCGAAAGCTACCGCTCCCGCAAGAACCGCCCCGCATCCGCGAACGCCCGTGCTCGACGCGTCAGCGTGGGTGGCGCGGGCGGTTCGCCTCGCCACAGGCGGTAGAGGGTGCTCATGCTCAGGATGAGTCGTTCCGGTGAGTCCCAGTGGGCGTACTGCCCGAATTCGCCTGATTTCAGCAGGTTCAGAGCGGCCTCGGTCGATCCGAGCCCGGCGTCGAAGCAGCGGCGTCCGGCCTCCCCCACCCAACTCCAGTAGTTCCGCACGGCGCGTATCTCGTCGCTGCCGCACAGAGGGCCGTGGCCGGGAACGTAGACGGCTGCATCGAGTTCGAGGAGGTAGTCGAGGGCATCGATCCAGTTCTGCAGCGGTCCGTGCCAGAGCACCGGGGTGGCGTCGATGAACAGCAGATCGCCGGCGAACACGACTCCCACATCGGGTAGGTGAGCAATGAGGTCGCCCTCGGTGTGTGCCGGTCCCAGGTAGCGCAGGTGGACGGATCGCCCTGCGACGTCGATGGTTTCGGTGGTTTCGAAGGTGTGGTCGGGCAGCCGCGGCAGTGCGCTGGGGAAGGTGGCATCACCCCGGACTCGGTTCATGTACGAGCCCATTGCTCCGACCGGTCCGGGTATCCACCCGATCTTGCCGCCGAAGGAGGCGAACGCGTCCACCCCTTTGGGTGGTGTCTCTTCCTTCATCGCGTGCAATGACGCGGCGCTGGTGGTGATGCGCGCAGAGGTGGGAACCGAATCGTTTCCCCACCAGTGATCGCCGTCGGAATGGGTGTTGAGCACTTCGGTGATCGGCGCATCGACGATCAGTTCGGCGGTATCGGCGGCAACGCGCGCTGCCCAATTCGTGTCCCAGACGGTGTCGATCAACATCGACGCGCCACCGGGCCCCACGATCAGTCCGGTGTTGGTCTGTCCCCAACTGCCGGGCGGCCGCATGAAAGCCCAGGTCCCGTCGGCGATCTGCCGGTATCCCACCTCTGTGTCCGTCACCGCCTCAGGCTAGCCGGTGAGCAGCTCCCGCACGTGAGAGTCCCACTGTCGTTCGGGGAAGCATCTGTTCAGCACCTCGATCATGATGGGTACGGCCGTCGATGCGCCCGGTGACGCACCGAGTACAGAAGCGATCGTGCCGTCCTGCGAGGCGACCACTTCGGTGCCGAACCGCAGTTCGCCGTTCTTTACGATCTGGGCACGCTGACCGGCACTGACGATCGACCAGTCTGCCGAATCGGCACTCGGCACGAACTCGCGTAACGCGGCAATCTTCTTCCCTCGGGTGGCGGTCAACTCGGAGAGCAGCAGCCTGATCAGCGGCGTGTTGGCCCAGGCCATCGACAACAGCGATCCAACATTGTCTCGGCTGATCGAACGCGGAAGGTCCAGCACCGATCCGTGTTTCAGGAATTTCGGGTTCGCGCCTGCGTACGGGCCGAAAAGGATGGAGCGCTGCTCGTCGACGATGCGAGTGTCCAGGTGTGGAACCGACATCGGTGGCGCGCCGATGGGCGGCGTCCCGTACACCTTGGCGTCGTGGCGATCGACCACCTCGCTCCGGTCGCAGCGCAGAAATTGTCCGCTGATCGGCAACAGCCCGAAGCCACGCGCATCGGGAATTCCGGCTCTGCGCAGTAATTTCAGGGCCCAACCCCCGGCACCGAGGAACACGAATCGGGCGCGCTCCACCGGTCGACCACCTCGGACGTCGAGTCGCCAGGATCCATCCCGATCCTGCGAAAACCCACGTACTTCCCGTCCGGTCTCCACGCTGGCCCCTGCCGAAGTCATGGCGTCGAACAGCTGCCGCGTCGCTGCGCCGAAGTCGACGTCGGTACCCGTCACGTCTCGGGTCGCAGCCCAGCTGCCGGTGCGGCCCTCGGCAACCAGCGGTGACCACTGCTGCAGCACCGCAGCGTCTTCGGTGTACTCCATCGCCTCGAACATCGGGTGACTGCTCAGCGCGTGATGCCGAGCGCGGAGAAACTCGACGTTGTCGGAACCCTGGACCAGAGTCATGTGCGGCACGGGGCGCACGAAGTCTGCCTGGGGCAACGTCGCCCAGAAACGCCGAGTCGTTGCGAACTGCTCGGCGATCCGCACGGCACGGTCGATGTCGACAGAACCGTCGGATCGCACTGTCGTGTAGTTGGTTTCGCACAGACCGGCATGCCCGGTTCCGGCGTTGTTCCACCCGTCGGATGCTTCCGCAGCCACTCGAGGAAGGCGCTCGAGCACCCGAATCGACCAGGTCGGTTCCAGTTTCTGCAGCAGCGTCCCGAGCGTTGCGCTCATGATTCCGCCGCCGACAAGAATGACGTCGTCCACCGTCGGGCCCCTTTCTCGTACTAAGTACAAGTCACGCTAGCACCGACTCGTACACCTGTATAGTTCGATCGATGCCGCGCCTGAGCAGGACTGCCGTCGTCGACGCCGCTCTCGACGTCGCATATCGCCACGGATTGGACTCGCTCACCATCCGCAAGATCGCGACCGAACTCGGCGTCTCCCCCATGGCGATCTACTGGCATGTCAAGAACAAGGACGAGCTACTCGATGCCATGGGCGACCGCGTCTGCCAGGACCTCGAGCTCACCGTTGATCCCGCCGCCCCGTGGTGGCAGCAGCTACGCACCGTGCTCGAGGACTTCATGCGCGCCTTGCGAGCCCACCCGGGCGCAGCCGACATCGTTGTTCCTCGAATGTTGTTTTCCCCCAACAGTAGGGAGGCCATGGAGTTGGCACTGAAAGCTCTTGGCGAGGCCGGCTTCCCCCTTCCCGACGCCACCCAACTCGCCCGCCATGGCGTCCGGGTCGCCATCTCGCTCATCACCGAGCCCTTGTTCACCGGTGTCGAGGTCGAGCCAGAGCGTCGGGCACACGTCGAGCGGGAGGTGGCGTCGACGATGAAATCACTCGATCCCGAAGAGTTCCCACACATCCTGGCCTCGGCCCACCATCTCGGCGATCCCACCTCCCGTCCGGCGTTCGAGAAGCTCGGTCTCGAGACGTACATCGCCGGCGTCAGAGCGCTTGCCGACAACCGTGACATTTCGTCCTGATCCTTCGGCGGATGTTGGACATGTTGTCGGGTGGCGAAGTCTCGTCCGTAGGTGCAGGCTTTGCAGAACCGAAATATTGGTGGAGTGACGACGCTAGGGGTTGTGAGATGACGGTGCCTGTCCTGCAGAACTACATCGACGGGGCGTTCGTCACGCCCTCGGGCACCGAGATGCTCGAGGTGATCAGCCCGGTGGACGAGACGGTCGTCGCCCATTCCCCCATCTCCGACGCGGCCGACGTCGAGGCCGCAATGTCGGCTGCCGCCAGCGCATTCGAGACCTGGGGCAAAACGACGCCGAGTGAGCGACAGAAGGTGTTGCTGAAGCTTGCCGACGCCATCGAGGCGCACAGCGACGAGATCGTCGAAGCGCAGAGCCGCAACACCGGCCAGCCCAAGGCCACCATCGCCGCCGAAGAGGTGACGGTCGGCGCGGATCAGCTCCGATTCTTCGCCGGCGCCGCCCGGATGCTCGAAGGCAAGTCCGCGGGCGAATACATGGATGGCTTCACCTCGTACGTGCGCCGCGAACCGATCGGCGTCGTCGGCCAGGTGACCCCGTGGAACTACCCGTTCATGATGGCGATCTGGAAGATCGGGCCCGCTCTGGCCGCCGGCAACACGATCGTGCTCAAGCCCAGTGACACCACCCCCGAGAGCACGTTGGTGCTGGCCAAGCTCTCGAAGGGCATCGTTCCTGACGGCGTGCTCAACGTCGTCCTCGGCAACGGCGGCACCGGTGCGACAATCGTCGAGCACAAGACTCCCGGACTGGTGTCGATCACCGGATCCGTGCGCGCCGGCATCGCGGTGGCAGTGGCCGCAGCCAAGCAGCTCAAGCGCGCGCACCTCGAACTCGGCGGGAAGGCACCGGCGATCGTCTTCGACGACGTCGACATCGCCAAGGCAGCCGACGGCATCGCCGAGGCCGCGTTCTTCAACGCCGGTCAGGACTGCACGGCCGTCACCCGCGTCCTGGTGCACGAATCGGTACACGACACCCTCGTCGATGCCCTTGTGGCCAAGGCGAAGACACTGAAAGTCGGCCTCCCCGACGACCTCGATACCTTCCTCGGGCCACTGAACAACGTCAACCACTTCGGTCAGGTCAGCGCCAAGGTCGACGGCATCGGCGCACATGCCACCATCGTCACCGGCGGCAAGCGCATCGGCGACAAGGGTTTCTTCTTCGAGCCCACCATCATCACGGGCGTGCAGCAGTCCGATCCCATCGTGCAGGAGGAGACGTTCGGCCCGGTGCTCACGGTGCAGAAGTTCACCGACGAGGCCGAGGCGATCGCGCTCGCCAACGACGTCGACTTCGGCCTCGCATCGAGCGTCTGGACATCCGATCACGCACGCACACTGCGCATCTCGGCAGCTCTGGACTTCGGTGCCGTCTGGGTCAACTGCCACATCCCGTTGGTCGCGGAAATGCCGCACGGCGGATTCAAGTACTCCGGCTACGGCAAGGATCTCTCTGCCTACGGTGTCGAGGACTACACCCGCATCAAGCACGTCATGAGCTCGACGGAGACCATCGCATGACCTCTCATCCCCTCGATCCCCTGTCCAGCGACGAATTCGCCACCGTAGCCGAGATTCTCGGCCGCGATCACGGCGTCGGCGACGGTTGGCGTTACGCCTCCATCGAAATGATCGAACCGGCCAAGCCCGAGATCGCTGCGTTCGACGCGGACGGGACCGTGCCTGCACGTCGGGCGGTGTCAGTGGTGCTGAACCGCAACGAGAACACGACCTTCAAGGCCGTGGTGTCGCTGGACGATCGCACCACCGAATCGTGGACGCACATCCCCGATGTTCAGCCCAACTTCACCGTCGACGAGTGGGAGGAGGCCGACGAGGCCCTACGCGCCCACCCCGATGTGATTGCCGCCCTTGCCGATAGAGGCATCACCGATCTGGATCTGGTGTTCATGGACACCTGGACCTACGGCGAGGCGGTGACGCCCGAGAAGTACAAGGGTCGACGCCTCGGCTGGTCGGATACCTGGGTGAAGGCCGCGGCGGGTGCCAATCCCTACGCCGGACCGGTCGGTGGGTTCCACTGCGTCATCGACGTGAACACGATGGAATTGCTCGAGATCGAGGACACGTATCGCGTCGAGCGGCCGGAGATCATGGGCGAGTACGTCCCTCGCCACATCCCGGAGCGGATCAGGAACGCCAGCACGCGTCCGCCGCTGAAGCCCCTCGAGATCACTCAATCCGACGGGCCTTCGTTCGAGCTCGACGGCAACAAGTTGACGTGGCAGAACTGGTCGCTGCGCGTGGGGTTCAACTACCGCGAGGGCATGACACTGCATGCCGTCAGCTACAACGACAACGGAAATGTGCGCTCCGTTGCGAATCGAATGTCGTTCGCGGAGATGGTCGTTCCCTATCGCGATCACACCGAGGATCACTATCGGCGCACCGCGTTCGACATCGGCGAGTGGGGCCTGGGTTTCATGACCACCTCGCTCGAGCTCGGTTGCGACTGCCTCGGCGAGATCCGCTACCTCGACGCGGTGCTGCACAACAGCAAGGGTGAGCCGTACACGATCACCAACGCGATCTGCATCCACGAGGAAGACAACGCCGTGCTGTGGAAGCACGTCGATCACGACGCCGGAGCCGAGGTACGGCGTATGCGCCGGCTCACGGTCAGCTTCCACGCAACGGTCGCCAACTACGAGTACCTCGTCTATTGGCGGTTCTACCAGGACGGCAACATCGAGTGCGAGGTGCGCGCAACGGGCATCATGGTCGTCACGCACTTCGACGAGGGTGGCACGCACCCGTCGGGCACGCTGGTCGACAACCGTACGTACGCGCCGTATCACCAGCACTTTCTCGTCGCCCGGCTCGATCTGGACATCGACGGCACCGAGAACACCGTGTATGCCAGTGAGACGCAACGGGTTCCGATGGGCCCCGACAATCCGTACGGCCTCGCACTCACTCAGGTCAACACTCCCCTGACCACCGAGTCCGAGGGCAAGCAGGATTACGACTGGAACACCCAGAAGGCATGGAAGGTCGTCAACGACAACGTCACCAACGGTCTCGGCACCCGTCCCGCCTACAAGTTGGTACCGGGCGCAGCGATCCCCTCGATGTTCGATCCGGCGTCGCCGATCTTCCAGCGCGCCCAGGTGATCGGCCACACCGTGTGGGTCACCCCCAACTCGCCCGACGAGCGTTGGCCCAGTGGTGAATTCGTCAACCAGAGCGGTATCGATCACGGCCTGCCGGAGTGGACCGAAAAGGATCGCAGCATAGAGAACACCGATGTCGTCGTCTGGTACACCTTCGGGATCCACCACGTCACTCGCCCGGAGGACTGGCCGGTGATGCCCGCGGACACGGTCTCGTTCTGGCTCAAGCCGTTCGGGTTCTTCGATCGCAATCCCTCGCTCGACGTCGTGGCGTCGGAGCAGAAGTCGTGCCATACCGATCCCGGTAGCACCTGTCATTAGCTCGCCCGAACTCAGGGAAGGTCCGCCCATGCGTCTGATCGTGGGGTACCAGGCAACACCGAGTGGCGCGGACGGAATTGCCCTGGGCGCTACGCTCGCGCGTTCGCTGCAGGCCTCGCTGGACATCTGTCTGGTGCTGCCTCAGGAGCGTCCGGTGCCGTCCAAGGCACCGGTCGAGGCGGCCTACGACGACATCTTGATCGACCAGGCCACCGAGTGGCTGGACGAGGCACTGAAATTGGTGCCCGAGGACGTCGAGGCTCGTACTCACCTGCTGTTCGACGAGTCGTTCGCACAGGGCCTGCTCGACTGTGTGGACGAGTGTGACGCCTACATGATCGTCGTCGGCGCGGCCGGTGACGGTCTGCTCGGACGCCACTCGATCGGCACCGTCACCAGCGATTTGTTGCACGTCGCGCACGTGCCCCTCGCGCTGGCTCCACGCGGGTATCGGCACTCTCCCCCGCAGCGCATTCGCGAGATCACCTGCGCCATCGGAAATCGTCCGGGGGCAGCCGAACTCGTCGAGGCGGCCACCGACCTCTCTGCCACCGCCGAGTTGCCACTGCGCCTGCTCTCCCTCGTTTCCGCAGATGAGCGATCGGCACCGGGGCCAGGAGGTCTCGCCAGGGCCGAGGACGTGCTGCGCACCGTACAAGCCGGACTGCCCGACGGTTCGGAGGTGCAGTTGACGGTGGCCGAGGGTTCCGGCATCGAGAAGGCCGCCTCCTCCCTGGACTGGCACGGCGGTGACGTGTTGATGGTGGGCTCGTCTCGACTCGCGCAGCCTCACCGACTCTTCCTGGGATCGGTTGCCGCCAAGATGCTTCGGGTCGTCCCCGTTCCGATGATCGTTGTTCCGAGAGAGGCCGGCGATGAATGAGCACAAGGTAGTGGACGTCGAGTCCAAGGGCCTGTCGGCCGGCCAGCTCGGGCTGCTCGCGAGTGTCGTGCTGGGCATTTCGACCATCGCACCCGCGTACGCATTGACGGCATCGCTCGGGCCGACGGTCACCGAGGTCGGGGTGCACCTGCCGGCGATCTTCATCGTGGGCTTCATCCCGATGTTGCTGGTGGCGTTGGGCTATCGAGAGCTCAACGCGGCCGAACCCGACAGCGGCACGTCCTTCACGTGGGCATCCAAGGCCTTCGGCCCCTACGTCGGCTGGATGGGCGGGTGGGGTCTGATCGCGGCCACCATCATCGTGCTCTCCAACCTCGCCGGGGTGGCCGTCGACTTCTTCTATCTCTTTCTCGCGCAGGTCACCAGCAACGATTCGGTGGCCGACCTCACCGGCAACAAGCTCGTCAACATCTTCACCTGCCTGGTGTTCATGGCGCTGTCGGCGTGGCTGTGTTATCGCGGTATGCAGGAGACAAAGCGCGTTCAATACACGATGCTCGGCTTCCAGTTACTGGTGATGGCGTGGTTCATCGTCGCCGCGTTCGCCAAGGTCGGGGCAGGCGACGGGGCCGACGACATCTCGTTCAGCCTGGATTGGTTCGATCCGTTCGGCATTCCGAGCTTCTCCGCATTCACGGCCGGCCTGTCGCTGTCGATCTTCATGTACTGGGGCTGGGACGTCTGTTTGACGGTCAACGAGGAAACGTCCGGTAGCGCAAAGATTCCCGGCCGCGCCGCTCTGGTGACGGTGTTCTTCATCATCGTGTTGTACCTGCTCACCGCGGTCGCCACGCTGCTGTTCGCCGGCACCGGGGACACCGGGAACGGACTGCAGAATCCCGACACCACCGACAACGTGTTCGCGGCTCTCGCCGGGCCGGTGATGGGACCGTTCGCGGTTCTGCTCTCGCTCGCCGTGCTGAGCAGCTCGGCCAGTTCGTTGCAAGCCACGTTCATCTCACCGGCGCGCACTCTGCTGGCAATGGGCCACTATCAGGCACTGCCGAAGCGGTTCGCTTCCATCACACCGCGATTCAGCACTCCGGGCTTCGCGACGCTGGTGGCGGGCGGCGCGTCGGCCGGCTTCTACGCCGTGATGCGAGTGGTGAGCGACAACGTACTCACCGACACCATCGCCGCACTCGGACTGATGATCTGCTTCTACTACGGCATCACGGCGTTCGCCTGCGTCTGGTACTTCCGCGAGGAATTGTTCACCAGCACCCGCAACGTGTTCTTCAAGTTCCTCGCGCCGCTACTCGGCGGGGTCGGGATGGCCGTGGTGTTCGTGCAGACCTCGGTCGATGCGTGGGATCCCGAGTTCGGCAGCGGCTCATCACTGTTCGGCATCGGGATGGTCTTCCTCATCGGCGTGGGGATCATCGTTCTCGGCATCGTCATCATGTTGGTGGTGGCACTGCGCAAGCCGGAGTTCTTCAAGGGCGACATTCTCCGCCGCGACACTCCGTCACTGATCGTCGAGGACTGACGATCCCCCTGGCTTTCGTCAGGGTGGGGAATGCTCGACGCCGCGCTCCTGCAGGCCTTGCATGATCAGCTCGGTGACGCGTACCCAGGCAGGCCGGTCGGCCCACTGCTCCGCGAGCAGTGCGTTGGCCGCAGGGTCGTCGAGACCGCGCTGGAACGACCACTCGCGGGCGTCACTGGCCCAGGTGTCGATCATCCATTCGACCGTGTCGTCCGCGAGCTCCTGGATCCGTGGGTCCTCGGGTTCGAGCTCGGCTGCTCGAAAAGAGCGCACCATGAGTGCCAGATAGCCCGGGTCTCCGAGCATGCCGCCGCCTACCGTTTCCAGCCAGGGATCGAGCCTGGACCGGTAGACGGCATACGTCAGTACCCAGGCGTCGCGATAGTGATCGACCACTCCGGAGTCGATGCCCGCCTCACGCAGGTGCTCGATCAGGCCGACGATGACATCGGGAAGGACCAGCGCGTCGCCTGCACGCAACAGCCCGAGTCTGTCGCGATCCTTCTCCAGACGTTCGATCCTGTTGCTCAGGTCGGCGTGGATCTCGATCAAGGCGAGGTCGAGTGTTTCCTGCGAGGCGTCGAGCAGCTCGTGGACGCGCGCCAGTGGCACACCGGCCGAGGCAAGAGCAACAACACGTGACAGCCGCAGCACGGCCTCCCCGTCGTAGAGACGGTAACCCGACGTGTCGCGCTGCGGCTCGTCCAACAGCCCCTGCTGGTGGTAGAACCGCACGGTTCGGGTCGTCACTCCCACATAGGAAGCCAGCTCACCGATACGCAGCATGGCGACCATTCTTGCCGATCAACCGTCCACTTCGGCAGACTGCGGCACCGGTTCGGTCAGCTCACGCGCACCCGGGCTCAGCACTGCATAGGCAGCGACCGCGGTCCATCCGACTCCCATCACGACGGCCCCGAGACCGAGATCGCCGCCGAGGAGCACCACCGACATCAGTCCCAACCCCATCGGACCGGCCACGAGCCCGCTCATGTTCAGCCAGCCGAGGACGCGCCCCCGAACGTCTGCGGGGACCTGTTCGGCCACGTAGACATTCCAGATCGGACCGAACAGCCCGGATCCGAGACCCATCACGAGCATCCCGGCCGCGACGATCCAGAACCCCTGCAGCTGTGCGAACAGCCAGATACCGATCGTCATCGCAGCCATTCCCGTCACGAACGTGGCCCGTCGCGATCGGGCGGCCACAAAAGCGAACAAGGCCGACCCCGCCAAGGCACCGACGGCGTACGCCGACATGGCCAGGCCGAGCTGCCCGGGTTCGCCGATCTCGTTGAAGTGACCGGGCAGCAGCAGGCTGATCATCGGCGGGGTGACCAGACTCGCGAGAAACGCGAACAGCAGCATCGCGCGCAGCGCGGGCGTGCGACGGATCAGGTCCAGCGCACTCCCCGACCCCGCGGCACCGGCCGCGAACGCCTGCCCCACAACCGGAACCAACGCAGTCAGCACCGCAGCGGCCGCCGACGAGGCGGCCGTGACGGCCACGACGTCGATCGGATCCAGCATGCTCAACAGCAGACCCGCCAGAGCCGGTCCGGCCAGGAACGCCAGCGAGAAACCGGTCTGAAAGAACCCGGCCACCGCCGTGACCGACGTCCCCGAGATCGACGCGACGTCGGCGAGCATCGCCTGACGAGCCGTCATCCCCGGCACATCGAAGACAGCGCCTGCCACTCCGAGCACCACGAACCATGGCACCGACAACCCCACCGTCGCACTCACCACGATCAGGCCGAATACCGCAGTCGCGCTACCGAGATCGGAGACGACGGCCACGTTGCGTGCCCCGAATCGGTCGATCAGTCGACCACCGGCGAACGTTGCCGGCACCGCTGCGATGCCTGCTGCCGCAGCGATCAGACCTGCCGACGCCAGGCTTCCTGTCGTGGCCAGCACCAACCAGGGCAGGACGATAGTGATGGCCGAGTTGCCGAAAAGCGACAACGACGCGCCACCGATGTACAGCGGAACAGCAAGACGGATGCGACTCATGCTCCGATGATCTGCATTGACGTTGCGTCAAGGTCAAGCTGTGCGTGCACACCGGGCCACGATGCCGACACGAGGGCAGCGCGTGACGGACCTCGACGATGAGTCGCGACCCGTCGACGACCGACCCAGGACTGCTGCTCAGATTTCCTCGGCCTCGAAACGCGCGTTGCGCTTACGCATCTGCCAGATGATCAGTGCGACGACGCCGCCCCCGACCACCGCACCCACGGCTGCGCCTGCCCACGAGCTCACCTGCGAGTAGACGTCCGGCTGCAGCCTGACGAGGACTCCGACGTAGCCGGCTGCCGCGATCACACCGACAATGATCCCTCGGAGCCGTCCGGCCTTTGCTGCGGTGTAGATGTTCACCCCGCGGACCGCCGAATAACCGATCGTGGCGAAGCTGATCAGCGTGGAGACGACGAGAATCCCGAGCGCAATCCACGCTCCGGTCGTGTTCGCCGCCCATGGCAGAATTGCACCGCCGATGAGGCCAGCCCAGAGGAACAGTTGAAAACCGATGGCGGAGGCTTCGTTCCACACATCACGCTGGCGTTCGTCGTCGTAGAATTCGTCGTCCAGATCGCCGACGATTCGCATGGTCTTGGTGAATGTGCTCATGTCACTCCTCGTTTCCGAACAATGTTTCGACAGTGGTGTTCAGTGCCCCGGCCAGCTTCAGTGCCAGGTAGACGCTCGGTGCGTAGTCGCCGCCTTCGACGGAGACGATGCTCTGCCGGGAAACACCGCAGGCTTTACCGAGCTCCGCCTGGGTCAGCCGCGCAGCTTTGCGGTGTTCACGCACCGCATTGGTTTTCAGCGCGTTGTTCATACCAAAAGTCAAGCTGACTTGTCAGAAAATGTCAAGCCTTCTTGTCATCGACAATGGTGCGGCGTCGCTACCGCGGCTCGAGGCCCATCAGGAGAGCCTGCAGCCCGAACTCGAAGGCATCCTCGGACCGCTCGTGCAGTTCCCCCGCAGCGTCCAGTGCAGCTTTCAGTTCCGGTTCCACGTCGCGGCTACTGAGCCACGGTGCTTCGGGAGCTGCCAGATCCAAGGCCGAACCCAACACGAAACTGTCGAGCACGGTGATGATGCGGAGCACGTCGGCAGGCGGGAAGCCGGCATCTGTCAGCACCCGCGCCAACGTGTTGTACATCCCGAACGCAGCGCTGCTGTTCACGGCCTGAGCCGTCAGCAGTGGAATCAACCGTGGGTAGCGCCCGTAGCTGTTTCGGTACCCGCGCGCGATCCAGGCGAGCGCCTCACGCCACGGCGTACCGGCCTCCGGCATCTCCACCGCGGACATCGCTCGACCCCGCAGCAACTCGATGATCTCGTCACGTCCGGACACGTGGTTGTAGAGCGAGGACGGACTGACCTTCAGCTTCTTGGCCAGCTGAGGCATGGTGAATCCACCCGACTCTTCGACGAGAGTCAGGGCCGCCGTCGTGATGCGATCGACGTCGAGAAGGGGTGCCGACGGTCTTCCCACAGCATTTCTCCCGTATCCGTTGCGTTCGGGGCAGACATCAACGATACTTAACGAATCACATTCGTTTTAACAGGAGATCGGCATGCTGACCCTCACGAACCTCACACCTCCCGAGGCGCTGACCCGGACCACCCCGACCGATCGGCCGCCACTGCGGGTCGGTCTGGTGCAGCATCGCTGGAATCCCGATGCAGCCGCATCGAAAGGCGAACTGCTCGATGCCATTTCAACAGCCGCAGGCCTCGGGGCGCAGGTCGTCTTCCTGCCCGAGATCACCCTGCTGCGCTACCCGGCCGACACCCCCGCCGGTGCGAACCCCGGCAGCGCGGCCGAGGATCTGACGACCGGGCCCACATTCGGCCTGGCCGCCGAGGCCGCCGCCGCCAACGGCATCGTGGTTCATGCCTCGCTGTACGAGAAGTCCGAGGCAGACGGATTGGGCTTCAACACCTCCATCATGGTCTCGCCCTCCGGCGAACTACTGGCCAGAACCCGCAAGCTGCACATCCCCATCTCGGCCGGCTACTACGAAGACACCTACTTCCGCCCCGGCCCGGCCGACGACCCGTACCCCGTCTACTCGCCGGAGCAACTCGGTGGTGCTCGGGTGGGTCTACCCACCTGCTGGGACGAGTGGTTTCCCGAGGTCGCACGCAGCTACGCACTCGGCGGCGCCGAGATACTCGCGTATCCGACGGCCATCGGGTCCGAGCCGTCGTTCCCGGCGTTCGACACCCAACCGCTGTGGCAGCACGTCATCGTCGGTCACGGAATTTCCAACGGCCTGTTCATGGTGGTGCCCAACCGGTGCGGCGACGAAGGCGAGATCACGTTCTACGGATCGTCGTTCATCTCCGATCCCTACGGCCGCATCCTGGTACAGGCACCGCGCGACGAACCAGCCGTGCTCGTCGCGGATCTCGACCTCGATCAGCGTCGAGAATGGTTGGAGCTCTTTCCTTTTCTACTCACCCGCAGACCGGACACCTACTCACGTCTGACCGAGCCGGTGCGCTCGGACGCCCCCTACGGCGACGGACATACTGCGACGCCGGTGGTCAAGTGATCACGGCCGCAACGCAATACACGATGCCGTCCGAGACGGCACCGCAGGACAAGGTATGGATGGCGTTCCCGTGCGAGGGCTACTCCCTCGGCGACGATCCGGAAGCCAAGCACGAGGCCCGCTCCACCTGGGCTGCCGTCGCGCATGCGGTAGCGGAGTTCGAGCCGGTGACCGTCGTCGTCGATCCGGCCGAGCGCGAGGTGGCGGCGACGTACCTCTCTCGCGATATCGACATCGTCGAGGCACCGCTGAACGACGCATGGATGCGCGACATCGGCCCGACATTCGTTCATGCGGGCGACGGTTCGGTTGCTGCCGTCGACTGGGTCTTCAACGGCTGGGGCGCACAGGACTGGGCGCAGTGGGACAAGGACAGCCGCATCGGCGAGTTCGTCGCCGATCAGGCTGCAGTACAGAGGATTACGTCACCCATCGTCAACGAGGGCGGCGGCATTGCGGTCGACGGCGCGGGCACGGTACTGGTCACCGAAACCGTGCAACTCGATCCCGGTCGCAATCCGGGCCTGACGAAAGCCGACATCGAGGCGGAGCTGGCGCGGACCATCGGTGCGCAGCACGTCATCTGGCTGCCACGCGGATTGACGCGTGATTCCATGCGGTTCGGCACCCGTGGCCACGTCGATATCGTCGCGGCCATCCCGTCTCCTGGAACCGTTCTGGTGCACAGTCAACGAGACCGGGCTCACCCCGATCACGAGGTCAGCGCGCTGATCATCGCCACTCTGCGCGCCACGCACAGTGGCTCGGGTAACGATTGGAACATCGTCGAGGTGCCGGCTCCGCAGACGTTGCGGGATGCGGATGGCTTCGTCGACTACAGCTACATCAATCATCTCGTCGTCAACGGCGGCGTGATTGCCTGCAGCTACGACGACCCGGCCGACGGTGAGGCAGCGGCGGTATTGCGAGACGCCTATCCGGGAAGAAAGGTGGTTAGCGTGGACGCGAGGCCACTGTTCGAGAGAGGCGGTGGCATCCACTGCATCACCCAGCACCAACCGTCGGCGCGCGATCGCGGCTGACGGTCGGCGTTCGGAACTCCTACGAGCTGCGTCGAACTTCCAACTGCTCGCCGACGACGACGGTCTGCGCCTCGGTCACGCAGTCCAACCGTCCGTCGAGACGGAGTGACACGTTGTATTCGCCCGGCTTGAGGGCGAACGTGGTGATGTCGATGCTCGAGATGTTGTCACCGACGGTGACGCGGTGGCTCAGCGACAGCATGCCGTTGTGCAGGATCTCGCACATCTGACCCGGCAGAACGTTGTCGACGTGAACGGTGATGGTCTTGGGTCCGCCGTGAACCTCGATGGTGGGCTGCGGCGTGCTCGATCCAACGAGTCTGAGGTAGCTCTTGTCTCTGCGCACGGCCTCGACTTCCCTGTTAGCGTGCTCCACCGTGAGGTGAACGTCCGACGTGGTCTCGTTGGTACTTCGTGGCACGACGAAGGGCGGATTGGTAGTGCACATCGTCATCGGCCTCGAACCGAGCCTCTCTTATCATCGGGCGCACGCTCGGCCACGTTACGAACCCGCGTCCGACCAGCCCTGCAACAGCCGCTGACACCGAACGATCGTGATGTCATCGGACAGAACATACCTCCCGGACGGCAGATCTGCGAACGGACTGATCGAAACCGATACCTTTACGTATCCTTACGCCCTGTAACCCCAGGTCTAGGGACGATTCACAGTATCGACGTCACTTGTTCGGGTCGAACCCGAGCAGTTCGGCCCTCTCGGCGGCGCACTCGGCCTCCTGCACCCGACGCCGCCGATTCTTGATACCCACCACTCCAGCCGCGAGCCCCACCGGCGCACCGATCGCGGCCCCGATCCACAAGGACTGAAGATTGCCGCCTCCGTAGTGAGCCAGGAGGCGAAGCGCCGCTCCTGCACCGGCGAGAAAGAAGAGCAGTCCGGCGAACGCTATCCGCGAGCGTCGAAGTTTCTGCGAGGCGTACATGTCGATCCCTCGCTGCCTGGCGTATCCCAACACCGCGAAGGACACGGAGATCAGCACGAAGAACAGGCCGAGCGCCATCCACGCTCCGGTGACACCCGCCGCGTAGGGCAGGACCGCGCCACTGATCAGTCCGATCCACAGCAGAGACTGAAATCCGACGGCCGAGGCCTCGTTCCAGATGTCGCGTTGCAGCTCGTCGGCATAGAACTCGTCGTCGAGGTCTCCGACGAATCGGGCTGCTGTGACGAATGCACTCATGATCGACCCTTTCTTTGGGCTACGGATTACCCAAAAGTCAACTCTGCTTGTCAAAAAATGTCAAGGATGATTGTCACTCGCCTGCTTTTACGTCGACGTAACGCGGGAAACAGACTCGTCACCGCGCAACATACCGGCGCAATAACTTCCCTTTACTGTTCGCAATCGCGAATACACCTCTGTATACAAACTCCGAAAGGGCCGTAGATGCCTGCTGTCTCGAAGCGCATGTCCGTCAAGCGCGTCATGGTCGTTCCCGCAGCTCTGGCTGCATTGAGCCTGGTCGCCACCGCCTGCGGCAGCAAGGCGAGCGACACCACCTCCGCGGACGGCGGCGGCAGTACCGCCACCTCGTGTGTGGACACCTCGGGTGACACCATCAAGGTGGGCTCGCTCAACTCCCTGTCCGGCACCATGGCGATCAGCGAAGTGACGGTGCGTGATTCGATCGCGCTGGCCGTCGAGCAGATCAACGCAGCGGGCGGCGTCAACGGCAAGCAGATCGAGGTCGTCGCCGAGGACGGCGCGTCCGAGCCCACCGTGTTCGCCGAGAAGGCCGAGAAGCTGATCAGCAGCGATTGTGTCGCAGCAGTTTTCGGCGGTTGGACCTCGTCGTCGCGCAAGGCGATGCTGCCCGTGTTCGAGGACAACGACGCTCTCCTCTACTACCCCGTGCAGTACGAGGGCCTCGAGGCGTCCAAGAACATCTTCTACACCGGTGCCACCACCAACCAGCAGATCATTCCGGCCCTGGACTACCTGAAAGAGAAGGGCGTCAAGTCGCTCTACCTGGTCGGTAGCGACTACGTCTTCCCGCAGACGGCCAACCGCGAGATCAAGGCCTACGCCGCGGCCAACGGAATCGAGATCAAGGGCGAGGACTACACCCCGCTCGGCTCGACCGACTTCTCCACCATCGTCAACAAGGTTCGCTCCGCCGACGCCGACGCGGTGTTCAACACCCTCAACGGCGACTCCAACGTCGCGTTCTTCCGCGAGTACACCAACGCCGGCCTCAAAGCTGCTGACATGCCGGTCATCTCGGTGTCCATCGCCGAGGAGGAAGTGGCGGGCATCGGAGCCGCGAACATCGAGGGCCAGCTGACCGCCTGGAACTACTACCAGACCGTCGACTCCCCGGAGAACACCAAATTCGTCGCCGACTACAAGGCGAAGTACGGTGCCGACAAGCCCACCTCGGATCCCATGGAAGCCGCCTACACGTCGGTCTACCTGTGGAAGAACACCGTGGAGAAGGCCGATTCCTTTGCGGTGGCCGACATTCAGGCCGCGGCCAACGGCGTCAGCTTCGCCGCTCCCGAGGGTGACGTCGTCATCGACGGCGACAACCACCACATCTCCAAGACCGCCCGCATCGGTGAGATCCGCCCCGACGGACTGATCTACACGGTGTGGGAGTCGCCCGAAGCAATTGCACCCGACCCGTTCCTCGAGACCTACGACTGGGCCTCCGACCTCAACTGACCGAGAGTGCCTGCGGCAGTGGGGGGGGGGGGGGGGGGGGGGGGGGGGGGGGGGGGGGGGGGGGGGGGGGGGGGGGGGGGGGGGGGGGGGGGGGGGGGGGGGGGGGGGGGGTGGGGGGG
>NZ_JBNQFW010000004.1:241666-604907 GCF_050321865.1 Rhodococcus sp. IEGM1428 | reverse complement strand
CCCGAAAGGCCTTACCGCTCGACTTGCATGTGTTAAGCACGCCGCCAGCGTTCGTCCTGAGCCAGGATCAAACTCTCCGTAAAAGACCTGCGAAACAACAACCCCCGAAGAGGCTGCGAATCAGTCAAAGACATCAAGTCAAATCACTAGCAAATAAACTCAACTAGCATTTTTTCAACAACACCCGACAACAACCACCACAAGCGGATGATTGATACATCGAATGCTTTCACCAAACAAAAATTCGGCACTGACATTCATCGACACACTGTTGAGTTCTCAAAGAACACGCACACACCATTCAACGATGAGCAGATGCTCGTAGATGTCCGGGGCAACCGTTCCAGCTTAGATCAGATGATCGAGCACAGTCAAACTGGCTTCTCATCCAGGGAAGTCGAACCTTGCGGCTCCACTCTCCATGTCGTCGAAAGCGAACTCCGCTTCGCTCAGGCCTTGCGGTCTGGGCTGGCGTCCGTGTCGCTCTGACCTGGACAAAGTTACGCCCCGGATAACAACGCGTCAAATCCCCAGGTCGTTCACACGCGAATCGTGTGAACAGCCTGGTCGCAACTGTTCAACTACCCACCTGACGGGCGTCGTAACCAAATTACATGGATGTGACTCCGGCCACTGACAACGCGCGAAGCTAGCTCGAGACCCGCGCGCCTGCGAAGTTCCGCTTTCCGCGTCGAACCACCAGCCACCGTCCGTGCAGTAGATCGTCCGCACCGGGCGTCCAGTCCTCGTCGGAAATCTTGACGTTGTTGACCGAGGCGCCGCCCTCCTTGACCGCACGCCGGGCCGCGCCTCTGCTTTCGCTCAGTCCCGTGGCGACAAGCAGATCCACGATGGTGTTCGGAGCACCGACCTCGATGTCGGCCACAGATGCTTCCTGCAACGCGGCGGCGAGAGTCTTCTCGTCGAGTTCTGCCAGTTCTGCACGTCCGAAAAGTGCCTGACTGGCGAGTTCGACCGATCGAGTCGACTCTTCCCCGTGTACGAGGGTGGTCATTTCTGCGGCGAGACGTTTTTGTGCTTCGCGCGCGTGCGGACGCTCCGAAGTGGCGACTTCGAGTTCGGCCAACTCCTCCTTCGACAGGAAGGTGAACCAACGCAGGTACTTCACGACGTCCGCGTCACCGGTATTGACGAAGTACTGGTACCAGGCGTACGGGCTCGTCATCTCCGGGTCGAGCCACAGGCTGCCGCCACCGGTGGATTTGCCGAACTTCTTTCCATCGGCAGACGTGACCAGGGGAACGGTCATTGCGTGGACCGCTTCGGCATCCTGGCGTCTGTTCAGTTCGACACCGGCAATGATGTTGCCCCACTGATCGGAGCCACCGATCTGAAGACTGCAGCCGTACTCCCGGCGTAGCTGTACGTAGTCGTTGGCCTGCAACAGCATGTAGCTGAACTCGGTGTACGACATTCCGTCGCTCTCGAGCCTGTTCTTGACCGTCTCGCGGGCGAGCATCACGTTGATCGAGAAATGCTTGCCGATATCGCGTAGAAAATCGATGGCGGACAGCTCGCCCGTCCACGACAGATTGTTCACCACCACCGCACCCGTGGGGCTGTCGTCCAAGTCGACGAAACGCTCGAGCTGACCTCGAATTCGCGTTGCCCACTCGGTGACGACCTCGGGAGAATTCATGGTCCGCTCCCCCACGTCGCGAGGGTCACCGATCAGTCCCGTCGCTCCGCCGGCGAGAATGATCGGCCGATGTCCGGCCCGCTGAAACCGCTTGAGAGCGAGCAACGGCACCAAGTGCCCTGCGTGCAGCGACGGACCGGTCGGATCGAAACCGGAATACAGCGTGATCGGACCCTCGGACGTCGCCTCCCTCAGCGCGTCCACATCGGTGGACTGCGCGATCAGTCCGCGCCAGGTCATTTCGTCGATGATGTTCTCACTCACGACGTCGATCTTCCCGCATGCACGCATCGACCCGTCGGTCAGGCCTCCAGGCCACCGGGCACCGCGGCGCGGGGACTGCGTTTGTAGCTCGATACCGCCGAAGATCCACGAATCCAGAAGCGCCACGGTCGGTCAGCTGCCAGACTCACCCCGACGCGTGGGCCGGACGCGACAGCCTGCTCCGGCAGCGGGTGCGGGAGTAGCTGGAGGGTGACGGCGGACGAGGCGTCGAACAGTTCCGTTCCGTTGTCCGCCAGCGAGACGCCCAAGGCTCGACCGAGATTGCCCGGCCCGCGGGCCCACCCGGCCTCCACCCGTGCAGACCGTGGACTGCGGCCGGCGCGCCTGCCCTCGACGATGTCATGACCGGCCACCACTTCACCTGCCCGGAGTAACACGGCGGCGGCCGTCCCGTCCGGACCGCAGCTGACGTTCATGCACAAGTGCATTCCGTAGCTCAGGTAGACGTACAGCCGCCCCGCCGGCCCGAACATCACCTCGTTGCGAGGTGTCGAACCACGGAAGGAATGCGCCGCCGGGTCGGGCCACGGACCGTCGAGTGGACCGCCGTATGCCTCGACTTCCACGATGCGCAAAGACACTTCACCTGCATGGACGGTTCCCCCGAGAATGCGTCGGGCTGCGTCGTCCGGCTCTCCACTTTCCAAGTCAGCGACGTTCACCCATCCCATGATGCTGCGCCCTTGACCACGACGCGCCGACAGGGCTATGACTTCACCATCCGATGAAGTCTGGAGGCCGACATGGCGTTCACCGGGGAGCATGCTGTCGAGGTGACAGGGCTGACGGTTCGCCGAGGCAAGCGAACAGTGCTGCGCAATCTGTCCCTGACAATCCCTCGCGGTGCCATCACCGGACTGCTCGGTCCCTCGGGCTGCGGGAAGACGACGTTGATTCGCGCAATCGTCGGCACTCAGATCGTGGCAAGCGGAACCGTGACGGTTCTCGGATCACCGGCCGGCTCCGCATCGTTGCGTCGCACAGTCGGGTACGTGACCCAGGCACCGAGTGTCTACCGCGACCTCACCGTTCGTGAGAACGTGCAGTACTTCGGGTCGCTGTACGGCCGCGGCCGCGCCGAGGTGGCTTCCGCGATCGAGGCAGTGGGACTCGCCGATCACGCGGCGTCGCGTGCAGGCGAACTCTCCGGTGGACAGTTGGGGCGGGTCTCGTTGGCCAGTGCGCTGGTCGCAGAACCAGAACTGCTGGTACTCGACGAGCCGACCGTCGGATTGGA
Organism: Rhodococcus sp. IEGM1428; assembly: GCF_050321865.1. Taxonomy (NCBI): domain Bacteria; kingdom Bacillati; phylum Actinomycetota; class Actinomycetes; order Mycobacteriales; family Nocardiaceae; genus Rhodococcus; species Rhodococcus sp. IEGM1428. The sequence continues at coordinate 601,725 of NZ_JBNQFW010000004.1, read as the reverse complement.
TCCGGTGCTTCGTTCGGAGCTGTGGTCGCGTTTCGCCGATCTCGCGAACTCAGGTACGACGGTGTTGGTCTCGAGCCACGTGATGGAGGAGGCGGAGCACTGCAGCCGGCTCGTGCTGATGCGCGACGGCTCCGTGCTGGCTCAATCGAGCCCGGACGCGTTGCTCGAGCAGACGAACGAAACGAATCTCGATCGTGCATTCCTCTCGATCATCAGATCGGCGGGGCAGCAATCGTGAACGCGAGAATCTACGCAGCGGGCACGGGCCGAATTCTTCGCCAGCTCAGAGCCGATCACAGATCGGTTGCCATGGTTCTGCTCGTGCCGTCTCTGCTGATGGTGTTGCTGTACTTCCTGTACCGAGACGTACCCTCACCGCCGAACCAGCAGTCGCTGTTCGACAGGATCGCGATCACGATGCTCGGCATCCTGCCGTTCGTCATGATGTTTCTGATCACGTCGATCTCGATGCAGCGTGAACGAACCTCGGGAACGCTCGAACGCCTGCTGACGACGCCGATGTCCAAGCTGGACCTGCTGGCGAGTTACGGCTCCGCGTTCTCGCTCGCCGCGGTGGGACAAGCCCTGCTCGCGTGCGCTGTCACGTTCGGATTTCTCGGGCTCGACATCGAGGGCTCCGTTGCCTGGGTTCTGGTGATCGCAGTGCTTGCAGCAATGCTCGGCGTCGCGATCGGCTTGCTGTGCAGCGCGTTCGCTCGTACCGAATTTCAAGCCGTCCAGTTCATGCCGGTCGTCGTGATCCCCCAGCTGTTCCTCTGTGGACTCCTGGTACCTCGCGGTCAGATGCCGAGCTGGTTGAGCGCCATCAGCAACGTTCTGCCACTGAGCTACTTGGTGGACGCCCTGCAAGAGATATCCCATCACCCAGGCGTCACCGGCCGCACGTGGACCGATATCGCTGTGGTCGTGGCGTTCACCGTTGCCGCTCTGACCGGGGCGGCCGCGACACTACGTCGACGAACCCCGTGAGCAACAAGGCGGTCTAGGACGTAGCGCGGGCCAGAATCGACTCGTGCTCGGCGTCGTCGACATCACGCGCATCGTCGGCGAGCAGGACCGGGATGCCGTTCTCTATCGGATATGCGCGACGCAGTCGCGGGTTGTAGAGCAGTTCGCCCTCGACCAGCAACAGCGAACCCTTGTCCACCGGGCACGCGAGAATGGAAAGCAGTGTCGAATCGATTGCCACAAGTGTCCTTCGTTCTGCTCCGACCGAGTCGGAGTGATGTACTCGACCACGCTACCGAACGAGCCGTCCCCGGCAGGCTCCACTCCTCATTTTCGAGTCGTTCCTCCTAGGAGGACTTTTCGGTGGACTCGCCCCCACCCACAAAACGCTCGGCAACAACGGCTTTGGTCAAACGGCGGTAACTGTTGGACTCCGAGTCGTAGAACCACGACCGGGCACTGGGCGTCGGGATGCCCGCTTCCTTCAGCGCCGTCGCATTGGGCCGATACGCGCGACCCACCGGGATTTCGGACACTACGTGCACGATGGCCGGACGCTCGGCCGGAAGCAGCGCGCCGAGCGTATCCGTCAACGCGCGAGCGGTGATCACCGCTTCGGGTTGCAGAGAGATGGCACAGACAGCAACCTCGGTGGCAGCCGCGTCGACACGAACCGACCGTGGACGATCGACGCTGACGTGTACGCCGTAGACCACAGCCGAATCCACCTGGTCGAGATCGCCGACGGCATCGACGATGGGCTGGGTGTAGACCGGGCCGCACGCCGAACGCACGACGGTGTCCTTGCGGTCGATCAGCCAGTAGTCTCCGTCGGAATCGCGTCGGAAGAGATTCTCGGTGGGAATCCATGCGTCCGTGGGCTCGAAGACACCGCGCATCACATGGCTGGTCGCTTCGCCCTCGCCGCTCGGTCGACCCAAGAGCAGCCCGATCTCGTCGTCGCGGCACTGCCGAACGAAACCGTCGTCGTCCTCTTCGAGTCGGCCGGTGATCGGGTCGTAGGCCGCAAGGGCAACCCGGGCACTGCCGGGCAGGGGGCGGCCTTTCGAGCCGATCTTCGATCCAGCCACGTTGGCCAGAATGACGTCGTTCTCGGTCGATGCGTAGAACTCGAGCACCCGAGCAGGGCTGAATCGTGCCAGCGTGCGGCGCCACAGTCCGACCGGCATGCCGGAGCCGATGAACAGGCGGACCGGATGGCCGGAATCCACCGGGAAACGACCGTCGTCGAGGATCTGCCGCATCATGGTCCACGTGTAACTGACCACGGTCACGCCGTAGCGGTAGACCTCTTCACTGAACCGCTCGGGGTCGAGACCACGAGAGAGCGCAATCCGCGACCCACCTGCGAGCGCGCCACCGATCGTGACCAGAATTCCCGCCGAATGATGCAGCGGAGCAAGGCAATACACGGTATCGCCAGGGCCGAGCGCGGCCGTGGTCGCGGTGCCGAAGGCCGAGAGTGCCCAGCGGTGATTGGTGATGTACCGGGGCTCCAGACCACGATCGGTCGTCGTGAACAGGACCATGGCCAATTCACGAGCGCGGCCCGGATCGGGCTCGTACCACTGAGGCAAGCGCACAGCATCGGGATCGATGGCCTCGAGATCGGTCACCTCGTATCCGTTCGGTATCTCGAGTCGACGCGTCTCACCGCCACCCAGTACCAGCACATTCGGTGTCACCGGGACTGCCGCCGCTACGTTCTCGGGATCTGCGATCACGGTATCGACATCGACCGTCCGCAGTGCTGCAGTCAGGTCGCTGCCCGGCTGCAGCAGAACCGGCACTGCCCCGATCCGCGACAGAGCTGCCATGGCGGCCAACGCACTGGGGCGCGTCTCCATCAGCACTCCGATGCGCGACGCAGGGCGCACCCCGACACTGATCAGACCGCGAACGACGTTGTCGATGCGGACGTTGACCGCGTCGTAGGTGTGCACGCGGTCGTCGAACAGGAAGCACTCGCCGTTCGGCGATTTACGTCCCTGCTCGGCGATCAAGCGTCCCAGCGATACTCGACTGTGCGGCTGCATCTGTCCGAGCCGCGCGAGCCGCGGCAACGTGCGCACGGCCTCGGAAGAGATTTCGCGGGTACCGCGCACGGCGCCGGTCGCCGCCGATGCCAGCCCGCGGCCGACACCGACGCCCACCTCGGCAATGGAGGCTGCCGTGTGGATCAGTCGATTGGTGATCGATACACCGCTGTCGGAATCGCTGTGGTCCTCGCGCTCCATCACGCGGACAGCCTCTGGCTTCTGTCCGAGATCCTCACGCCACCGAATCCAGTTGCCCGTCGTCGGCCACGTCTGTGCAGCTGCCGTACTGCCGACAACGAGGCCGAAATGGCCTGCGCGCAAGGTAGTTTCGAAGACCTGTGCGCGCGGAGCCGCTCGCTGGATGCCGCGTACGGCCAAGGGTTGACCGATGTCGTCGACCTCACCGACGAAGGCCAGCACCGGCACCGTCAGTTCGGCCAGAGTCAACAATCTGTCCTTGATGACGAACCCGCCGGTCATCATGCGGTTGTGCACGACGAACTGCTTCAGCAGCTCCGCCACGGCCGGACCGGACCATGCCACCCACCCGTCCATCGCCAGAAAGCGTCGCTGCGGCTCGCGCGGCAACAATGCCTCACGGTCGTGCAACTGCCGCAGGAAATCCAGGCGGGATCGAACGGTTTTCGCCGGATCGAGGAGTTGAAATCCCGTCCGCGCCATCCAGCCCGAGACGGCCAGCCGGGTGAAGACATGATCGGCGAGAAACTCTGCGCCCCGGGTGGCCACGCCGGCCGGGATTCCCAGCGGCAACCCGGCCAACGTGTCGACGGGAGCCCCGAACGTGATGAGGCTGGCCAGGTTTCGTCCACCCCGGTAGGCAGCAGCCTGGTAGCAGAACATTCCGCCCTGCGAGTAGCCACCGAGGTGAACGTCTCGGCCGGTGTGCTCGTGCACCTTGTCGACGACCTCGCTGATCGCCACGACATGATCGGCGAGAGTACGGCTCCACCCGCCCTCTTCGGTATCGGGTGAACCGAAATCGACCACCCATGGGTCCAGGCCCATACCGTGCAGAATGCCGGCCGCACCCTGATCGGTCGTGACGTCGTAGACGTCGGCGGACACCATCATCGGCGGAATGAGCACCACAGGAGGACTATCCGCAGGCACGTCGTCGGGGAAGTACCGGCGCAACCGATACATGGGCTCCCGGTCCATCACCCGGAACGGCGACGGGTCCACCTCGGTTTCGAGACCACCGAGACGAATGACCTCGAGACCGTTCTGGGCCGTGGCGATGGCACGGCGCAGTGGACCACGTACGGCGTCTGCATTCAGTCCCACAACTACACTCCTGCGTTCGGCCCCGACGGAAGGACCGGCATCGGTCTTCACGTGACGAAAGCTTCTCACATCACATTCGACGGAACCGGCGTGGATGTCCCTTGCTCACCTAGTGTTGCCACACCGGTTCCTCGGCCCACGCACGAAGCGTCGACGCTGTAGCCCGCACACCACCGAGCTGGTGCGCCACCTGCACCGCGGCGGTACCGCCGCGAGCATCACGCGACGAAATGGAACCCTCCACCGTGAGCACCTCGCGAACAGCCGGAGTGAGCGCCGGATCGATGGCGGCCAGCTCGTCATCGGTCAGATCGACCAGCCCCACGCCCCGCGCTTCCGCCGCCCGGACGCACGCTCCGGCCGCCTCGTGGGCAACGCGGAAGGCAATCCCCTGTCGCACCATCCACTCTGCGATATCGGTGGCGAGTGTGAAACCGGCGGGTGCCAGCTCGGCCATGCGCTCGGTGTGGAACTCGAGCGTCGCGGTCAATCCGGTGAGCGCCGGGAGCAACAACTCCAGCTGCGCCACCGAATCGAACACCGGCTCCTTGTCTTCCTGAAGATCCCGGTTGTAGGCCAACGGTTGAGCTTTGAGCGTGGCCAACAGACCGGTCAGATTGCCGATCAGGCGGCCGGTCTTCCCACGAGTCAGCTCCGCGACGTCCGGATTCTTCTTCTGCGGCATGATGGAACTGCCGGTCGACCAGGCGTCGGCCAGGGTTACGTATCCATATTCAGGGGTGCTCCACGAGACGACCTCCTCGGCGAACCGAGACAGATCCACGGCCGTCATCGCCAGTACGAACGCCGCCTCCGCAGCGAAATCGCGCGAGGACGTGGCGTCGATCGAGTTCTCGGCGGACGACTCGAACCCGAGTTCGGCCGCGATCTTCTCCGGACTCAGCCCGAGCGACGAACCGGCGAGCGCACCGGAACCGTAGGGCGACACCGCCGCTCGCTTGTCGAAGTCCGCGAAGCGCTGGACGTCACGCAACAGCGGATGAGTGTGCGCGAGCAGATGATGCGCGAGCAGCACCGGCTGCGCCGCCTGCGAATGAGTCTTGCCCGGCATGACGGCCGTTGGATGCGCCGCAGCCTGAGTTGCCAGGGCGTCGACCACGTCGAGAACCCCGACCGAGACCCGGCGGACCGCGTCGCGGAGCCACATTCGGAACAGCGTCGCCACCTGGTCGTTGCGCGATCTGCCCGCACGCAGCCGCCCACCGACCTCGGGTCCGACGCGATCGATGAGACCGCGCTCGAGAGCACCGTGCACGTCCTCGTCGGTCTCGGCTGCCGCGAATGCACCCGAGTCGACGTCGTCGGCGAGGCGTTGCAAACCGTCGAGCGTGGTCTCGAGGTCCTGCGGGGTGAGCAGTCCGGCACCGTTCAGCACGCGGGCATGGGCCATCGATGCTCGGATGTCGTAGGGCGCGAGCACCCAGTCGAAGTGCGTCGATTTGCTCAACGCCGCCATGGCGGCGGCCGGTCCGGATGCGAATCTGCCGCCCCAGAGCGAACCTTCGTTGGTTCCGTGCGAGGTCTCCGAATTCGTCACAGGCCCAGGTCCCGCTTCGCTGCGATCTTCGAGGACAGGCCGTGCAGCTGAACGAATCCCTTGGCCGCGGACTGGTCGAACGTGTCGCCCTCGTCGTAGGTAGCTAGGTTGAAGTCGTACAGCGACTCGCCACTACGACGGCCGTTGACGATGATGCCTCCTGCGTGCAGCACCAGCCGGATGTCGCCGGACACGTGCTCCTGCGTGTGCTGGACGAACGTGTCGAGAGCACCCTTGAGCGGGGAATACCACAGCCCGTCGTACACCAGCTCTGCCCACTTCTGATCGGTATGTCGCTTGTAGCGGCCCAGTTCGCGCTCGAGTGTCACATGCTCGAGCTCCTCGTGCGCGCGGATGAGCACCATGGCACCCGGTGCCTCGTAAATCTCACGACTCTTGATACCGACGAGCCGATCCTCGACGACGTCCAGGCGGCCCACACCCTGCGCGCCCGCCCGAGTGTTGAGCTCTTGAATCGCTTCGAGTACCGAGACCGGACGGCCGTCGATCGCGACGGGACGGCCCTTGTCGAAGGAGACGATCAGTTCGTCCGGGGCCTGGAAGTTGACCGTCGGATCCTCGGTGTAGTCGTAGACATCCTTGGTCGGAGCGTTCCACAGGTCTTCGAGGAAACCGGTTTCGACCGCACGCCCCCAGACGTTCTGGTCGATCGAGAACGGCGACTTGGTGGTCACGTTGATCGGGATGTCGTTCTCCTCGGCGAACTTGATCGCCTTCTCGCGCGTCCACGCGTAGTCGCGAACGGGTGCCAGCACCTCGAGCTCGGGGGCGAGCGTGTTGAAGCCGACCTCGAACCGAACCTGATCGTTGCCCTTGCCTGTGCACCCATGTGCAACAACGGTTCCGCCGTGAGCCCGCGCGTTCTCGACGAGGTGCTTGACGATCAACGGACGGCTGATGGCCGACACCAGCGGGTAGCGATCCATGTACAGCGCATTGGACTGCACTGTCGGCAGGCAGTACTCGTCCGCGAACTCGTCCCGGGCATCGACAACGACGGATTCGACTGCGCCGCAATCGAGTGCACGCTGACGCACGACGTCCATGTCCTCGCCGCCCTGCCCGAGATCGATGGCGACAGCGACGACCTCCTTGCCGGTCTCCCGCCCGATCCAGCTGATGGCGACAGAGGTGTCGAGTCCGCCGGAATAGGCGAGGATGACGCGTTCGGCCATGGTGTTCAAGCTCCTTCGTTGTTCTGGTTGCGCATGATGGGTAACCGGATCTCAGTTACCGCGTCGAGCAAGCTTTTCGATCTTGTCCGCGACCTGACCACCGGTGTGTGGCTCGCGGGCTATCAACAGAATCGTGTCGTCTCCTGCAATGGTCCCGACGATCTCGGGCATTGCTGCACGATCCAGAGCGCTGGCCAAGTAGTGCGCCGCGCCCGGCGGCGTTCGGAGCACGGCCTGGTTTCCGCTGTGATCGGTGGATACCAACAACTCCCCCAGCAACTTCAGGAGGCGGTCGGTGCCACCGGACACTCCGCGGACCGGACTGCCGTCCTCGGGCACGACGTACACGCCCACTCCACCGTCCGGGGCGCGCAGTTTCACCGCACCCAATTCCTCGAGATCCCGCGAGAGCGTGGCCTGAGTGGTGTCGATCCCCTCGGCTGCGAGCAACGACGCCAGCTGCGGTTGACTGCGTACCTGATGCGTGGCCAGCAGCGCAATGATTCGCGCCTGCCTGCCCGCCCGGGTCGACGCGGTCAACGGCACCGCACTGACGTCCTCGCTCATGGTCGCTGAGCCTTGTCGAGGAGCCAGACCAGCAGTGCCTTCTGCGCGTGCAGACGGTTCTCCGCCTCGTCCCACACGACGCTCTGTGGACCGTCGAGCACCTCGTCGGTGATCTCCTCGCCGCGATGTGCCGGGAGGCAGTGCAGCACAACAGCGTCGGACTGGGCTTTGGACAGGAGATCGGAGTCGATTCGATACGGCCGGAAAGGGGCGACACGATCGAGACCGTCGTTCTCCTGACCCATCGACGTCCAGGTGTCGGTGACCAGCGCGTCGGCACCGGCTGCGGCCTCGGCCGGATCCTCGGTGACGGTGATGGTGGCCCCGGTTTCCTCGGCGCGCGCACGGGCGGCGTCGAGAACGTATCCGAGCGGAACGAAATCCTTGGGCGCGGCGATCCTGACGTTCAGCCCTGCCGTCACTCCGCCGATGAGCAGCGAGTGCGCCATGTTGTTGGCACCGTCACCGAAATATGCCAACGTGCGCCCCTTCAGGTTCCCCTTGTGCTCGATCAGGGTCTGCAGATCGGCGAGTACCTGGCACGGGTGGAATTCGTTCGACAGGGCGTTGACGATGGGAATCGTTGCGCCGGTCGCCATCTGCTCGAGCCGCTTCTGCCCGAAGGTGCGCCACACGACGGCCTCGACGTAGCGCGAGAGCACCCGGCCGGTGTCCTGCAACGTCTCTTCGCGACCGAGTTGCGTATCGCTTCCGGTGACCACGACGGCATGCCCGCCCAGTTGCGCGATGCCCAGTTCGAAGGAGAAGCGAGTCCGGGTGGAGTTCTTCTCGAAGATGACGCCGATTCCCTTCGGCCCCTCGAGCGGGCGCTTCGAGAACGGCGCACGCTTGAGTTCGGCGGCCAGAGCGAGGATCTCGGCCTGCTGCTGTGGGGTGACGTCGTCGTCTCGGAGAAAGTGCTGAACGGTCATGGCTGATGAGCCTCCTGTGCTGCGTCGAGAATTGCCGGTAGTGCCGTCACGAACGACGCGGCTTGCTCTTCGGTGATGATCAGTGGTGGTGCGAGTCTCAACACATCGGGCTGCGCCGCATTGAGAAGAAAGCCTGCGTCTCGCGCGGCCGCCTCGGCCGCCGGTGCGATCGCCGCGGTGAGCACGACTCCCAGGAGGAGCCCCGATCCCCGGACATGGCTGACGAGAGGGTGTTCGAGGGCCTCGATGGAGTGAGCGATGGTCTTGCCGATGCTGTCGGCGTGAGAGAGAAGATCCTCGTCGGCGATGGTGCGCAACACCGCAAGCGCGGCAGCGGCACACACGGGATTACCACCGAACGTGGTGCCGTGCTTACCCGGATGCAGCAGTTCCCCCGCGGCTCCGATACCGATGCATGCACCGATGGGAAGGCCACCGCCCAGGCCCTTCGCGAGTGTGATCACGTCGGGCACGATGCCGACCGACTGATGTGCGTAGAACCATCCCGTTCGACCGATTCCGGTCTGCACCTCGTCGAGCACGAGCAACGCACCGTGTTTCGCGGTGATCTCACGCGCAGCAAGGAGGTATCCCTCGGGTGGTACCACCACACCGCCCTCACCCATGATGGGTTCGAGAAACACTGCGGCGGTATCGGAATCGACGACGGCCTCGAGTGCGGCCACATCGCCGTACGGCACGTGCTGCACGCCCGCGGGCATCGGCTCGAACGGAGTGCGCTTGTCGGGTTGTCCGGTGAGTGCAAGAGCTCCCATCGTCCGCCCGTGGAAGGACTTCTCGGCTGCCACGGTGTTGGGACGACCGGTCAGGCGAGCGATCTTGAACGCTGCCTCGTTGGCCTCGGTTCCCGAGTTGCACAGGAACACTCGCCCGGTGGCCCCGGCACCGAGGTGCGCGAGCAATTGCTCGGCCAACGCGATACCGGGTTCTGTGGCATACAGATTCGAGGTGTGTCCCAGAGTGGACAGCTGCGTGTTGACCGCCTCGATCACCGCCGGATGGGCGTGGCCCAGGATGTTCACGGCGATACCGGCGAGAAGGTCGAGGTACTGCTTGCCGTCGGCGTCGGTCACCACTGCACCGTCACCGCGTACGAGCGCCACACGCGGCACACCGTAGTTGTCCATCAGCGAATTCGACCACCGCTGTTGAAGATCGAGCGTGGACTCCGTGCCGGTCATGGCGTGACTCCTGACGTAGAAGTGTGATCGGGGGTGACCATGGTGCCGATCCCCTGGCCGGTGAACAGTTCCACCAGAACCGAATGTTCGACGCGCCCGTCGATGACGTGTGCAGTCGGCACACCTGCTCGAACGGCGCGCAAGCACGCTTCCATCTTCGGCACCATCCCGGCGTCGAGCGAGGGCAGCAACGCATCGAGCGCAGACGCATCGATTTCGGACGTCAGCGAGGTGCGATCGGGCCACGCGGTGTACAGACCCTCGACGTCGGTGAGCACAACCAGTTTTTCGGCACCGATGGCACTCGCCAGTGCGGCGGCGGCGGTGTCGGCGTTGATGTTGTGCACGACGCCGTCGCGGTCGGGAGCGATGGTGGAGACCACCGGAATACGTCCGGCCGCAATGAGATCGAAGATCGCCTTCGGATCCACCGAGGTGACGTCGCCCACCAGACCGATGTCGGTCTGGTCGCCGTCGACGAGCACGGTTCGCCGGGTCGCCGTGAACAGGTGTGCGTCCTCGCCCGAGATGCCGACGGCATACGGCCCGTGACTGTTGATCAAGCCGACCAGTTCACGGCCGACCTGCCCGAACAGCACCATTCGCACGACATCCATGACCTCGGGCGTCGTGACGCGGAATCCGCCGCGGAACTCGCCCGTCAACCCGAGCCTGGTGAGCATCGCCGAAATCTGCGGGCCACCACCGTGTACGACGACGGGATGGATTCCGACGGTACGCAGGAACACCATGTCGGCGGCGAACGCCCGTTTGAGATCATCGTCGATCATGGCGTTTCCGCCGTACTTCACCACGACGGTCTTACCCGAGAATCGTTGCAACCAGGGCAAAGCCTCGGCGAGAGTGAACGCCTTCTGCGCGGCCGTCAACTGCAGGGCTGCCGAGGTCATGACGAATACGCCGAATTCTCTTCGACGTATGCGTGCGACAGGTCGGTGGTTCGAATGGTGGCCGAACCGGCACCGAGACCGAGATCTATGGTCACGGCGATATCGACACCGGACAGGTCGACCTCACGAGCACCCGGCGCGCCGACGCCGTCGATGCACACGGGATTGCCGTTGAACGACACAGCAATTCGGTCGGGGTCGAGTTCGATCGGCGCGATACCGATCGCAGCGAGCACCCGTCCCCAGTTCGGGTCCGAACCGAACAGAGCCGTCTTGGTCAAGCTGTCCCTGGCAACGGTCCGTGCGCCGACCAGGGCCTCGTCCTCCGACGCCGCACCCGACACGGTGATCTTGACTCGCTTGGTCACGCCCTCCGCGTCGGCCATCATCTGATCGGCCAAGTCGTCGCACACCGCCAGGACCGCGGCGTCGAGGTCTTCCTGAGACGGTGCCACTCCACTGGCCCCGGACGACAGCAGGAGCACCGTGTCGTTGGTCGAGGACGCGCCGTCGACATCGAGCCGATCGTAGGACAGCCGAGTGGCCGCTCGCAGGGCCTTGTCGAGCTGTTCCGCGGTGGCGACCGCATCGGTGGTGATGACGCTGAGCATCGTGGCCAGCGAGGGTGCCAGCATGCCGGCACCCTTGGCCATACCGCCGACGTTCCACTTGTCGGCGTGATGAATCGCCGCCTGCTTCGGCACGGTGTCGGTGGTCATGATCGCGTACGCCGCATCGGTACCACCCGAAATGCCGCCTGCGAGTTCGTGCACCACCTCGGTCACACCGGGCAGCAGCTTGTCCATCGGCAGCCGATCGCCGATCAGACCCGTCGAGCACACGGCAACCTCGATGGCCCCGGTCTCCGAACCCCAATTGCTCAGTGCGGACGCAACTTCCTCGGCCGTACGATGCGCATCCTGGAACCCAGGCGCACCCGTGCAGGCGTTGGCACCACCGGAGTTCAGAATCACCGCCCGCAACCGCCCGGTGGAGAGCACCTGCTGGGACCACAGCACCGGAGCGGCCTTGACCTTGTTGCGGGTGAACACACCCGCTGCCGCGAAGTCGGGTCCTTCGTTGAACACCAGAGCGAGATCCGACCTGCCACTTACCTTGATACCGGCAGGAATTCCGGCCGCGCGGAACCCGGCGGGAGCGGTGACACCTTGAGTGCGGACCAGCTTCCCCGCGACCGTGCCGACGGTATCCGCCTCACTCCGAACGCTGCTCATGGCGCTACTCCTACGGTAGAGAGACCATCGGTCTCGGTGATTCCCAGTGCAAGATTCATGGACTGAACGGCGGCTCCCGCCGTTCCCTTGGCCAAGTTGTCGATGGCCGCAATGACGACGAGCAGGCCTGCGTCGGCATCGACCGACACGCTCATCTGTACGGCGTTCGACCCGATCACCGAACCGGTCTGAGGAAGACGGCCGGCGGGAAGCACGTGCACGAAGGGTTCTGCAGCGTAAGCCTTTTCGTACACCTCGACCGCCTTCTCTGTAGTGGCAGTGGTGATCGCGGTACAGGTGGCCAGAATTCCGCGGGGCATGGGCGCGAGAACGGGCGTGAACGACACCGCAACCGCAGTCCCGGCAACGGCCGACAAGTTCTGCACGATCTCCGGCGTGTGTCGGTGGGCACCCGCCACCGCGTACGCCCGAACCGAGCCCATCACCTCCGAGCCCAGGAGGTCGGCCTTGGGAGCTCGACCGGCACCCGATGTACCGCTCACGGCAACGATATTGACCCGCGGCTCGATGATGCCGGCGGCGACGGCAGGCGCGAGCGCGAGAGACGACACCGTCGGATAGCACCCGGGAACCGCGATGCGGGTCGCACCGACCAACCGCTCTCGGAGGCCCGGCAGCTCCGGCAACCCGTACGGCCAGCTGCCTGCATGCGGACTCTTGTAGTACTTCTCCCAGGCCGCACCGTCGGTGAGGCGGAAGTCGGCACCGCAGTCGATGATCACCACCGACTCGGGCAGCGCAAGTGCAAGCTCGGCGGACTTGCCGTGCGGGAGCCCGAGGAACACGACATCGTGGCCGGCCAGCTCATCGACGGTGGTCGGACCGAGAACCCGGTCGGCCAGCGGCAACAGATGCGGATGGAACTCTCCGAGCGTGGACCCGGCATTGCCGCCGGCCGTCAGCGAACCGATGACCAGCGAACCGTCGCGCACCGCTGGGTGTCCGAGCAGAAGCCGAAGAATTTCACCGCCGGCGTACCCACTTGCGCCCGCTACCGCAATGCGCCTCGGCACGGCCTCCGAAATAGTCATGCGGTTTATTATGCAGCATCATGCAAGCTCATTCATGAACGGGTCCGGTGTGTCAGCTTCCGCCCATGGACTTACGGATCTCGTCGAGCTTCTTGCGGCCGGCTTCCTGACGGTCGTTCCACTGCTTGTCCAGATCCCGACCGGCCCGGGACTCCCGGTCCAACTCCTCCGCTCCGACGGCCGTTCCCGAGCGATGGTCCACTTTGTCGCGGACACCGTCCCAGGTGGGCACCCCGGATTCGGTGAAGCCGCCGACTGCGTCGCCCGTATACCCACCGCCTGCGCCGACGGGCATATCGTCGACCAATTCCGCATCGATGATGCCCGGCACCGTGCCGCCCAGCGGAGCCCCGGGCGGCGGATCTCCGAGCGGCTGATCGATCCGAGGCCTCGTGACCTGTGGAACGTCGACATCGGGCACCGTTCCCGGCGGCGCACCGCGATCGGGTCCAGCAGGTTCGGGCTCGACGGTGCCCAACTCCGCGGCCAATGCAGCGGCCGCAGCCGCTACCGGGGCCAGCCGCGGCCGACCGGCCACCGCCGCGAGGACGTCGTGCACAACCTGCAGATCGGACGCCGTGCCGTCTGCTCCGGATTCACTCATTCGTTGCTCCCGTCACCGTGGGCGTTCGTGACTCCACGCTACGGAACCGACGGTCCGGCCGCCGACAGATCAGCTACGAAGCTCGGCTCCGACGGCTTTGGCTGCGGCTTCGACCGCAGCATCGCGGGCAGCAGTGGCCTGATCCTCGGTCAACGTGCCGTCGGTTCCACGGAACCGCAACGCGAACGCCAGAGACTTGCGACCTTCGCCGACTTGTTCGCCCTCGTAGACGTCGAACAACCGGATCGATTCGAGCAGATCGCCGCCGCCGATCGTGAGCGCCGCCTCGACGGACGCAGCAGGCACGGAGGCATCGACCACTACGGCAACGTCCTGGAGCACCGCCGGATACGGCGACACCTCGGGGGCCGGGAGCGATTCGACAACAGGCAGAGCGCTCAGGCTCAGCTCCACAGCACACGTACGCGGCGGCAAACCTGCCCGCTCGAGGACCGCCGGGTGCAGTTCGCCTGCATATCCCACGACCTCGCCGTCGAGCAGTACCTCGGCACACCGACCGGGATGCCACGGAAGATGTTGGGCGGCACGAAGATCGACGTGAACGCCGGCCGCCTCGGCCACTGTGCGTACCGCAGCGAAAGCGTCGGCTGCATCGGCGGCGCGGCCCGGGCCCCACGGACCCGACAGCTCACGCTGACCGGTGAGCACCACGCCCACATGCACCGGCTGCGCCGGCAACGACCCTCGAAGCATGGCGATCTGGTCGTCGGTGGGACGACGATCCACCGGCAGCGCGTCCACCGCAGCAGTGGCATCGTGCCGAAGCACAACCTGGGCAATTCCGAACAGCGACACGTCACGCTGACCGCGGGCGATGTTTCGGCTCAGCATCTCGAGCAACCCCGGCAACACTGTGGTCGCGAGCTCGGGGCGATCGGCCTCGAGCGGATTGAGGACCGAGGTGGTGGCACGCCGTGGATCGTCCTTGTCCAGACCCCAGGTGTCGAAGACGCCCTTGGGCAGGAACACCGGGGGCAATACCTCGACGTATCCGGAGAACGCGAGCGCCTTGCCGACCGCTCGTCTGCGCTTCTGCTCAGCGGTGAGGCCACGACCGCCGGGGGCCGACGGCAGTACCGACGGGATCTTCTCGAGGCCCTCCAGTCGCAGCACCTCTTCCACCAGGTCGGCGCGTTGCACCAGGTCCGGTCGCCACGACGGCGGCGTCACGGTCAGTTGACCGTGCCCGGCATCGTCGACCGACACGTCGACTCTGCAGCCGATCTGCGTCAACCGTCGGGCAGCGGTTCCGTTGGGGTACTGCACGCCGGCAATTCGGTCGGGCAGATCGAAGTCCATCGTGACTGCCGGGTACTCGGCAGCCTCGCCGATGTCGGTCAACACCGGCTCGATCCGGCCACCGGCGATCTCGACCAGCAACTGTGCCGCACGATCGAGCGCTGCGACCGGAAGAGCAGAGTCCACGGTCCGTTCGAAACGCTTGCTCGCCTCACTGGACAGCTTGTGGCGGCGGCCCGTTCGGAACACCGCGAGCGGATCGAACGACGCTGCTTCGAGTACGACCTCGGTGGTCGCATCGTCCACTTCGGTGGACTCCCCGCCCATGACGCCGGCCAACGAGATGGCTCCCGACCCGTCGGCGATGACGACGTCCTCGGGATCGAGTGACCGCTCGACTCCGTCCAGTGTCGTCAGCTTCTCCCCCGCGTTCGCACGGCGGACGACGAGATCGCCGTTCAGCTTGGCCGCATCGAACGCGTGCAGCGGCTGGCCGAGCTCGTGGAGCACATAGTTGGTGACGTCGACAGCAGCCGAGATCGGGCGCACGCCGGCCAGAAGCAGGCGACGCTGCATCCACCACGGAGTGGTCGCCGTGGGATCGATGCCGACGATCTTGCGCAACGCGAATCGTGATGCGCCCGAGTTCGATTCGACGGTAACCGACCATGCATCACCGGTGACCTCGGTGGGCATCGTCCGTGCCGGGTCCACATAGGGCAAGTCGAAGCTGCACGCCAGCTCACGGGCCAGTCCGCGGACCGAGAAGGCGTAACCGCGATCCGGGGTCACGTTCAGCTCGATGACCGAGTCCTTCAGCCCCAGAACCTCTTTGGCGTCGTCACCCGGTGCGGCCGTGTCTGCAGGCAGCACCAGAATGCCGGAGTGGTCTCGGCCGAGTCCGAGCTCGAGCGTCGAGCAGATCATGCCGTTGGAATTGCGGCCGTACGTCTTGCGCGATGCGATGGCGAATCCGCCGGGCAGAACGCTGCCCGGCAGAGCGGCGACGATCAGGTCACCTTCGGCAAAATTTCGTGCACCACAGACGATTTCCTGTGGCTCGTCGGCCCCGACATCCACCAGGCAGAACCGAATCGGCTTCTTGAACTCGGTCAGTTCCTCGATCGAACTCACCCGGCCCACCACCAGTGGTCCGGTCACGTTGTCCAGCGATTCGAGTTCTTCGACCTCGAAACCGACCCGCACGAAACCGGCGTCGAGCTCCTCGGGCGAGACAGCCCAGTCGGGAGTCCCCGCGTGCAGGACCTCGGTCAGCCAGGATTGTGGGACTCGCACGTGTGCTCAGCTCTTTCTTGTATCCGAGAAGAAGTGGGGCGGGTGTGAAGCGGCGTCAGGCCCGAACACCGAAGGGCAGCGTGAATCTGATGTCGCCTTCGACGATGTCGCGCATGTCCGGGATGTCGTTGCGGAACTGAAGCGTGCGTTCGAGGCCCATTCCGAATGCGAATCCGGTGTACACCTCGGGGTCGATGCCGCTGGCCTGCAACACCTTCGGGTTGACCATCCCGCACCCACCCCACTCGACCCAACCGGCCCCGCCCTTCTTCTTGGGGAACCACACATCGACCTCGGCCGACGGCTCGGTGAACGGGAAGTAGTTCGGCCGCATCCGCGTGCGGGTGTCGTTGCCGAACAACGCTTTGGCGAACGCATCCAGCGTTCCACGCAGGTGCGCCATGGTCAGACCCTTGTCGATGGCGAGACCCTCCACCTGATGGAAGACCGGAGTGTGCGTCGTGTCGAGTTCGTCCGTGCGGAATGTCCGCCCCGGGCAGACCACGTAGATCGGGAGTTCACGGGAGAGCATCGACCGCACCTGCACCGGCGAGGTATGAGTGCGCAACACCTGTCGCGATCCCTCGGGCGCGATGTGGAACGTGTCCTGCATCGTGCGCGCCGGGTGGTCGGGCAGGAAGTTGAGCGCGTCGAAATTGAAATGTTCGGTCTCGACCTCGGGGCCTTCTTCGACCTCCCAGCCCATTCCGACGAACACGTCCGCAACCTGTTCGGCGATGATCGTGATCGGATGCCGAGCACCGACCGGAGCCCGTCCGGTCGGTAGCGTCACGTCGATGGTTTCAGCCACCAGGATTGCCGCGTCCCGCTCGGCCGAAAGAATGGCACGTCGCTCGTCGAAGGCCTTCTGCACCCGGTCGCGCGCTGCCTTGACGCGTTTGCCCGCGTCGGCCTTCTGCTCACCCGGTATAGATCCGAGTGCGCGCTGCGCCAGCGCCAACGGAGCCTTGCCCCCCACGTGGTCGATCTTGACCTTGGTCAAGGAATCGAGATTCGTTGCGTCGGCGAACGCCTGCTCCGCCGAGTCCACTGCGGATCCGAGCGCAGATTCCTCCAAAACGCTCGGATCTACCGGCTCGGGTCCGACATCTTTCTTCGCCACGACAGCTGCACTCCTCGAGTAATAGTCGGTGTCTGCACGAGGCAGACAGGTATCGATCCTAGGCGAGAGGTGCTCACGAGGTCTCGGAGCGTCGCTGGGCCCGGGCGCTCGCGTACAGGCAGATCGCTGCGGCAGTTGCCAAATTGAGGCTCTCGGCGCGGCCGTGGATCGGGATCCGGATGCGGTGATCGGCGTCGCGAGCCACCGACTCGGGCAGCCCGTGTGCCTCGTTGCCGAACAACCACGCGGTCGGCCGGCTGAGCAGTTCGTCGGCGTCGTCCAAGTCGACCTCACCGTCGGCGGCCGTCGCCACGATCGACAGACCCGCGCTGCGTAACGCCTCGATTCCGGATTCGATCGAACGTTCCCTAGCGATCGGGAGATGAAACACACTGCCCGCTGACGCGCGGACGCACTTGCCGTTGTGAGGATCCACCGAGTCACCCAGCAAGACAACCGAATCCGCTCCGGCGGCGTCTGCGACGCGGATGACCGTCCCTGCGTTGCCCGGCTCGGCGACCTCTACCGGTACCGCTACCAGACGCGGACCGTCGGCCAACGCACGACCGAGCGAGACGTCGACCAGTCCGGTGACCGCGACGAGCCCCTGCGGCGTGACGGTGTCGGACAGCGCTTTCGCGGCGCGGTCGGTGATCGGAAAGACTCGTGCGCCGCCGGCCTCGATGGACGAAATCAAGGCGTGGTGACGCTCGAAGGCATCCGAGGTGAAGAACAGCTCGCGGACCAGCCCGGACTTTGCGGCCTCGGAGACCGCATTGAACCCCTCGGCGAGGAATTGCCCGGTCTTCTTGCGTTCCGCGGCACGCGCGAGCTTGACGGCCGAAACGACCCGCGGTGTTCGCTCGGTCAGCGAATCCACGGGTCGTTTCGGAGTTGAATCGTCGTACGGCGACTCGCTCAGGCTGCTTCTCCGGCAGGAGCGTTGACATCGGCAGGCAGTGCAGCCTTGGCGATGGCGACCAGGCTTGCGAAAGCCGCGGCATCCGACACAGCGAGCTCGGCGAGGATCTTGCGATCGACCTCGACGCCCGCGGCCTTCAGGCCCTGGACGAAGCGGTTGTACGTGATGTCGTTGGCCCGTGCCGCAGCGTTGATACGCGTGATCCACAGCTTGCGGAAATCACCCTTGCGCGCGCGGCGGTCCCGGTACGCGTAGGTGAGCGAGTGGAGCTGCTGCTCCTTGGCCTTGGTGTACAGACGTGAGCGCTGTCCGCGGTAGCCCTTGGACGCTTCGAGAATCGAACGGCGCTTCTTCTGGGCGTTGACGGCCCTTTTTACGCGTGCCACTGGTGAATCCTGTCGATCTGGGGGTGTGTGAAAACCCCGAATGGTAAGGGATGAAGCCGACCGAGATCAGTCGGCGGCGGGCCGGATCAGATACCGAGAAGGCGCTTGATCCGCGGCACGTCGGCCTTCTTGACAACGGCGACACCATCGAGGCGACGAGTCACCTTGGTGGGCTTGTGCTCGAGCAGGTGGCGACGGCCGGCCTTCTGGCGCAGGATCTTGCCGCTGCCGGACACCTTGAATCGCTTCTTGGCACCACTGTGGGTCTTCTGCTTGGGCATGAAATCCTCTTCTTCTGTAATAGCTCTTCGGTGTTGCATGGCACAGCCGTACAGCGCAACGGAAAACCTGTGCACCGAAGCAGTTGTAGGGCTGTCTTACTGGTAGAGCACGAAGCTCAGTTGGTCTGCGCCGGAGTAGCCGGAGCTGCTGCGGCCGGTGCCTCGGCAGCCGGGGCTGCATCGGCGGGCTGTTCCGGCGCGGGAGCCGGTGCGCGTTGCGCGGGCGGTGCCGCTGCGCTCTCCTGTGCCTTGACGCGAGTCTTGGCACCCTTGTGCGGCGCCAACACCATCGTCATGTTGCGGCCGTCCTGCTTGGCCGAGGTCTCCACGAAGCCGAGCTCCGCGACGTCCGCGCCCAAACGCTGCAGCAGACGGAAACCGAGTTCGGGTCGCGACTGCTCGCGACCGCGGAACATGATGGTGACCTTGACCTTCGAGCCGGCTTCGAGGAAGCGAACGACGTTGCGCTTCTTGGTCTCGTAGTCGTGCGCGTCGATCTTGGGGCGAAGCTTCTGCTCCTTGATGACGGTGAGCGTCTGGTTCTTGCGCGATTCGCGCGCCTTCTGCGCAGCCTCGTACTTGAACTTCCCGTAGTCCATGATCTTGCAGACCGGCGGACGTGCGTCGGGAGCTACCTCGACAAGATCGAGGTCGGCTTCGAGAGCCAAGCGGAGTGCATCTTCAACACGCACGATCCCCACCTGTTCACCGCCCGGTCCGACAAGCCGGACCTCGGGAACTCGGATGCGATCGTTGATGCGGGTCTCAGTGCTGATGGGGCCTCCTAGGTAGTGCGGTGTGGTGTGTAACCCGACCGCCTGCCACTGGCACAGCCCGTTGCCGTCGATCCTCGACATTCCCGAGCAGCGATACGAACCGCTACAAAGAAAAAACCCCGCTCTCGGTGTGAACCGATAGCAGGGCCCGATGTCGACCGGTCGACCCGCACGACAACTGTCGTCGTACAGTCTCCTCACTGGGAGGAAGCACGCCGGAAACCTGTGAAGATCTCCATCGTGCGACCGGACCGGAAGTAGCTTGTTGAAGGCTACGTGCCGGTGGGAGTCGGGCTCCACTTGCTGCCTCCGTGCGGTGAACTCCATCGAGGAGCGCACGCCGAAGACGGTCGTCGAGTCACACTACCAGCAGATTCGACAAACCGACAATCGAGCCCGATTGCCCCCGAACTCGTCGGCACCCGATTCTCCCGGCCGCAGGCGGCGTGGGATTCTCGTAGGCATGACCAGCTCCCCCACTCCCGCCGATGGCGATCCCGCGGGTGTCGACCCAGTCGGCACCGAGCCCGAAGTCCGTGAACTCGCCGAGGTCCCCGCGGTCGAGGTCATCAGCCGCGCTGCGGTCATGCTGATGAGTTCCGCAGCCGAGAAGTTGGGACTCTCCGAGCCGGATCCCGCCGAGAGCCCCTACCTGGACCTCGACGAGGCACGACGTGTCATCACCGCACTGGCAGGCCTGGTCACCGCGTCGGTCGAGTACCTCGGCCCCCATGCCGGACCCATTCGCGATGGACTGCAAGCACTGCAGCGCGCATTCCGGGAAGCATCGGCCCACCCGGACGAGCCAGGAAAGGGCCCAGGCGAGAAGTACACCGGTCCGGTGCACTGAGCGAGAGCATCGACGACCACCCGAACACGAACGCCGCATCCGGTGCACTACCGGATGCGGCGTTCGTCGTTCGCGGGCGCTACCGGACTGCGGCGACCTTTCGCGGCCTGCGCTTCTTCGGGGCGGCTTTCACCGGCTGCGAGACAACCGACTCACGAGTGAGCGCTTCCTGCAGGAACTTACCCGTGTAGCTTTCCGGCACAGCCGCCACGGCCTCCGGATCACCCTGCGCCACAACCATTCCGCCACCGGAACCGCCCTCGGGCCCCATGTCGATCACCCAGTCGGAGACCTTGATGACATCGAGGTTGTGCTCGATGACGATCACGGTATTGCCCTTGTCCACCAAACCGTTCACCACGCCGAGCAGCTTCCGGATGTCCTCGAAGTGCAAGCCGGTGGTCGGCTCGTCGAGAATGTAGACGGTGCGGCCGGTGGACCGCTTCTGCAATTCAGCGGCCAGTTTGACGCGTTGCGCCTCACCACCGGACAAGGTGGTGGCCGGTTGACCGAGCCGCACGTATCCGAGACCGACCTCGACAAGTGTCTTGAGGTATCGATGGATCGAGGTGATGGCCTCGAAGAAGTCCGCGGCCTCCTCGATCGGCATGTCCAGAACCTCGGCGATGGTCTTGCCCTTGTAATGCACCTCGAGTGTCTCGCGGTTGTACCGCGCGCCCTCACAGACCTCGCACGGAACGTAGACGTCCGGGAGGAAGTTCATCTCGATCTTGAGAGTGCCGTCGCCCGAGCATGCCTCGCACCGACCGCCCTTGACGTTGAACGAGAACCGCCCGGGCTGGTAGCCGCGCACCTTGGCCTCGGTGGTGGCTGCGAACAACGTACGAATCTTGTCGAAGACCCCGGTGTAGGTTGCCGCGTTGGAGCGCGGCGTGCGTCCGATGGGCGACTGGTCGACCCGGACGAGTTTGTCGAGTTGGTCGAGTCCGTTGATCCGGGTGTGCCGACCGGGAACCTGGCGGGCACCGTTGAGCTTGTTGGCCATCACGGTCGCGAGGATGTCGTTGACAAGCGTGGATTTGCCCGAACCGGACACTCCGGTGACCGAGGTGAGCACCCCGAGGGGGAAGCTCACGTCGATACCGCGCAGATTGTGTTCGCGGGCACCCACGACGGTCACCAGACGCTTCTTGTCGACGACGCGGCGGGTGTCCGGCAGTGGAATCTCCATCCGCCCGGAAAGGTACGCGCCGGTCAGAGATTCCTCGTTGGTCAACAGGTCCTCGTACGAGCCGCTGTGCACGACGCGGCCGCCGTGCTCACCGGCCAACGGCCCGATGTCGACGATCCAGTCGGAGGTACGAATGGTGTCCTCGTCGTGCTCGACGACGATCAGCGTGTTTCCGAGGTCGCGGAGCCGGGTCAGCGTATCGATCAACCGACGGTTGTCTCGCTGGTGCAGACCGATCGAAGGCTCGTCCAACACATAGAGAACGCCGACGAGGCCCGATCCGATCTGGGTGGCGAGCCGGATTCGCTGGGCCTCTCCGCCGGACAGGGAGCCGGCCGTTCGAGCCAGTGAGAGGTATTCCAGGCCGACGTCGAGCAGGAAGCCGAGGCGCGCCTGCACCTCCTTGAGTACCTGGCCCGCGATCGCCTCCTCACGACGACCGAGGGTGAGGCTGTTCAGGAAGTTCGCGGTATCGGCGATCGACAGCTCGCACACCTCGGCGATCGACTTCGGACCGAAGTCGCCTGCCGCGATCGTGACCGACAAGATCTCGGGCCGCAACCTGGCACCGTTGCACGTGGGGCACGGCACATCGCGCATGTACCCGTCGTAGCGTTCCTTCATCTGCTCGGACTCGGTCTGCTCGAGACGACGATGCAGGAACGGCATCACTCCCTCGAACTCGGCGTAGTACGAGCGCGTACGGCCGTAACGGTTCTTGTACTTCACGTGCACCTGGTGGTCGCTGCCTTCGAGGACCGCTCGCTTGACCTTGGCGGGCAACTTGTTCCACGGTGCATTCAGATCGAACCCCAT
The DNA here is from genome assembly GCF_050321865.1 of Rhodococcus sp. IEGM1428. Classification (NCBI taxonomy): domain Bacteria; kingdom Bacillati; phylum Actinomycetota; class Actinomycetes; order Mycobacteriales; family Nocardiaceae; genus Rhodococcus; species Rhodococcus sp. IEGM1428. The sequence continues at coordinate 579,232 of NZ_JBNQFW010000004.1, read as the reverse complement.
CGCGTCGGCGAGCCCGGACAGCAGGCGGCCGAAGTACTCCGATGTCTGGCCCATCGACCACGGTGCGATGGCTCCGTCGGCGAGGCTGAGATCGCCGTCGGGAACGACGAGCTCGGGATCGACCTCCTTGCGTACGCCGAGTCCGACGCAGTCGGGGCAGGCACCGTACGGCGAGTTGAACGAGAAGGATCGTGGCTCGAGATCGTCGATGGACAACGGGTGACCGTTGGGGCACGCGAGCTTCTCGGAGAACCGGCGTTCGCGGTCCGGAGCGTTCTCGTCGCGGTCGACGAAGTCCAGAACGACGATGCCGTCCGCAAGTCGAAGGGCGGTTTCGACCGAATCCGTCAACCTCTGCTTCGAGCTGGACTTGACGGTCAGGCGGTCGACGACGACCTCGATGTCGTGCTTTTCCTGCTTCTTGAGAACAGGAGGACTGGTGAGCTGGTGTACGACGCCGTCCACGCGCACACGGGAGTAACCCTGCGTGTTGAGAGAGTCGAACAGATCGACGAATTCACCCTTGCGGGTACGGACCACCGGAGCGAGGACCTGAAACTTCAGACCCTCCTCCATGTCCAGCACCTGATCGACGATCTGCTGCGGAGTCTGCTTCGCGATCTGTTCACCACACACCGGGCAGTGCGCCGTGCCGGCACGGGCGTACAGCAGCCGAAGGTAGTCGTAGACCTCGGTGATGGTGCCGACGGTCGACCGTGGATTGCGGTTGGTCGACTTCTGATCGATGGAGACCGCAGGCGAGAGCCCCTCGATGAAATCGACGTCCGGCTTGTCCATCTGGCCGAGGAACTGCCGCGCGTAGGCGGACAGCGACTCCACGTAGCGACGCTGACCTTCGGCGAAGATCGTGTCGAAGGCGAGGGACGACTTGCCCGAGCCGGACAGACCTGTGAACACGATCAGCGCATCACGAGGCAGGTCGATGTCGACTCCCCGCAGATTGTGCTCTCGTGCACCTCGCACTATCAGGCGATCCGCCACTGTGTTCCCTTCTTTCCGAACGAGCACGTCCAGTCGAGTCGCTGCTCGACGCAGCACTGCGCAACTGTCGAGTCGCGTGATGACGTGTGGTGCCGATGCACCGGTTACACGTCGTGTAACCGACGACCCCACGTCGAAAACCTGTCTTGGTGAGGGACGAACCTCACGCAGTAGCAATGGTAGATCCAGGCACCGACACACTTTTCCACGTGCACGACCCCGACGCCCCTCGTCCGGCCGCCGACGGTAGCGTCCTCGAAATGGACGAGCACCTCATGGTCATCGACGACAACTACACCGGCGTCGTCTCTCAGGGTTCGCAGCCGCAGCGGCGCACGATTCCCGGCGCGACGATCACGAAGATGTCGGTCGGCCCCATGGACAACAACACCTACTTGGTCGTCTGTTCCGCAACGGGTCATTCGGTGCTGATCGACGCCGCCAACGAGGCCGAACGCATTTCGCTGCTCATCGACGAGAACGCACCGACGCTCTCGCTCATCGTGACGACGCATCAGCACGCCGACCACTGGCAGGCGCTGGCGGACATCGCTGGTGGCACCGAGTCACCGACGGCCGCTCACGCACTCGATGCCGAGCCGCTGCCCGTCGCTCCGGACCGCCTGCTGGCCGATCGGGACACGGTGACGGTGGGCGAGCTCACGTTCGACGTGGTGCACCTGACCGGACACACCCCCGGTTCCATCGCACTCGCGCTGACCGATACGGACGGCACCCGCACCCATCTCTTCACCGGAGATTCACTCTTCCCCGGGGGCGTCGGAAAAACTGGAAGCCCGGAGGACTTCACCCACCTTCTCGACGACGTGACGGCAAAGTTGTTCGACCGTTTCGGCGACGACACCGTGGTCTACCCGGGCCACGGAAAGGACACCACACTCGGTGCCGAGCGCCCTCACCTGGCCGAATGGCGAGAACGGGGCTGGTGACGATCGGCGCGCTTGAGACCGTCGAACACGGGGTATGAATAGTGTGACAAAAGGACGCACCCCGGTAGGTTTCCCCGACCGCTGTGCGATGTCCTAACGCCGATGACACGAGAAACTACGCAGGAGGCTGTCAATGCTGGTCCGCCGTATCGCCCGTCCGTTGATGTCTACGATCTTCATCGCCGGGGGCGTCGACGCACTCCGTAACCCCAGTGGCAAGGCAAAGGTTGCCGCTCCGCTGATCGAGCAGGGCAAGGACGCGCTGCCGAACGAGGTCACCGCAAATGTGCCCGAGGACCCGGAGACGCTGGTTCGCATCAACGGCGGCATTCAGGTTGCGGGCGGCATTCTGTTGGCGACCGGCAAGGCACCACGCATCGCATCGATCGCACTGGCCGGAAGCCTCGTTCCGACGACGCTGGCGGGTCACGCCTTCTGGAACGAGACCGACCCGGAGACCAAGGCTGCGCAGCGCATCCACTTCTTCAAGAACCTGAGCCTCCTCGGCGGACTGCTCATCGCGGCCGTCGACACCGAGGGCAAGCCGTCCGTCGCATGGCGCAGCAAGCGGGCAGCACGCCGCGCGCAGGATACCGTCGTCTCGGCACTGCCGGGGCACTCCACCCACGAGACCGGTGAGCGCGTCAAGGAAATCGCAGCCGTCGCCGCGAGCCGCAGCGCCGATCTCGCCGAGGCTGCCCAGCCGAAGCTGGCCAAGTTCGCCGACGCCGCCCAGCCCAAGTTGGCCAAGCTCGCGGACATCGCTACCGATAAGGGCTCGGAGTTGGCCGAGGTTGCTCAGCCGGCACTGAGCCGCTGGGCTCATATCGCAGCCGACAAGGGCTCCGAACTGGCCGAGGAAGCACAGAAGCGCGGGTCCAAGCTCGCCGAACTCGCCGCCGACCGCGGCAGCGACTTGGCCGACGAGGCCCAGAAGCGCGGATCCAAGCTCGCCGACAAGGCAGCGCACCGCGGAACCGACCTGGCCGAACTCGCGCAGAAGCGTGGGTCGAAGCTCGTCGACGTAGCTGCGGATCGTCGCGTCGAACTGGCCGACGTAGCGCAGAAGCGGGCATCCAAGCTCGCCGATCTGGCCGCTGAGAAGGGCTCCGTCCTCGCCGACGAGGCTCAGAAGCGCGGAGTCACGTGGGCCGATCTGGCGTCCGATCGCGTGGAGACACTCGGCAAGCGCGCTCGCAAGCGCGCCGAGAAGCAGAGCAAGGAGCTGGAGAAGGTCACCGAGCAGGCCCGCGCCAAGCTCGAGAAGCGAGTCGCCAAGGCTCAGAAGAATCTGGACAAGAAGATTCAGCAGTACGCCAAGTAGTCCTCGCGGACACAACGAGCGCACGCTCGTGCACAGCGGCCCTGCCCCGGAACTCGAGGTTCTGCGGCAGGGCCGTTGTGCGGCGTAGACTGCTCTGGCTGATTTCGAGGCGATATCTTCGCCTCGGCCGAATCCCCGAGGAGACCCTTTGCCGGACGACGGCCACACATCGAGCGGTTCCGACATACCGATCGAAGAAGACCTCGAGCAAGCGCATCTGACGAGGCTGTACACGCAGCTCGACGCGCTGCGCGAATACGCGGCGAACCGATTGCGGGCCGTGCTGTTGGAGACCGGTGGAACACCACAGGCCCGAAGCGAACGCGAATCGTTCAACCAGATGTACACCGAGGACATCGCCAAGTACGACGCCGCAGAGAACGGACTGTGCTTCGGACGTATCGACCTCGATCCGGATTCTCTCGACCCCAAGGTCGACGATCGTCCCGAACGCTACATCGGCCGCGTCGGAATCCTCGACGACAAAAACGACTACGAAACACTGCTGCTGGACTGGCGAGCACCGATGGCCCGGCCGTTCTATCTGGCGACACCGGCCGCACCGGAAAACGTGTTGCGGCGCAGGCACATTCGTACCCGCGGCCGCCGCGTGACGTCGATCGCCGACGAATTCCTGGATCTGAACTCGGCTCGATCGTCGAGCGATGCTGCCGTCGCAGGCGGCGTCGCAAGCGAAGGTGCGCTGCTCTCGGCGCTGGATGCTGCGCGTACCGGCCAGATGAACGACATCGTCGAAACGATCCAGAGCGAACAGGACGCGATCATCCGGTCGCAGCATCGCAGTGTGCTGGTCGTTCAAGGCGGACCGGGCACCGGCAAGACGGCCGTCGCGTTGCACCGCGCCGCGTATCTGCTCTATACCTACCGCCAGCAGCTGGGTAAGAGCGGCGTGCTCATCATCGGACCCAACGCCACGTTCCTCGACTACATCGGACAGGTGCTGCCCTCGCTCGGCGAAACCGGTGTGCTGTTGTCCACGATCGGCGACCTCTACCCGGGAATCCGTGCGCAACGAGAGGATTCGGCCCTGGCCACCGAGGTCAAGGGCAGACTGTCGATGGTCGACGTGCTGACCCGAGCGGTACGCGACCGGCAGGAAGTTCCCGCGCAACCGAGGCGGCTGAAATTCGACACCTACGACATCACGCTCGACCGCAAGATCGTCACCCGAGCTCGAGGACGCGCTCGCTCGTCGCGGCGACCGCACAACCTCGCTCGGCCACTGTTCGTGTCCTCGGTGATCGATCAACTGGCCAACCAACTGGCAGCGAAGCTGGGCCAGAACCTGGTCGACGGATCCAGCCTGCTCAGCGCCGACGATATCGCGGACATGCGCGACGAGATGCGCGAAGACCATGACGTCATGGCCGCTGTCGACGAGCTGTGGCCGGATCTGTCTCCCCAACAGGTTCTCCACGACCTGTTTGCTTCGCCCGAGAAGATCGCCTCGGCCGCACCGGAACTGGATGCGGAAGAGCGCGACTCGCTGAGCCGTCGGGGCCGGGGTTTCTCCGCCGCCGACGCTCCCCTGCTCGACGAGCTGGCCGAGTTGCTCGGCGTGGACGATGCGGCCGAACGTGAGCAGGCACAACGTCAGTGGCGCGGCCAGATCGCCGACGCCCAGGGCGCACTGGACATCCTGACCGGTTCGGCACCACAGGACCTCGAGGACGAACTCGATCCGGAGATCCTGATGGCCTACGACTTGATCGACGCCGATCAGCTTGCGCGACGGCAGAATTCGGGTCAACGCCTCACCACCGCCGAACGGGCAGCCGGCGACCGGACCTGGACATACGGGCACGTTATCGTCGACGAGGCTCAGGAACTGTCGACCATGGCGTGGCGAATGGTGATGCGGCGCATACCGAATCGGTGGATGACCCTGGTGGGCGATACTGCGCAGACCGGCGATCCCGCCGGAACGTCCTCCTGGAGTTCGGTACTCGAACCGTATGTGGCACAGCGCTGGAAGCGGACCGAACTGACGGTCAACTACCGGACGCCGTCGGAGATCATGGTGGTGGCGCACGACGTGCTGGCCGCGATCGATCCGGAGCAGTCCGAGCCCCGGTCCATCCGCAGCACCGGCGTGACACCGTGGGCGCTACAGGTGCTGGAGGCGGACCTGTTCACCGCAGTGGAGAAGCGGGTCGCAGAGCACCCACGACCTGGACTGAGCGCAGTGCTCGTTCCAGCCGGACGCGTCTCCGACTTCCGACATCTGGCTTCGGACGTGGTGACCGTGTCGTCGGTCAAGGACGCGAAAGGGCTCGAGTTCGACTCGGTTCTCATCGTCGAGCCGAGTGCCATCGTGGCCGAGTCGCCGAAGGGAATGAACGACCTCTACGTGGCACTCACCCGAGCCACCCAGCGACTCGGCGTGGTGCACGTCGACCCGCTACCGAAGGAACTCTCGGCGCTGCAGCCGTTCGAGCCGGAAGCCTAGAGACCTGCACACACCAACGGCCCGCTCCGTCGATTCGATGGAGCGGGCCGGAAGGCGTGCGCAGGGTGAAATCAGCGGACGGTATGCACGATCAGGACATCGCAGGTGGACTTGCGAGCAGCGTCCGACGGAACCGAACCCAACAGGCGGCCGGTCAACGAGTTCAGGCCGCGGTTGCCGACGACGAGCAGATCGCCCTTCACCTCGTCCACGAGTGCCAGCAGCGACTCGACGGGAGCACCGACGATCGCCTTCTCCTCGATGTTCTTCGCACCGGCCTTGGTGGCATGCTCGCGCGCAGTGCGCAGAATTTCACGCGTCGGTGCCGATCCGGTGATCTGGTAGGCGTCCTCGCGCAATGCGTCGGCGGCAGCGGACGTGTCCTTGGGATCGGCCGGGTAGTACGCGCAGGCGATCACCAGGGTGGCATCGGCGTCTCCCGCCAGAGCCGCGGCCTTCTCCACTGCCCGCAGTGACGATTCGGAGCCATCGGTCCCGACGACGACGGTGCGGTAGGCGCTCATTCATTCCTCCATTTGTCGGTCACACACAGATGTGACACTTCTGGTCGATCTCGATTGGTGCATGTCACAGGACCGAATGACGTGGTCCGGAGACTGATTCGCTGACATTAGCCGGAACCGGCCGATCGGCACGTGAACTTGGGGAACAACACGATCCGCGCCACTCACATACATTGGTTTGCATGCCGATTCCCCGCCCGCCACTGTCGAGACGGGCCATGACTGTCGGTGCCGCTGTGATTGCAGTTCTAGCGGTAGCCGCTCTCGCATTCGTACTCCTCCCCCAGGATTCGAGCGCCGACACATCCACTCGTGATGCGCGCATCACGCTACCGGACAGCCCCGACTCGACGGGCACCGTCGACATCGACGCGCGGCTCTACGCCCCGGCTGTCACACCCGCGCCGACGGTGCTCCTCGCCCACGGTTTCGGCGGCAGCAAGGACTCGGTCGACGGTGAGGCACGCGACCTCGCGGCTCGCGGGTACACCGTCCTCGCCTACAGCGCACGCGGGTTCGGCGACAGTACGGGTTCGATCTCGATCAACGACCCCGATCGCGAGGTCGCCGACGCTCGCGGACTCATCGACTGGCTCGCCGAACAACCGGAGGTGGAACTCGACGCTCCCGGCGACCCGCACATAGGAGTCGCCGGTGGTTCGTACGGCGGCGCGCTGGCACTGAGTGCAGGCGGCACCGACCCCCGCATCGATTCCATCGCCGCCGCGATCACCTGGAACGACCTGGGTCAGGCCCTGTTCCCCAACTACGGCGTCACCTCGACCGAGGGCCGAGAAGCCCTCGGCGACACGACCACTCCCGCCGCGGCGGAGTACGGCGGACCCGGCGTGCTCAAGCGTGGCTGGGCGGGTGTGTTCTTCGGAGCGGGCGCATCGAGCACGCCGCCCGGCGACGACGGTGATGCAGGGGCCGAAACATCGGGGACCGGCGAGGGCGCGTCTGCATGCGGCAGGTTCTCACCCGAGTTCTGCGACGCCTACGCCCAATCCGCGGTGACAGGGATCCCCAGCCAACAGCTCCTCGATCTGCTGACCGCACACTCACCCGTCGCGGTGGCGTCGAACATCACCGCACCGACTCTGCTGGTGCAGGGCACCCAGGACACACTGTTCGGCCTGGATCAGGCCGACGCGACGGCGCGTCAGATCGCGGCGGCCGGTGGGAACGTCACCGTGCGATGGTTCGACGGCGGCCACGACGCCGGCGGAACGGACGGCACGAGCGATCGGGCCATCGCCGACTTCTTCGACACGACGTTGCGTGACAACGACACTGCCACCGGTGGCCAGCCGTTCGTCTACTCCACTCAGCGGGCAGCCGACGAACGCGGCGGCGACCGCAACCGCCGGATGACCGCTCCCGACTACCCGGGACTGGCGGCCGACTCCGACGCCACCCGGACCGAATCCGTCACGTTCACTCCCAAGGCGGAGAACCAGTCGATCATTCGTCCGCCCGGAGCGTCGCCGTCGGCGATCTCGTCGGTACCCGGTTTGGGCTCGGTGCTCTCGACTCTCGGATCGACCGGGGCCGGAGCAGCCCTGACCGCGGACCTGCCGGGCCAGTCGGCAACGTTCACCAGCGATCCCGTCGATTCGTCCGTGACGATCACCGGTGCATCTCGAGTGAACCTACGGGTGGCGTCACTGGCATCACCGGGTCAAGCCGTTCTGTTCGCGAAGCTCTACGACGTTGCACCGAACGGCACGAGAACGCTTCCCGGCGGTGCGGTCTCGGCGATCCGCCTCCCCGACACCGAGGGCATCGATCCCGTCGATGTCACCGTCGCGCTGCCTGGCATCAGCTACACCGTCCAGCAGGGTCATCACCTCGAACTGAGCATTTCCACCACGGATCAGGCCTACGCCGTTCCGCTCGAACCGGCCCAGTTCAGCGTGGCCATGACCGACAACACCATTGCGTTGCCCACCGTCCCCGCAGAGGAGAGCGCCAGCAGCACCGTTCCGGTGGGACCGCTGATCGGCATCGGGGTCGTCCTGCTCGCGGTCGCTGGTGCGATCGTGGCCGGAGTCGTGCGGACCAGACGCCGCGCGGTCGCCGAAGTGGACGAGAGTCTGATCGACACTCCGCTGGTGATCACCGATCTGGCCAAGACGTACTCCAACGGCTTCCGCGCGGTCGACGGCGTGAGCTTCGAGGTGAAGCAGGGCCAGGTTCTGGGTCTCCTCGGGCCCAACGGTGCCGGAAAGACCACCACCCTGCGGATGCTGATGGGCCTGATCACTCCCACCGGCGGTGACATCCGCGTCTTCGGCCACAAGGTGACGCCGGGCGCGCCGGTGCTGTCCAGACTCGGCTCGTTCGTCGAGGGATCAGGATTCCTTCCCCACCTGACCGGAACTCAGAACCTACGGTTGTACTGGGAGGCAACCGGGCGGCCGATCGAGGACGCCCACCTGGAAGAGGCACTGGAGATCGCCGACCTCGGCGCCGCAATCGAACGCAAGGTCAAGTCGTACAGCCAAGGCATGCGGCAGCGGCTGGCCATCGCCCAGGCCATGCTGGGGCTGCCGGATCTGATGGTTCTGGACGAACCGACCAACGGACTCGACCCACCACAGATCAGGACGATGCGCGACGTGCTGATCAACTACGCGAAGACCGGGAGAACGGTGTTGGTGTCGAGCCATCTACTCGCCGAGGTCGAACAGACCTGTACGCATGTGGTCGTCATGAATCGCGGATCGGTGATCAGTTCCGGCACGGTGCGCGAACTGACCGCAGCGGGCGGGCAAACGGAGATCAGGGTCGACGACGCCACCCGCGCGCGGTCGGTGCTCGACGCCTCCGGCCACGACGGCGCGGTGATCGTCGACGACGGAACGGTCACCGTCGACCTGACCGACGCCGACTCCGCCGTAGTCATCAGGGAACTCGTCACCGCGGGCGTCTCGGTGCGCGGCTTCTCCCAATCGACCCGCCTCGAGGATGTGTTCCTCGACCTCGTCCACCGAGACACCCCCGGGTCCGACACCAGCAAGGATCGCTCATGAGCACCGCACACGCCGACGGGCGCGCCGCCGGTTACACCGGCGGCAGTACCTTGCCCTTCCGTACCGAGTTACGCAGGCAGCTGGGACGCCGTCGCACTCAGTTGGCCATCGGATTTCTTGCCCTGCTCCCGGTGATTCTTGCGATCGCCTTCACCGTCGGCAGCTCGAGTGCCGACTCGGACGCCGGTGGACTGATCGAACTCGGTACTCGCGGAGGCATGAACTTCACGGTCTTCGCTCTGTTCATGTCCGTGGGGTTCCTGCTGATCGTCGTGGTGGCGCTGTTCTTCGGCGACTCGGTGGCAAGCGAAGCTTCGTGGTCGAGTCTGCGGTACCTCCTGGCCATCCCGGTTCCCCGGAGTCGACTGCTGACGCAGAAGGCATTGGTGTCGGCCACGTTGTCGAGTGCGGCGATCGTCGTGCTCGTCGGCGTTTCGCTGTTGATCGGCACCGTGATGTACGGCGCAGAGTCTCTCATCACCCCACTGGGTGAGGGTCTGTCGTACGGAACCTCGCTGGTGCGGCTACTGATAGCAGTCGCCTACATCGGCATCAACCTGCTGTGGGTGGCCGGCCTGGCGATGCTGCTGTCGGTGCTCACCGACGCCCCGCTCGGGGCCGTCGGCGGCGCGGTGATGACGTCGATTCTGATGCAGATTCTCGATCAGATCACCGCACTGGGATCACTTCGCAACTATCTTCCCGGGCACTACGCCAATTCGTGGATCGATGCGTTCGGAACGAGCATCGACTGGAACGACATGGTGGTGGGATCGTTCTCGGCCATCACGTACGCGGCCGTGTTCGGGTCGATCGCGTGGCGACGTTTCGCGACCAAGGACATCACCAGCTGAGGCGGCCTACTTCTTCTTGATCGCCGGTCCGAAGACGCCCTCGGGAATGACGCCCTGACCGACGATCGACTCACGCCACGGCGTCGCGAGCGAGACCAGCCGAGCTGCACCGTCCTCGCCGAGGGCGGCCCACGGCGCAACAGCGAGGTCGTTGGTGATGTCCTCGACCAACGTGCGGAGATCTTTGCCGTCCTGAGTCAGGGCACCGTCGGACGAGAGCAGTTCTCGGTCGGCCAAAGATGCGACCGCGCCGTCCCACTGCTCGGTCGACCAACCGCGACGCTTGCGCGCGAACTCCTTCTCGAAGCCGTAGCCGGTGGCGGTGTGGGTGATCAGCGCTTCGAGGCCGCTCAGGCCCGCCGTCTGCAGCGCCGCAATGTGACCGTCGCCGCGGTATTCGCGGATCAGGGTCAGGGCATGCCACAGCACCAGATGCGGCGCAGTGGGCCAGTCGAGCTCGGCGTACGCGGCGTACAGGGGTCGACCGTCGTCGCCGGGGATTCCACGGGCTGCGATCGATGCCAGGTCGGCAGCCTCGGCCATGTCCGCGGACGTCAGAACCTCGGGGCCGAGCAGTCGGCCGAAGGCAGCGTCGAGAGTCGCGTACCGGATGGCCATGATCTCGTCGGGTGACGCGATGTCCCAGGCGGCCGGGATCAGCGGTGCCACCAGTTCACGGTTGAAGTTGTAGAACGTGGCGGTGACGACACCTGCGCCGACCCGTCCCAGAGGCGCTGCCCGACCCGCGAAATAGCACGCCCGCGGCGGCAACCCCGCCGCGACCAGAGCATCCTGTGTCTCCGGTAGGAAGTAGGTCATCGAGTGAATCAGTTCGAGCGCGCGAGAGGTGCGGCCGGCGGTGGTTGCGTCCATCGCTGAACCGTATCGCGACGCTTACGGCTCATTCCGCAGGCTCCACTCGCGTCGCCGGCCTGCCCTATTTGAGCCCGGCCGCATCCATCCCGCGCAGTTCCTTCTTCAGATCCTGAATCTCGTCTCGTAGGCGTCCCGCGAGCTCGAACTTCAACTCGCGGGCAGCGTTCATCATCTGGTCGGTCATGTTCTTGATCAGATCGGCCAGTTCTGCACGCGGCATCGACGAGACGTCCTGCCCCTCGTAGACCCCGGAGCTGACCGACCGCCCTGCTTCGCCCTGCGCGCGTCGGCCCCGGCTGGCGTTGCGACCGGACCCGCCGATCTCGACGACGTTGTCGGTGTCCTCGGCTTCCTGATAGACCTGATCGAGGATGTCTGCGATCTTCTTGCGCAGCGGCTGCGGATCGACACCCCGCTCCTTGTTGTACGCGATCTGCTTCTCGCGTCGACGTTCGGTTTCCTCGATCGCATAGGTCATCGAGTCCGTCATCTTGTCGGCGTACATGTGCACTTCGCCGGACACATTTCGGGCGGCACGACCGATGGTCTGGATGAGGCTCGTGCCGCTACGGAGGAAGCCTTCCTTGTCGGCGTCGAGAATCGCGACGAGCGACACTTCCGGTAGGTCGAGACCCTCGCGCAGCAGGTTGATGCCGACCAATACGTCGTACTCGCCGAGTCGAAGTTGCCGGAGCAGCTCGACTCGGCGCAGCGTGTCGATGTCGGAATGCAGGTAACGCACGCGAATGCCCAGTTCGAGAAGGTAGTCGGTGAGATCCTCCGACATCTTCTTGGTGAGGGTGGTCACCAACACGCGCTCGTCCTTCTCCGCGCGCTCCCGGATCTGGTGCACCAGATCGTCGATCTGTCCCTTGGTCGGCTTGATGACCACCTGGGGATCGACCAGTCCGGTGGGCCTGATGACCTGCTCGACGAATTCGCCCCCGGTCTGACCCAGCTCGTACTTTCCCGGGGTGGCGGAGAGATAGACCGTCTGGCCGATCCGCTGCGTGAACTCTTCCCACGTCAAAGGACGGTTGTCGGTCGCCGACGGGAGGCGGAACCCGAAATCGACCAGGTTTCGCTTACGCGACATGTCACCCTCGTACATCGCACCGATCTGCGGCACGGTCACGTGCGACTCGTCGATCACGAGCAAGAAGTCCTCGGGGAAGTAGTCGATCAACGTCGCCGGTGCGGTGCCGGCCCCTCGTCCGTCGATGTGGCGCGAGTAGTTCTCGATTCCCGAGCAGAACCCGACCTGTTTGATCATCTCCAGGTCGTACTGCGTCCGCATCCGCAACCGTTGCGCCTCGAGCAGCTTCCCCTTGCCCTCCAGCTCCGCCAGACGGGCTTCGAGTTCGGCTTCGATGTCCTTGACGGCTCGTTCCATGCGCTCGGGCCCGGCGACGTAGTGAGTGGCCGGGAAGATGCGTACCGAATCGACCTGTCGGACGATGTCCCCGGTCAGCGGATGCAGGTAGTAGAGCGCTTCGATCTCGTCGCCGAAGAACTCGATGCGAATCGCCAGTTCCTCGTAGGACGGAATGATCTCGACGGTATCGCCGCGAACCCGGAACGATCCACGAGTGAAAGCCATGTCGTTGCGGGTGTACTGCACGTCCACCAGCAGCCTGAGCAGTGCATCACGCTGAACTTCGACATTGACCTCCAGCTCGATCGACCGGTCGACGTACGACTGAGGCGTACCGAGGCCGTAGATGCACGACACCGAGGCCACCACGACCACATCGCGTCGCGAGAGCAGAGATGCCGTGGCCGAGTGCCGTAGCCGCTCGACGTCGTCGTTGATGGACGAGTCCTTCTCGATGTAGGTGTCGGTCTGTGCGATGTACGCCTCGGGCTGGTAATAGTCGTAGTACGACACGAAGTACTCGACTGCGTTGTTGGGCAACATGTCTCGCAGCTCGTTCGCCAACTGTGCAGCCAGAGTCTTGTTCGGTGCCATCACCAGGGTGGGGCGCTGCAGCTTCTCGATGAGCCAGGCCGTGGTGGCCGATTTACCGGTACCCGTGGCACCGAGAAGCACGACGTCCTTCTCGTCCGCCTTGATCCGCCGTTCGAGCTCGGCGATGGCGGTCGGCTGATCACCGGCCGGCACGTGTTCGCTGACGACCTCGAACGCCGGTCCGGTGCGCTCGATCGCGCCCACCGGACGGTGTTCGGAGTGCGCGACAACGGGATGTTCGGATGCAAACGCCATTGCACAAGCGTAGACGCGACCACCGACAAGTTCCGTCGGGCAGACCCCGAAGGTCTGTTCCCGGTAGCTTCTACAGGCATGGTCGCTCACACGTCAGCCGGTGCGCACACCGTCGTACATGCTCCCAAGCACGAGACGTTCGACCTCGTCGCCAAAACGAACGTGGACCCCAAAGGTTTCGTACGCGTGGTCGACGAATATCGCGTCGAGCCGTGGGGGCTCTACATGGCCCGACCCTCGGACCACGCCCACTTCGACTACCTCGAGTCCTGGCTACTGCCTGCTCTCGGGCTCCGCGCCTCGGTGTTCCATTACCTACCCGCGCACGCACGCGACCAGGACTACTACGTCGACATCGGCGAGTACACGGCCGGCACCACCGAGTGGACATCCGTCGACCACTATCTCGACCTCAGCGTCCGCACCGGCCGTGATTACGACCTACTGGACGTCGACGAGTTGTTCGACGCGAGAGTGGCGCAGCACCTGGACACCCCGACGGCCGAGCTCGCGCTGGCCAGATCGATCACGGCCATCGAAGGACTGACGCGGCACGATTACGACCTGAACGCGTGGCTCGCATCCGTCGGAATGCCGACCGAGTGGAACGGTAAGCCGACCTGATGCGCGCAGCTCTGCGTCAGGCAGTCCAGTTCGTCTGCTCAGCCCACTGCCACGCCCGACGGTAGGCCACGTCGAACCACGGTGCCTTGGCGTTCTCGTACGCTTCGATCGCCGCACGGTAATCCTTGATCCCTGCGGCCACCTCGGAGGCACGTCGCTTGATCCCCGAGTACTCGGTCGCAACAGACGAGTCCTCGCGCAGCCAGTCGCGGAACAACAGGGCGAAAGTCTGGTTCGGCCAACCGTCGACCCGAATGTGCACGTTGGCCGGACGTCCGGGGTCCGCGTTGCCGTGAAAGCGTTTGCCCCACACCGCAGGATCTGCCTCACCGCCCATTCCGTATGCAGGCTTGGGGTCGTCGAAGTTACTGGTCTCGACTCCGGGGAACCCGGCAAGACGTAACCGATCACCGACCGCATCCGCGTCGTCGAGAGAACGCACCGTGATCTGAATATCGATGACGTCCTTGGCGTCCAGGCCGGGCACCGCGGTGGATCCCACGTGATCGATCCGGACGGCTTCGTCCGCACAGGCGAGAGCCAGGCGGCCGATGATCCGGCGGGCCTGCAACTCCCATGCCGGGTCTGCCGTCACCTGTTCCGGATGCGTGCGGGCGACGATGCCCTCTCTGATGTTGCGCTCGAAGGGAATCAGGCGCTCGTTCCACAGGAGTCGAACCTGCTCGTCGACGCTGCCCGGCGCACCGGTGTTGTCGATCCAGACGTCTGCTGCGGCTCGGCGTGCGTCATCGGTTGCCTGCGCGGCGATGCGTGCGCGGGCGTCGGCCTCGGGCATGTTTCGTTGCCCGGTGAGTCGGCGTACGCGCTCTTCGGCGTCGACCCAGACGACCACGACCAGGTGGAAGAACGGACCCATCGAGCCTTCGACGAGGAGCGGAATATCTTGCACCACAATGGCATCCGAGGACGCACCGTCGATGATCTCGGCAGTACGCTGACCGACCAACGGGTGGACGATGCCGTTGAGCTTCTTCCGGGATTCCTCGTTCCCGAACGCCACGGCCGCCAACGCCGGACGGTCCAACGAACCGTCCGGTGCGAGAATGTCGGCCCCGAACGTATCCGTCAGTTGTTGCAGGCCAAGCGTTCCCGGTTCCACGACTTCACGGGCGAGCACATCGGAGTCGACAAGAACTCCACCCAGCTCGGTCAGCACCTTGGCAACGGTCGATTTTCCGGCACCTATTCCACCGGTCAGTCCAAGTCTCAGCATGCACCCAGTCTGACACTCGAACACGCCGAAGCACACCAGCCCCAAATACACCGGTTTCGGAGGTCTGTCGGTTATCTTCGACGAGCGCGACCTCGATGTGCCGACCCACAGCTATTGAAAAGGACACCCATGCGAAGCAATCAGATCCAACCGGGTCGGCACCGCCTTGGCATGGATGCAGGCGTACATTGCGTTCTCATTCCGGAAGTTGCCTCGGCGTTGGCCGACCACCGGCGTAACTGGTTCACCAACCTCCTGACCCCCGCCCGCCACAGCTTTGCCAGCATGCGCAAGCGTACGGAGAGCGTCGGTCAGTGGAGTCCAGCCACCGCCGCGTAGTTCGCACTTCCCCCTCACACATGGGCCCGGTTCATCGGAACCGGGTCCATTGTCGTCTCGCAAGCAGAACATGTCCGCCCGACTGCTATCGAACGAGAAAGCCCCGGCTCTCATGAAGAGAACCGGGGCTGCGGTCACACCCTCACGGGTGGACAACTTCTATCAGGCGTTGCCGGACAGCTTCTCGCGAAGTGCAGCAAGCTGCGCATCGCTGGCCAGCGATCCACCGGTCGAGGCCGGAGCCGACGCTGCGGGAGCATCGCCTTCTGCATCGGCGGGGGCCTGACCCGACTCGGAGGAGTAGTTGGTGTTGGCGGCTTCGGCGGCTTCGTCCTTGGCCGTCTTCTCCATCTGAGCGGTGTGCATCTTGTGGCGACGCTCGGCCTCGGCGTAGCGACCTTCCCACTCTTCACGCTGCTTCTCGTAACCTTCGAGCCATTCGTTGGTCTCGGAGTCGAAGCCCTCGGGGAAGATGTAGTTGCCACCCTCGTCGTACGAGTCGGCCATGCCGTACTTGGACGGATCGAACTCTTCTGCGTAGTCCTCGTTGGCCTGCTTGAGGCTCAACGAAATCCGGCGACGCTCGAGATCGATGTCGATGACCTTGACGAGCGCGTCGTCGCCGACACCCACGACCTGGTCCGGAACCTCCACGTGGCGCTCGGCCAGCTCGGAGATGTGCACGAGGCCCTCGATGCCCTCTTCGACGCGAACGAACGCACCGAAGGGAACCAGCTTGGTGACCTTTCCGGGCACGATCTGGCCGATCGCGTGGGTGCGAGCGAACTGGCGCCACGGATCTTCCTGAGTTGCCTTGAGCGACAGCGACACACGCTCGCGGTCCAGGTCGACGTCGAGAACCTCGACGGTGACCTCGGTGCCGACCTCGACAACCTCGGACGGGTGATCGATGTGCTTCCAGGACAGCTCGGAGACGTGCACGAGGCCGTCGACGCCACCCAGGTCCACGAAGGCACCGAAGTTGACGATGGAGGACACGACGCCCTTGCGGACCTGGCCCTTCTGGAGCTGGTGCAGGAACTCGCTGCGGACCTCGGACTGGGTCTGCTCGAGCCATGCGCGGCGCGACAGGACCACGTTGTTGCGGTTCTTGTCGAGCTCGATGATCTTGGCCTCGATCTCCTTGCCGACGTACGGCTGGAGGTCGCGGACGCGACGCATCTCGACGAGCGAGGCAGGCAGGAAGCCGCGGAGACCGATGTCCAGGATGAGTCCACCCTTGACGACCTCGATGACGGTGCCCTTGACGGCCTCGTCCTTCTCCTTGAGCTCCTCGATCGTGCCCCAAGCGCGCTCGTACTGAGCTCGCTTCTTGGACAGGATCAGGCGGCCTTCCTTGTCCTCCTTGGTGAGGACGAGTGCTTCGATCTCATCTCCCACGGAGACGACCTCGTTGGGGTCGACGTCGTGCTTGATGGAGAGCTCGCGAGAAGGGATGACGCCTTCGGTCTTGTAACCGATGTCGAGTAGAACCTCGTCGCGATCGACCTTGACGATGGTGCCTTCGACGATGTCACCATCGTTGAAGTACTTGATCGTCGCGTCGATGGCTGCGAGAAAATCCTCTGCGGAGCCGATATCGTTTACGGCCACCTGCGGTGAGGTTGTGGTTGAGGGCATGTGTTGAGTTGCTCCGGACGGGTTGGGTATCGGTTGATGGATGTTCGGTCGGACTTGTAGAACATGTGCAGCACGAGTGTCGACGGCGATATTCTGCCGACTCCGCGAACGCCGAGGACGGGCGGACCCGACCTGAGCGCAGCATGAACACACTCGCGGTGATCAGGGTACGCGATGCCGCAGTACCAGCACAAACCCGGTTAGAGTCGGCGTGTGAGCGATCTTCCTGAGCCGTCGTCCACTCCCGGCCGCGGCCGTGTCGATTCGGCCGCGAGCGACCGCGCCAGCAGACTCTGGTGGGACTCCGACGCCGACAACTACCACCGTACGCACGGCGCGTTTCTCGGTGTGTCGACAGACACCGGCGAATTCGTCTGGTGCCCCGAGGGACTGCACGAGGGCGATGTGCACCTGTTGGGCGACGTCGCAGACAAGGACGTACTCGAAGTGGGCTGCGGCAGTGCACCGTGCGCGCGCTGGCTCGGCGCTCAGGGTGCCCGCGCAATCGGTCTCGACATCTCGATGGGCATGTTGCAACGAGGCGTCGACGCCATGGCCGCGGGTGGTTCGACGGTTCCGCTGGTCCAGGCCAGTGCCGAGTCGTTGCCGTTCGCCGACGAACGCTTCGACATCGTGTGCTCGGCCTTCGGCGCGGTCCCGTTCGTCGCCGACTCCGGCAACGTCATGAAGGAGGTCGCGCGAGTGCTCCGACCGGGCGGCATCTGGGTGTTCGCCGTCAATCACCCGATGCGCTGGGTGTTCCCCGACGATCCAGGGGTCGGTGGGCTGACCGCGACGATTCCGTACTTCGACCGAACCCCCTACGTCGAATACGACGCACATGGAGTCCCGAACTACGTCGAGCATCACCGCACGATCGGTGACCGAGTGCGCGAACTGGTCGCTGCAGGCCTCGAGGTGCGAGACATCGTCGAGCCGGACTGGCCGGAGTGGCTGGACCGAGAGTGGGGGCAGTGGAGCCCGCTGCGTGGGCAGCTCTTTCCCGGCACCGCGATCTTCAGCAGTCGAAAACCGCACTGAGCCCGTCGTCGATCAGCGCCGGTGCACCCGCGCCTCGACGGTCTCGGTGAAAGCGCTGGTCGACGCCTGCCCACCGAGGTCTGCTGTCGCTACGCCGGATTGGACGGTGTCGTCGACAGCGTGTCGGATCCGGCCGGCAGCTGCGGCGAGCCGATCGTGACCGTGCCGGTCGGCGAGCCACTCGAGCAGCATCGCTGCCGACAGGAACAGCGCCGTCGGGTTTGCGCGATTCTTGCCGGCGATGTCCGGGGCGGAACCGTGTGACGCCTGCGCCATGGCCTGTGATTGCGAGGAATTGATCGACGGGGCGGTACCGAGCGAGCCGGACAACTCTCCCGTCAGATCCGACAGGATGTCGCCGAACATGTTCTCGGCCACGATGACGTCGTAGTCCTCACCGCGTCGAACCAGGTGTGCGGCCAACGCGTCGACATGTTCCTCGGTGACCTCGACGTGCGGGAACTGCTCGCCCACGGCGCGGCACGCATCGCGGAACAATCCCGTCGTCATCGACAGCACGTTGGTCTTGTGGACGATGGTGAGCTTGCGGCGGCGTCTGTCTGCGAGCAGGAATGCCTCGCGCGCAATGCGTTCGCATGCCCTGCGGGTGAACACCCCGACCGCAAGTGCCACGTCGGGGGTCGGCATGAATTCTCCGCTGCCGACGAACATGTTGCGATCGGCATAGAACCCCTCGGTGTTCTCCCGCACCACTACCAAGTCCATGTTCGGCGACATCGCTCGCACGCCGGCAAGGGCTTTCGCGGGCCTGATGTTGGCGAACAGGTCGAAGTCCTTTCGAATCCGTCCGCCTGGGGTCAGCTGCGAACGGAACGGCTCCGGATACGAGGCACTGTCGTGTGGCCCCAGAATCCAACTCTCGAGCTCGCCCAGTTCCTGCAACGTGCTCTCGGGTAGCGGCGTGCCGTACTCGTCGATGGCACCGCGGCCGAGCGGGAGGTGCACCCAATCGACCGCCGATCCCCCGACTGCCGCGATCGCCGCGTCGACCACTCGGATCGTGGCGGGCACGATCTCGTGACCGATTCCGTCGCCGGTCATCGCCCCGATCCGTAGCGTCGTTGCATTCCGGCCGTCCGTCTGCGACATCATGGCCTCCATGGTGCAGTCCGCAGAACTTCTACTCGACTCCGGCCTCGATGCTGCGGTTCGCCGCGAGTGGGCGGCGCTGTCGGATGCCGGCCTCCCGAGCCAGAATCGGCACCGAGGTGAATCGAACCGACCGCACATCACCGTCGCGGTGGCAGCGTCGATGCCCGTCGCGGTGGACGACGGCGCAGCCGTTCGTTTCGATCCGTTCGATGTGCGCCTCGGCGGCCTCGTCGTGTTCGGCGGTCGGGCGATCACCTTGGCACGCCTGGTCGTTCCGACCAGCGAGTTGCTCGATCTGCACGCCAGGATGCACGCGGCCGTGGGCGAAGACTCGCTCGATCACCTCGACCCCGGCCGATGGACACCGCACGTGACACTGGCCCGGCGATTGACGTCCGAGGAGGCGGGAACCGCCGTACGACTGTTGTCGACGAGCATCGAGGACCTGGTGGGCTCTGCCGTGGCCCTGCGTCGCTGGGACGGCGAGGCCAAGCGCGAGTGGCGAATCGGCTGACCGCAACATCAGAAGGTGAAGTCGCCGAACTGTGTCACCTCCGCGTGGGTGTCGGGAGCAAAGCCTGCGACCACGAGAGCATCGATGGCCAGGAACGACAGCACAACTACCAATACAATTGTCATGCACCTAGCGTCCTACCTGCGGAGAGTCTCCACGAGTGGCAGTAACGCCACATATCCTCGAATTTCTGCCATACTCGTCGCATGCTGAAACGAGTGGTCGTTGCGCTGATGCCGTTGACCGAACAGTTCGAGCTCGGCGTCGCATGCGAGGTGTTCGGGTTCGACCGCTCGGACGAGGGCCTCCCGACCTACGACTTCTCCCTGATCGCGGGTGTCCCCCAACCGATCCGCACCCGCGTCGGCTACACCATCGACGTGCCACACGATCTCGACAGTCTCGACAGCGCCGACCTGATCATCATTCCGGCCGGCGGCACCGAGGCGGCGGACGACGGCAGCTATGTGTGCGGCATCGGATACAACTCGTCCATCGAGCCCTTGCTGGCCAAACTCCGTGCGGCGGTGGACCGAGGTGCCATGGTCGCCAGCCTGTGCAACGGTGCGTTCGTGCTGGGCCAGGCAGGGCTGCTCGACAATCGGCCGTGCACGACCCATTGGCGGCATTCGGCGTCGCTGGCCGCGAAATACCCGCTGGCTCAGGTGGATCCGAACGTCCTCTACGTGGACGCAGGCAACGTCCTCACCAGCGCAGGCACAGCCGCCGGAATCGACCTGTGCCTGCACATCGTGCGCAAGTACCAGGGCAGTGTCGTGGCCAACGGGATCGCCCGCAGAATGGTCGTCCCGCCGCATCGCGACGGTGGCCAGGCTCAGTTCGTCACCAGTCCCCTGCCCGCCACGCACACCGAGACATTGGCACCGCTGCTGGACTGGATGACCGAGAATCTCGACTCCGAGCTGACGATCGGGCGACTGGCAGCACGAGTGAACATGTCGGCACGCACCTTTGCGCGTAGGTTCGCGGCCGAAACCGGAACGACGCCCGCGCGGTGGCTCAACGATCAACGCGTGCTGGCCGCGCAGCAGTTGTTGGAGAACTCCGATCTGCCGATGGATTCGATCGCCGAGGTGGTCGGCTTCGGAAACGCCGCCGCTCTGAGGCAGCACTTCGTGAGATTGCGATGCACCACCCCGAACTCGTACCGCCGGACGTTCCGCGCCGCACCCCAGCCCGCCTGACACGCCGCGCTCCGACGCAGCCGGGAAGATTCAGGCGAGTACCTGCGTTGAGACACACCAGAAGCGCAATCAATCGAAAGGGACCGCGTGGCCACTCAGACTTTGACTCAGCAGAATTTCGACGAGATCGTCACCAGTAACGACGTGGTGTTGGTCGATTTCTGGGCATCCTGGTGCGGCCCCTGCCGCCAGTTCGCCCCGACATTCGAGAAGTCGTCTGACGCTCACCCCGACGTCGTGCACGCCAAGGTCGACACCGAGGCCGAGCAGGGTCTCGCTGCGGCAGCACAGATCCAGTCGATCCCGACGATCATGGCGTTCCGCGAGGGAATCCTCGTCTACGCACAGCCCGGTGCATTGCCCGCACCTGCGCTCGAAGACCTTGTCGGACAGATCAAGGCACTCGACATGGACGTCGTACGCCAGCAGATCGCCGAGCAGGCTCCCGCAGCGGAGTAGTTCTGCACTCAGCACAACGCGAAGGGCCGCTCACCGAGTTCGGTGAGCGGCCCTTCGCTGTGCCACGGGTTGGATCAGTGAGCTGGCCCGATTCAGTGGGCTGGCCCGATTCAGTGAGCTGCGGCATCCCAGCTTCGGCCGGTACCGACCGACACTTCGAGCGGCACCGAGAGTTCGATCGCCGACGACATCTTGTTCCGCACGAGCGCTTCGACTTCCTCGCGCTCGGAGTCGACGACCTCGAGCACCAGTTCGTCGTGTACCTGCAACAGCATGCGCGACTCCAGAGTCGACTCGGCGAGTGAGCGGTGCACATCGATCATCGCGACCTTGATGATGTCGGCGGCGGTGCCCTGGATCGGAGCATTGAGTGCAGCGCGCTCGGCTACCTCTCGACGCTGACGGTTGTCGCTGTTGAGATCCGGTAGGTACCGACGCCTGCCGTACAGGGTCGAGGTGTACCCCACCTTGCGCGCTTCCTCGACGGCGTTGCGCAGGTAGTCGCGGACACCGCCGAACCGCGCGAAGTACGCCTCCATCTGCTGCTTCGCCTCCTCGGTGGAGATCTTGAGCTGCGCGGCGAGGCCGAATGCGCTGAGCCCGTAGGCCAATCCGTAGGACATCGCCTTCACCCGACGACGCAGTTCGGGGGTGACCTCCTCGATCGGGACCCCGAACGCGCGGGAACCGACGAAACTGTGGAGGTCCTCACCGGTGTTGAACGCCTCGATCAGACCCTCGTCGCCGGACACGTGCGCCATGATGCGCATCTCGATCTGGCTGTAGTCGGCGGTGAGCAGGGTGTCGTAACCCGCCCCGACGACGAAGCCGTCCCGGATGTGGCGTCCTGCCTCGTTGCGCACCGGGATGTTCTGCAGGTTGGGTTCGGTGGACGACAACCGCCCGGTGGCCGCAACGGTCTGGTTGAAGGTGGTGTGGATGCGTCCGTCGTCGGCAACGGACTTGAGCAGGCCGTCGACCGTCACCTTCATGCGTGTCGCGTCTCGGTGATCGAGCAGGAATTTCAGGAAGGGATGCTCGGTCTTCTCGAACAACCCCTGCAGCGCATCGGCATCGGTGGTGTAACCGGTCTTGGTCTTCTTGGTCTTGGGCATGTCGAGTTCCTCGAACAGCACCACCTGCAACTGCTTCGGTGACCCGAGGTTGATCTGCTTGTCGATCACGCCGTACGCGGAGTTCGCGGCCTCGTCGACCTGCGCGGCGAAACCGGACTGCAGCGAACGCAGGTGGTCGCTGTCGACGGCGATGCCGGTTGCTTCGACATCGGCCAAGACCGTCAGCAACGGCAGCTCCATCTCGGAGAGCAAGGTGGTCGATTCGATGGCAGCGAGCTCGGCGTCCAGGGCCTCGGCCAGGTCGATGACGGCCCGTGCTTTGAGGATCTCGCCCTCGGCGAATACCGCGTCAGCGGTGTCCTCGGCATC
The DNA here is from genome assembly GCF_050321865.1 of Rhodococcus sp. IEGM1428. NCBI lineage: Bacteria > Bacillati > Actinomycetota > Actinomycetes > Mycobacteriales > Nocardiaceae > Rhodococcus > Rhodococcus sp. IEGM1428. Next base: position 556,358 of record NZ_JBNQFW010000004.1, on the reverse strand, counting down.
GAGCAACGACATCTGGCCTTCACCCGCATCCTCGACACGGAGCTCTCGCTTGAGGTAGCGCAACGACAGGTCGTCGAGGTTGAACGAACGCTGACCGGGCCGAACGAGATACGCGGCCAGGGCGGTGTCGGTGGTCAACCCCCCGAGGGTCCAGCCACGCCCCCGCACCGCGTGCAACGCCCACTTGGCCTCGTGCAGCGCCTTGGGTTGCGCCGGATCGGCGAGCCAGGCCGCGAGCGCGCGCTCGTCGGATTCGTCGAGGGCTGTTGTCGTCACGAACGCGCCTTCCCCGTCGGCCGCGGCGATGGCCAGGGAAGTCGCGTCACTGTCGAAGGGCCTGCGCGGACCGAGAATGGACAGGCCGCTGCGGCGGCCGTCGGACGCGTGTTCTTCCAACCACTCGGCCAACTCGCCCGGGGCGACGATGCCACCGCGGACGTCGAAGCCTTCCTCGGCTTCGGGCTCGACCGACGCGAGCGTCTCGAACAGTCGGTCCCGAAGAATGCGGAATTCCAGATCGTCGAACAGTGCGTGGATCTTCTCGCGGTCCCATGGGGCAAGTTCGAGCTGATCGGGGGTGTACGGCAACGGCACATCACGCACCATTTCGGTGAGCTCGCGATTGAGCACCACACTCGACAAGTTGGCGCGCAGTGCGTCTCCCACCTTGCCCTTGACCTTGTCCACGTTGTCGACGAGGGCAGTGAGCGAACCGTATTCGATGATCCACTTGGTCGCCGTCTTCTCGCCCACGCCGGGAATGCCGGGCAGGTTGTCACTCGGATCTCCGCGCAGGGCAGCAAAATCCGGATACTGCGACGGCGTCAACCCGTACTTGCCGGCGACCTCCTCGGGGGTGAACCGGGTCAGGTCCGAAACCCCCTTGCGCGGGTACAACACCGTCACGTTGTCGGTCACCAACTGCAATGCATCGCGGTCGCCGGTGACCACGAGAACGCGGTAGCCGAGCGCCTCCGCCTGCGTCACCAGGGTGGCGATGATGTCGTCCGCCTCGAATCCGGCCTCTGCCATCACCGGGATGCCCATGGCCCCGAGCACATCCTTGGTGATGTCCACCTGGCCTGCGAACTCGTCGGGGGTCTTGCTCCGGTTGGCCTTGTACTCGGGGAACCGCTCGGCGCGGAAGGTCTGCCGCGAGACGTCGAAGGCCGCGGCGATGTGCGTCGGCTTCTCGTCTCGCAGCAGATTGATCAGCATCGAGGTGAATCCGTACACGGCGTTGGTGGACTGACCGCTTGTGGTCTTGAAGTTGTCCGCAGGCAGCGCGAAGAACGCGCGAAACGCCATGGAGTGGCCGTCGATGAGGAGCAGAGTGGGACGCTCCCCGCCTGCTTTCGCATCGGTCTCGGCCGCGGGCGCTGCGCTTTTCTCGGTTACTGGGCTCACGGTTGACCAGTCTAGGTAGCGGGTCCGACAACGCGTACCCGGATGCTCGCTCGGCGACGCGCTCGCCCTCACGACGAGCGTCGTGCACCGCGAAACACAACCGATACTTTCCGGAAATCTCAGTCGCCGATTTTGCGTCGTTTCAACGGATAGAGTCCGACAATTGCAGTAAATCCCCAACCCGTGACTCAACGACAACCGTCCGGAGGACGTGCGTGGCTCCAAATGTTCGATGGACCAGAAAGGTGCAACCGCCGAGGTTGCGCGCAAGATCTGCCGTTCGGCTACTTCAGCGAACACTCCTACTCGCCGTTCTGAGTTCGATCGCCGCGCTGCTGTTCAGTGCGCCGGCGTTGGCCCAGGAACCTACGCCCACTCCCCCGGCTGCGCCGGGGACAAGTGCCGAGCAGGCACCCCCCGCAGACGCCGTCAGCGTCGCGGGATCTCTCAACAACGCCGGCGAGCGACTCGTCGGCGTCGATGTCGCGGCGCTCGACGCGAGCGGCACCGAAGTCGCTCGAACCACCAGTGAAACCGGCGGCCGCTGGACTCTCGAATTGTCTCCCGGGACATACACATTCCAGGTGGTCCAGGAAACGCTTCCCGACGGGGTGAGCGTCCAGGCAGAAGTCCAGCGTGACGTTCAGGCCGGGCGTTCGAACACCGTCATCTTCTCGTTCGGTGAAGCCAGAACTGCCACCAGCATTCCGTTCTACGAGAAGTTCGTTCGCACCACGGTCGACGGTTTCCGTTTCGGCCTGGTCATCGCTCTGGCGGCGGTAGGGCTGAGCCTGATCTTCGGCACCACCGGCCTGACCAACTTCGCGCACGGTGAACTCGTCACCCTCGGGGCCGTCGCGGCGTGGTTCTTCAACGTGAGCCTCGGAATACAGCTGATTCCGGCCACGGTGCTGGCAATCATCGTCGGAGTCGCGATCGGATGGCTCAACAATGCCTTGATCTGGCGACCACTGCGCAAGCGTCGAACCGGCCTGATCGCACAGCTCGTGGTGACGATCGGACTTGCGATCGCACTGCGCTACCTCATCCTGATCTTCTTCTCGGATCGCTCCGAGCCCTTCGACGACTACCAGGCCCAGACCGAGAACAACTGGGGCCCACTGTCGATCACCAACGTCAATCTGGCGTGCATCATCATCAGCGTCGTCGTCCTGGTCGGCGTTGCACTGATGTTGCAGCGCACCAAGATCGGCAAGGCCATGCGAGCGGTGGCCGACAACCGTGATCTCGCCGCGTCCTCGGGCATCAACGTCGAGCGTGTCGTCACGTTCGTCTGGTGCCTCGGTGGCGGCCTGGCCGCGCTCGGCGGCGTGCTCTTCGGACTTTCCGAACTTGGCGGACGCGTCCAGTGGGAGATGGGCTTCAAGCTCCTGCTGCTGATGTTCGCAGGAATCACGCTCGGCGGACTGGGAACGGCCTACGGCGCATTCCTCGGTTGCGTCATCGTGGGTCTGCTCGTCCAGTGGTCGACGTTGGTCATCAATCCCGATCTCAAATACATCGGAGGGTTGCTCGTCTTGATTCTCATCCTCGTCGTCCGACCACAGGGCATCCTCGGCTCGCGACAAAGGATCGGGTGACCACCACATGGATATCATCGGCGCACTTCAGATCTCACTCGCTCAGCTGGTCGGACCGTCGGCCATCTTCTACGCTCTGCTCGCCATCGGCCTGAACCTGCACTTCGGCTACGCCGGACTGCTCAACTTCGGGCAGATCGGCTTCGCACTGCTCGGCGGCTACGGCGTCGGCATCACCACGATCACCTACGAGCAGCCACTGTGGCTCGGCATTCTGGTCGGTCTCGCCGCGGCAGGCTTGCTTGCTCTGGTTCTCGGTATTCCGACTCTGCGACTGCGAGCCGACTATCTCGCGATCGTCACCATCGCGGCCTCGGAGATCCTGCGATTGGTGTTCCGTTCGACCGCAACGGATTCGGTGACCAAGTCGACCAACGGCATCACCGGCTTCGCCGGCCCGTTCACCAGTATGAGCCCGTTCGAGGGCGGCAAGTCGTACAGCTTCATCGGCGTGCGCTTCCTGGGTAACGACTTGTGGGCCATGCTCGTCGGCTGGACACTGGTGCTGCTCCTGTGCGGAGTGATCTACCTGCTGACCCACAGCCCGTGGGGGCGTGTACTCAAGGCCGTCCGTGAAGACGAGGACGCCGCCCGCTCACTGGGCAAGAACGTCTTCGTCTACAAGATGCAGGCGCTGGTTCTCGGCGGCGTCATCGGCGGTATGGGCGGTGTGTTCAACGCACTGCAGACTCAGTCCATCAACCCCGATTTCTACTCGACGGCGCAGACGTTCTTCGCCTTCGGCGCACTGATTCTCGGTGGGGCGGCAACAGTGTTCGGCCCGGTACTGGGCGCGATGCTCTTCTGGTTCCTGCTGTCCATTCCCGATGCGATTCTGCGGCAATTGATCTCCGGCGACGACCCGGTCCTCAACCTCACCGGTGCCCAGGTCGGTGCCACGCGATTCGTGCTCCTGGGAATCCTGATCGCCGTGTTGATGGTGTTCAGACCTCAGGGCATTCTCGGCAACAAGCGAGAGGTTCAACTCAATGCCTGACCTGAGCAAGGATGCTGCTGAAACGGCTGCACCGAGCAAGAAAGCCAGCACACTCGAATCACGCGCTGCCCAGGCGTTGTCGAGCGATCAACGCGCCGCCCTGTTCGCCGGTGTGCCCAACGAACCCGGCGCGCCGAAACCCGACGCCACCATGGTGGTCGACGGCGTGTCCCGCACCTTCGGCGGCCTCAAAGCCGTCGACGTGGCGCACCTCGAAATCCAGCGCGGCTGCATCACCGGTCTCATCGGTCCGAACGGTGCGGGTAAGACCACGCTGTTCAACCTGCTCACCGGATTCGATCGCCCCGACACCGGGACCTGGTCGATGGATGGCCAGGAGCTGGGCCGAATGCACCCGCACCAGGTGGCCCGCAAGGGTGTGGTGCGCACGTTCCAGTTGACCAAAGCGCTGTCGAAACTGACTGTGCTGGACAATGTTCGGTTGGGCGCAACAGGTCAGCGCGGCGAGCGCATGATCAACACGTTCATGCCGTGGACGTGGAAGGCCCAGGAGCGTCAGATCACCGAACGCGCCTACGAACTGCTGGGTCGCTTCAAGCTCGACGCCAAGGCCGACGACCTGGCCGGATCACTGTCGGGCGGTCAACGCAAACTGCTGGAGATGGCACGTGCGCTGATGACCGATCCGTCGGTGGTCATGCTCGACGAGCCGATGGCCGGGGTCAATCCTGCTCTGACGCAATCACTTCTGGGGCACATCAAGTCGCTGCGCGACGACGGTATGACCGTGGTGTTCGTCGAACACGACATGGACGTCATCCGCGACATCAGTGACTGGGTGGTGGTGATGGCTCAGGGCAGCATCATCGCCGAGTCCACGCCGGAGGAACTCTCAAACAACGGTGCTGTCGTCGACGCCTACCTCGGCAGCCACCACGATCAGGCTCTCGAGTTCGACGCCGACGGCAATCCGGTCGGAGCAACCGCCGAACTGGCGGAGGCGCTGAAACAGGCCGAGAAGGAAGAACTCGAAGCGGGAGGCGATCTTTCGGAACCGGAGTTCGTCAGCCCAGTGACGCCCGACGTCGCCGAGGGCGGCTCGCACCGGGCCAAGGAGGACAACTGATGAGCGAACAGACATTGACGCCGGCCGAATTCGCGGCCACACCCGAGGAGCACGCTCGCCTGGCCGAAGGTGCACTGTTGCGCGCAGACGGGCTGGTCGCCGGTTACATCCCCGGCGTCAACATCCTCAGCGAATGCAACTTCTTCCTCAACGACGGCGAGATCGTCGGCATCATCGGGCCCAACGGTGCCGGTAAGTCGACATTGCTCAAAACGCTCTTCGGGCTCGTTGCCGTGCGCGAGGGCAGCGTGAAGCTACGCGGTGACAACATCACCTCTGCCGAGGCGCACGTGCTGGTCACGAAGGGCGTCGGATACGTTCCGCAGACCCAGAACGTGTTTCCGTCGCTGACCATCGAGGAGAACCTCGAAATGGGAATCTATCTGCGTCCCAAGAAGTTCGGCGAGCGCTTCGAGTTCGTCAGCGAGTTGTTCCCCCTGCTCGGAGAGCGCAAGAAGGTCAAGGCAGGCGCACTGTCCGGTGGCGAACGACAGATGGTCGCCATGGGACGCGCACTGATGATGGAGCCCTCGGTACTGCTGCTCGACGAACCGTCGGCCGGACTGTCGCCGATGTTCCAGGACGAGGTGTTCATCCGCTGCAAGAAGATCAACGCGGCGGGGGTCTCGATCATCATGGTCGAGCAGAACGCTCGTCGCTGCCTTCAGATCTGCGACCGCGGCTACGTTCTCGATCAGGGCCGCAACGCGTACACCGATACCGGTCCTGCGTTGATGAACGATCCGAAGGTGATCGAGCTGTACCTCGGCACACTGGCCGGAAGCAAGGAGAAGAAGACGTAGATCTTCTTCGTCTACGACGAAGCCCCGGTTCGACTCGATGTCGAACCGGGGCTTCGTCTTTGCACCCGCATCGGCGGGTACACACAACACTGGGCCCGAGTCCTGATCGAGGACTCGGGCCCAGTGCCTGTGTGTCGGTTACAGATCACTCACCGACGACGATGTATCCGTCCGTCGTCAGCTTGTTGTCCGGTCCGAAGACCAGGTTGCCGTAGGAACCGGTGGCGGGCTCACCTGCGTCACTGAAGTTCAGCGCGCCCGTGATTCCGTCGTAGTCGATATCCGTTCCGGCCTTGACGAGCGGAAGGCACTCGGCGTAGCTCGTGCACTTGGTGCCGTCCTTGGTGATGCTGTTGATGTTGGCAGCGATATCGGTGCCTGCCGTCGACTTCGCCTGCTCGGCTGCGAGTGCCGAGATGACCACTGCGTCGTAGGACTCACCGGCGTAGTTGAAGTCCACCAGCGCCGGGTCGACTCCCTTGAGGCGGTCCTGGAAGGCCGTTCCGACATCGGTCAACGGGGTGGTTCCACGCATGGTGTCCAGCAGACCTGCTGCCACAGACTCACCGAGCGCATTACCCATGTTGCCGTCGACGCCGAACACTGCCGTGCCGTCGGACGGTCCGATGCCGATCTCGTGCATACGGGTGATGATCTTCGCGGACTCCTCGAAGCCGATGATGGCAACGGCATCCGGGTTGAAGTTCTTCACGCCGTCGACCTCGGCGTTGAACGACTGTGCGTTCGGGTCGTAGATGGTCGTCTGAATCTGGTCTGCCGCGATGCCTGCCTCTTCGAGGTTGTCCGCGGTGTTCTTGGCCAGACCCGTGCCGTAGGGATCGTTGAGCGCGAGGATGGATACGCGCTGCGCGCCGTCCTCGGCGATCAGCTGTGAAAGGGCCTGTGCCTGCAGCACGTCGGTGGGAGCGGTACGGAAGTACTGTCCCTTGTCCGGGTAGCAGACGAACTGGTCCGAGGTGTTGGCAGGCGAGAACTCCACAACGCCTGCGCTGGCGATCTTGTCGATCACTTTGAGGGAGACCGAGGACGATGCTGCACCGACGATGACGTTCGCGCCGCCGGCGAGCAGGCGGTCGACCGTGGTGTTGGCGGTGTCCGTCGTCGTATCGCCGGAGTCACCGGGGATGAGGGTGACGGGCTGATCGAGGACGCCACCGGCACCGTTGACGTCGTTGACGGCCAACTGAACGCCGGCAACCTCGGGCGGTCCGAGGAAGGCCAGGGTTCCGGTCTCGGGGAGAAGGGTTCCCACCACCAGAGGCGACGTGTCGGGGGTTGCCCCGGCAGTGGCCTGCTCGGGCGTGCAGTCGGTGGAGACGGTCGTTTCCGCGGCTGCAGTGCCGCCGCTGGCACTGGTGGTATCGGTCGAGCCGGAGTCGTCGCTCGACGAACAGCCGAACAGTGCGAGCGAGGTGACGCTCAGCACCGCAGCCGTGCGGACATAGGTCCGAATTGCCATCTAGGTTCTCCTTGAAATTGCTCGTCGTTGAAGCGCACCTGAGTTACATGTGGCTCACGTGTGGATCAGACGCTAATGCTCGGAGTCGATTCGCAAGGCCTAGAACGACGCTCGTGACCTGACTGTGACCTAGAGAGACGAAGTTTTACGTGGCCGTAGCTTTCGCGAGCCGATCAGCCCTCTGCCGCAGGCTTGTTCGCAGGAGTACCGAGTGTCTCGATCACAACCTCTGCGACCGCCTTCATGGTCGTTCTGCGATCCATCGCTGCGCGTTGAATCCACTTGAACGCCTGCGGTTCTGTGAGCGATTGCGACTCCATCAGAATGCCCTTGGCCTTCTCGATCAACTTCCGCGTTTCCAGTCGATCCTGCAGATCGGCTATCTCGGATTCGAGTGCAGAGATCTCGCTGAAACGACTGGCTGCCAACTCCACTGCGGGCATCAGATCTGCTTTGGTGAACGGCTTGACCAGATACGCCATCGCTCCGGCGTCGCGTGCCTTCTCGACCAGCTCACGCTGACTGAACGCGGTGAGAATGACGACGGGGGCGATGCGCTTCTCGGCGATCTCCGACGCCGCATCTATCCCGTCTCGACGCGGCATCTTGACGTCCATGATGACCAGATCGGGACGCAGTTCGACGGCCAAGTCCACCGCCTGCTGGCCGTCCGCGGCCTCCCCGACCACGTCGTAGCCCTCTTCGCGGAGCATCTCCACGAGGTCCAATCGAATCAGGGATTCGTCCTCTGCCACCACCACCCGAAGCGGGGGCTTGCCAGTACCGTGCGCACCAGGAGCGTTCATCTGTATCGGTCTCCTTTGACAGTCATCGCCCATCAGGGCCGTCGAGCATCTGAAGGGTACCGGTGCGCGCCCCCGAAAGCGCATCTTCTAAACTCGTCAATCGTTGCTTGAAAGACGCCAGCCCTCGTATCCCAATTGGCAGAGGAAACGGATTCAAAACCCGTCCAGTGTGAGTTCGAGTCTCACCGAGGGCACCACAGCACAGCGTTCGATCGTCACGCCTGTAAAGACCGCCCACGATCGCGCCTACAGTGGAGTCATGTACATACCCAGCAGTCTTCGATGCCATGACACCAGCGCGGGCAAATTGTGCGCGCAGAAGGTCGACCACCGTTTCGGAGATTCCGCGGACCAGTCCGCTCAGTGGGTGTACTACACCTGCAGCGCGGACTCCGCTCACGAGACCGGTTACGTCGACCGCCTGGTCACCGCCTGAATCATGTTCGTAGAGCGCGCCTACGTCGATGCCGACGACGTCGGATCGGATTGGCCCTTCACCGTGCCTGCAGTCGCCGACCTCGCTCGCGACGGACTCGAATTCCTGGCACCGGTCACAATTCTGGTCGGCGACAACGGTTCCGGTAAATCGACCCTTGTCGAGGCGATCGCCGAGGGTTTCGGAATCGATGCCCGCGGCGGGCGGGCGGCGCAGCAGTCGCGTCGACTCGACGAGGTGACCAGCGCCCTCGGCGAGGTGCTCGAGTTGGAAACCACACCGCGGGGCTCTCGAATGCTTCGTGGCCCACGACTGCAGAAACGCGGCTTCTTCCTCCGCGCCGAAACCGCATTCGACATGGCCGAAAACCTCGGTGGTATGCCGGGTTTCTGGGAAGAGAACACAGCCGAGATGAGTCACGGCGAAGGCTTCCTCGCCATGTTCGGTGCGATGCTGGCCGAACCCGGCTTCTATGTCCTGGACGAGCCCGAGTCGGCTCTGTCGTTCACCGCAAGCCTGCAGCTCGTCGCGCTGATGTCCGAACTGGGCGACGAGGGGGCACAGATCGTCTGTGCCACGCACTCTCCGATCCTGGCCTCGACACCGGGCGCGGACATCGTGGAAGTGGGCGAACACGGTCTGCGCCGAAGCACCTGGGACGAACTCGAATTGGTGCAGCACTGGCGTCGATACCTCGACGATCCGAACAGCTACCTCCGCCATCTGCTGGGCTGACCTGCAGCCCCGTCGCTCACCCTGCCGTCAGCGAGACCTCCTGACGACGACGCACGCTCCCCGGTGACAACCCCGTCGCGCGTTTGAACGCCTTACCGAACGCCGCCTCCGAGAGATAGCCACTGCGCCGGGCCAATTCGGCTACCGAGACATCGCCCGACCGAAGACTGTCGTGGGCGATCTGCATCCGCCACATCGAGAGGTAGCGCATCACCGATTCACCGACCAACTCGGTGAATCGGGCAGAGAACGCCGAACGAGACATCTTCACCTCGGCAGCCAATGCGGCAACCGTCCACTGCGCGTCGGGGTTTCGATGAATGAGGGCGAGCGCCGCGCCGACCTGAGAATCCGCGAGTGCGCCGAGCCATCCGGACCGTGCCCGCTCGTCGTCCGCCATCCACGACCGCAGAGCCTGGATCACCAGCACGTCGGACAGCCTGGTGATGACCGCTTCTCCCCCAGGCTCCAGCGAGGTCGCCTCGTCGGCGACCATGGCCAAGAGCGAGTGCATCCGAGACTGCCGCGGTCCCGAATCCGCATCGATGACGACGAGCGCAGGCAACACACCGATGAGTTGCTGCGCCGCCGGATGATCCAGTCGAACTGCGCCGCACATGAGCGTCGCGCTCGCTTCCCCGCTGCCGCTTCGGATGACCGCGTATCGATCGCTGACGTAGTCGTGCGGAAGGTCGTAGACAACAGGCGCACTCACTGCTGCGTCGTCATCGCTGGCGAGCACGTGCCCGCGGCCGTGCGGAACCAGAGCGAAGTCACCGGGAAGGAGGTCGCGAGTAGGGACGCCCGGCACCGACAACCTACATCGCCCGCTGACGACGGTGTGGAACCAGAGCGCGTCTTCCATGGACGGCAACTTCAAACCCCACGACCCGGACAGCTCGGATCTGCAGTAGAAGGATCCTGTCATTCGCAGAAAGTGCAGCGCCTCCCCGAGGGGATCGGGCGACTTCCACGGGTCGAGTCCACGCATTGATCGATCGTCTCACAGCGTGGACGATCGGACATCTTTTTGAGCCGATAAGTCATTGTCCATCCAGCTCTGGACGTTCAGAGTGGATGCAGTGACAACGGACTCAACGGAAGGAACACCATGATCACGATTCTGGGAGCGACCGGTCAGGTCGGATATCGCGTCGCCGAGAGACTTCTGAAGGAGGGCAGGCACGTGCGCGCAATCGGCCGGAACACCGCTCGCCTCGACGCGCTGGCGGCCGGTGGCGCGCACACCGTCCAGGCGGACCTGACGCCCGCGCCGGCCGCATCCTTCGACGGGAGCGAGGCCGTCTTCGCGATGCTGCCGAGCAATCCCTACGCCGAGGACTTCGCCGCCGAGCAGGCAATGTGGGGTGCCTCGATCGTCGATGCCCTCCGCGTGTCCGAGGTGGAGAGGATCGTGGCGCTGAGCAGCCTCGGTGCCGATCGACTCGACGCACCCGGCGTCATCGGCTGCCTCGCCGAACAGGAAGAACGCCTCCGGACATTGACCGATCGGAGCCTGCACCTGCTGCGTCCGGTGTCGTTCTTCGAGAACTTACTTCCGGCGGCGCAACAGCTGACCGACAGTGGTAAACACGTGGACTCGGTGGACCCGCACCTTCCGATTCCGATGATCGCCACCTCGGACATCGCCGACGCGGCCGTACGGGCACTGACCGATTCGCCGTGGGACGGTGTACGCACCCAGGTTCTGCTGGGCGAGCGAGACCTCAGCTACGCCGAGGCCACGGCAATTCTGGGTGACCGACTGGCAATCACAGCGGCGCGTTACGAGCGCCTGCCGTACGAGGCCATGGCAGACGTGCTCGTCTCGATTGGATTCTCGCGATCGTATGCACAGTTGTACGTCGACATGACCAGGGCATTCAACACCGAAGAACTGACCCGTGACGTTCGCCGGTCACCCGACAACAGCACCGAGACCTCCTTCGAAGATTTCGCGGACTCGATTCCGGCACCGGCAGCCGTGTCATGATCGACCGAATAGCCTCCGCATCAACACTTGTCGGCGCAATCGGATCAGCATTGATGGCGGGAGTGCTGCTGGCGTTCTCGATCAGCGTGCTGCCCGGACTGAAGACCCTTCCGGTTCCGGTCGCGATCTCCTCGATGCAGAGTGCCAATGCGGCGATCCTCAATCCGCTGTTTCTCATCCTGTTCATGGGCACGGCGCTGTCCTGCGTGATCGCAGCCGTGTCGACTCCGTTCACCGACCGCGGCCACTCCGCACTGATCATCGCCGGGGCAGTGCTGTACGTGATCGGGTGCTTCGCGGTCACGGTCACACTGAATGTGCCCCTCAACGACGCGTTGGCTGCAGCCGACTCGACCACCGCGGCAGGAGCGGCGACGTGGGAAGAGTTCACGACGAAGTGGGTGCTGTGGAACAACATTCGTACCGCGGCCGCGACCGCCGCATGCGCGGTCCTGATTCTGGGTCAGGGCAGATCGGTACTGGGCTGATCGGACGTCGAATCCTGGTGTCGCTTGCGAATTTCTTCCTCGAACCGCGCGATGAGGTGGTCGGTGTCGGCGGTCGAGACGTCGCGTGCGCCCTCGTCCATCGCTGCGTCACGCCCCCGGCGCAGTGCGGCGAGTTCGGCTTCGAGTTCGTTGTTGTCGAGTACACGTGGATCCAACATCTCTCCATTGTGGTCCCCACTCCCGCACCCCCGCGGGGATTTGCTTCAATCGCGCCATGAACGTCGTGCACAGTTTCGAGCCGATCGTCGCCCCGGGCGCAACCACCCTGGTGCTGGGCTCCATGCCCGGCGTCGCATCACTGGCGGCGCAGCAGTACTACGCCCATCCACGAAATGCGTTCTGGCCGATCATGGGAACGTTGTTCGGTGCCGGACCCGAACTCCCGTACGACGCACGCACCGAGCGTCTCCGAGCCCACGGAATTGCCGTCTGGGATGTACTGAAGCTGTGCACGCGCGCGGGCAGTCTCGACTCGGCAATTGTCGAATCATCCATCGTTGCAAACGATTTCGAGACACTGTTCGCGCAGCAGCCGAATATCGACAGGGTGTTCTTCAACGGAGCCAAGGCGGCCGAGAGCTACCGACGTCACGTGGCGACGGGACTGCCACTCCCCCGCGTCGAATTCACCCGGTTGCCCTCTACCAGTCCGGCGCACGCCTCACTGGACCTTGCAGCCAAGACTCGGGCCTGGGCGAGCGCGTTCAGTCGCGGACCCGCTTCGGAAAATGTCGAATGAGGCCTTCTTGCACGACCGTTGCCAGCAACTGGCCGTCCATCGAGAAGAAACGACCGGTGGCCAGGCCACGCGAGCCGGCGGCGACGGGTGACTCGGTGGCGTACAGGGCCCATTCGTCGAATCTGAACGGTCGGTGGAACCAGATGGAGTGGTTCACCGTGGCGGCGACGATCCGATCGAGTCCCCACGACAGGCCGTGAGTGGTGATGATCGAATCGAGCACAGTGGTGTCCGACGCGTAGCCCATGGTCGCGGCGTGAAATATCGAGGCGTCGGGCAGATCGCCGTCGGCCTTCATCCAGACTCGATTGTGATTGAGCTTCTCACCGGTGCCGTGCATGATCCAGGCCGGATCGTTCGCGTAGCGCATGTCGATCGGCTTGAGAGCATCCACGAACATCTGAAGTCGATCCTCGTACCCGACGAAATGATCGCCAAGGGGTGGCAGCGCGTCGGGGTACGGGACCTCGGGAACTTCGACGCTGTGCTCCAGGCCTTTACCGAAATCTTGGAACGCTGCGAGCATGACGAACAGCTCGTTGCCGTCCTGGACAGCAGTCACCTGACGGTTGGCGAAGGCGCGGCCGTCGCGCTGGCGCGAGACCCGGTATTCGATGGGCTTCTTGACGTCACCACCGCGGATGAAGTGGGCGTTGATCGCGTGTACGTCCCGCGACGTGCCGGACACGGTGCGACCCGCAGCGATCAGACCCTGTGCGACCAGTTGTCCCCCGAACGTACGGCTCCCCACCTGCTCGGGGTGAACGCCGACGAACACGTCCTCCTCGATCTCCTCCAGTGCGAGGAGATCGAGGAGCGTCTCGAGATCGGTCTTCACCGCTGTACTGCTCGGCGCGCTTTCGCTGACGCCGGTTCCCCCCGCTTCGACCACTTACCGGTCCTCTTCTCCGATTCGGTGCACATGGATCAAGTTGGTCGAGCCTACTGTGCCGGGAGGGGCACCGGCCACGATCACGACCTGATCGCCCTTGTTGTACCGACCGAGTTCGAGCAGCGCCTTGTCGACCTCTTTGACCATCGCGTCCGTGGATCCCACGTCGGGTACCAGGAACGTCTCGGTTCCCCAGCTCAACGACAGCTGGCTGCGTACCTCGGAGATCGAGGTGAAGGCGAGCAGAGGAAGCTTGGTGTGCAGACGGGCCAACCGTCGAACGGTGTCACCCGACTGCGTGAAGGCCACGAGGGCCTTGGCATCGAGCCGCTCGCCGATGTCGCGGGCGGCGTAGGAGATCACGCCGCGCTTGGTGCGCGGGACATGTGTCAGCGGCGGAACGCTGTCGCCCTCGGTCTCGACGGTCTCGACGATGCGGGCCATGGTCCGCACCGTCTCCATGACGTACTTGCCGACCGAGGTCTCACCGGACAGCATCACCGCATCGGTGCCGTCGAGCACCGCGTTGGCCACGTCGGAGGCCTCGGCGCGCGTCGGACGGGAATTCTCGATCATCGATTCGAGCATCTGAGTCGCGACGATGACGGGCTTGGCGTTGGCGCGAGCGATCTGAATGGCGCGCTTCTGTACCAGCGGGACCTGCTCGAGCGGCAACTCGACGCCGAGGTCACCGCGGGCAACCATGATGGCGTCGAACGCGAGCACGATGGCTTCGAGGTTGTCGACAGCCTCGGGCTTCTCCAGCTTGGCGATGACGGGAACTCGGCGGCCGACACGATCCATGACGGCATGGACGAGTTCGACGTCCGCGGGCGAACGGACGAACGAGAGCGCGATGAAGTCGCATCCCAGAGCGAGTGCGAATTCGAGGTCCGCGATGTCCTTCTCGCTCATGGCCGGAACGGACACGTCCATGCCGGGCAGGGAGACGCCCTTGTTGTTGCTGACCGGTCCACCTTCGGTGACACGACACAGCACGTCGTTGCCTTCGACTCCGGTGACCACGAGGCCGACCTTGCCGTCGTCCACGAGGAGGCGGTCGCCTTCCTTCGCGTCCTGAGCCAGTTCCTTGTAGGTGGTCGACACCCGGTCGTGGGTACCTTCGCACTCCTCGACGGTGATACGGATCAGCTCACCGCTGGCCCAGGTGGTCGAGCCCTCGGCGAAGCGGCCGAGACGAATCTTCGGTCCCTGCAGGTCGGCCAGAATGCCCACGGCTTTGCCGGTGGCGTCCGACGCTGCGCGGACCCTCTCGTAGTTGGCTTGGTGATCGGGGTGATCTCCATGGCTGAAGTTCAGTCGTGCGACATCCATTCCACTCTCTACGAGTTCACGGATTCGCTCTGTGGTTGCGGTTGCGGGTCCAAGGGTGCAGACAATCTTCGTACGTCGGCTCACGAAAGCGAGCCTAGCCGCTGGACGCCGCGTTCTCTATCGCAGACGTTCCCAGTCGGATAATACCGATCGGTAGCCTCGCTACGCCGCTGCTGGGACGGTCTGCACCGGTTCAGAGACGAGCGTCACACCACCGCGAGAGGCAGTGCCGTGGGGTGTACCGGAGACGGCAATTCCGAGTGCCCGGTGAGGAAAGCGTCGACTCCGTGAGCCGCCGACCGTCCCTCTGCGATCGCCCACACGACCAACGACGCACCTCGATGCGCATCTCCGCAGACGAACACCCCAGGCGCGGTGGTCTGCCAGTCGGGACCACACGACAACGCACCACGCTTGGTGAGCGCGAGGCCGTACTCGTCGAGCAACGGACCGTGCTCTACACCCTCGAAACCGATGGCGAACAGCGCCAGATCACAGGGCAGTTCCACCTCTTCACCGATCGGTGTGACGACGCGTCGACCGTCCGCGTCACGCTGCACCTCAACCTCGGCCAGCACCATGGCACGCACGTGTCCGCGCTCGTCACCGAGGAAGCGCTGCACGGCCACCTGATGACGCACAACGCCACCCTCGGCGTGCGCAGGCGAGGTGCGCAGCACCAACGGCCACGACGGCCAGGGCGACAGGCTGTCGTCACGGGCACCCGGCAGGGCGGGGTTGTAGTCCAGCTGGGTGACCGACGCGGCACCCTGGCGGTGCGCTGTACCCAGACAGTCGGCCCCGGTGTCGCCGCCGCCGATGATCACCACATGCTTGTCCGCGGCCGAGATCGACGTGGGACCGTCGCCCTCACATTCCTTGTTCGACGGCACCAGGTGCTCCATCGCCAGGTGGATACCGTCGAGTTCGCGACCGATCACCTCGTTGTTGTCTCGGGCCCGCAGAGCGCCGACCGCCAGCACGACGGCATCGAAGGATTCGCGGAGCTGCTCGACCGTGAAGTCGATGCCCACCTCGCAGTCGGTCACGAAATGTGTTCCCTCGGCCCGCATCTGCATCAGGCGCTGATCCAGCACCGACTTCTCGAGCTTGAACTCCGGGATGCCGTACCGGAGCAGACCGCCCAGGCGGTCATCCCGCTCGTACACCGTGACGTCGTGTCCGGCACGTGTGAGCTGTTGTGCCGCAGCCAATCCCGCAGGACCGGATCCCACGACGGCGACTCGCTTCCCGGTGGTGATCGTCGGCGGCTGCGGAACGATGCTGCCCTCTTCCCAGGCCAGATCCGCGATGGTCTGCTCGACCCGCTTGATCGTGACGCTACCGCCGGTGGCCGCCTCGGAAATCGAAAGCACACAGGCCGATTCGCACGGTGCCGGGCACACCCGACCGGTGAACTCCGGGAAGTTGTTGGTCGCGTGCAGTCGGTCGCTCGCTGCATCCCACCGGTCACGACGAACCAGATCGTTCCACTCGGGAATCAGATTGCCCAGCGGACAACCCGCAGTTCCGGAGTGGCAGAACGGAATTCCGCAGTCCATACAACGACGTGCCTGATCGGAGACCTCCGCGGCCCGTTCGCTCGTGGGCTGGTGCGAATACACCTCGTTCCAGTCCTTGACGCGCTCGCCGATCGGACGCTTGACAGCCTCGCGCTTGACGACTTTCAGAAATCCCTGTGGATCAGCCACGTGCAGCCTCCATGATCGCAGCATCGACGTCGCGCCCTTCGGCACGCGCCATTCGAGTCGCTTCCAGCACCCGCTGGTAGTCGACGGGCATGACTTTGGTGAACAGCGCAGACCGGCGTGGCCAGTCGGCCAGCAACGAGGTCGCGACGGTGGACCCGGTCCAGCGCTGGTGATTCTCGACGGTCTCGCGCAGCCACACCAGATCGTCCGGGTTGGGGACCTGCAGTTCGACCATGGCCATGTTCACGTCGGCCGGATCGAGACCGAGAACGAAGGCGATACCGCCGGACATTCCCGCGGCCATGTTGCGACCGGTCGGGCCCAGCACGACGACCCGGCCACCGGTCATGTACTCGAACGCGTGGTCACCCACGCCCTCGTTCACCGCGACCGCACCCGAGTTGCGGACCGCGAAGCGCTCCCCTGCCTTGCCCCGCAGGTACACCTCGCCCGAGGTTGCGCCGTACAGAATGGTGTTGCCGGCGATCACGTTGTCCTCGGCGACGAAGGGCGCATCGTCGGCCGGGCGCACCACGATGCGACCACCCGACAGTCCCTTGCCGACATAGTCGTTCGCGTCACCGACCAGATCGATCGTGATACCCGGCGGCAGGAAGGCACCGAGCGACTGCCCTGCCGATCCGGTGAACGCAACGCGAATGGTGTCGTCCGGGAGTCCACCCGCGCCGTAGCGTCGGGTGACCTCGGACCCCAGAAGCGTTCCGACAGTGCGGTTGACGTTACGTACCGGCAGCTCGAGCTTCACTGGATGCGCGTCCTCCAGCGCTCCCTCCGCCAACTGGATCAGCGTCCGATCCAGTGCGAGATCGAGACCGTGGTCTTGCCCGCGAAGGCGTCGACGCTGCGACATCGGGGCACCGTGCCGGTCGACGGGCATCGCGAAGATCGGAGCCAGATCCAGGCCCTTGCTCTTCCAGTGTGCGACGCCTGCCGCTGTCTCCAGTACGTCGGCGTGGCCCACTGCCTCGTCGATACTGCGGAAGCCGAGCTGCGCGAGGTACTTTCGCACGTCCTCGGCGATGAACTTGAAGAAGTCCTCGAGAAACTCCGGCTTCCCGGTGAACCGCTTGCGCAGCTCCGGGTTCTGGGTCGCGACCCCGACCGGGCACGTATCGAGGTGGCAGACACGCATCATGATGCATCCCGCCACGATCAGCGGAGCCGTCGAGAATCCGAATTCCTCCGCACCGAGAAGTGCCGCGACGATGACGTCGCGACCGGTGCGCATTCCACCGTCGCACTGCACGGTGATGCGGTCACGCAGGCCGTTGAGCACCAGCGTCTGCTGAGCGTCGGCCAGGCCGATCTCCCACGGAGCGCCGGCATGCTTGAGCGAGGTCAACGGTGCCGCCCCGGTTCCGCCGTCGTATCCCGAGATGAGGACGACGTCGGCGTGCGCCTTACTGACGCCCGTCGCCACCGTGCCGACGCCGACAGAACTGACGAGTTTGACGTGCACGCGCGCATTCTCGTTGGCGTTCTTGAGGTCGTGGATCAGCTGCGCGAGATCCTCGATCGAATAGATGTCGTGGTGCGGGGGCGGCGAGATCAAGCCGACGCCCGGCGTGGAATGTCGCGTCTTCGCGACCCACGGATACACCTTGTAGCCGGGCAACTGACCGCCCTCGCCCGGCTTTGCTCCCTGCGCCATCTTGATCTGAATATCGGTGGCGTTGACCAGGTAGTCGCTGGTCACCCCGAAGCGGCCACTGGCCACCTGCTTGACGGCACTGCGGCGCTTCGGGTCGTAGAGGCGGTCGACGTCCTCACCGCCCTCACCCGAGTTGGACCGGCCGCCGAGGTTGTTCATCGCCACGGCCATCGTCTCGTGTGCTTCGGCGGAAATGGATCCGTAGCTCATCGCTCCGGTGTTGAACCGCGTCACGATCGATTCGACCGACTCCACTTCGTCGAGCGGAACCGACGGCCGCACACCATCTTTGAACTCGAACAAACCACGCAGGGCACCGCCTTCACGGGCGAGCCGGTCCACCTCGTCGGTGTACTTCTGGAACACGTCGTAGCGCCCGGTGCGGGTCGCATGCTGCAACAGGAACACCGTTTCGGGCGTGAACAGGTGCAGTTCACCTTCCCGCCGGAACTGGTACTCACCGCCGATATCCAACCGACGGTGAACACGGTCGGTGGGGTTCTCGGGGTACGCCCGACGGTGGCGCAGCTTGACCTCCTCGGCGAGCACGTCCAGACCGACACCGCCGAGCTTGCTGACCGTGCCCTTGAAGTACTCGCGCACCACCTCGCGATCGAGACCGACCGCCTCGAAAACCTGTGCGCCGGTGTAGGACCCGACGGTCGAGATGCCCATCTTGGACATCACCTTGAGCACACCCTTGCCGAGACCGTACAGATAGTTCCGTACTGCGATCGTCGGTTCGACGCCGGTCAGCTCACCCTCGCCGACGAGATCCTCGATCGATTCCATCGCCAGATACGGGTTGACCGCGGCGGCACCGAATCCGATGAGCAGCGCGAGATGATGGACTTCGCGTGCATCGCCGGATTCCACGACGAGTGCGATCTTGGTGCGCTCCTTGGTGCGCACCAGATGGTGGTGTACGGCCGAGGTGGCCAGCAACGACGGAATCGGAGCGCGGGTGTGGTCCGAGTCGCGATCGGAGATGATCAGCGTCGTGTACCCGGCAGCGATGGCTTCCGATGCCCGAGCACGCAGTTCCTCGATGGCCTCGGCGAGACCTTCGCCGCCGCGCTCGACCTCGTAGAGACCACGCAACACCGTCGCCGACAATCCGGGGTGGTCGCCGTCGTCGTTGATGTGGATGATCTTGTTCAACTCGTCGTTGTCGAGCACCGGCCACGGCAACACGATCTGCCTGCACGACGCCGCGGTGGGCTCGAGCAGGTTCTGCTCGGGACCCATCACCCGCGCGAGCGAGGTCACGATCTCCTCCCGGATCGAATCCAGCGGCGGGTTGGTGACCTGGGCGAACAGCTCGATGAAGTAGTCGTAGAGCTGACGCGAGCGCTGCGACATCACTGCCGCAGGGGTGTCGGTGCCCATGGACCCCAGTGGCTCTCCCCCGGATGCGGCCATCGGCGTCAGGACGACGCGCAGGTCTTCCTCGGTGTAACCGAACGCGACCTGCCTGCGCACCACGGAGTCGTGGTTGTACTGGATGTGCGCGCGCTCGGGAAGGCTCTTGATCTCGAGCAGTCCGGCATGCAGCCACTCCTGATACGGATGTTCGGTGGCCAGTTGGAGCTTGATCTCCTCGTCGGGTACCAGTCGTCCGGCGACGGTGTCGATCAGAAACATCTTGCCCGGCTCGAGTCGGCCCTTGGCGACGACCTCGGATTGCGGCACATCGAGCACGCCGGCCTCGCTGGCGAGGATCACGCGACCGTCGGCCGTCTGCCACCAGCGACCGGGGCGAAGCCCGTTGCGATCGAGCACGGCCCCGACGTAGCTGCCGTCGGTGAACGTCACACAAGCCGGGCCGTCCCAGGCCTCCATCATCGACGAGTGGAACTGATAGAACGCCCGCACTCGCGGATCCATCGTGCGGTGGTTCTCCCACGGCTCCGGCACCATCATCATCACCACATGCGGAACACTGCGTCCACCGAGGTGCAGCAGTTCGAGCACCTCGTCCAAGGACACCGAGTCCGACGCATCGGGATTGCAGATCGGGAACAACCGCTCGAGGTCACCGGGGATCAGGTCGCTCGAGAGCAGCGCTTCTCGAGCCCGCATTCGGTTTCGGTTGCCCTTGACGGTGTTGATCTCACCGTTGTGGGCCACGTAGCGATGCGGGTGCGCCAGCGGCCACGACGGAAACGTGTTGGTGGAGAATCGACTGTGAACGATGGCAATAGCGCTCGTGCACAACGGGTTCCGCAACTCTGGGAAGTAGAGCGGCAACTGCATCGTGGTGAGCATGCCCTTGTAGACGATGGTGCGCGAGGACAGCGACGGAAAGAACAACCCGGAGCCCTCGGCCTCGATCTCGGGGGTGACCCGTTCGGAACGCTTACGTAGCGCGTACACCAGCCGATCGAGCGCCAGACCGGCCGGCCGCACGCCGTCGACCTCGGGGGCGGTGACGAAGAGGTAGCTCATGTACGGCATACAGCCCAGAGCGGTGACTCCCACGTCGGCTCGATCGGGATCGACCTCGACCGGGACCCAACCCAGGATCTCCAGACCTTCTTCGGTCGCAACGGATTCGACACGTTCGACGGCGAGCGCACGCTCCCGGATTCCCTGCGGCAGAAAACACACGCCTGCTGCAAACGTATTGTCACCGTCGGCCGATGCCGTAGGTAGATCGAACGGCGCGAGAGAGACGAGAAGTTCGACCGGGAGCTGGATCAGAATGCCCGCGCCGTCGCCGCTGTTCGGCTCGGCCCCGGCAGCGCCACGATGTTCCAGATTCTCCAGTGCCAGAACGCCGTCGGCCACAATGGCATGAGACCGTCGTCCCGCGATGTCGGCGATCATCGCCACGCCGCAGGAATCCTTCTCCAAGCTCGGGTCGTACAGACCCTGCTCCGCAGGCATCCGAGAAAACAGCACCACGATCACCTCCACGTAGGCCGGTGGGGTGCGTGAGGGCGAAGCAGCGACCTCGACCGCTGCGCCGTGAGTCTCGGCAACCCCGCCGGCTGGTTCGGCTCATGTCGACCGGAACGGTCTCACAAGCCGAAATCGAAACGCCTGTCGGGAATTCACCGGGACAGCCCTGGCCCGCGAAAGAATCCGAGATTGCTCCCGGATGGCGAAATCGTAGCAGTTGGAATTCGCAACGATGCAATCGCGAATGCCGGTGGCCGTCGAAACGGTCGTCAGTCGCGCAGCGGTCGACCGTGTTCGTCGCGCACGCTGCCGGTGAGCATCATGATCCCGTCGATCAACGGCCAGATGCCACCGATACCGCAGGTGAGCCACGTGACGGCAATCTGGGCCACTGCAATACCCGGCTGGTTGAGATAGAAGCGACCGGCTCCGAATGCGCCGAGGAGGATGTTGAGCAGGCCTGCCGTCAGCTTCTGCTTGTCGGAGAAGGGTTCGCCGGTGACCGGGTGCCGGCCGTAGGGAGCCATCGGGTCCATGAAACCAGGCCCACCCGCGTACTGCGGCCCACCGTACTGACCACCCGCGTACGGCGGCGGCGCGGCGAAGTACTGACCCGAACCATCGGCGGGCGGTGGATAACCGACACCGGGAGGAGGTCCGAACGGCTGACCCTGATCGGCGGCACCGGGAGTGTTCGAGTTCGGGGTGCCGTAGTTCGGGGTCGTGTAATTGGGATCGGGTGCGCCGTAGACGGGACCCGAGCCTGCAGGGGTGCCCTTCTCGAACGAGATCGTCGGTTCCGTGGAACCGGATGCGTCGCCCGGTGATCCGTCGGACGACGATGTACCTGAGTCACTCACTTCGGGCTCCCTTGTTCGAGTGCAGTGCGAACGAGGGCTCAGTCTCTCAGTTTTCGCCCCTGAGCGTCCGTTACATTGCCCACCAAAATGAGCACGCCGTCTACGACGTGCCAGACGAAAAGCCCGAACAGCAGAATCAGCCCGAGGCCGAACACTGCGGTGAGCAGAACACCGAAGAAGAACAGGAGCAGCTGGGCGACACCGATCCCGGTACTGCCGAGGTAGAAGCGACCGACACCCAACCAACCGAGAAATATCTGCAGCAGGCCGCCGACGATCTTGGACTTGTCCGACAACGGCTCGCCGGTGACCGGATCGCGACCGTACGGAGCGTCTGGGCCGACGCCGAACGGGTGTCCGCCCGCATAGCCCATGGGCGCACCGAAACCCTGCGACTGACCGAACCCTTGTTGCGGGTAGCCCTGCTGTGGGTAGCTCTGCGGCTGGCCGTACCCCTGCTGCGGGTAGCCCTGCGGCTGGCCGTACCCCTGCTGCGGGTAGCCCTGCTGCTGGCCGTACCGCTGCTGCGGGTAGTTCTGGGCCGGGTAGTTCTGGGCCGGGTAGTTCTGGGGCGGCGGGAATCCTCCCACGGGATTGTCGATACTGCCGTCCGGGCTCGGAGCCGGGTAGCTCGGCGTGCTGGACCAACCTGGGCCGTTTCCGATACCCGAATACGTATCCCAGCCCGGCCCCGTGGGCCCGGTGGGACCGTGCGACGGTGCGGATTCCGAGGTTGCCGGCGGCTCCGAGAGCGACGCCTCGGCGGTGGCACCGTAGTCGAACGGAGTGCCGAACGGCGTGGTCGGCTTGGCGTCACCGTCACTGGAATCGCCTGTGCCGGAACCGGATTCGGGGCCGTGGGTCTTGTCGAAATCAACCACGTGTACTGCCTTCTTCCTCGGCTTTCTTGTCGGACGTGTGCACGTCCAGAGCATCGGCGGTTCGGTCGTTCACGTCGGTCTCGTCCGCATCGCCGGAGGCATCGCCGTCTGCGGCGTCGTTACCGCCGTCCACGTCGTCGTTCGATTTCAGAGTCGCGGGGTCTTCGCGACCCTTCGTCGCGATCACGAAGTATGCGACCGCCAGGACGAAGACGATGGCGGATGTGAAGGTGTTGACGCGAAGTCCCGCGATCTTCGTCGCGAAATCGTCACGCATGAGTTCCACCCAGAAACGTCCGACGCAATATCCGGCGACGTACAACGCGAACAACCGTCCGTGGCCGATCGTGTACTTGCGGTCGATCAGCACCAGCAGGGCGACGATCGCGAGGCTCCACAGCAACTCGTAGAGGAACGTCGGGTGGACGACCTTCTCCACGAACCCGGTCGACACGCCGTTCAGAGGGTCCAGTCGACCGTTCGAGTCGACTCGCTCGTAGATTTCCAGACCCCACGGCTGCGTGGTTGAGCGACCGTACAGCTCTTGGTTGAAGTAGTTACCGATGCGGCCGATCGCCTGGGCCAGCAGAATCGGGGGCCCCACCGCGTCACCGAATGCAGGCAAGGGGATCCCTCGTCGACGGCAGGCAATCCAAGCACCGACTCCGCCGAGGAACACCGCTCCCCAGATTCCGAGACCGCCGTTCCAGACGTACAGAGCTTCGACCGGATTTCCGCCGGGACCGAAGTACGTCTTCCAGTCTGTCGCCACGTGGTAGAGACGTCCACCGAGCAAACCGAACGGAACGGCCCAGACTGCGACGTCGAGAACGGTGCCCTTGGTTCCCCCTCGAGCGACCCAACGGCGATCGCCCCATACCACCGATACGACGATGCCGATGATGATGAACAGGGCGTAGGCCCGCAGAGCGAGCGGTCCGACGTGCCACACTCCCTGCGCAGGGCTGGGAATGTAGGCCAGAATCTCGGTCGAGGTCACGACGCTACGTTAGCGGAACGGACACCCTCGGCGAGTTCCGTCGTCAGGTCACGCACCGCGTCGAGTCCGTTGTCCACGGCACTGACCAAGGCCGATCCGACGATGACTGCGTCGGCGTAGCGGGCGATCTCGGCGGCCTGAGCGCCCGAGCGAACACCGAGGCCGACGCCGATGGGGATATCGGAGTGCTTACGGATGCGAGCCGACAGTTCGGGGGCCATCGAGGACACCGCGTCGCGGGCACCGGTCACGCCCATCGTCGAGGCGGCATAGACGAAACCGCTGCTGGCTTCGACGGTGCTGACGAGCCGTTCCTCGGTGGACGACGGAGCTACGAGGAAAATGCGGTCGAGTCCGTACCTGTCGGAGACCTCGATCCATTCCTGCGCCTCGTCCGGAATGAGATCGGGGGTGATGATTCCGAGCCCGCCCGCACCGGCGAGATCGCGGGCAAAGTTCTCGATGCCGTATTTGAGGACCAGATTCCAGTAGGTCATGACGACAGCTTTTCCGCCCGCGGCAGAGACCTGCTCGGTCACTGCGAACACGTCCTTGACCCGAGCACCGGCTCGCAGCGCGACGTCGGCTGCGGCCTGAATCGTGGGTCCGTCCATCACCGGATCGGAATACGGAATGCCGACCTCGACGATGTCGCATCCGGCGTCGACCATGGTCTTGAACACCTCGACCGAGCGCGGAACGGTGGGAAAACCTGCGGGGAGGTATCCGACGAGTGCTGCGCGACCTTCGGCGCGGCACTGCGCGAAGGTTCCCGACAGGCGAGAGTCGTTGTTGCTCATGGCTTGATACCCACTTCTTCGTCCACGTTCGCGTCGCCGTCTCCGTCGATCAGCCCGAACCACTCGGCCGCGGTGTCGACGTCCTTGTCGCCGCGCCCGGACAGGTTGACCAGAATGATCGCACCTTCGCCCAGCTCCTTGCCGAGGGTCAGTGCGCCTGCGATGGCATGTGAGGACTCGATGGCCGGAATGATGCCCTCGGTACGGCACAGCAGCTTGAACGCATTCATCGCCTCGGTATCGGTGATGCCCCGGTACTCTGCGCGCCCGATGTCATGCAGGTAGGAATGCTCGGGGCCGACGCCCGGGTAGTCCAATCCTGCTGAGATCGAGTGGGATTCGACGGTCTGGCCGTCCTCGTCCTGCAGCAGGTACGAGTACGCCCCGTGCAACGCTCCCGGAGTTCCACCGCTGATCGTCGCAGCGTGACGGCCCGTCTCGACGCCGTCGCCCGCCGCCTCGAGCCCGATCAGCCGAACGTCGGCGTCGTCGATGAACGCATGGAAGATACCGATCGCGTTGGACCCACCACCGACGCAGGCGGCGATGGCGTCGGGCAGCCTCCCCGTGGAGGCGAGCACCTGCTGCCGCGCCTCGAGGCCGATGATGCGCTGGAAGTCGCGCACCATGACCGGGAACGGGTGCGGCCCGGCGACGGTGCCGAAGCAGTAGTACGTGTTGTCCGCGTTGGTGACCCAATCGCGTAGAGCCTCGTTGATGGCGTCCTTGAGGGTGCGCGATCCCGACTTCACGGCCACGACGCTCGATCCGAGCAAGCGCATCCGAGCGACGTTGAGTGCCTGGCGTTCGGTGTCGACCTCACCCATGTACACAACGCATTCGAGCCCCATAAGGGCACAGGCCGTGGCGGTTGCGACGCCGTGTTGACCGGCACCGGTCTCTGCAATGACACGAGTCTTGCCCATTCGCTTCGCGAGCAGAACCTGGCCCAGAACGTTGTTGATCTTGTGAGAACCTGTGTGGTTGAGGTCTTCTCGCTTGAGAAGGATACGAGCGCCGCCGGCGTGCTCGGACAGCCGTGTCGCCTCGAAGACCGGTGATGGTCGGCCGGTGTAATCGCGCTGCAGTCGATCGAGTTCGCCGAGGAATTCGTTGTCGCTGCGCACCTTCTCGTACTCGGCGGTGACTTCCTCGATCACACCCATCAGCGCCTCGGGGACGAACCTGCCGCCGTAGACACCGAAATGCCCGCCCACATCGGGCTCGTGCGCGCTGCGATCGGTGAGGCCGATGCTGCTCTGCGGCAGATCAGCGCCCTTGAAACGGACTACCTGTGGGGCGTCCGTGGTGCCTGAAGAATTGCTGGTGCTCACCGGACCAGTGTGCCCCAACGGCGGACTGCCGCCGCGCTCGGGTCGGGTGCCCGAGTCGGTCCTGCAGAGTCAGCGTGCGGGCTTGGGGCACGACGGATGTGTTCCCGCCGTCACCAGGTCCGAGACGGCGGTCCGGGGATCGCCTGCGGTGACCAAGCCCTCGCCGACGAGCACTGCGTCGGCACCGGCACCGGCGTAGGCCAGCAGGTCGGCAGTTCCTCGTACACCGGACTCTGCGACACGAATGACCTCGCTGGGCAGACCGGGCGCAATTCGGCCGAAGCTGTCGCGGTCGATTTCGAGTGTCTTGAGATTACGTGCGTTGATGCCGATGACGCGGGCACCGGCCTCGAGAGCACGATCCGCCTCGGCTTCGGTGTGCACCTCGACCAGTGCCGTCATGCCCAGCGACTCCGTGCGATCGAGCAACGACGCCAGGGCATCCTGTTCGAGTGCCGCGACGATCAGCAGGATGACATCGGCACCGTGGGCCCGAGCCTCGTGGATCTGATACGGACCGACGATGAAATCCTTGCGCAACACCGGAATCGAGACTGCGGCACGAACCGCGTCGAGGTCTGCGAGAGATCCGTGGAAGCGACGCTCTTCGGTGAGGACGCTGATGATGCGGGCACCGCCCTGCTCGTATGCACGGGCCAGAACCGCTGGATCACCGATGTCCGCCAACGCACCCTTGGACGGGCTGGCACGCTTGACCTCGGCGATGACGCCGATCCCGTCCTCACGAAGGGCTGCCGCTGCGTCGAGAGGTGCCGGGGCTGCTTTCGCTGCTGCTTTGACGGCGGCGAAATCGACCACCGATTCACGCGCGGCCACGTCGGCCCGCACACCGTCGAGAATCGAGTCGAGAACAGTCATGGTGCCCCCAGTCCTTTCTGAGCGTCGACTTCCGATGTGAGGAATCTCATCGGGGTCGGACCTAGCGTAGAGGGCGGTTTCATCACGACGAACGCGGGGTACCGGACTCGTCGGTAGGATCTTCGCCCGCATCGAGCGCGTCCCACATCATGCGTTCGGTGAGGTCCTCGCCTTCGTCCTGCACGCCGTTGTCGGACGAGGAACTGCGAACGCGTCGAGCCACCTCGTCACGTCGCACCGCCGGAGCGTCGTACTTGGACGAGAGTACCTGCGAGGCAGCTGTTTTCCGAATCGACACCACCGCCGCAACGAGGGCGCACAACGCGCCGATCAGGGTGACGATCGCCGGGAGAATCGACACCTCCGTCATCGAGACCTGAGCCCTGGCGGGGAGTTCGGCAAGGGCCGCCGACTCCGAGTCGGATGCTCCCGCGGTGAGCAGTCGAACGGCCGGAACAGCGGCCGACACGGCCACCACCGCGATCAACACAGCCAGCACCCGAGAGGCCCACCCGCGCACCGCGAACGACGCGGCCACCGCCGCCAGCAGCACCAGCGCGAGCGGTGTGGTGGCAGCGGCCCAGGTGCCACCGAGAAGGTCGTCCGTTCGACTCTCCCCGAGACCGTCGGAGGACGTCACCCGAACCCACGTCATTCTCGACGATCCCCACAGGCATGCCGCAGCCACGATCAGCAGAGCGACCGGCACAGCGGCCGCCGCGCGACGACCGGATCGCTCGGTCATCGCCCACCGACCTCGCGGAGCGATTCTGCGGCCGCAACTGCGCCCAGTACGGCCATGGCTTTGTTTCGTGCCTCGTCGTCCTCGTATTGCGCGACGGAATCCGCCACGACTCCCGCACCGGCCTGAACGTAGGCGGTCCCGTCCTTGATCAGAGCGGTCCGAATCGAGATGGCGGTATCGGCGTCACCCGCGAAATCGAGGTAGCCGACGATGCCGCCGTAGATACCGCGTCGCGTCGGTTCCAGCTCGTCGATCAGTTCCATGGCGCGCACCTTCGGCGCGCCCGACAAGGTCCCCGCCGGGAAGCAGGCCTTGACCGCGTCGAGGGCACGCTTGCCCTCGGCCAGACGGCCCGTCACCGTCGAGACCAGATGCATGACATGGCTGTATCGCTCGATGTGGCGGTAGTCGCTCACCCGGACCGTGCCGGGGGCACAGACGCGCCCGAGATCGTTACGACCGAGGTCCACGAGCATCAGGTGCTCCGCGTTCTCCTTCTCGTCGGCGAGTAGATCCTTCTCGAGCAGCACGTCCTCTTCCTCGGAGGTACCGCGCCACCGCGTGCCCGCGATCGGATGCGTGGTGGCGAGGCCGTCGACCACGGTCACCAGGGCCTCGGGGCTCGATCCGACGATCGAGAACGCAGTCTCGTCGTTGTCTCCCGGAACGTGCATCAGGTACATGTACGGACTGGGGTTGGAGGCCCGCAGCATGCGGTAGACGTCGAGCGGCGACGCATCGGTGTCCATCTCGAAACGTTGCGAGAGAACCACCTGGAACGCTTCGCCGGCTTCGATCTCCTCCACCAGGCGGGCGACGTCGGCACCGAATCCCTCGGAGGTTCGCTGCCGACGAAACTGCGGTGCAGGCTTGGAGACGGTGGAGACGGTGGAATCAGCCGGCTTGGACAGGTCGGCGCACATGCGGTCCAGTCGGCGCACGGCGTCGTCGTAGGCCTCGTCGACGTTGTCGTCGGTTCCGTCCCAGTTGACCGCGTTCGCGATCAGGGTGATCGCACCCTCGTGGTGGTCGACGGCCGCCAGATCGGTCGCGAGCAACATGACCAGCTCGGGCACACCGAGGTCGTCCTGTGCATGTTCGGGTAGCTTCTCGATGCGCCGTACCGAGTCGTATCCCAGGTAGCCGACCATGCCGCCGGTCAACGGGGGCAGACCTGGCACCCGCTCCGAGTGCAACAGCTCCAGAGTCCTGGCCAGGACCTCGAGTGGATCGCCCCCGCTGGGCACCCCTGCCGGAACGTTTCCGCGCCAGGCCGCCTGGCCGTCGATGACCGTCAGCGACGCCGGAGCGCCTGCACCGATGAACGACCACCTCGACCACGAACGGCCGTTCTCCGCAGACTCGAGTAGAAAAGTGCCGGGCCGGTCCGCACCGAGCTTGCGGTACGCCGACAACGGAGTCTCGGAGTCGGCGAGCACCTTTCGTGTCACCGGAACCACTCGGTGCTCGGCCGCGAGCTGCCGGAACACCTCGCGGGAGGTGGTCGAGTCCGAGTTCTCGGTACCGGAGGTGGGACTGGGGTCGGTGGTCGTCTCGCCGCGCATTGCCCCATCCTCCCAGGTTCGGCACAACGGGTCACTCCGCAGGCTCCGCTCCTGACCGAAAGGTCACTCCGCAGGCTCCGCTCCGGCGACAAGGCCGGCGCTCGCGGTAACCTGCCGAGCATGAAACCAGGCGAACTCGTTCCCGACTTTTCCCTACCGGACCAGACCGGACAGATCCGAACCCTGACCGAACTGCTGACGAACGGTCCGATAGTGCTGTTCTTCTACCCGGCTGCCTTCACCCCCGGGTGCACGGCCGAAGCGTGCCATTTCCGGGACCTGGCCTCGGAGTTCGCCGAGATCGGAGCCACTCGAGTCGGTATCAGTGCCGATGCCGTCGCCAAGCAGGCGGAGTTCGCCGCGGCCAAGTCTTTCGACTACCCCCTGCTCTCCGACGAAGACGGTGCCGTCGCCACCGCGTTCGGCGTCAAGCGCGGTCTGCTCGCCAAGCTCTCTCCGGTCAAGCGGGCAACGTTCGTCATCGGCACCGACCGGAAGGTGCTCGAGACCTTCTCGAGCGAAGTACGGTTCGAGGCTCATGCGGACAAGGCGCTCGAGTACCTGCGCGCGCATCGCACGTAGAACATCTGTCCGACGTGATGCCTCGGGTGGGGGGACCCTCGAGGCATCATGTGCAGACCACAACTATCTGGGCAGGAGTGAAGCCTGCAGGAACGACCCAGAGATCGAGAGGTTCCCCGCGATGGACATGTCGGCGACACCGATGGAGGCGACACCGAGTGATGCGGTGGATCCCCAGTGGCTCACCGAGAGTCAACAGGAGGCCTGGCGGTCGCTCGTCGCCCTCGTCACTCGACTTCCGGCCGCGCTGGACGCGCAGCTGCAGCGCGATTCTCAGCTGACCCACTTCGACTACTTCGTTCTCGCCACCGTCAGCGAGAGCCCACAGCGGCGAATCCAACTTCGGGATCTGGCAGAGTTCGCAAATGCGTCGCTCTCGCGGCTCTCACATGTGGTGACCAAGCTCGAGAAGGCCGGGTGGGTTCGCCGAGAGTCCATCCCGGGCAGCCGCGGTTCCTACGCGGTGCTGACCGACTCGGGTATGGCGAAGGTCGTGGAATCGGCTCCCGGGCACGTCGGCACGGTACAGGCGCTGGTGTTCGAGGGGCTCTCGGACGCGGAGGTCGAGCAGCTCTCGACCTTGAGCGCAACCCTGTTGGCCCAGTTGGACAAGGGAATCGCTGCGGGCACAGGTCACGCCTGAGAGTTCTCGGGCCCCATCAGCAGGTCGGCGTCGAAGCAGGTGTGCGTGCCGGTGTGACATGCCGCACCGACCTGATCGACGACCAGAAGCACGGTGTCACCGTCGCAGTCGAGCCTGACCTCGTGCACGTACTGCGTGTGCCCCGACGTCTCACCCTTCACCCAGTACTGCTGCCGGGACCTGGAATAGTAAGTGCCCTTGCGGGTTTCGAGGGTTCGAGACAGTGCCTCGTCGTCCATCCAAGCGACCATCAGCACCTGCCCGGTCGATCGTTCCTGCACGACCGCACTGAACAGTCCGGCCTCGTTGCGCTTGAGTCTCGCGGACAGACTCGAGTCGAGTGTCATCGGAAAACCTCTTTGCTATCGGACGACGATGCGCTCGAGGCGCATCGCATCTTTGACCTGACCGATGGTGAGGTCACCGAAATGGAAGACGCTGGCGGCGAGAACGGCGTCCGCCCCGGCCTGCACTGCTGGTGCGAAATGCTCCACCCGTCCCGCTCCCCCGCTGGCGATGACCGGCACGTGCACCGCAGCCCGGACAGCCGCGATCATCGGTAGATCGAACCCGGCCTTAGTTCCGTCGGCATCCATCGAATTGAGCAGAATTTCTCCTACGCCCAGTTCCGCACCACGAACCGCCCATTCGACGGCGTCGATGCCGGTTCCACGTTTGCCGCCGTGGGTGGTGACCTCCCAGCCCGATGGGGTGTCCTGCTGCCCCTGCGGAACGGTACGAGCGTCGACCGAGAGCACGATGCACTGAGACCCGAACCGCTCACTGAGCTCGCGCAGCAACTCGGGTCGGGCGATCGCGGCGGTATTGACACTGACCTTGTCCGCTCCGGCCCGCAACAGACGATCGACGTCTGCGACGGTGCGTACTCCCCCGCCGACAGTGAGCGGAATGAACACCTGCTCGGCTGTACGGCTGACGACGTCCAGCATCGTGCCTCGATCCGAGGTGGACGCGGTGACGTCCAGAAAGGTGAGCTCGTCGGCTCCCTGTGCGTCGTAGGCAGCCGCTAGTTCGACGGGATCACCTGCGTCGCGGAGGTTTTCGAAGTTGACGCCCTTGACGACACGTCCGGCATCGACGTCGAGGCACGGAATCACTCTGACCGCGACGCTCATCGCGCAGGTCCTTCCAGGTAGTCGGCGGGGTCACCGAGTTCGGTGATCACCTTCAGTAGCTGATCGTGCACCCCGGGCCCGGCCGCGAGCACCGATGTCGAGTCGACCGTCCAGGGTTCGCCGGCGAGGTCGGTGACGATTCCGCCTGCGGCGCGCACCAGCAAAGCACCGGCAGCGTTGTCCCAGGCCCGGTGGCCGAAGACCACAGCGCCGCCCAGTACACCGCTGGCCGTGTAGGCCAGGTCCACTCCGGTGGCACCGTGCATCCTCAGACGAGAGGACTGCATCGACAGTTCTTCGAGGATGCGGAACCTGAACCGTCCGGGCAGCGAGCCACGACTGGCGACGTTGAAGGCACCGAAGCCGATCATGGACTCGCGCAACACCTTCGGCTGCAGCGTCGGGAGCGCAACACCGTTCAGCAGAAGCGGACCGCCCGCCACCGCAGCGAAACGCTGGTCCACCAGCGGCAGCCACGTCAGGCCGAGTACGGGCAAACCGTCGTCGAGCAACGCCAACAACGTTCCTGCCGAAGGCAACCCCGACGAGTAGTTGAACGTGCCGTCGATGGGGTCGAGCACCCAGACGAGCCCGGAGTTCAGATCCGGTCCGCCGAATTCTTCACCGTGAACTGCAATTCCGGTCGAATCGAACAGTTCCGCACCGAGCCGACGCTCGAGTTCCAGATCCACCGCTGTGGCGAAATCGTCGGGTCCCTTCTGCACTGCACTCGGTGCGCCGACGCCCGCGACGAACCGATCGTGGACGCCGTCGAGCAATCCACCGGCGATCTCGAGCAGACGAGTCGGTTCCTCGGGAAGGGTCATTCGTTGCTACCGAGACACCGCGGCGAGGGCGTCGGGCAGCGTGAAACGTCCGGCGTACAACGCCTTTCCGACAATGGAACCTTCCACGCCGCGATCGAACAGGCCGGCAATCGCTTCGAGATCTGCGATAGTGGACACGCCGCCCGACGCGATGACCGGCTTGTCGGTCTTGGCACACACGTCGGCGAGCAGTTCGAGATTGGGCCCCGTCAACGTGCCGTCCTTGGTCACGTCGGTGACCACGTAGCGCGAACACCCGTCGCGCTCGAGCCGCTCGAGCACCTCCCACAGATCGCCGCCGTCGCTGACCCAGCCGCGGCCGCGTAGTCGCGGAGCTCCGTCGACGATCAGCACGTCCAGGCCGACCGCTACGCGATCACCGAACTCTCCGATCGCACGGGAGCACCACTGCGGATCCTCGAGGGCTGCGGTACCGAGATTGACTCGCGCACAACCGGTCGCCAGCGCCGCGCGCAGCGACTCGTCGTCGCGAATGCCGCCCGACAGCTCTACCTTGACGTCGAGTTCGCCGACGACCGACGCGAGCAACTCCCGGTTGGAACCCCGCCCGAACGCAGCGTCGAGATCCACGAGATGGACCCATTCCGCGCCGTCGTTCTGCCACGCGAGGGCGGCATCACGAGGCGACCCGTACTTGGTCTCGCTTCCGGCTTCTCCTTGAACGAGACGAACAGCTTCGCCGCCTGCGACATCGACAGCAGGCAATAAGACCAGGCTCACGTGCGGTTATGCTACGGGCCGAGCGGGCGTGAACTCAAAACGGGTCGTCTGTGGTCCTACCGGAGGTCCCTGCGCGTCATGCGCGTGGACACCACTCCCATTGCTGCGATCGCTCCGACCACACCGGCCAAGGCAATGAACAGAGCTATGCCGGCGCTCGGCTGCAGGACGGCGATCAGGCCAGTGGCGAGAGCCAGCACCGCGACGGCGGCACCGAGTGCCCGGAAGGCCAACCTGCCCAGCGAGAACTCGCGGTCGCTCACACCGATCGAACCCAGTTCTCGAGTAGCGCGGCACCGGCGTCACCGGATTTCTCCGGGTGAAACTGAGTGGCCGAGAGTGCGCCGTTCTCCACGGCAGCGAGGAATCGGCCACCGTGATCGGCCCACGTGAGCAACGGCGCGGCGATGGTGTCGCTGGGTTCGAGCTCCCACTGCTGCGCAGCGTAGGAGTGGACGAAATAGAAGCGGGTCTCGGGATCGATGCCGTCGAACAGCACGCTTTTCTCCGGTGCCTCGACGGTGTT
Organism: Rhodococcus sp. IEGM1428; assembly: GCF_050321865.1. Lineage (NCBI taxonomy): Bacteria > Bacillati > Actinomycetota > Actinomycetes > Mycobacteriales > Nocardiaceae > Rhodococcus > Rhodococcus sp. IEGM1428. The sequence goes on along the minus strand of NZ_JBNQFW010000004.1, from coordinate 522,731 downwards.
CCAGCCCATGTGGGGCAACACGTCGGCCTGCAGGCGCTCGACCGTTCCCGGCCATTCACCACATCCGTTGGCCTCGACACCGAATTCGACGCCACGATCGAACAGAATCTGCATTCCGACGCAGATTCCCAACACCGGGCGTCCGCCGGCCAGGCGACGCCCGATGATGCGGTCACCGCGCACCCCCAGTAGACCCTCCATGCACGCAGCGAACGCGCCGACACCGGGAACGACCAATGCCTCTGCATCGAGGGCTTCGTCGAAATCCGAGGTCACCGTCACGTCGGCACCGACCCGGGCCAACGCCCTCTTCGCCGAGTGCAGATTGCCCGAGCCGTAATCGAGCAACACCACAGAAGTCATGAGGGGAGTCTATCGGGGCGTGGTCGGGCGATGAGCGCCACCGCCGCAACGACGACCACCGTGATTGCGGCCGCGGTGAACCCCGCGGTGTACCCCACGCTCGTGGCGAGAACGCCCAGCGCGAGCGCACCCGCACCGGTGCCCGCGTCGAAGCTGATGTTCCAGACGGCGCTGGCGCTGCTGTAGCGAGCGGGCCCGGCCGCGTCGAACGCCATCACCAGACTGTCGTTCTGGCATGCTCCGTACCCGATTCCGAACAGAACTGCGGCGACGAAGAACAGTGCAGCGGGCATGTTGCCCAGCGCTGCGATCGCGAACAGCGCGATGCCGATCGCAGCCGAGACCAGAGCGGGAACGACGGAGCGTCCGATGCCGATTCGATCTGCAACCGATCCTGCGGTGTACCGGCCGACGAGCATCGCGGCACTGACGACGGCCAAGGCAAGACCGATCATGGCGGCTCGGTTCGATTCCGCGATCGGCAACAGGCTGGTGATTCCGCCGTACGCCGCGGACACCGAGGCCACGACGAGACACGGCACGAGGAATTGCCGTACGTCGAGGCGAACCCGTTCGATTCTGGGCGGCTGCGGCGCGGGTCTGGTGGGCGGCAACAGCGCCACGCCGATCAAGCCTGCTGCAGGCACGAGAGCGCCGAGCACGAACACGGCAGTCGGATTCGCCGCAAAGATCACCAAACCCATTGGCAGCGTGATCATCTGAGCCAATGCGACGGCGATCCCCTGCGCGCCCGTCGCACGGCCGAGCAGAGCAGTGGGGGCCAGCTCGGCGACGATGGCAGCACCGGCCACCGTCAGCATGCCGAAGCCTGTTCCTCTCAGGGCCGACACGGCCAATGCCGGTACGGCATCGACCGACACGATGAACAGCAGAGAGGGAACACCCAGCAGCAAGCACCCTGCGGCCAGTACCGCGCGGTGGCCGACGCGCATCAGCATCCGCGGCACGAACAGCTGAGTGATCACCGTGGTGGTCATGAAGATCGCGGTGCTGGCCGCTGCCACCGCGTCGGATGCCCCGGATTGCGAGACTGCCAGGGGCATGACCGGAAGCAACAAGCCCCAGCCACCGAACGACGCTGCCCCCATTGCCATCGCGGCCGGAAGCCCGCGAATCGCCAGCAGACCGCTCAAAGTACGAGTGCCGGTCGATCGATCACAGACTTCCCTTGGTGGACAGAATTCCGGTCACCCGAGGGTCGTACTCGGTGGCCTGGCGCAGTGCTCGCGCGACCGCTTTGAACTCTGCTTCGGTGATGTGGTGCTGGTCGCGTCCGTAGATCACTCGGACGTGCAACGCAATCCGAGCATTCGAGGCCAGCGTCTCGAACACGTGCTTGTTGATCACGGTCGAATACGGAACACCGGGGTAGCCGCCGATCACGGAATGCACCATGTAGTCGGGCTCGCCGGTGTGCACGCAGTACGGACGACCGGACACGTCGACGGCCGCATGCACGAGCGTTTCGTCCATCGGAATGAACGAGTCGCCGAATCGGGTGATGCCGGCCTTGTCGCCGAGGGCCTGCCCGAGGGCTTGACCGAGCACGATGGCGGTGTCCTCGACGGTGTGATGTGCCTCGATCTCGATGTCGCCCTTCGCCCGAACCGTCAGGTCGAAACGAGCATGGGTGCCCAGCGCGGTGAGCATGTGATCGTAGAAGGGAACGCCGGTGGAGATATCGACGATGCCGGTGCCGTCGAGGTTCAGCTCGACCGAGATGTCGGATTCCTTGGTGGTGCGCTCGATCTTGGCGATGCGGGGAGCGGGTGTGGTCACTTCTGTGCCTCTGCTCTTTCGGTCGATGCGAGTGCTGCGCTGACGGTGAGGAACCGGTCGTTCTCGTGCGCCAGTCCGATGGTGACGCGTAGATATTCTTCGATTCCGACGTCCCGGATGAGGACGCCTTCGTCCAGGTACCGCGTCCAGGTTGCGGCCGCATCGGAGAACCGGCCGAAGAGCAGGAAGTTGGCGTCGGACGGGACCACGTCGTATCCCTGGGCGGCGAGTGCACGTGCAACCCGATCGCGCTCGGCCGAGAGCTCGGCCACGCTGCCGAGGGTGTCCGAGGCATGCCGCAGCGCCGCGCGAGCGGCGGCCTGGGTGACGACCGAGAGGTGATAGGGCAAGCGCACCAACAACATTGCGTCGACGACGGCCGGGGCCGCAACGAGGTATCCCAGCCGACCACCGGCGAACGCGAACGCTTTGCTCATGGTTCGGCTGACCACGATCTTGCTGGGGTAGCTCTCGATCAGTCCGATTGCGCTTGTCGCGGAGGAGAATTCGGCGTAGGCCTCGTCGACCACCACGATTCCCGGTGCGGCGTCGAGGATCCGCCGCAGATCCTGCTCGTCGATGCTGTGCCCCGTCGGATTGTTGGGGCTGGTGACGAACACGACGTCGGGCTTACGCTCCTCGATCGCGTGCACCGCATAGTCGACGTCGAGCGAGAAGTCTGCCCGACGCTTCGCCGGAATCCATTCGGTCTGAGTTCCCGATGAGATGATCGGGTGCATCGAGTACGACGGCACGAAACCCAGCGCGGTCCGGTCCGGTCCGCCGAACGCCTGCAGAAGCTGCTGCAGAATTTCGTTGGATCCATTGGCCGCCCACACGTTGGCGGTGGCGACTGCGAAGCCGGTCTGGTCGGTGAGGTAGCGCGCGAGGTCGGCACGCAACTCGTCGGCATCGCGGTCCGGGTAGCGGTGCAGTTGCGCAGCCGCGATCCGCACCGATTCGGCGACGTCGTCGATCAAGGCCTGCGTCGGCGGATGCGGATTCTCGTTGGTGTTCAACTGAACCGGAACGGTGAGCTGCGGCGCGCCGTACGGCGACTTGCCGATCAGCGCCTCGCGCAGAGGTAGATCTTCCAGCGAAACCGACTGTCCCAGAGCATCACTCATGACGCATCACCGGTGCGCAACCCTTCGAACCGCAGCCGCACCGCTTCGCCGTGGGCCGGCAGATCCTCCGCATTGGCCAATGCAATGACATGCGCAGCAACATCTTTGAGCGCGGCTTCGCTGTAGTCCACCACATGGATGCCCCGCAGGAACGTCTGCACGCTCAGGCCGGACGAGTGCCGAGCGCACCCGGCCGTCGGGAGCACGTGATTGGACCCGGCGCAGTAGTCACCGAGGCTCACCGGCGACCAGGCTCCGACGAACACTGCACCGGCGCTGCGCACCCGAGCCGCGACGTCGGACGCATCCTTGGTCTGGATCTCGAGGTGTTCGGCGGCATACGCATTGACCACCGCCAACCCCTGCGTGACGTCGTCGACCAGCACGATGCCGGACTGGCTGCCGTTCAGTGCCGTGGTGACGCGTTCCGCGTGCCGGGTGAACGCGATCTGCGCATTGACAGCCTCGTCCACGGCCTCGGCGAGCTCCATACTGTCGGTCACCAGCACACTGGCGGCCATGACGTCGTGTTCGGCCTGGCTGATCAAGTCTGCTGCCACATGTATCGGGTCAGCGGTGCCGTCGGCGAGAATCGCGATCTCGGTGGGGCCTGCCTCGGAGTCGATTCCGATGAGCGAGCGGCACAGCCGTTTGGCGGCGGTGACGTAGATGTTGCCGGGACCGGTGATCAGATCGACCGGTGCCAGTTCGCCCCCATCTGTATCCACACCGCCGTAGGTGAGCAGCGCAACGCCCTGGCCGCCGCCGACAGCCCAGACCTCGTCGACGCCGAGGAGCTGCGCGGCCGCGAGGATGGTCGGGTGGGGCAGGCCACCGAAGTTCTTCTGCGGCGGTGACGCCACCACCAGCGAACCGACACCTGCGATCTGGGCCGGAACGACATTCATCACGACCGACGACGGGTACACGGCGTTGCCACCGGGCACGTAGAGCCCTACGCGATCGACCGGAATCCAGCGCTCGGTCACGGTGCCGCCGGGTACCACCTGAGTGGTGTGGTCGGTTCGGCGCTGATCAGAGTGCACCAGACGGGTTCGTTCGATGGCAACCTCGAGCGCGGCCCGGACGGCCGGATCCAGCTCGTCGAGTGCACGAACCAATTCCTGCTGAGGAACTCGAATGCGGTCCGGTCGGACTCCGTCGAACTTCTCGCTGAACTCGAGGGCCGCGTCGGTACCGCGCTCCTTGACCGCGTCGACGACGGGGCGAACCTGATGTAGCACCGAATCGACATCCACTCCGCCTCGGGGAAGTGCGCCGCGTAGTTCGGCGGTGGATGGAGTTCGTCCGCGTAGATCGACGCGGGCGAGCTCGATGCGGGCAGGCATAGTGGGCCCCTTCGTGAAGTCGGTTCGGTGCCGGGGTTCGGTCGAATCAGTGTTGTCCGAACTCCCAGGATAGTTCCACCGAATTCGGCTCAGCCCCGCACGTCCCACAGATGGTGAATCGGATCGTGGATGTAGTACGCGGCGAGTGATTCGACGGAGAAGTTCGACCCGTCGCTGCGTCGACCCGTCCGGTGGCGCTTCTCCGGCGGCACGGCGGCGAAATCGTCGGCGAGGGCCCGGGCAGCATCGCCGAGCTCCGCCGCCACCGCCGCAGGGTTCTGATCGTTGTAGTTCTCGGACACCGCGGTGGCGTCCTGATCCCAGTTCGCGAACTCAGGATCGTCCTCGGTGAGCACCAGCTCCAGGCGGGTACGAAAAATCCGATGCGCGTCACGGACATGAGCGGCGTATTCGAGCGCAGACCACGTCGCGTCGTCGGGGCGCAGCGCTACGTCGTCGCGCCGAAGAACTGCATCCCAACGCTCGACGTCGGCGCGGATCAGGTCCGGGATGTCGTCGTAATCGACGGCACTCGAGTCGAACCCGCAATCCGGGCACGCTCGCTCCAGTACCCAGGTCCAGTTCTTGGTGTCGGGATCGATCGGCATGCCGGTCAGAATAGATTCAGGTCAGGCGTAGCGGGCAGCCAGGTTGTGCAACGTGCTCTTGATGCCCTGCGCGTTCTTCTGCGGCATCTTGAACAGCTCGAGCATCTTCGGGACCTTGGCGGTGCCGTACTTGAAGCTTTCGGTCACCGTGGTCAGACCTGGCTGCGTCTCCTCGAATTCCCAGCGCCAGCTGTGACCCATCGGGTGCTGCCACTCGACGACCTTGTGCCGATCGGCGTCGACGAATTCGGTGACGGTGCTGGTGATCTTGTACGGCACGCCGTACTGCTTCATGCCGACGGAGAACTTCGCGCCGGTGCTGAGGCGATCGGGACCGCGGACGGTGTCCTTGACCGTGCCCGATCCGTCGAGCTCGCCGTGCCGAGTGGGATCGGCGACGATGTCGAACAATTCGGTCGCCGACGCCCGCACCTCGGTCTGACGGGTGACTTGCTGCGGACCTGTGTCGATAGTTCTGATGTCTGCCATTCCCACGGCCTACCCCACAGCGCCTCGTTCGACACACCGGTCGAGACGAAAGCGAATTGACGGGCATAGTTCAATGAACACATGTCCTGGTCAGTGTGGCTCGCGTTTCTCGGCGCGAGCATCGTCATCAGTCTGTCCCCCGGAGCCGGTGCCATCGCATCGATGTCCACCGGGCTTCGCTACGGCCTGCGCCGCGGGTACTGGAACATCTTCGGTCTGCAGATCGGCTTGCTTTTGCAGATCGGCATCGTCGCCGTCGGACTGGGTGCAGTCCTCGCCAGCTCGGCGCTGGCGTTCACCGCGATCAAGTGGTTCGGTGTTGCTTACCTGGTCTACCTGGGTGTTCGTCAGTGGCGTGCAGCTCCCACCGACGTCGCCGACGTCCCCGCGGTGGCCGATCGCGGAACGACGATGCTGGCACGAGGATTCCTGGTCAACGCCAGTAACCCGAAGGCCGTCGTGTTCATGGTCGCCGTCCTTCCCCAGTTCCTCGATCCGGCGCGGCCCCTGCTCGCTCAGTACCTGGTCATCGCGGCCACGATGGTCGCGGTCGACATGCTGGTGATGACCGGATACACCTCGCTGGCATCTCGGGTGCTGCGGCTGATGCGCTCACAGCGCCAACAGAAGACGATGAATCGCACGTTCGCCGGGATGTTCTTCGCTGCCGCAACGTTTCTCGCGACTGTCCGTCGGGTGACACCGTGAGGAAGTACCGCGTGATCATGAAGAACGCGCTCGGCGGAGACCCGATCCCGTTGGGACTGTTCGACACTCTCCTCGAAGCCAACACGTGGATTCAGGATGTCGGTAAGCGTGACGAGCACGAACTCGGCACTTACACAGTGGAAGTGGAAGCAGCGGAGTGAGCCGGTGGTGTCCCTGTTCGAGCGGTGACGCGTTCGACACGTGTTGCGAGCCGTATCTGCGTGGCGATGCGAGCGCGCCGACAGCCGAGAAGCTGATGCGATCTCGATTCACTGCGTTCGCCGTCGGCGATGCGGATTACCTACGCGCGTCGTGGCATCCCGCTACGGTTCCGCACGAGTTGGATCTCGATTCCGATCAGCGGTGGTACCGACTCGACATCGTCGGGGTCGACGCGGGCGGTCTGTTCGACGACGAGGGAACAGTCGAGTTCCGAGCGCATTACAAGCACCCCGAGGGTGCGGGCACGATGAGCGAGGTAAGTCGATTCGTCCGCGTGGGCGGCCGCTGGCTCTACCTCGACGGAGTGGTCTCGCGCTAGAGGTTGCGCAGCTTGGTCGGCCGGTTCCCTGCAGTACGACGCGCTTCCTGCTTCTCCTTGATTCGTTCGGCATCCTTGCGAACCTGGATCTGCGTGCGGCGCTCACGAACGAGCCACTGCGGCGGGCTGGCGACGAGCTCGTCGATGGCGTCACTGGTCAATGCTTCGGTGACTCCGCCGCGGGCAAGGCCTGCGATGGACACGCCGAGCTTCTTCGCGATGACGTCGCGCGGGAACGGTCCGTTGGTCTGCAGTTCGGTCAGCCACTGCGGCGGATCGTTGCGCAACGCGTCGAGGTCGGACCTGCTGACCATCGAGTTCCGAAACTCTTCGGGCGCTGCGGGAAGGTAGATGCCGAGCTTGTTCGCCGCGGTCAATGGCTTCATGGTCTGCTGTTTGTTCTCCGGGCTCACCCGACCAGCTTATCCGGCATTCCGCGGTCTCGACGCCACCGTTCCGCGCGGTGCGCGCCGTCCCGCTCGCGATTCGCGTCATCCAATAGGCTCGACTCCGTGAACATCGACGTGCAGACACTGCGCTGGTACGCCGCAGTGGCGCAACAACTGCATTTCGCCCGCGCTGCTCAGTCGCTCGGAATATCGCGAATCCGCCTGAGCAAGACCATCGTGGAACTCGAGGAGCAACTCGGCGTCGACCTGTTCGTGCCGGGCGTCTCCCCCACCGAACTCACCGAGGACGGCCGCGCTCTGCTCGAGCGGGCTCTGGTGGAGATTGCCGAGGACGATCGGCGCTCGGAGCTCGCGCAGGCCGCCGCTACCCAGCCGACGACGTTCACCATCGGCTACGCCGAAGGTGTGACGCTGACGAAGTGGACGCGAATCTGGGCGGATCGGTTCCCGGACGTCACGCTGTCCGTAACGGCTACGACGCCGGAGACTCAGGTGTCGGCCCTGCACGACGGAACGGTCGATGTGAGCTTCGTACGACCGCCGTTGGATCGGGAGGGCCTCAATGCGATCGGCCTGTATCAGGAAGTCCAGGTTGTGGTGGTCCCGAAAGACCATGCCGTCGCAGCATTCGATTCTGTCACCGCGAGCGATCTCGCCGACGAGCATCTGCTGGCCGATCCCGCGACGGTGCCCGAATGGGCAGCTGTGGCAACGGAACTCGAAGCCGGCAACCGCCCTGCCCTGCCCCCGATGAATTCCACTGCCGAGACGTTCGAGTACGTGGCGGCCGGGCTGGGGGTGGCGATCGTGCCGCACTCGGTGGCCCGATTCAACGCTCGCAAAGATCTGGTCTACCGCCCGGTGACCGACATCGAGCACTCCCAGATTGCATTGGCGTGGGTCGCCGAACACGAGGACGACCGCATCGAGGAGTTCATCGGCATCGTTCGAGGACGGTCGACCCGTAGCTCACGAGGTTCGGCAGACGATGCGCCGGTCAAGAAGAAGAAGGCGCACCCCTCCAAGCCGGCCCGTCCGGTTGCGAAGACGAAAACGAACGCCCGCCGCAGCGGCAAGCGTCGCTGAGTCGGTCTCCCCACGTCGCTTCCGGTCCACGGGAACGTGTGTTCGAATACTTGTCGGTGGGTCGCGATAGATTCTGTTCATGCTTTCGGGGGACGGCGGACCAGGGGTGGACGGCATCGAAACGGTGCCGCCCGCCCCTGAGGTGTCCGATCCCGAACTGTCGGTACTGATCGATCGTGTCGAGTCCGCGGCCGCCGAATTGGCCGAACAGGGGTCGGTGTCGTGGACGAATGCCGACCGGCGTGCGGTGATCCAACGCATGGAAACACTCACCCGATCGGTGACGGCGTACTCGTACACCTGGCTCAACGAACTGATCACCCAACACGGCCTCGATGTCTATCCGGGGTCGGTGCCGTGCTCGGTGGCATGGATGCTGCGGATCACCCCACGCGCAGCCGGTGCACGAGTACGTCTGGCCGCGGAGTTGGGCGATCGCACCGCGTTGTCGGGTGAAGTCCTCCCTCCGTTGCTCCCGCATACCGCGGAAGCGTTGCGGGCGGGGTTGCTCGATGCCAAGCATGTGCAGATGATCCGCGAATTCTTCAAGCACTTGCCGGTCAGCGTCGACCCGCAGACCCGCGATCTTGCAGAACAGCAGTTGGTGGGGTACGCCTCGACCCGGCGACCCGACGATTTCGCGCCGTTGGTGGCGCACCTGGACTCGATCCTCAACCCCGACGGTGATTACGACGAGGACGAGGACGAGGACGGTAAGCCCAAGCCACGCAAACGACGCGATGCATTCTTCTATCTCGGTGAGCAGGGTGCCGACGGTATGTCGGAAGGCAACTTCTGCGTCGATTCCGAACTACGCGCCTACCTCGAGGCCCTGTTCTCCAAAGCCGCGAAACCGGGCGTGAACAATCCGGCCGACCCGACATCGGTCGTCCACGACGATGAAGATTGCGAGAACGGCAGCGCCGCCGAGGGCAGCGAGAGCGGCAGTGCCGCAGCACCGAAGCCCGAGCCGACCACCCACGAAGCAGACTCCAGCGATGCAGGCCTGTGGGATGAGACGAACAGCGACAGTGACGACGATTGCGGCATTGGTGTCGACTGTCGTTGTGGAACAACGCACGACGGCACAGCGGCACCCAAGGACGCAACGGCACCCAAGGACGCTGCGACACCCAAGGACGCTGCTGACCCGGACGGCATAACCGATACCGAGGGCGCACCCGACACCGCTACGCGGGATGCTGCCGCCGCGCGTGATCGACGTACCCAGAACGAACGCCGTCACGACGCCCTGAAAATGGCACTCCGGCACACCCTCGCCTCCGGCACCCTCGGCACCCACCGCGGCCTACCCGTCACCGCCATCGTCACCATGACCCTCAAAGACCTGAACGCCGGCTGCGGTTACGCCATGACCGCCACCGGATCCCGCGTGTCCATCCGCGACGCCATCCGCATGGCCTCCCACGCCCACCACTACCTCACCATCTTCGACGACCACGGACGAGCCCTCTACCTCGGCCGTTCCAAACGCATCGCCTCCGCCGACCAACGCATCGTGCTCATCGCCCGCGACCGCGGCTGCAGCTTCCCCTCCTGCACCCGCCCCGCGACCTGGTGCCAAGCCCACCACCTCGACGACTGGACCGACGGCGGCTACACCGACATCGACTCCCTGACCTTCGGCTGCGACATGCACCACGCCCTCGTCGGCACCGGACCAGGAAAATGGGCAACCACCAAAACCACAGCAGCACATCGATATCCGGGCCGCACCCTCTGGCACCCACCCACAGGAATGGACCCCAAGCGCCGCGGGCTGATCAACCACGCACACCACCCCGAAGAAGTGCTCTACCCACCCGACCACCACGACGACACAGGCGACGAGGAACCACGACAACCCGCATGACGACCTACACCAGAATCACGGCACAGCTCTGCCTGGGCAGGCCCCAAAGCGCCTCAGCGAACAGGGTGACGCTTTCGATTTCGAATCAGAACTGCGATTCCGAGTCCTACCGAAATCAACAGAAGAGGTGCGGCAATGGCGAGGGACGCGTCGATAGCAAGAAACAGAATGAGTAGCAACGCTGCTGCAGGGAAGTACACAGCCGCGAAACGTGGGGTCCACAGGACGGAGTCCATGCCACACCTCCTTGCGCGTACGAGCCTCTTGTCGTTACCTAAGGTAACCGAATAGGCTCGCGCGCACTAGAGACCCAGGCCCCGCAGTCGGTCGATCTCACGACGATCGCGCTTGGTCGGTCTGCCGGCTCCTCGATCACGACGCGGTACGGAGGCCAGAACTTCCTTCGGAGGCGGCGGCGGACTGTGATCGATCAGGCACTCGGGGACGACAGCTGCACCGACACGCTTGGTGATCGCCCGCACGACCACGACGATCTTCTCCACGCCGTCGACCCGCAGCCGAACCTCGTCGTTCGGGCCGATTCGCAGACCAGGCTTGGCTGGGGTTCCGTTGACGCGGACGTGCCCACCACGGCAGGCAGCGGCTGCAGCGGACCGCGTCTTGAACAACCGCACCGCCCAGATCCAGCTGTCGAGGCGGGCACTCTGTACTTCCATCTTCGAACGAATTCCTCACATCGCGGGCCTGACTACATGTCCAGACCGAGATCGAGCACTGTCACCGAGTGTGTCAGACCGCCCACGGCAAGAAAGTCGACCCCCGTCCGCGCGTAATCCCGTGCCACGTCGACCGTCAACCCACCCGAGGATTCCAGCTTGGTCTCGGGAGCGAACTTGTCACGACGCTGAACCGCCATCTGTGTCTGCCACAGCGCAAAGTTGTCCAGCAGAACGAGTTCGACGTTCTCGGCAAGCACCTGGTCGAGTTGTTCGAGGCTGTCGACCTCCACTTCACAGGCGATGTTCGGCGCAGCGGCCCGCACCGCGTTCAACGCAGCGACGACCGAACCGGCAGCCGCAACGTGATTGTCCTTGATGAGCGCAGCATCGCCCAACCCCATTCGATGATTGACGCCACCGCCGGCGCGCACCGCGTACTTCTGCAAAGAACGCATGCCCGGCAACGTCTTTCGGCTGTCCCGAATCTTGCACTCGGTGTCGGCAACCTCGGCGACCCAGCCGGCTGTCGCGGTGGCGATTCCCGAGAGATGGCACACGATGTTGAGCATCGTGCGCTCGGCCGTGAGCAACCCTCGAGTCGGGGCCTCGACCGTCAGAACGGCCTGTCCTGGTTCCACATTCGCCCCGTCCTCGACGCGATGCACGATGGAATACCCCTCGGGACCGATCACCTCGTCGAGGACCAGAAGGCCGACGTCGAGGCCGGCGATCGTGCCGAACTGGCGTGACACGACCGAGGCCGTCGCCACCGCGTCCTCGGAAACCGTTGCCGTGGTAGTGATGTCGGGCCCGTACCGCAAGTCCTCGTCCAGCGCCGTCCGGATCAGTGCGAGCACCTCGGCTCGGTCGACACCCGGGTTCACCTCGGTCGAGATTTCGGACATGTCAGCTTGCTCCCGTCATCACGTCGTCGTTCACGATCCCCAGCCGTCCCTCGGGATCTCGTTCGATGTGCAGGCTTCGGCGTTGCGATGGCGCACTCTCGGGGAAATCGCGTCGGGTGTGGCACCCTCTACTTTCGCGGCGGTGGTTCGCGGCCAGGACGATGACCTCCGCCGCGGCTGTCAGCGCAGCATCCTCGACAGCACGGGCGTCGACCGGCGGTTCCGATACGACACCCTGAGCCAGGACGCGTTGTGCCGCAGCGAGTCCCACTGCATCGCGAACCACACCGACCTCGGCAGTCATCGTGCGCTGCAGCACGCCCCGGTCGATGCGGCGATAGATGGGTAACGCGAGGTCCGTCACCTCGACCCTCCTGCCGACCCGTTCGGCAGCCACAATTGCCGCACGTTCACCCACGACAAGACCTTCGAGCAGACTGTTCGACGCCAACCTGTTTGCGCCGTGCAAGCCCGTGCGTGCCACTTCACCCGCGGCGAGCAGGCCCGGAACCGAGGTGCGTCCAGCCGTGTCCGTCACCACTCCTCCGCACGAATAGTGCGCTGCGGGTGCCACCGGAATCAGGTTGGCCGCCGGATCGATGCCGGCCTCGAGGCACGAGGCGGTCACGGTCGGGAATCGCTCGTGGAAGTGCTCCACGCGGCGGGCGTCCAGCAGCACGAGGTCGTCGCCGCTGTCGTGCAGCAGTTCGGCAATGGCCCGGGACACCACGTCGCGCGGGGCAAGATCACCGAGCGGGTGCACTCCGGCCATGAACGCGCGGCCTGCGACATCGACGAGGTGGGCACCCTCGCCGCGTACCGCCTCGCTGATCAACGGACGGCGTCCCGTCGTCCCGGCAGCGAACAGCACCGTGGGATGGAACTGCACGAATTCGAGATCGGCCACGCGGGCACCTGCATCGAGGGCGAGCGCGATGCCGTCTGCCGTCGCGCCGGCCGGATTGGTGCTGCACGAGTACAGCTGTCCCAGTCCGCCGGTGGCCAGGAGAACCGTCGGGCAATGAACGATTCCGAGGCCGTCGGGCCCGCGGACGAGCAGACCGACAACCTCGCCCTCGGTGGTCAGCACCCGCAACGCGGTCGTGTCGAACTGCACCGTCGGCACTGCACCGTCCAGCGTGCGCTGCACCTCCGCACCGGTGGCGTCGCCGCCGGCATGGATGATGCGGCGCACACTGTGGCCGCCTTCCCTGGTGCGTGCGACGGAGCCGTCGGCAGCACGATCGAATTCTGCTCCCGCAGCTTCGAGCGAAGCGATCGCCGCACGCCCGCCGGCAACGATGGAGCGCACGGCGTCCTCGTCGCACAGTCCGGCACCGGCAGCACACGTATCGGCCACGTGCGATTCGATCGAATCGCCGAATTCTGCTCCGACGACCGCGATCCCGCCCTGGGCATACTGTGTCGCGGTGTCGGTGGAGCTGCCCTTGCTCACGGTCAGCACCCTGAGGCCGCGGGCGGCAGCGGTACGAGCCGCAGTGAGCCCGGCGATACCGCCGCCTACGACGACCAGATCAGCTCCCGTTTCCCACCCGACGGACGGATTCACTCTCCGCCGCCGGGGGTACCGATTTCGATCATCCGCTGCACCGACTTGCTGGCGATGTTCGCAGTTTCGAGGTCGACATGTACCTCGTCTCGCCCTTCGACGAGGCAACGAAGCAGCGCGGCAGGGGTGATCATCTTCATGTAGCCGCACGATGCACGGTCGTTGACAGCGAGGAAGTCGACGTCGGGTGCGGCCATGCGCAGTTGGTGCAGCATGCCGATCTCGGTGGCGACCAGAACCTGCTTCGACGCGGTAGTGCGGGCCGCGTCGAGCATGCCGCCGGTGGAGAGGATCTTGACCTTCTCGGCCGGAACGAACCCTTCGCCGGCGAGGTAGAGAGCCGACGTGGCGCAACCGCATTCGGGGTGCACGTACAGCTCGGCATCGGGATGGGTGCGAGACTTCTCGGCCAACTCGTCGCCGTTGATACCGGCGTGCACGTGGCATTCTCCGGCCCAGATGTGCAGGTTCTCGCGTCCTGTCACGCGCTTGACGTGTGCGCCGAGGAACTGATCGGGCAGGAACAGGATGTCGCGGCTGGGGTCGATGGACTGCACGACCTCCACAGCGTTGGACGATGTGCAGCAGATATCGGTCAGTGCTTTGATCTCGGCGGTGGTGTTGACGTACGAGACGACGACAGCGTCGGGAAAATCTGCCTTCCATTCGCGGAGCTGGTCTGCGGTGATGGAATCGGCCAGCGAGCAGCCGGCGCGCTGGTCCGGGATCAGGATCGTTTTCTGCGGGCTCAGGATCTTGGCGGTCTCGGCCATGAAATGAACTCCGCAGAACACGATGGTGTCCTCGGAGACCTCGGCCGCCATACGCGAGAGCGCAAGGGAGTCGCCGACATGGTCCGCGACGTCCTGAATCGCGGGCAGCTGGTAGTTGTGCGCGAGCAGCGTCGCGCCGCGCAGATCGGCGAGCCGTCGTACTTCGGCCGCCCATTCCGGAGTTGCTTCCACTCCCCCGTAGCCACCTGCTCCGTCGACGATGTCGCGAACTCCGGCGAATGCCGAGTCCAGGATGTTCACCCGGGTAGCGCTGCTGGTCATGACGGTTCTCCTTCACCGATCATCCGGTCGTCGGTGACCGAATTTCCTCCGAGGGAGTTTTCGACCTATGATCGAAAACATGATTCATCGTAGCACCGTCCACGAAGTACTCATCGCGGTGTTCCAAGTTCGAGCCTTTTCCGACCCGGATAGCCCTGAACTGGCAGTGCTGCTGTGGCAGCGCGCTCTCGACCCCGAGGTCGGCACCTGGTCGCTTCCCGGTGGGACCCTGCGCGACGACGAGAATCTCGCCGCGTCCGCGCGCCGTCAGCTCGCCGAGAAGGTCGATGTGCGCTCGGTTGCGCACCTCGAACAGCTGTCCATCTTCAGCGAACCCGACCGCGTACCGGGAGATCGCCGAATCGCGTCGACGTTCCTCGGCCTGGTGCCGATATCGGCCGAGCCGACACTCCCCTCGGACACCGCATGGCACCCGGTTTCCGCGCTGCCCGACATGTCGTTCGACCACGGAACCGTCGTCGCTCACGCCCGACACCGCTTGGTAGCGAAGCTGTCGTACACCAATATCGGCTTCGCACTGGCTCCGGTCGACTTCGCGATCTCGTCGCTGCGCGAAATCTACGGTGCGGCACTGGGGTACCAGGTGGATGCCACCAACCTGCAGCGGGTGCTGAGTCGTCGGGGCGTCATCGAACCCACCGGCCGTCGAGCGCCGTCCGGCAAAGCCGGCGGCAGGCCGCCGGCTCTGTTTCGCTTTGCCGACAACAGCATTCGGGTCACCGACGAGTTCGCTGCGTTGCGTCCTCCGCAGGCGTGAACCCTGCCGACGTGTCAGTCGGCCCGATTCGAATCGAACGACGGCGGCGGGAACGGCTCGGCGTCCTCGGGTTCGGGATCGGTATGTCGCAGATTGTCGTTGGGGTTCATTGCTGCCAACAGCAGGACGACCAACGACGCCGTCAGCGCCTGGACGATCAGCACCAGTGGAGTCTCGATGCTCGGTGCCACCGTGACGATCGAGCCCACTGCAGGGTCGGTGGCCTCCGGAAATCGCAGGGCGGCAATAGCATTGCCGACCACGATCGCAGCGATCGAACCGGCGAGCGCACCCACGAAAATTGCCACGAAGAGGCGTGGACCCCGCTCCGACTTCCACAGCCACCAACCGACCGGGAGTACGAGACCGAGCGCGAACGAGACGAGGGAGAAGATCGCGATGGCGTCGAATCGGTGCAGACTTTCACCGGTCAGAGCCGCCCCGCGGTCCTGCGCCACCACGAGCAACTGCTGCGCAGGCGCCAACAGGCCCCACAGCATGCCGCCCAGTGCGGACAGCGCCACCGATATCGCTACCACCACCGCCAGAACCCGGCGGGTGCTGCGTCGCGGCGGACTTTCGAGCATTTCCGACATGGACACCTAGCGCCTGCCCGTCGCTGCCGAGTCGATCAGGCCGTGCCGCGAGCACACCGAGGACCACCCGTCGGGGACTATCTGCACCACCATGCGGCGACCGCATTCTGCGCAGAACCGAGGCGGCTCCAACCCGAGCCGGACGGCGACCGACAACGAATCCGCACCCACCTCGGCTCCGGCGTCGACAGGCCGACCGGTGTACGGGTCGTAGCGGGTCTCACTCGTCATTCGACCCACCCTAATACGCCCATCAGATAGTCGAGTCGAGCGCTTTGATCGGCATCTGCAGCTCGCCGAGAAGATCGAGATCCTGCTCGGCCGGACGACCGAGCGTCGTCAGGTAGTTGCCGACGATGACGGCATTGATGCCGCCGAGAATTCCCTGCTTGGCACCCAGATCACCGAGAGTGATCTCGCGCCCGCCCGCGAATCGCAGAATCGTCCGCGGCAGCGCGAGACGGAACGCGGCGACGGCGCGCAGAGCGTCGGATGCCGGCAGCACGTCGAGGTCTCCGAACGGGGTTCCCGGTCTCGGATTGAGGAAGTTCAAGGGCACTTCGTCGGGCTCGAGTGCGGTGAGATCGGCCGCGAACTCGGCTCGCTGCTCGAGTGTCTCCCCCATCCCGAGGATGCCGCCGCAGCACACCTCCATGCCTGCCTCCCGCACCATCCGAAGCGTGTTCCACCGTTCCTCCCAGGTATGCGTGGTCACGACATTCGGAAAGTACGAGCGAGAGGTCTCCAGGTTGTGGTTGTAGCGGTGCACACCCATCGCTGCGAGCTGATCGACCTGATCCTGCTCGAGCATGCCCAGCGAACACGCGATGTCGATGTCCACCTCGCCTCGAATGGCTTCGATTCCCGCAGCGACTTGGGCGAGCAGCCTGGCGTCGGGTCCGCGGACCGCCGCGACGATGCAGAATTCTGTCGCCCCTGTCTTCGCGGTCTGCTTGGCCGCCTCGACCAGAGACGGGATGTCGAGCCAGGCAGCGCGCACCGGAGATGCGAAAAGTCCCGATTGCGAACAGAAGTGGCAGTCCTCGGGGCATCCACCGGTCTTGAGGCTGACGATTCCCTCGACCTCGACCTCGGGGCCGCACCACTTCATCCGTACCTCGTGCGCGAGCAGCATCGCCTCCTCGAGACGGTCGTCGCCGAGCTGGAGGACCTCGAGAACCTGAGATCGTTCGAGTGCAATGCCGTCGTCGAGCACCTGTGTACGCGCCGTGCGCAAAATGTCCATTCCGGTCCCCTCGTAGTCGAACGGTGACACATTGAACACCGTTCAAGTTGAACGGCGTTCACGTTAGGCACCGCGCTCGGCTACTGTCAAAGCGACGAGGCGTCGATCGACTTGGGGGAAGCAGTGCAACTCAACAGGCAAGACGTCCTGGACGGCGCGATCGTCATTCTCGACGAGTACGGCCTTGCCGACCTGACCATGCGACGGCTTGCGACGTCCCTGCACGTGCAGCCCGGTGCGCTGTACTGGCACTTCCCCAACAAACAGACCCTGCTCGGCGCGATCGCCGACCATCTGCTGTCCAGCGCCGATGCACCACCGGCCGAGGGCGCGTGGGATACGCAGATCGAGCAGATAGCGCATCGGCTGCGCGACGCGCTTCTCTCCCGTCGAGACGGGGCCGAACTCGTCGCCGCGACCTACGCGTCGAGGATGACCACCAATCGCATTCGCGAACGCATTGCCGCCGTCTGCATTCGCGCGGGACTTCCGCGACGCGACGCGGAACTGACCGCCGACACCCTGCTGTACTACGTTCTCGGCCAGACAGTGGACGAACAATCGCGTCTACAGATGGACTCCGCAGGAGCCCTCACCCCCGAAGCATCCCCGATCTTCGAGAGTCCGGACCCGACCAGCAGATTCGATTTCGGATTGCGGCTCTTCGTCGACGGAGTCCGCCACTCGACAACCGATCGGATCCGGCGCTAGAGCTCCGGCCGATCAGGACTCCGCGAAGACGATCCGTTCGCTTCCGTTGTCCAGGGTCATGGTGCCGTCGTTCCGAGACCACCGCGGCGTGGACGTCAAGAATGCCGAGAGCCACGCGTCCTGATCCATCAATGCCTGTGGGCAGCCCATACGGGTAGAACCGAGAGAGTCGGTGGTGATCCTGCCCTGCGAGGTGTCGACCGTGCCGAACAATCTGTTGCACCCGGCCTCCGCCGAGATTCGGTCGTCGGCGAATTCGAGCCTGATCGTGGTTCCGTCCACCGGCGCATAGGAGTCGGAAGCGTCGATCGACGTGTAGATCTTGTCGGCCGGGAATTCGCCGTACGAGTCGGCACACCCGGAGGCCACCGCGCTCACGCCCAACGCCAGAGCGACCAACGCGCGCTGCGCGTCAGCCACCGAAGATCGGCCCCAGGCCGGCCGCACCGGCATTTCCGCGGGACGCGAACGGGTTGTCGTGCACCATGTACGTCCAGGTCGACGTCGGTCGACGCAAACCGGCATCGTCGAGATCGATTCCGTCGGAAGTGATGTCGGCCGACTCGAAGGTGGCGTGCGAGAGATCCATCGCCTTCGACGACACCGTCTTGAACGCTTCGACCGCAATGCGGTGATACTCGTCCAGCGGATTCTCGCGGCCCAATGCCCGAAGGTGGATGCTCTCACGCACGTCTGCGAGGTGCGCGAGGTAATCGGACCACGATCGATCTAGGTGGTACAGAACTATCTGGCGAGCGACCTCGATCAGCGTCTCCTCCGAGACTGTGTCGCGAAGCTCCTTCGAGCGCTTCGGCGAGTGCGCCTCGAGCAGGGTCAACGCCTCGTCCGAGTTGAGCAACGTCGCCCGACTGCGATCCAGAATCTCACGATGCTGAGCCGTCAACTGGTTGTAACGCCAAGTACGAGAATGTATTTCGAGCATCTGACCCTCGGCGATGCGTTGTGCGTGATCGACACGATCGGCCGCTGCCGGCGAGGTGAACATTCCGCTGTCGTCGATACCCTTCGGAGCATCCTTGTCGCCGATGTTGTTCTTGACGACGTCGTCCTCCCAGCTGCCGAAGAACAGCGAACGACCCGGATCTCCTTGTCGACCTGCGCGTCCCCGGAGCTGGTTGTCGAGTCGCTCGGTCGTGTGGCGACCGGTCCCGAGAACGAACAGTCCGCCGAGCTCGGCAATACGTTCGCGATCGGCACCGTCGGGACCACCGAGCTTGATATCGGTTCCGCGACCGGCGATCTGAGTCGACACCGTCACCGCGCCGTGCACTCCGGCCGCGGCGACGACCGCTGCCTCCTCAGCATCGTTCTTCGCGTTGAGCACCACCACGTCCACGCCCGAGGCCGTGAGAGTCGCCGCCAACGCCTCGGACTCGGCGACATCATGGGTTCCGATGAGAATCGGCTGCCCGGTCTCGTGAATCTCCTTCACCTGCACAGCAATTGCAGCGTTCTTGTGCTCGATCGTGTTGTACACACGGTCGTTTTCGTCGACGCGCACCGTCGGCACGTTGGGCTCGATGACCGAGACCCCGAGGCTGTAGAACGTCCGAAGCTGCTCCCCCGCCGCCATGGCCGTTCCGGTCATGCCGCACACCGTGGCGTACCGATTGATCAATGCCTGCACGGTGATCGTGTCGAGAATCTCGCCGGTCTCGGTGGGAGCAAGCCCCTCCTTGATCTCGACCGCCGCCTGCAGCCCGTCCGGCCAGCGCTGAAGTTCGGCGACGCGTCCACGCGAGGCGTTGATCAGCTGAACCCGTCCGTCACGAACGATGTAATCGACGTCGCGCTGCACCAGCACCTGGGCGTGCAGGGCCACGTTGACCGCCACCAGGGTCGATCCGACATGCTGTTCCGAGTACAGATCGATTCCGCCGAGCTCCTTCTCGATCCGCAGGGCACCCTCGTCGGTGAGGAAAACGTTCCGCCCTTCGGCATCGGTGTCGTAGTGAACACCCTTGTCCAACAATCGGACTGCGTCCATCACGGTCGAGGTCGAGACGTCACCCGATACCGAACCGGCCAACACCAGCGGGACGAGCGCCTCGTCGACCAGCACGGAGTCGGCCTCGTCGATCAGTGCGACGTCCGGGACGGGCGAGACCAGATCCTGTCGGTCGTTCACCAGATGATCACGCAGGACGTCGAAGCCGACCTCGTTGACCGAGGCGTACGTGATGTCGCAGGCATAGGCGGTGCGACGCTCCTGCGCGCTCGACGCCTCACCGATGGAACCGACCGTGATACCCAGAACCTCGAACAACGGCTTCATCCACTGTGCATCGCGTTGCGCAAGGAAGTCGTTGACCGAGATGACGTGCACCGCGCGCCCGGACAAGACGTACCCAACGGCAGCGATGGCGCCGGCCAACGTCTTGCCCTCACCGGTCGCCATCTCCACCACGTCGCCGGCGAGAAGTCGCACGGCACCGTGGAGCTGGACATCGAAGGGCCGCATGGACAGTGTTCGCTCACTCGCCTCTCGCACCAACGCGAGGTACCGCGGAACATCGAGCCGCGCTGTGTTGTCGACGCGAAGTGCGGTCGCCTCTGTCGCCAAGTCGCTGTCGTCCAGAGCGGCCGCCCACTCGGCGTGCTCCTGGGCTCGGTCGACGTGCTGACGGGACGTGCTCTGCGCCTTCTGCGCGGAGCGTCCGAGTACACGCCAGAACCGGTCGGAGCCCAAAGCCATGTGCAATCCCTACCTGAGAAAGAAAGAACGTTCCTTTCCACAGTACCGAGTGTGACGTCGTCCTCGGTTCCACATCATCGATCGACCGTGTACTCGTTCACCACCACCCCGGACTCGAAGGGGGTACTGGCCACGAGGCGACTTCGGATCGGTGAGTACGCACGCTCGGCGAAGAGACGCTTACCCGAGCCGAGGAGGATCGGGTTCACCTTGAGGATCAGCCTGTCGATTTCGCCCGCCACAGCCGACGCCAACATCCCTCCCCCGGCCAGCCAGATCCCACTTCCATTCTCGCTCTTCAGCTTTCGCACGACCGCTACGGGATCTTCACCGGTGAGCGTCACGGCCGCTTCCACGCCCGAGTGATCGCGCGAGAAAACGTACTGCTTCAGGTGGCCGTACGGACCCTCCGGGGGATGGATTCCACCGGCCTTGTACGTGTTCCACCCCATGAGCACGGTGTCGAAACGACTCAGGTCGGGGGTCAGGCCCGTCGCCCGAAGGCCCAGCGTCGGAATGGTGTCGGTGTACTCACGCAGGATCATGTCGATGTGGTCGCCGTGCATCGGGAAGTCGGCGAAGGAGTCGTCGGGGGCAGCGATGTAGCCATCAAGACTGACGGCGACGTAATAGACCAGTTCACGCATGAGCTTCTCCGATCACGACGGGTGTAGTGGTTGTTTTAGACTACGACATCCGTAGTGGTTCCGCTAGTCTGTTTTCATGGCTCGCAACCCACTACGACGCTCCGAACTGGCCGACGCCGGACTTCGCCTGCTCGCCGCGGAAGGAGCGCGCGGACTGACCCACCGCGCGATCGACGAGGAAGCAGCTGTGCCCAAGGGAACGGCATCGAACTATTTCAAGACCCGCACCGAAATCATTGCCGGACTGATCGAGCGGATCGGCGAGAGACTCGCCCCCGACGCCGAGGTCCACGAACCACTCGCTGCGCAACCCCCCAGCCCCGAGCTGTTCGGCGCGTACATCCGCGACATCGTCGCCCGACTCCTCGCGAACAGCGACGTGACACTCGCGCTGTTCGAGCTGCGGCTCGAGGCATCGAGACGGCCGGAGATCAAGGAGATGCTCGGCAGCTGGCAGCACTCGAATTTCTCCGCCGACGTCGAATTCAACCTCGCCGCAGGATTACCCGGGGGTCGTAAGGAAGTCGCACTCTTCCACTACGCGATCGACGGACTTCTGCTCGACCGCCTGACCTACCCGATCGATCCGAACACCTCGACGGACGAGGTTGTCGACGCCCTGGTTGCGGGTCTTCTCCACCCCTGATCGCTTACCGAAACCAGTCCAGGATCGGCGACTCGGGCGCACACGACCACCGCCCCTAGGCGTCGAGGGGCGTTGTCACCGCGATTCGACGAGTACCGTCCTCGGCCGTCACCACCTGATAGGCATTGCGCTCGGTTCCCACCGGCAGGCCGTCGGAGTCGAGGTTCTCCAGAAGCAGATGACCGACCCACACCCCCGGCACCTCGATCTCGGTGACGATGTCGCGTGCTCGTACGCCCTGTACTCCGCGCGATCGATAGTAGGCCTGCCCCTGCTCGAAGAACTCTCGTGTTTGCTGAGGCGCGGTGATAGCTGCGCAGCCTCGCGCCGTCACAGCCAGCGCAGGGTAGTTGTAGATCTCTGCCAGATTGTCGAGATCACCCGAGGTCAGATACCCCGTGTAGCGAGCGAAGAAGCGGTCGATCGTTTCCGTTTCGGAGGTCATACCGAGAACGGTACGACTCATTCCCGTCAGGTCGGTGTCGGGAATCGGGAAGAATTCGAACAGTGCCCAAGGAGACCTCGCCCCACTCGCTCGACAGCGCCCTCACCCTGCGTCGCGTCGTGCGCCAGCAACGGATCGTCGAGTGGCTGAGTTCGGCAGCGATGCCGCTGACCTCACCCGAACTTGCGCAGCGATTGCGAGTGAGCGTGCGCACGGTCGAGCGCGATCTCGCCCGATTGCGTGAATCCGGCGTACCCATCGATGCGGCCTCGGGTGTGCACGGCGGATCACGGCTGGCGAGTGTGCCCGGTCCACGTCCTGTGCGTCTGACCGTCCCGGAGATAGCAGCCCTCATCGCTAGTCTCGCCGCCCTGGGACCCACCGAAACCGACAGTGCCGCATCGGCAATGAGCGCACTCATCGATGCCCTGACCATCCACTGACCGCAAAACCTGGACAAACAGACGACTCCGCATTATCGTCTTCCACTAATCAACTAGTGAAAGGGTCCTGGTGATCGCTTACCGTATCGATCGTCAGTCCGGCATCCCTACATATGTCCAACTGATACTGCAGACCAAACAGGCCCTGCGCCTCGGATCACTCACTGTCGGCGACAAGCTCCCGACGGCGAAAGACGTGGTCACGGCGCTCGCCATCAACCCGAACACCGTGCTCAAGGCCTACCGCGAACTCGAGCGAGAAGGCCTGGTCGAACCACGGACCGGATCGGGAACCTTCGTCGTCGCCTCCCTGGCGAAACCCGGTATGGCCGAACGATCGGCCCTTGAGAACGAACTGAGCCGCTGGATTCGCCATTGCCTGGCAGCAGGACTGGACAGACCGGACCTCGAGGCCATCGTCACCGCTGCCCTCGACACCCACTTCGACCGACCGGAAAGAGACGGATCATGACCGACGCAGTTCTCACCATGGACGAGGTGGTCAAGTCGTTCCGCCGAAAGACCGTCCTCGACCACTGCTCGTTTGCCATCGAAAGAGGAAGCGTCACAGCGTTGGTCGGCTCCAACGGCGCAGGCAAGTCGACTCTGATGTCGTTGGCGGTCGGACTGCTCACACCGGACTCCGGGAACATTCGAGTACTGGGCGAAGCCGTGGGCCAACGCGGCATCGCGCCCGGCCTCTCCTACCTCGCTCAGCACAAACCTCTCTATCCACACTTCACTGTCGCCGATACGCTCCGCTTCGGCCGAAACACCAACGTGCACTGGGACGATGCGTATGCGGCAGAACTCGTGGACGCAGCGGGGATAGCCGTCTCGGCACGCGTCAAGTCACTCTCTCCCGGCCACCGCACCCGGGTCGCGCTGGCCTTGGCTCTGGGTCGCCGACCGGAGGTACTGCTGCTCGACGAGCCTCTTGCAGATCTGGATCCGGTTGCCCGCCGTGCTGTGGCCCGGACATTGATGCGCGACGCGGCCGAGAACGGCACGAGCATCGTGCTGTCGTCGCACGTGTTGTCGGAACTGGTCGACGTCGCCGACCGACTACTCCTGTTGCGCAACGGCCGCATTCGACTCGACGGTGAACTGGATACCATCACCGCCGAGCACTACCTGCTCGTCGGTAGCACCGAGGCCGAACCCACTGTTGACAACGGAACCATCATCTCCGACGTATCCGGTTCCAATGCAGCAGTATTCGTCGTCCACGGCACTCGACCGGAGACAGCGCGACCGGGCTGGACCCTCGAGGACGCCACCGTGGACGACGTCGTACTCGCACACCTCGGTGCGGAGGTAGCGGCATGATCTGGGTGACATGGAGACAATTCCGCGCGACAATTCTGTTCGGGGTCCTGACGCCACTGTTGTTGGCGGCCATCACGATTGCGATCACGCTGATCGACGGTGGCGTTTTTCCCACTGCTGCTCTCCGTGGATGCTTCTCGTTCGATGACACGGGGTGCAGGGCCGAGACCGCGCAGGCTCTGGCGATTCTGCTGACCGTTGTCCTACCGGTGGCACTGGGAGCCTTCGTCGGCGTGACCGTGTTCTCTCGCGACCTCGAACGCCGAACTCACGTTCTCGGTTTGACCCAGTCGGTCAGCCGACGGCGGTGGTACACGACGCGTGTCGCCGTGGTGTTCGTGCCCACTGTGCTCGCCATGACGCTGCTCGGATGCGCTTTGTACTGGGCCAAGTACCAGACCGTGCCCGATGAGTTCGCCGTCTCGTTCGGCGGATACGATTCGGCCCTCGAGTTTCCGGTTTTCGGTGCAACGGGATTCGTCGCAGGTGGGTACACCGCCGTCGGATTGATGCTCGGCGCGGCCCTTGCATTGGCTCTACGAAACACAGTGGCAGCGATGGTAGGGACCGTCATCGCGACCTCGCTACTGATCGCGTTGTTCCCCACGCAGATTCGGGAGCACTACGCGGCGGCGTCCGTCGACGAGCTGACCCTGGAGCAGAAAAGTAACGAGATGTACGGCGGCGGTACCCCGGACTTCTTTCTGCCACTCGACTCGAGTGACCTTTTCTATGCGCGTTGGGTTTTTTCGTCCGACTATGTCGATTCGAGTGGACAACCCGTGGCGATCGACTGGCAACAATGCGCCCAACTCGAGAACCGTCGAGACATGAGCGAATTCGAGACGGTCGCCGAGTACGAGGAATACTCGAACCTGCTACTCGAACGGATCAAGGGCCTACAACTCGACTGCATCAGTGGTCAGGGTGCCGAAGCCTTCGAGACGAAGTACCACGAGGATCGATTGTTCTGGCGGTTCCAGGCGATCGAGACAGCTCTGACGCTGCTGATCGCCGGTCTACTCGGAGGACTGTCGCTGCTACTCGTCAAGAGACTGCGGCCCTGAGGCCGAGCGGTCGGTGCAACGGCCACGGCGACAGCGTGTTTCGGCGTTCACAGTCGCGCAACGAGGGCCGGTAATCCCACCGCCGCAGTGGTGCGCCACCGGTGATCGGCCATGTCCGAGACCTCGGTCTCGACCGGGTTGATCTCCACTACCGTGGCCCCGGCGCTACGAGCGATCGCAGGCAGTCCCGCGAACGGGTACACGACTCCCGACGTGCCGACAACGAGAACGAGGTCGGCACGTCGGACGGCGTCCTCGGCCGCGTCCCACGCGGCCTCGGGCAGCGATTCGCCGAACCACACCGCGCCCGGCCGAATCAGCCCGCCGCACAACGGACATTCCGGCGGCGGAACCCGCTGGTCCTCCTCGGCCGGTGCGTCGGCGGCACCGGCGTCGAGTGCTGCTCGCGTCCCACAGTCGCTGCAATACGGCTCGAACAGAGACCCGTGCACATGTGACAACACCGTGGCTCCGGCTCTCTCGTGGAGGTCGTCGACATTCTGGGTAGCGATGTCGACGTGCGCTCGGTGCTGCCATTGCGCGAGTGCCACGTGACCGGCGTTGGGCTCGGAGCGTCGGACCAGTTCCGCTCGCCATCGGTACCAGCCCCACACCAGATCACTGTCGGCCGTCCAGCCCTCGGGACTGGCGAGATCCTTGGGGTCGAAGTCCTTCCACAACCCGGTCTGGGCGTCCCGGAATGTTGCGATCCCCGACTCGGCGGACATGCCTGCGCCCGTGAGTACGGCGATGCGCGATGCTCGGCGCGCGGAGTCCACGATGGATTCCGGAACGGTAACGGGATGCAGATTCTCGGAAGCGGTCACACAGTCATTGTGCCGAGCGGTGTTACCCGTCGCGCTACCGTGGTCGCATGAGCATCGATACCGCCTCGCGAACCCGACGACGGTGGCCGCTGTGGGTGGCAGCCTGCACGGCCGTCGTCGTGGTTGCGGTCGTTGGTGTTCTGTGGCTGGCCCCGAGCCGATACCTCCCGTGGGACACCGAGGCATTTCCCGAGGTGAACACCGGTGAGCTGACCGCCGATCAGGCCCGGGTGGTGGAACTGTTGCGCACCGAGCACGAGCAGCAGCGCCCGGGAACGTTCTATGCCGAGGGTGTGGACGAAGCCTGGTGTGCCGACTTCGTCAGTTGGATCATGAAGGAAGCGGATATGCCGCTGTCGAACCCCAATTCCGGTTCGTGGCGCATACCCGGCGTCTACACCCTGCAGGAGTACTACCAGGAGCAGGGCCGATTCGAGGCTGTCGGTAGCTACACGCCGGCGGTGGGCGACGTGGTGCTCTACGACAACACCAGTTGGATCGGCCAACACACGAACGTGATCGTGGCGGTCGACGGCGACGAGGCCGTCACCGTCGGTGGGAACGAGGCCGGCAAGATCCGAGTTCACACTTTGCACTACGGATCCGACTCCGGCGTGGTCGGATTCGGCCGACTGGCGAGCTGACGCTCACTCGCCGGATCGGCGGCTTCCGTCGCTGTACGATCGCGCGCCACCATCTCGCTTGGCCTGAAAGAGCAACATGTCTGCGCGATCGAAACAGTCGTCCACGGATTCGCCTCGCCGCAACGTCGTGTGCCCCGCGGAGAACGTCTGCCGGTCGGGAACCACGGCGGCAAGCTCGGTCAGCACGGCCGCCATCGTCGTCGATCCCACTCCCGGCATCGCGAGAGCGAACTCCTCCCCACCCCATCTCGCGATCGAGGCTCGGCCACCGAGCAGATCTGCCGCAGCAGCGGAGAACCGAACCAACAGTTGATCACCGCGGCCGTGGCCGTACCTGTCGTTGTACAGCTTGAAGCGGTCGAAATCGATCATGGCGAGCGCTACCGTGCCCTCGGCCCCCGGCGGTGTGGTCAACTGGTGCAACCGATCTCGCCATCCGCGCCGATTGAGCAGTCCGGTGAGGGCGTCGGTCTGTGCGGCCACGCGCAGGTCTTCCTCGACGCGCCTTCGATCGGTGATGTCGTGCACAACGGCCATCGTCCACCGTTGTCCCTCCGGCCCAGGAACCTCGCTGGCCGAGATCCAACCCCACCGGACTGTGCCGTCGGCATGCAGGTATCGCTTCTCGACGTGAACCGATTCCCCTCGAGTCTTCGCGTCGTCCATGATCTGCTCCATGGCGGCGTGCTGGGCCAGGTCGTCGGGATGGGTGAATTCACGAGAAGATCTGCCGGGCAGGCGCTCACGAGGACATCCGACGATGGCTGCGTAGGCCTCGTTGGCGAGAACGAGCAGTCCGTCTTCGTCGGCGAGCGCCAACCCGACCGTGCTGGCCTCGAACATCTCCCGGTACCAACGATCGGCGTCGACCATCTTCAGCCAGGTCTCTTCCTCGAACGGTGCGAGCCACGACGACTCACACGACGACCCGACGATACGCCGCGCTGCCACGCCCGGCCCTGGGAAGGCGAGGCAGACGGTCTTGACGTTGACGTAGCGTCAAGGTTCACACTGAACACATGAGAATCGGATCTCTGGCGGAGGCCGTCGGAACGACACCGCGAACGGTGCGTCATTACCACCGCCTCGGCCTGCTCGACGAGCCGCGCCGTCTGTCCAACGGATATCGCGAATACACGATCGACGACGTGGTTCGTCTGATGAGAATCCGGTGGCTGGCCGACTGCGGGATGCCACTCGGCGAGATAGCCGCCGCCCTCGGTGAGTCTCCGGCGGGCGAGACCGATGTGGTCGCCGATCTCAGGGCGCTTCTCGTCGGTTTGGAACGGGAGCAGTCCGCGCTCGCGCGCAAGCACATCCGCCTGTCGGCACTGCTGAACGACGCAGTCGAGCATCGCCAGCTGACCGCTCTTCCGCGCGAGGTTGCCGACGCCCTGAGCGCGCTGATCGGCACTTCCGCGGAGACGGACCGAGAAGCATTGATCCGTGAACGCGATCTACTCGAGGTGATGGCGATATCGGGCGCCGTTCCCGCATCGTTCTTCGAGACGGTGACCACCACACTCGGCGACCACAGCCTTCGTCAGAGGTACCTCGGACTTCTCCGCAGGTTCAGCGCACTGGAGGGCCGAAATCCGGCCGAGGCCGAGAGCGATATCGCGTCGCTCGCCGCAGAGCTGGAGTCGATGTTCGATCTCGATTCACTCGCCTCCGATCCGTCCGATACCACTGTGGACACCGAGGAGATCGGTTCGCTGAGTATCGACGACATCCTGCCCGATCCGGCCCAGCGCACCGTGATCGTCCGCGCCACCACACGCCTGCAGACGACCGAACACCCACGCTCCGGAGGCACCCGATGACGGTCGACTTCCCTGTCCAGGTCGGTAGATGGCACTCGTTGGCGCTCTGGACGCGCGGGCAGCACGCGCCGATCGCTGCGGACGCGGCCGTGTTCACTGCTACCCGCGGAACACTCGGATTACCCCTGATGTTCGGTGCTGCCACCGTGATCGAGATGGTCGTTCTGCACCTGCTGATTCCGTGGCTGTGGCTCAGTGCGCTGGTCGCAGCCGCGTCGGTGGCGTCCCTGGTGCTACTCGCGTCAGCGGTCGCCCTGGCTCGGGCGCACCCGCATGTTCTCTCACCCGAAGCCCTCGTTCTGCGCATGTCGGGCACGGTCGTAGCGAGGGTCGACCGTGCGAACATCGTGTCGGTTCGTATCCACCGTCGCTACGGCGTCGTGTCGCCCGCTCTCGACGGAGGCCGGCTCGTCCTACCGAACCAGGACGGAACCACGGTCGATATCGAGCTGTCCAGTGCCGCAGAGGTGGTGGTTCCCGCACTCCTGCCGCGATGGCGGATATCCGGCTTCGCTCACTCGTTCGGTGTTCAGGTGGACGATCCCGCAGCACTGGTTGCTGCGCTCACTCCGTCCACTGCGGCACCCGAAGTGGAGCGGCGCAGCAGACGAGTTGCGAACAACAGGACCAGCAACGCAAGCACGGTGATACCGGATCCGGCCCAGATGGGCGAGGTGTAGCCGAGGCCGGCCGAGATCGTCACGCCGCCGAGCCACGCGCCCAACGCATTTCCGAGATTGAACGCGGCGATGTTCGCACCGGACGCCATCGTCGGTGCGTCGGGCGCAAACGACATCACCCGCATCTGCAGCCCCGGCACCGTCGCGAAACCGAAAGCGCCCATGAGGACGAGAGAGGCAACAGTTGCCGGTCGACTCTCTGCGGTGAGCGCGAAGAAGACCAGAACGACGGTCAACGCGCCGAGCAACGTCAGCAACGTGGCGGTCAGGTTGCGGTCGGCGGCCCTGCCGCCGAGGTAATTTCCGATGAAGAGGCCTCCACCGAACAGCACGAGCAGCCAGGGCACCGAGCTCGACGCGAAACCGCTGACATCGGTGAGGGTGAACGCGATATACGTGAACGCGCCGAACATACCGCCGAATCCGAGCACCGTCGTGGCGATGGAGAGCCACACCTGGGGAGACCGGAACGCACGCAATTCGCGGCGCAGATCGCTCTCCTCACCGATCCCGGTTTCCCGAGGAACGAGGGCCGCGATGCCGATCAGCGCAACGATGCCGATCACCGTGATGGCCCAGAACGCCGACCGCCATCCGTAGCTCTGACCGAGGAACGTTCCGAACGGAACGCCGAGAACGTTGGCGGCGGTGAGGCCGGCGAACATCATGGCAATCGCTCCCGCCTTCTTTGCGGGCTCGACCAGACCTGCCGCGACCACGGCACCGATTCCGAAGAAGGCTCCGTGGCACAGTGCGGCAACCACACGACCGAGCAGCATCGTGTCGTAGCTGCCCGAGAGTGCAGAAATCAGGTTGCCTGCGATGAACAGGCACATCAGTGCAAGCAAGACGGTCTTGCGGGGAAGTCGCGTCACCGCAGCGGTGACCACCAGCGCTCCGACGACGACGGACAACGCATATCCGGTGATGAGCCAGCCGACAGTGGCTTCGGTGACCGAGAAGTCGGCCGCGACCTCCGGTAGTAGGCCCATGATGACAAATTCGGTCAAACCGATGCCGAATCCTCCGATTGCGAGGGCGAGCAGGCCGAGAGGCATGTCGAATCTCCTGAGACGAAGTGGCGTAGGTAAATATCTGGCTATCGCGTGTAGTTGCACGCGCTTGGCAAATAATTGCATACGCGCTCTATCCGCGCAAGAAGGCAATGTGCCGGATCAACATCTACGCTCCCGAACTGGGACTATTGCCCCGAAGCAGACTCCGAGAAGTGCTTCACCTCGCGTACACGTATTGTTTGCCCGGTATCGCACATCCGACCGAGTAGTCGATCGACAGCCGGAGCCACTTCTCCTTCATGCATGTACACCCGACCGACAGCGACTCGGCCACCGATTTCTCGACACCGGTCCAGGGCGCTTCCGCTCCGGCACCCGGCCCACAGGGTCGACCACCGCAACGGCATGATCTCAATGGCTTGCGCGGCGTCGCGATCGCACTCGTCGTCGTGTTCCACATCTGGATGGGTCGCGTGTCGGGTGGCGTCGACGTCTTCCTGACGCTGTCCGGGTTCTTCTTCACCGCATCCCTACTGCGATCGGCCGAGGCCGGGGCAAGCCTGAATCCGATCACCCGCATCACGCGCGTGCTGCGCAGACTGGGTCCACCGCTGCTGATCACGCTGCTCGCAGTCGCCGTCGCATCGGTGTTCCTGCTGCCGCGCACCCGCTGGGCAGACCTGGGTGATCAACTCGTATCCGGTGTCTTCTATTACGTGAACTGGCAGCTGGCGACAACAGCGAACGACTACTTGGCGGCCGATCCCTCGGTGAGCCCCGTTCAGCATCTGTGGTCGGTCGCTGTGCAGTTCCAGTTCTATCTGCTGGCCATTGCCGTCGTGTTCGGTCTCGCATGGCTCCGACGCATCGCCCGACCCGAGGGGCCACGAAGTCTTCGACCACGCACCTTTGCCGTGATCTTCGCCATGATCGCTGTGGTGTCCTTCGTGTACGCGGCGGACGGCGTTCGACGGCATCAGGCATGGAACTACTACGACACCGGTGCGCGACTCTGGGAGATCATGCTCGGTGCCGCACTGGCGGCAGTGCTCGCCTCGCGAACCAGCACCTCGGTGGCCGCCGCCTCGCCCGGACGTGCCCGCTGGTCGTCGACGACACGCGGAGTCCTGGCTGTTCTCGGCATGACCGTCATCGTCGCGTGCGGTTTCGTCGTCGACGGAGTGACTGCGTTTCCCGGTCCCCTGGCTTTGATTCCGGTGCTCGCGACCCTCGCGTTGATCGTCGCCGGGTCCGAGACCGCCGTCGCGGCAACGCTCTCCAACCGTTTCTTCGCCTGGGTCGGATCGATCGCATTTCCGCTGTATCTGTGGCACTGGCCGCTGCTGATCTTCTACTTGTCGGCCACCGGCAGATCCCATGCAGACGCGCTCGGGGGTCTCGGCATCGTCGGGGCGTCGGTCGCACTCGCATGGCTGACCGTGCGCCTGGTCGAGCGCCCCACGCAGTCGAGCACGTTCACGCCGGGACGCATCGCGGTCACTGCCTGCGCGGGGATCGCCGCGCTCACCGTCACGGCCGGTTCGGTCGGATGGAACGTCTACATCGACCGGTCGATCACCGCGGTGCAGGCCGATGAATCGGTCGACGAACTGACTCACCCGGGGGCGCTCGAACTGACCGACGGGATTCGCGCCGAGCCGGCCGCCGTCCGTCCCCCGCTGTACTCGGCTCCCGAGGACCTCCCCGCCACCACCCTCGAAGGCTGCATCGCCGACTTCGAAACACGCGATGCGGTCTCGTGTAGCTACGGCGACCTCGACGCGAACCGAACCATCGTGCTGGCGGGCAGCTCACACGCCGAGCACTGGGTGACGGCCCTCGACGCACTCGGACTCCAGCACGGGTTCAAGGTCGTCACATTCCTGAAGATGGGCTGCCCGTTGAGCATCGACACGATGCCGATGCTCGGCCCCAACGAATACCCGGATTGTCTCGACTGGACGCAGACCGTGCTCGCCGACGTCGCAGCGATGGAACCTGCCTACGTGTTCACCACCGCCACCCGCCCGCGGGAGGACTTCCCCGGCGATTACACCCCCACCTGGTACGCCGCGGTGTGGCAGCAACTCGCTGCGGACGGTGTCGGAATTCTGGGTGTTCGGGACACCCCGTGGCTCGCGTACCGGGCGATCGATTGCCTGGCCGACGGCGGCGATGCCACCTCGTGCGGCATTCCACGGGACGAAGCACTCGACCCCGTCAATCCCGCGCTTGCGGCCTCGTTCCGGCTCCCCGGGTTCTCCGCTCTCGACTTGTCCGATGCAGTCTGCGACGCCACCGTGTGCCGCGTCGAGCAAGGCAACGTACTCGTCTACCGTGACGAGCATCATCTCACTGCGACCTACGTGCGAACTCTGACCACCGAGCTGGGACGGCAGGTCGGATCGGCCACCGGGTGGTGGGCCGGACCGTGAGCCGAGCGCCTCGCGCTCGGTAAGCCCGGGCCCACCGGCCACAGTAGGGTTGATACATGCTGCACGAAGCCTCCGACGACACGCCTGCCATCGCAGTATGGCCGGGATCCGCCTATCCGCTCGGCGCGACCTACGACGGAGCAGGAACCAATTTCGCACTGTTTTCCGAGGTCGCGGAGGCCGTGGATCTGTGCTTGAT
Organism: Rhodococcus sp. IEGM1428; assembly: GCF_050321865.1. Lineage (NCBI taxonomy): Bacteria > Bacillati > Actinomycetota > Actinomycetes > Mycobacteriales > Nocardiaceae > Rhodococcus > Rhodococcus sp. IEGM1428. The sequence goes on along the minus strand of NZ_JBNQFW010000004.1, from coordinate 489,919 downwards.
CGCCGACGACGGAACCGAGACCCGCATCCGTTTCGAGGAGTCCGACGGCTACGTCTGGCACGCATATCTACCCACCGTGGTACCGGGTCAGCGCTACGGCTACCGCGTTCACGGCCCGTGGGATCCGGCAGCCGGGCATCGCTGCGACCCGAGCAAGCTGCTCGTGGATCCGTACGGCAAGGCGTTCGAGGGATCGTTCGACGGCGACCGATCGCTGTTCTCGTACAACATGGACGCGCCCGCTCCCGAACCCGAGGCCGAGGTACAGATCGACGACGAATCCGCGGATTCACTCGACGCCGAGGCCCCGTTCGAGGACGCCACCGATCTTGCCGATCCCGACGACGAGATCATCGAGGAAGCTCCCATCGCGCACGACGACGTGCCGAACAACGATTTCCCCCAGCATGATTCGCTAGGTCACACGATGACCACCGTCGTGATCAACCCGTTCTTCGATTGGCAGGCGGATCGCGCCCCCAAACGCCCGTACCACGAGACCGTGATCTACGAGGCCCATGTCAAGGGCATGACGATCAACCACCCCGACATTCCCGAGGCCGAGCGCGGCACCTACGCCGGGCTGGCGCATCCGGCGATCATCGATCACCTCAACCACCTCGGAGTCACGGCCATCGAACTGATGCCGGTGCACCAGTTCATGCAGGATCAGGTTCTGCTGGACAAGGGACTGCGAAACTACTGGGGCTACAACACATTCGGCTTCCTGGCCCCGCACGCGGAATATTCCTCACTGCAGTCCCCCGGTGCGGCGGTCACCGAGTTCAAGGCCATGGTTCGCTCGTTCCACGCCGCCGGCATCGAGGTGATCCTCGACGTGGTCTACAACCACACCGCCGAGGGCAATCACATGGGCCCGACCATCAGCTTCCGCGGCATCGACAACGCGGCGTACTACCGGCTCGTCGACGGCGATCTCGAGCACTACATGGACTACACCGGTACCGGCAACAGTCTCAACGCCCGGCACCCGCACACGCTGCAGCTGATCATGGACTCGTTGCGCTACTGGGTGACCGAGATGCACGTCGACGGGTTCCGATTCGACCTCGCATCCACGTTGGCTCGCGAACTGCACGACGTCGATCGCCTCAGTGCATTCTTCGATCTCGTTCAGCAGGACCCGGTCGTCAGCCAGGTGAAGCTGATCGCCGAGCCCTGGGACATCGGTGAGGGTGGCTACCAGGTCGGCAACTTCCCCGGCCTGTGGACGGAGTGGAACGGCAAGTACCGCGACACTGTGCGTGACTACTGGCGCGGGGAGCCCGCGACGCTGGGCGAGTTCGCGTCGAGGCTGACCGGATCCTCGGATCTGTACGAGTCGAACGGTCGTCGCCCCGGAGCCAGCATCAACTTCGTCATTGCCCACGACGGGTTCACCCTCAACGACCTGGTCTCGTACAACGACAAGCACAACGAGGCCAACGGTGAGGGCAACAACGACGGCGAGAGCCACAACCGATCCTGGAACTGCGGCGTCGAGGGGCCGACCGACGACCCGGAGATCCTGGATCTGCGTGCCCGCCAGATCCGCAACATCATGGCGACGTTGCTGCTCAGCCAAGGTACGCCGATGATCGCTCACGGCGACGAGATGGCACGAACACAGCAGGGCAACAACAACGTCTACTGCCAGGACTCCGAACTGGCATGGATGGACTGGTCGTTGGCCGAGACCAACGCGGAACTGATCGAGTTCACGCGCAACGCCATCGCCTTGCGCGCCGAGCACCCGGTGTTCCGCCGGCGCCGGTTCTTCGAGGGCCGTCCCATCCGAACCGGTGAGCAGGCACGAGACATCGCCTGGCTGACCCCGGCGGGCGAAGAGATGACGCCCGAGGACTGGGACAGCGGCTTCGGCAAGTCGCTGACCGTGTTCCTCAACGGCGAAGGAATTCCGGAACCGAATCAGCGCGGTGAGCGAGTGGTGGACGACTCGTTCCTGTTGTGCTTCAACGCACATCACGAGACGCTCGAGTTCGTGACCCCGGACGGGAACTACGCCAAGGAGTGGACGGTCGCCTTGGACACAGCAGCCCGAACGGGAGCGGGTGAGAAATCGATAGAAGCGGGTACACCGGTGGAAGTCACCGCTCGTTCCTTGCTCGTTCTACGAAAGACTGCCTGACACATGCCGCTGCCCACCAGTACATACCGGTTACAACTGCGGGGCGATGCCTTCACTCTGGCCGACGCCTCCGACGTGGTCGATTACCTCCACGACCTCGGGGTCACTCACCTGTATCTGTCGCCGATCCTGACCGCGACCGACGGATCGACACACGGATACGACGTCACCGACACCTCGACGGTCTCGGCCGCCCTGGGCGGTCGAGAAGCGTTGACGCAGTTGCATTCTCGTGCCGCAGAGGTGGGCATGGGGATAATCGTCGACATCGTCCCCAACCACGTCGGAGTGGAGGACCCACGGCAGAACGCGTGGTGGTGGGACGTGCTGCGACGCGGTCGCGACTCCGAGTACGCGACGTACTTCGACATCGACTTCGGAGCCGACAACGGCGTCGACGGCAAGATCGCGATCCCCGTGCTCGGCAGCGCGAGCGACGTCGGTGAGCTGACCGTCGACCGCTCGGAGGAGCAGCCTCTCCTCGCGTTCTACGAGCACCGCTTCCCCATCGCAGACGGCACCGACGGTGACGATGCGCAGGCCGTACACGACCGTCAGGCCTACCGATTGGTGAGCTGGTCCGACGGGCTGATCGGATACCGACGGTTCTTCTCCGTGAACGGCCTGGCGGGAATCCGGCAGGAAGACCTCGACGTCTTCACCGACTCCCATCGTCAGGTGGCAGGTTGGATCGACGACGGACTGATCGACGGATTGCGGGTCGACCATCCCGACGGCCTGGCCGACCCCACCGGCTACCTCACCGAACTGCGCGGACTTCTCGGGCCCGACCGGTGGCTCGTCATCGAGAAGATTCTGGCCGACGGTGAACCGCTGGACGAGTCGCTTCCCGTCGACGGAACGACCGGGTACGACGCGTTGGCCGCGGTCGGCGGAGTGTTCGTCGACCCTGAGGGCGTTCATGCACTCACTGCTCTGTCTCAGGTGCGCTCGGGCATCGCCTACGACGCCGAGACGTTGCACGAGACAGAGTTGGATCTCAAGACCGGCGTTGCGCGCGGCGACCTGTCCCCCGAGGTGCGACGCCTCGCTCGGGCCGTGGTTCGCGAGTCCGGCACCACCGTCGACCTCGAGTCCGTCATCGACGCGATCGTTGCCGTCGTCGCGGCCGTCCCGGTCTACCGGACCGACTACGCGCCGCTCGCAGGCGTGCTGCCGGGCGTGATCGCTGCTGTCGGCGAGGAGCAGCCGGACCTGGCCGGCGGTCTGGGCGCACTGGCGACCGCCCTCGTCACCGGTGCAGAATCGCCGGTCCGCTTCGACCAGGTCTGCGGTGCCGTCACGGCCAAAGGCGTAGAGGACTGCCTGTTCTACCGCGCCAACCGGTTGATCTCCCTGCAGGAGGTGGGCGGCGACCCGAGCCGATTCGGTTGCAGCACAGCGTATTTCCATCTGACCAACGCCGATCGAGCGCAACGCTGGCCGGCTGCGATGACCACCCTGTCGACTCACGACACCAAACGCGGCGAGGATGTACGGGCGCGAATCGGCGTGCTGTCACAGACTCCCGAACTGTGGGCTCGCTGCATCACGGACTGGGAAGAACTGACCCCGAGTCCCGACGGTACAACAGGAATGTTTTTGTGGCAGAACCTTTTCGGCATCTGGCCGGTCGACGGAGTGATCACGTCCACGCTGCGTGAGCGCGTTCACGCCTACGCGGAGAAGGCAATCCGCGAGGCCGCCCTCCGCACGACGTGGACTGCTCCGGACGAGGAGTTCGAGTCCGCGGTACACAGCTGGCTCGACGCCATCTTCGACGGTGCCGTCGCTCGATCGATGACGATGCTGGTCGACAAGCTCGCTCCCCACGGCCATTCCGACGCACTGGGTCAGAAACTGTTGAATCTGGCCGGGCCCGGCATACCCGATGTGTACCAGGGCACCGAGTTGTGGGAAGACTCGCTCGTCGACCCCGACAACCGCAGACCCGTCGACTACTCCGTCCGTCGATCGATGCTCGCCGCGTCGAACACCGATGCACTCTCGATCGATACGGGTGCTGCCAAGCTGGCCGTGGTTCGCTCCGCGCTGCACGTGCGCCGCGAGCGGCCGGAGAGCTTCGTCGGTGGCACCTACGCGCCGATCGTCGCGGACGGATCCGCGGCCGAGCACCTCGTCGGATTCGCACGCGGACCGGTTCCCGGAAACGCCGACGTGATCGCACTGGCGACCAGACTCTCGCTCGGCGTGTCCGAGACGGGCTGGGGCGAGACATCCGTGACGCTGCCCGACGGCCGATGGCGCGATCGCATCACCGGCTCCGAACACACGGGCACCGTCTCGGTAGCCGAGATGTTCGCCTCACTCCCGGTCGCACTCCTGGTGCGCGACAACGAAGAAGCGGTGACACAGTGACATCGACAGCAGCGACATCGACGGCAGCGACCTCTTCGGCGACGACACGACGATTCCAGGTCTGGGCACCGTCCCCCGAGACGGTCCGATTGCAACTCGACGACACGGTGCATCCGATGCAGCGTTCCTCGGACGGGTGGTGGCACGCCGACGTCGATGCCGCACCGAACTCTCGATACGGCTACCTGCTCGACGACGCAGACAAGGCACTGCCCGATCCGCGATCACCGAGGCAGCCCGACGGCGTGCACGAGCTGTCCCAGGTGTTCGACGTCGATCCCACGCTGTGGACCGATTCGGCATGGACCGGGCGTCAACTACCCGGCTCCTCGATCTACGAACTGCACATAGGGACGTTCACCGAGGAGGGCACCTTCGAGGCGGCCATCGGCAAGCTCGATCACCTCGTCGATCTCGGCGTCTCGTTCATCGAGATCATGCCGGTCAACGGGTTCAACGGTGTGCACAACTGGGGGTACGACGGCGTGCTCTGGTACACCGTGCACGAGGCGTACGGCGGCCCGGAAGGGTTGCAGCGCTTGGTCGACGCATGCCACGGCCGCGGCATCGGCGTCGTCCTCGATGTGGTCTACAACCACCTCGGCCCGTCCGGCAACTATCTCGAACGTTTCGGCCCCTACATGACCGAAGGGGCCAACAGCTGGGGCCAGGCAATCAACTACGCCGATGCAGACTCGGGCGAGGTTCGGCGATACGCCCTGGACAACGCTCTGCGTTGGTTCTCCGAGTTCCACATCGACGCGTTGCGACTGGATGCAGTTCACGCGATAGTCGACCACACCGCGGTGCATCTGCTCGAGCAGCTCTCGATCGAAACCCGCACTCTGTCAGCGCATCTCGGTCGTCCCCTGACCCTGATCGCCGAGAGCGACCTCAACGATCCTTCGCTGATCACGGCACGGTCGGGTGGCGGCTACGGACTCGACGCGCAATGGGACGACGACATTCACCACGCGATCCACGCGGCTGTCTCCGGTGAGCGGCAGGGCTACTACGGCGATTTCGGTTCCCTCCAGGGCTTGGCGAACACGCTGCGGCAGGGGTTCTTTCATGCCGGAACGTATTCGAGCTTCCGCGGTCGGATCCACGGCCGCCCGCTGGACACGCGCCGAATTCCGGCCAGTTCGCTGGTGACCTACACGACCACTCACGATCAGGTCGGTAACCGCGCAATCGGCGATCGACCGGGTTTCTACCTCTCCCCCGGCCAGCTCGCTATCAAGGCTGCTCTGGTGTTGACCTCGCCCTACACACCGATGTTGTTCATGGGAGAGGAGTGGGGAGCGTCCACGCCGTTCCAGTTCTTCACCTCTCATCCAGAGCCCGAGCTCGGTAAGGCGACCGCCGAGGGACGCAAGGCGGAATTCGCCGAACATGGCTGGGACAAGAGCGATATCCCGGACCCACAGGATCCCGAGACCTTCACGCGGTCGAAGCTGAACTGGTCGGAACTGGGCGACGGCGACCATGCACGACTGTTGGCCGTCTACCGCGATCTGTTGACGCTGCGTCGCGACCGGACCGAACTGACCGACCCGTGGCTGGACCACGTGAAGGTGGACTACGACGAGGACGCGAAATGGATCGTCGTTCGCCGTAGCCGACTCAGCGTGGTGTGCAACCTGTCCGAATCCGCTGTGACCGTGCCGGTCGGCGGCTCACCACTGCTCGAGTGGGAGCCGACGACATCGGACGAAACTGGCTCTGCCACAACGGTTCCCGGTCACTCCGTCGTGGTACTGGAATCCTGACGCCTGCGTAGATTGACCAGGACGAACACGGCGGTGATCGCCAGCACCACCGCGGTGGCGACGGCCGCGACATGCATGCCCGAGACGAAGGCAGCATGCGCGGAGTCCAGTAGACCCGTCGCCACCGAGTCCGGCAGCTCACGGGCTACCGAATCGGCACCGCCGAGAGTCTCACCGGCCCTTGCCCCCAGTTCGGGGGTCAGCTGCGTGACGTCGATGCCGCGACGGAAGATCGCCATGACAACGGTGCCGAGTAGTGCGACGCCCAGTGCGATACCCAGTTCGTATGCGGTTTCCGACACTGCCGAGGCAGCTCCCGCCCGTTCGGGTTCGACGGCGCTGACCACCAGCTCCGAGGTCAGCGTCAGCGCGACACCGACACCGGCCCCCACGAGGACGAACCCGGCAATGAACAGGGCCGGACCGCTGTCGGTTGCGAGGCCGACCAGGATCCCGGCACCCGCGGCGGCGACGAACATTGCGACCCCGAGAACCGTTCCCGCACTGAAGTATCGAACCAGGACCGCAACCAGCAGTGAGGTGACGATGCTGGCGGCGGTACCGGGAAGCAGCAACAGACCCGCCTCGAGCGGGCTGTTGCCGAGCACGAGCTGCAGATACTGCGAACCGAAGAACAGGACCCCGGCGAGGGCGAACACCGACAGGAAGTTCGTTGCGACGCCCGTCGAGAAGGCCCGGTTGGCAAACAGTCTCAGGTCGATCATCGGTGCCGCGAGGGTGCGCTGACGGCGGACGAACACGTATCCGGCGATCACACCGACCACCGCCGACAGCAGGTAGACCACTTCGAAGCCGTGTGCCGCGGTCTCCTTCACCGCGAATACCAGCGGCACGATGGCGAGCATCGACAGCGCCGAACTCGTCAGGTCGAACCGACCCGGGTTCGGGTCCTTCGACTCGGGAATCACCAGCGGTCCCAGCGCGATCAGCACGAGCATCACGGGGATGTTGATGAGAAACACCGATCCCCACCAGAAGTGCTCGAGCAGCCAACCGCCCACGAGCGGACCGGCAGCGGCACCGCCACCGGCCATCGCGCCCCATACTCCGATCGCGGCGACGCGTTGACGCGGGTTCAGGAAGATGGTTCGAATCAAGCCCAGGGTCGCGGGCATCAGTGTCGCACCGGAAATACCCTGCAACACGCGGGCCGCGATCAGCATCTCCGCGCTGGTCGACACGGCCGCTACGAGTGAGGCGATGCCGAAGCCCGCAGCACCGATCAGTAGCAATCGGCGACGGCCGATTCGGTCGCCGAGCGTGCCCATGGTGATGAGCAGGCCGGCCAGCACGAACGAGTAGACATCGATGATCCACAGCAACTGGTTGCTGGTCGGTGCCAAGTCCGAACTGATGAAAGGCAATGCCAGGTCGAGGACAGTGCCATCGACAGCGATGAGCAACACGGCGAACGCCAGTACCACCAGACCGAGCCAGTCCCGCGGGGTCGCCCGGTGCTCGGATCCCCCGGCTACCTCGTGCACCGAACCGGTGCGCATGTCACTCACTACATCTCCTACGTTCTGCGCCCGGTGCGCCGGCGATCGCCGGGTCCGAAACGCTCCACAGCACCAACCGTCCAGCCGGTACAGTGATTGAGAGTACCGCGAACCGTCCAGCCGGTAAAGTGGATTCCATGTCATCGGACACCCGCGACCGAATTTTGGACTCACTCGAGACGCTGCTCCTCGAACACGGCATGACAAAAGTGACTCTGGACAGCGTCGCCGCCGCCGCCGGGGTATCGAAGGGCGGCTTGCTGTATCACTTCAAGACAAAGGACGCGCTGGTTGCTGCCATGGTCCGGCGGCTCGCCGTTCAGGCCGATCTACAGCGTGCCGACGCTGCGGAGGGTGGCACCTCTGTGGCGGAGTGGTATCTGCAGCCACCCGATTCCATTTCGGACAAGGAAATCGCCCTGTATCGCTCCACGCTGGCGGCACTGCGCAGCGTCGACGGGAACTCGGGCGAGGTGCAGGATGCCGTCACCGACATGATGCAGCAGTGGGACGAGGGTCTACGCACAGAGATAGACGATCCGGTCCAGGCCGAAATCATCCGGCTCGTCGGCGACGGAATCTACCTCGGTGCCGTGCTCGACCTGCCAGCCGTGGACCCCGAACTGCACAAACGCGTCGTCGACCGCCTGCTCGGTCGCTGACTCAGGTCAGGTACCGGTACACCGGCGAACCCGGCTCCAACTGCTCCACCTGCAGGTGCGATGACCGCATACGTTCGAGGAGGGAAGAGAGGCCGTCCGCAGCGCCGAGTTGAATGCCGACGAGCGCGGCACCCGTCTCCCGGTTGTTGCGCTTGACGTACTCGAACAGGGTGATGTCGTCCTCGGGCCCGAGCACCTCGTCGAGAAAACGACGCAGTGCGCCGGGCTCCTGCGGAAAGTCCACGAGGAAGTAGTGCTTCAGGCCCAGGTGAACGAGCGATCGCTCGAGAATTTCGCCGTAGCGAGAGACGTCGTTGTTGCCGCCGGACACCAAACACACGACTGTGCTTCCCGGCGCGATGTCGAGATGCTCGAGCGCCGCAACGGCCAACGCGCCTGCAGGCTCTGCGATGACGCCTTCGTTCTGGTACAGCTCGAGCATCGCGGTACAGACCGCGCCCTCGTCGATCTGGGTGATCAGGAATGCACCGGGGCCGGAACTGTCGAACACGGGCGCGGTGATCAGCGGCAACGAAGCATGGGACACCACCGTGGCACCGAGCGACTGCAACGCTGCGTACGGCACGTCGCCGATGCGGCGGACGGCGGCCCCGTCGACGAACGGATCGATCTCGGAGAGCGTCACCGGACCGCCGGCGATCAGCGCAGCGGTCATCGACGCCGCGCCGGACGGTTCGACACCCACCAGTGACGTCTGCGGTGCGCGCTCACGGAGGTAGCTGGAGATGCCTGCGATGCATCCGCCTCCGCCGACGGGCATCACGACGACATCGGGTGCCCCACCGAGCTGATCGATCATCTCGGCGGCAATGGTGCCCTGCCCGGCCACGGTTCGCGGATCGTCGAACGGCGGCACCATGGTGGCACCGGTGCGGGCGACATCTGCGGCTGCGGCAGCTGCCGCGGCATCGAACGTATCGCCGATGACGATGAGCTCCACGAAGTCACCGCCGTGCACTCGGATTCGGTCGCGCTTCTGCTTGGGGGTGTTCGCGGGAACGTAGATGCGACCGTGCACCTGCATCGAGCGACACGCGAACGCCACTCCCTGAGCATGGTTGCCTGCGCTCGCGGTGACCACGCCGACAGCCCGCTCCGCATCGGTCAGCTGGTCCATCAGGTTGTAGGCACCACGAATTTTGTACGACCGCACGATCTGCAGGTCTTCGCGCTTGAGGTAGACCCTCGCGCCGGTCTCGGCCGACAATCGCTCGCACAACTGCAGGGGTGTCGCGGCCACCACCGACGAAATCCGCACCGCAGCGGCATCGATATCGGCAGCGGTGACGGCTACCGACGATGGGTGCTGGGAGGCGAGGTCAGGGGATGAAGACACCAGCACATGCTGCCACCAGAGTGGAACGGTCACCCACTCGGGACCGTTCCACTCCTCTGACGGCTCGCGATCAGACGCGCGCGAGGACGAACACCGGGATCTCGCGATCGGTCTTCTTCTGGTAGTCCGCGTAATCGGGGTAGGCAGCGACCGAGCGTTCCCACCACACGGCTTTCTCGTCGCCGGTCACCTCGCGAGCGACGTAGTCGTGCTTCTCGGTTCCGTCCTGCAGCTCGACGAGCGGCTCGGCTTTGACGTTGTGGTACCAGACGGGGTGCTTCGGCGCTCCGCCCAGCGAGGCCACGATGGCGTACTCGCCGTCGTGTTCGACTCTCATCAACGGCGACTTGCGCAGCTTGCCGCTCTTGTTCCCCTTGGTGGTCAGCAGCACGACCGGCATCCCGTTCATGGTCGTGCCCTCGGTTCCGCCGGAGTTCTCGTATCGCTCGGCCTGCTCACGGGCCCAGTCGGATGAACTCGGTTCGTATTCTCCTGTCAATGGCATGACTTTCAGTGAACACCTCTCGTACGCGTGACGCCACAAGATCGGCCACATTGCCTGGTCCGGATGCCAAGTTCGGTGGACCGAATCTTTCGGTGGGTATAGTCTGAACTTCGCGCGCCGGACAGCCGAATCGTCACCACACCGGGCGCAGCAGAGGAGAACGCGATGACCTTCACGAGCACCCGGGTGAGCCACCGACCCACCGCCGCCCTGCGCAGCGTCGACGTCGCAGGCATCGCGTGGCCGGTCTACAAACTGGAAGCCCTCGCGCTGGGATCATTCGTGTTCGTCGCGATGCTCGTGATCGCCGGGTCCCTGCACGCCGCAGTACTCGCCGGTGCCGCGATCGCGGTCGCGGCCTGGTGGACGCTGCGCCTCACCGAGCTACACCCGACCGCGCCTGCATCACCCCGTCAGGCAGCCGGGTCCCAGTAGCGCCTTCAGGTCTCCCATCAACGCCGATGTCGGCGTGACGCGCAGACTGTCGTCCAGCTTCATCGTGGTGATCTTGTCGCCGCTGACCAGCCGAAGGTGCACATCCGAGGTTCCCGGGTGGCTTGACAGGACTCGTTTGAGAGCACCGACCTTGTCCGCCGTGCACAGCCGGGTCGGCAGACTGACCGCGAGAGGCTTGTCGATACCGATCGCCGAAAGATCGGGCACCGCAAGGTCGTTCGCGATCAAGGAGACTCGGTCGTCGCGCACCGACACCCGACCCTTGACGAGTACCACCGAGTCCTCGGTGACATCGGCGCCGAACACCGAGTACGCCTGTGGGAAGAACAGCACTTCGATACCACCGGCCAGATCCTCGAGCTGAGCCGACGCCCACGTCAGACCGTTCTTGTTGATCCGCCGGTTGACCGAGGCCAGAATTCCGCCGACGGTGACCTGAGTGCCGTCCTTGATGTCACCTTCGAGAATGGTCGGGATATTGCAGTCGGACTTCGCGGCCAGCATGTGCTCGACGCCCAGGAGCGGGTGGCCGGAGACGTACAGGCCGAGCATCTCGCGTTCGAGAGCGAGCCGGTGCTTGGATTCCCACTCCTCGTCCGGCACCCGAACGTTGAACACTGCCGAGATGGACTCGTCGGCGTCCTCGCCGCCGAACAGGTCGAACTGACCTATCGCCTCGGCCTTCTTGGTGCCCATCACCGCGTCGATCGCGTCGGCGTGAATGAGCAGCAGGCCCTTGCGCGGATGGTCGAGCGAGTCGAAAGCGCCTGCTTTGATGAGGGATTCGGTGACCTTCTTGCTGCAGGCTATTGCGTCGATCTTGCCCAGGTAGTCCGAGAAATCGGTGTACTTCGACTTCTCCGATCGCGCCCTGATGATCGAGGCGACCACGTTGGTGCCCACGTTGCGCACTGCACCGAGACCGAACCGAATGTCCTTGCCGACCGACGCGAAGTTCAGCTCGGATTCGTTGACGTCGGGAGGCAGCACGGTGATGCCGAGCTTGCGGCAGTCGGCAAGATAGATCGCGGCCTTGTCCTTGTCGTCGCCGACGCTGGTGAGCAGGCCGGCCATGTACTCGGCCGGGTAGTTCGCCTTGAGATACGCGGTCCAGTACGACACCAGCCCGTAGCCCGCCGAGTGCGACTTGTTGAACGCGTAGCCGGCGAACGGCAGCACGGTGTCCCACAGCGCCTTGATGGCCGCCTCGGAGAAACCGTTGTCCAACATGCCCTGTCGGAACCCGGCGTACGCCTTCTCGAGCTCGGAGAGCTTCTTCTTACCCATGGCGCGGCGCAACAGGTCGGCTTGGCCGAGGGTGTACCCGGCGACCTTCTGCGCGAGCTGCATGATCTGCTCCTGGTAGACCACCAGGCCGTACGTCTCACCGAGAATCACCTTGAGTGGCTCTTCGAGCTCGGGGTGAATCGGCTTGACCTCTTGCCTACCGTTCTTGCGGTCGGCGTAATCGTTGTGGGAGTTCATGCCCATCGGACCGGGGCGGTACAGAGCCAGGACGGCGACGATGTCCTCGAAGCCGGTGGGCTGCATGCGGCGCAGCAGGTCTCGCATAGCGCTGCCGTCGAGCTGGAACACGCCGAGTGTGTCTCCACGCGAGAGCAGATCGAACGTGGCCGGATCGTCGAGCGGCAGTGCGTCGAGGTCGATCTCGATCCCGCGGTTGGCCTTGATGTTGTCGATCGCGTCACCGATGACGGTGAGGTTGCGCAGACCCAGGAAGTCCATCTTGAGCAGACCGATGGCCTCGCACGACGGGTAATCCCAGCCGGTGATGATCGCGCCGTCCTGCGCGCGCTTCCACACCGGAATGGCGTCGGTGAGCGGCTCCGAGGACATGATGACCGCGCAGGCGTGCACGCCTGCGTTACGGATCAGGCCCTCGAGGCCCTTGGCCGTCTTGTAGATCGTCGCGACGTCGGGGTTGGAATCGATGAGCGCACGGACCTCGACGGCCTCCTTGTAGCGCTCGTGGGACGGATCGGTGATGCCGGCCACCGAGATGTCCTTGGCCATGATGGGCGGCGGCAGCGCCTTGGTGATCTGATCGGCGATCCCGAAACCCGGCTGACCGAACTGCACCCGCGCCGAGTCCTTGATGGCCGCCTTGGTCTTGATGGTGCCGAAGGTGATGACCTGAGCGACGCGATCGCTGCCCCACTTCTCGGTGGCGTAACGCACCATCTCCCCGCGGCGACGATCGTCGAAGTCGATATCGATATCGGGCATCGACACGCGCTCGGGATTGAGGAATCGCTCGAACAGCAGACCGTGTGGCAACGGATCGATGTTGGTGATGCCCATGGCATAGGCCACCAGCGACCCGGCCGCGGATCCTCGGCCGGGCCCGACGCGGATGCCGACGGCCTTGGCATGGTTGATCAGGTCGCCGACCACGAGGAAGTAGGCCGGGAAGCCCATTTCCAGGATGACCTTGATCTCGTACTCTGCCCGCGCGAGGTAGTCCTCGGCCGGGCCGTCGGGGAACCGACGCTCGAGCCCGGTCATGACCTCGTGGCGCAGCCAGGTGCCCTGAGTGTGGCCCTCGGGAACCGGGAAGATGGGCATCCGGTCTCGGTGCGCCCACACCTCGTCGTACGGCTGGACTCGCTCGGCGATGAGTAGCGTGCTGTCGCAGGCACCGGGCACCTGGTCGTCCCACAGTGCGCGCATCTCGGCGGCCGACTTGAGGTAGTAACCGTCGCCGTCGAACTTGAAGCGGGTGGGGTCACTCAGCGTTTTGCCGGTCTGAATGCACAGCAGCGCCTCGTGGTTCTCGGCGGCGTCCTTGGTGACGTAATGGCAGTCGTTGGTAGCGAGCGGCGGGATGGAGAGCTTCTTACCGATGTCGAGCAGGCCCTCGCGGACGCGTCGCTCGATGGACAGGCCGTGATCCATCAGTTCCAGGAAGAAGTTGTCCGGTCCCCAGATCTCCTGCCACTTGGCTGCAGCTTCGAGCGCCTCACGCTCCTGGCCGAGCCGGAGCCGAGTCTGTACCTCGCCGGACGGGCAGCCGGTGGTGGCGATGATGCCTTCCGCATGCGAGGCAATGATCTCCTCGTCCATGCGCGCCCATTTGCCGAGCTGACCCTCGATCGACGCGAGTGACGACAACTTGAACAGGTTGCGGACGCCGGTGGCGTTCTCGGCGACCATCGTCATGTGCGTGTACGCACCACTACCGGAGACGTCGTCGGACTTCTGGCTCCGATCGCCCCACAGCACGCGCTTCTTGTTGAACCGAGACTCCGGGGCGATGTAGGCCTCGATACCGATGATCGGTTTGATACCGGCCTTCTTGGCCTCGTTGTAGAACTCGCTGGCTCCGTACATGTTGCCGTGGTCGGTCATCCCGACCGCCGTCATCTCCAACCGCGCCGCCTCGGCGAACATGGCCCCGATCTTGGCGGCACCGTCGAGCATCGAATATTCGGTGTGGTTGTGCAGATGAACGAACGAATCGGCCACGAAGGTTCTCTCCTGAAGGTCGTGCGTTTTCGAAAATACGAGCCGCGAATGCACCCACTCTAAGCGGTGGAACCGACAGAATTTTCGTAGCTGTCGGTGTGTCCTGGGAGGACGTGACGCGTGTGACGAACGAGACTGGAGTTGCCCTCATTCCGCCGGAATCGGCCCGTCGTCCGGCAGCGGCCCGACGATGTCGACGTACTCCGGAAGCAACGGCTCGACAGCGAACTTCCCGGACACAGCGTCGGGCGGAAGCGCCTCCACCGCCCGCACTCCGTCGCGGCCGGCCACCTCGTCCAGCTCGGCCGCGGTGCCCCGCACCACCAATGTCACCACGCACGCGCATGCGCCAAGCAACCGGCGCTGCGACACCGCCTCTATCTGCGCCTGCCGGTCCCCTGCGCCGAACGATTCCGGTATCTGGCCGGCAGCGCGTGCGGTCGAGTTCGATACCGACCGTTCAGTGCCCGGAACACCGACCGTGAGTATCGGGGTTTGCACACGATCGAGCGGCACTCGGAAGAGCACCTGCGAGATGCGCACGCCGTTCGCTGCGGCATAGGCCTGTTCGGCGGTGAGTTCGCGATCGAACGACACAGAGCCCCAGCGGGGTTCGGCACCATCGGCGAGCAGGCTCGTCTCGGCGCGAGCCAGATAGTCGCTCACCTGCTCACCGCTGTCCGGGCCGAGCCGGTCGGTACCCACACCCAGTTGCCGTTGCGGGTTCAAATTCCCGACGACGGCCAGGCCCCCGACCACCAGAGTGGCAGCGGCGACGAGACCGACCACGCCCGGGAATCCGCGCATCACGCCTTCCGGAGCACCTCGAGAGCGTGCTCGAGGTCGGCCGGATATTTACTCTCGATCTCCACCCAACGGCCGTCGGACGGATGCGCGAAGCCGAGCGAACGTGCATGCAACCACTGGCGTTCGAGGCCCAACCGTTCGGCCAGGCGCGGATCGGCCCCGTAGGTCAGATCCCCGCAGCACGGGTGGCGCAGGGCCGAGAAGTGCACTCGAATCTGGTGTGTGCGACCGGTTTCCAGGTGCACATCCAGCAAACTCGCGGCCTGGAACGCCTCGACCGTGTCGTAGTGGGTCACGCTCGGCTTGCCGTCCGCGCGCACCGCGAACTTCCAGTCGTTGCTGCCGTGTCGCCCGATCGGGGCATCGATGGTTCCACTGCTCGGATCCGGATGTCCTTGCACCAGAGCGTGATAACGCTTGTCGATGGTCCGCGCTTTGAACGCACGCTTGAGCACGGTGTACGCCCGCTCGGACGTCGCGACCACCATCACCCCGGACGTTCCGACGTCGAGACGGTGCACGATTCCCTGACGCTCGTGTGCACCGGAGGTGGAAATTCGGAAGCCGGCAGCAGCCAGACCGCCGATCACCGTCGGGCCGGTCCAGCCCACGCTGGCATGAGCAGCGACACCGACGGGCTTGTCCACGGCCACGACATCGTCGTCGGCGTAGAGAATCTCCATCCCCTCGACCGGTTCGGCTTCGATCGTCAAAACACGGGCGGGCTCGGGCAGTGTCACTTCGAGCCACGAGCCTGCGGCCAAACGATCGGACTTGCCCACGGCCCCGTGATCGACCAGAACCGAACCCTCTTCGGCCAGTGCCGCGGCGACGGTGCGCGAGAGTCCCAGCAATCGCGCGAGCCCGGCATCGACCCGCATTCCGTCCAAGCCGTCGGGCACCGGCATGGAACGCGATTCCCTCACGAGTCGGCCTTCTCCGGGGCATCGGACGTGGACTTGGTCACGCGTTCGCCGTTCGGCTCGAAGCCGAACAGACTCAGCACGACGAGCAGAATCGCCCCGCAGACGATGGACGAGTCGGCGACATTGAACACCGGCCACCAGCCCACCGACACGAAGTCGACGACGTGGCCCTGGAACGGACCGGGAGCGCGAAAGAAGCGGTCGATCAAGTTGCCCAGTGCGCCGCCGAGAACCAGACCCAATCCCAGTGCCCACCACGGTGATCGCAGCGTCCGACCGATCTTGATCACACCGATGGCGACAGCGACGGCCACCACCGTCAACAACCACGTCATGCCGGTCGCCATGGAGAACGCCGCACCGGGGTTGCGCACCAATCGCAGCGTCACCACGTCGCCGACGATCTCGATCGGATTCCCGGGCTTCACGAAGTGCACGACCACAATCTTGGTCACCAGATCGAACAGCAGAATCACCGCCGCGATGGCGATCAGCAGTCGAGTTTTCAGTGGCTTCACGGGCCTGGCGACAGCACTGTCGGAATCGGTCCCCTTCGGGTCCGCGGTCTCGTTCGGTGCCGAGACACCGCTGCTCTCGGGTGTCGGGTCGTCGGCGCGGTCTTCACTCACCTGTCCATCATGGCGCATCGGCGGCGGCGGACACTCATCCGTGCCGCGCGATACGGCTACGGGCCGGGCTGTCAGTAGCCTGGTGGCCGTGAAGTCGACCGATCGCGCCAGCACTGTCCACTCCAGCACCGTCCGTGCCGGTTTCCTCGCTGCATGCTGCGCGGTGGCTCTGGTGGCGGGATGTTCGAGCACCGACACCGAACCCGCAGCCGAGCAGACAGCGTCCACGAACGAGGTGACGATCGCGGTGACGCCGACGACCACCACCGTCGTCGACCCCGGGGCCGAGCCACGCCGCGTGCTGGCTTTCGACACAGCCGACACCGACTCGCAGAACATCGACCTCACGACCACCTCCACCGTCCAACAACAGATCGACGTCGGGGCGGCGCAGGACTTCTCAAGTCCCGAATTGACGGTGCCGCTGAGCGCGTCGACGGCCGATGCCGTGCCGGAAGACGACGCCTCGACCGGGGCGACGCGGTCGATCGACCTGACCATCGGGGCCGCCACCTCACCCGACGAGGGCCTGACCGACGCACTGTCCGCGTCGGAAGGCTCCACGGCGCGGCTGGCGGCCACCGAGTCCGGAGCGATCACTGCGTTGCACATCACTCCGGCCGATGCCGCGCTCGATACCGCCAGGGCAGCCATCGAACGCTCGTTCAACGCCGCGGTGTACCGCTCCGTCGCCTTTCCCGACGCAGAAGTCGGTGTCGGTGCCGTGTGGACCATCGATCAGCAGGTGCTGAGCGGAATCACACTGAACCAGCGCACGACGGTCACGCTGCGAGCACTCGACGGCGACCGGGCGACCGTGGATATCGCCATCACACAGACACCCGAATCACCGGTGTGGAACCTCCCCGACAATTCCGGCACGCTGAACATCGCGTCGTACACCTATACAGGCGCGGGAACCCTCGACATCGACCTGACACAGCCGCTTCCCGTCGGTGGGACGATCACCGCGGGTGGCGATCAGATGTACACCGATCCCGACAGCACGACCGTGTTGCGGCAGACGGTCGGAGATTCGATCACCTGGGGTGACCGATGACACGAACCACCACGCGTCTGCTGGCCGGGCTGTCGTTGGTCGGACTCGCCGCAGCCGCCGGATGCAGCTCGGACGAACCGTCGCAGGCCACCGCGCCGGCACCGACTGCCGTCGCCGCTCCGGATCCCCTGCTCGGTGTGCCCATCACCGACAGCGCCGTTCTGACGGCATCGATGCTGGGGCTGGGCGACTTGCCGGACGGCTTCTCCTCGATTCCGGACCCGGTCCGAGATCTGGGATTGGACCCGGCCCCCGACTACGACTCCCCCGACAAGTCCAGTACCGACCCGTCTGCGTGCGCGGCCGTACTGGCACCGGTCTCGGAACAACTCGGCGGTGCGGCGTCGTCCGCGGTGGCTCGCTTCTCGGGGCCGAACTTCTCGTCGATCGACGAGGACGCGGCGAGCTACACCGGGACCGGAACAGCAGAGGCATTCGCATCGGTGCAGCAGGCGTGGACCGGGTGCGCCGAGTTCACCGGCACGGATGCGGACGGGGTGAGCGTCGAGTACGCGTTGGCGGGCCGCGAGCAGCGGCAGATCGGTGACGCGTCCGCCTCCATTCGTCTGACCACCAGCAGCGAGGGATTCACGTTGATCTCCGACGTCGTGGTGGCCGTGGTCGATTCGACCGTCCTGCAGATCGTCGTCTCGGATCAGAGCGGACTCGAACCCGCGACTGTCACGGCCGTGGCCGAGGCCGCCGCCGACCGTATCCGAACGGCCACGCCCAGCGCCTGAGTCGGTACGAGCCTCCGAACGAAGAACTGCCGGTGACATGTCCCCGAGGGGAGATGTCACCGGCAGTTCAGGTGCGGTCAGAGACGATCGGCAGGACTCAGGGTGCGGGGCACGCCGGGCTGGTCAGCTGCGCGAGCGAAACGATGCCGCAGGCGTTCTCCTTGGAGAGCTTCCACACGCCGTCCTCGGGGACGAACTGGAACGTGCCGGGGTTGGCCTGCCCATTGAGGGTGATGGTGATGCCCGCGTTGAGAACACCGGTGCCGAGGTCGTCGATGCTGGTGATCTCGATCTGAGCATTGTTGGCCACAGCAGCCGCGGCGACCTGGTTGATCAGATCCGGGTCCTCGGACGCGCCCTGGATCAGAGCCGCCTTCTCCTCGACCGGGACGTTCGGATCCAGTCCACGCATGAGCTGGGTGTTGAGCTCCTCGACCGTGGGTGCCGGCGGGTACGCGCCGCCCTCGGGAGCAGCGACCGCGGAGGTGGTCGTGGCGGCCGTCGTCGTCGTATCCGTCGTGCCGCCGTCGTCGGAACTGCAGGCGGTCATGGTGAGGGCTGCGGCGATGGCGATACCGGCAACCATTGCCCGTCGGGTGTTGCGAAGCTTCAAGTGCTTGTCCTTTTCACTCTGAGTCACGTCTCGATCGTTCTGTGACTCGTCGGTCGTTGCGGGTAGTGGTCGTCTCGGACCGGAGTCCACTATGTCAGCTCGGATCGGTCGAGACACAACCCGTAACGCCTACCTGTGAGACCTCACAGAGTTTCCTCAGCTCTGCCACAACTCACTTCAGGCTGTCGAGAACATCGGCGACGACCAGGTTCTCGTCCGATTCGGCGAAAGTACGCGCGGTCCCGGGCCCGGTGGTGCGGGTCTCGAATCGCACGGTCACCACCGCGTGCCCGGCGCCCTGCACCCAGCCGTGACCGAATTCGGGATGCCTGACGTCCATCCCGGGCTGCCATCGTGGGCCGTCCGGAACGACGACGTCCGCGGCGGCCGCCACCGGCACGGCCGACTCCTCCGTTGCGTCTGCCGCATCCACGATCGGTTCGTGTTCGAGTTCGGGAAACAGCGACCCCTGCCGAACGGCCGACAGCCCGGCCAGACCGACCCCGACCAGCCGGATCGGTCCGACATCGACGGGATCGACCGCCAGTCGCTGTGCGGTGGCCACGATCGTCTGCTTGTCCACGGTCGCGTAGGGCAACGTCGCCGATCTGGTGATGATGCTCATGTCGGACTTCCGCAGTTTGAGCACCACGGTTCTGGCACCCCGGCCGTCCTTCAGCAACCGGCGATGAGTCGATTCGACGATGGCTTCGATGGCCGGTCGGAGCTGAGCGAGGGAGATGACATCCTGCGCGAAGGTCGTTTCGGCGCTGACCTGCTTTGCCTCGGCCCGCTCGGCCACCACGCGATTGTCGATTCCTCGCGCCAGCTGATGCAGACTCGGCCCCATCGTGGCCCCGAGTATCGACGCCACCTCGGACTCGGGGGTGGCCACGAACTTGCCGATGGTATCGATTCCCAAACGCCGCAACCGTTCTCCGGCCACCGGTCCGATACCCCACAGCTTCCGCACCGGCAGGGCCGCCATCAGCTCTGCTTGTATTCCAGGGGCGACGACGGTGATGCCATCGGGCTTCGCCAGGCCCGACGCGATCTTGGCGATCTGTTTTCCCGATCCGGCACCGATCGAGGCGACCAAACCGGTCTCGGCGAGTATCAGCGCGCGCAGCCCAGCGCAGAACTGCTCGACCTCACCGACCGTCGCTCCGGCCAATTCGAGCGGCTCGCCGAATGCCTCGTCGATCGAGAGCTGTTCGAGGACGGGCATCCGCCCCCGCAGTGCCTCGAACGCCCGCCGACTCAACTCCGAGTACAGCGGGAACCGCGGCGGCAGCACCACCGCACTCGCACCGACCAGTCGACGTGCCTGATGCATCGGCATCGCCGATCGGGCTCCGAACGCACGCGCCTGATAGCTGCAGCCCGCCACCACACCTCGCCCGCCGGCTCCGCCGACGAGAACCGGGCGGCCCCGCAGCGTGGGCCGAGTCAGTTGCTCGGCGGAGGCGAAGAACGCATCCATGTCCAGGTGCAGCACCCATCGGCGACTCCGCAGGGTCTCGTCGGCGATGTTCGGCACGGTCAGCGAGGATCGACGGTGAAGCCGAGCGCCTGACCAGCGCGTTCGGGTGTCGGATCCGACCACAGTTCACCGTAGTTCTCGGTCGTGGTCAACGATCGGGTGTGCGCGGTGTCGATGTACAGCGTTCCGCCGAGGTGGTCGGTCTCGTGAGCCACGATTCGGGCCGGCCAGCCGCGGACCACCTCGTCGATCTCGTGACCGAATTCGTCGGTGCACTCGAGCCGTACCTCGGCTGCCCGGGTCACGACGGCCTGGTATCCGGGAACGCTGAGACAGCCCTCGTAGAAACCTGCCGTCCTCGACCCCACCGGCGCGTACCGGGGATTGACCAACACTCGGAACGGCAGCGGCGTGCGCTCTCGCGTACGAGCGACCGCCTCGCCGACATCGAACAGATCCTCGATCACCGCAATCTGCAGCGGAATGCCGATCTGCGGCGCAGCGAGACCGACGCCCGGTGCGGCGTGCATCGTCGCCCGCATCACCTCGACCAACCCCGCGAACGTGTCGGCGTCGAGTTGCCCGTCGTACGCCGTTGCCCGCGACCGTAGAACCGGGTCGCCGGCCGCGACGATCGGCACGACGCCACCGCGAGCTTCGGCGAGGAGCTCGTGAACGGCACCGACCACCGCCTCATCGGTCACATGCCCTTCGCTCACATGCCCTTCACTCACTTGCCCTTCATTCACGACGACTTCGTGACCGCTGCCCGAACTCCTTCACCGAGATCGCTGCCGTCGTCTCCGACGCGTCCGTCGACGAGGGAGAGTGCGAGCACCTCGCGCGCGATCAGATCCCGGTGAGTGTCCAGCCATGCCTGTCGGTGCTCGGGCACCTCGATGACGATGTCGATGCGGTCCGAGACGTCGAGTCCGTGATTACGACGCGCGTCCTGCAGTTCTCGGATGCGATCCTTGGCCCAGCCCTCCGCCTCCAGCTCCTCGGTGACGGCGGAATCGAGCACCACCAGACCGGCGTTACCGGGCAGTGGTGCCGTCGATTCCGGCTCGGCCGCAACGAGTTTGCGGGTGTACTCCTCGGGCAGCAGCACTGTTCCTGCTGCGCTCACGACACCGTCGGCATCCTCTTCCCAATCGCCTGCCTTGACAGCCTTGATCACCTTCTGGACGTCCTTGCCGATACGCGGGCCCGCAGCACGCGCGTTGACGACGAGCTCGAACTTTCCGTGTACGGCAACATCTTCGGTGAGGTCGACCTTCTTGACGTTGACCTCGTCGGCGATGATGTCGACGAACGGACGCAGGCGCTCCGCATCGGCGGCGGCAACCGTCACCTCGGGCAGCGGCAACCGCACTCGCAGGTTCTGCGCCTTACGCAGACCCAGCACGGTGGAGCACACCGTACGAACCTCGTCCATGCTCTCGACGAGTTCCGGATCCGACGGCAGTTCGTCGGCCTCGGGCCAATCCGTCAGGTGCACCGAGCGGCCACCGGTCAAGCCCCGCCACACCACTTCGCTGATCAGCGGAAGCAACGGAGCTGCGATGCGCGTGAGTACCTCGAGCACGGTGTGCAGGGTGTCGATCGCGTCGGCGTCCTCGCTCCAGAACCGCGAACGAGACCGTCGCACATACCAATTGGTCAGTGCATCGCAGAACGTGCGCAGCTCGTCGCAGGCACCGGCGATGTCGTTGCCCTCGAGCGCATCGGTGATCGCGTCGCGGGTGGCCGACAGCTTGGCGAGAACGTAGCGATCGAGCACGTGCGGCGAATCGGTACGCCACTGGCCGGGCGTCGAGGCGTAGAGCTGAAGGAAGCTCCACGCATTCCAGATCGGCAGCAGTGCCTGCCGCACACCCTCGCGGATGCCCTGCTCGGTGACGATCAGGTTGCCGCCGCGCAGGATGGGCGACGACATCAGGAACCACCGCATGGCGTCGGAGCCGTCGCGGTCGAAGACCTCCTTGACGTCCGGGTAGTTACCCTTGGACTTGCTCATCTTCAGACCGTCGTCGCCGAGCACGATGCCGTGTGCGGCAACAGTTTTGAACGCAGGCCGATCGAAGAGCGCGGTCGCCAGCACGTGCAGCGTGTAGAACCAGCCACGGGTCTGCCCGTTGTACTCGACGATGAAATCGCCCGGGTTGTGCGTGGAGAACCATTCCTCGTTCTCGAACGGGAAGTGCACCTGCGCATACGGCATCGAGCCCGACTCGAACCAGCAGTCCAGCACCTCGGGAACGCGACGCATCGTGGACTTGCCGGTCGGGTCGTCCGGGTTGGGTCGCGTCAGGTCGTCGATGTAAGGACGATGCAGATCCGTCGGACGCACACCGAAGTCACGCTCGAGCTCGTCCAGGCTGCCGTACACGTCGAGACGAGGGTAGGCGGGGTCGTCGGACGTCCAGGCCGGAATGGGGCTGCCCCAGTAACGGTTTCGGCTGATGTTCCAGTCTCGTGCGCCTTCTAGCCACTTGCCGAACTGGCCGTCCTTGATGTGCTCGGGCACCCAGGTGATCTCCTGGTTGAGCTCGACCATCCGATCACGGAACTTGGTGACCGCGACGAACCACGACGGCACCGCCATGTAGATCAGCGGCTGACCGCTGCGCCAGCTGTGCGGGTACGAGTGCTCGATGGTCTCGTGCCGCAGCAGGCGGCCCGAGGCCTTGAGGTCTTTGATGATCACCGGGTTGGCATCGAACACCATCAGACCCTCGTACGGCGGTACCAGCGAGGTGAACTTTCCGCCCGCGTCGAGCGGTTGCACCACCTCGATACCGTTCGCGGTGGCGACGTCCATGTCCTCTTCACCGAAAGCGGGCGCGAGGTGCACGATTCCGGTGCCCGAATCGGTGGTGACGTAGTCGGCCTGCAGCACGCGGTGTGCGTTCTCGTGGCCGAGGAAGAAGTCGTACGGCGGTGCGTAGGCGAGTCCGACCAACTCGGTGCCGGTGTGCTCCGAGAGCACCTCCGGCTCCTCCCCCAGTTCCTTCGCGTAGTGCGGAAGACGCGCAGCGGCAAGCACGTAACGCTCGCCGTCCGTGCCTCGCACCTGCACGTAATGCACATCGGGGTGCACCGCGATCGCCAAGTTGGACGGAAGGGTCCACGGAGTGGTGGTCCAGATCAGTGCGTTCGCGCCGTCCAGCGGTGAGCCGGGAGCAGTCAACGGCATCGTGACGGTGACCGCGGGATCCTGACGCATCTTGTATGCGTCGTCCAGGCGGGTCTCCTGATTGGACAAGGGCGTCTGCTCGTACCAGCTGTACGGCAGAACTCGGTAGCCCTGGTAGATCAAGCCTTTGTCGTGCAGCGTCTTGAACGCCCACATGACCGACTCCATGAAGTCGACGTCGAGGGTCTTGTAGTCGTTGTCGAAATCGACCCACCGCGCCTGCCGGGTGACGTAGTCGCGCCACTCGTCGGTGTACTGCAGTACCGACTGCTTGCAGTAGGCGTTGAACTTCGCCAGGCCCATCTCGTCGATCTCGGACTTGTCCTTGATGCCGAGCTGCTTCTCCGCTTCCAGCTCTGCGGGCAGACCGTGGCAGTCCCAACCGAAGCGACGCTCGACCTTCTTGCCGCGCATGGTCTGGAAACGCGGAACGAGATCCTTGACGTACCCGGTGAGCAGATGTCCGTAGTGCGGCAGGCCGTTCGCGAACGGAGGACCGTCGTAGAAGACGAATTCCTCGGCATCTGCGCGGTTGTCGATGCTGGCCCGGAACGTACCGTCCTCGGCCCACTCGTGCAGCACCATGCGCTCGAGATCGGGGAACGGAACACTTCCCGATCGACCCTCGGCCAGATCCACCAGGGGGTACGACGCGCTCGTGGGACGTGAGCTCGAATCTGTCATGTCTGTCTCCTCCGTGCCGGACGCGTACGAGACGCGACATCTGTTGGCACGGGGACGACATTCGACGATCTGGACGCCGATACCGCGGTACCACCCCGCTTGCTCACACTCGACGTTCCTGCCGTCGGAGCGAGCCACTCCACGTGAGCTGTGACGGGCTCACCCGTTCGGTTCTACTGAACGTCCATCCGAAACACCTCGGCGCTTCGCATCGACGTCGTTCTTCCGAAGGCTCCCCGGTGATGGCCGGATCGACGCCTGAACCTACCTGTCCTGAAGGTGATGCTACCTGTCGAGTTCTGGCGGTGGTCGACGGCCGGTGAGCGCGCCGACCAGGAGCAGAATCGCTCCGAGGATGCACACCACTATGCACGCCCAGGCCCACACGACGGAACCCGTCATCAGGGCGAGAACCAAGAATCCGAAACCGATCGCCGCTGCGCCGAGAGTCAGGACCAACACGGGATTCCTCGCTCACCATTCGCCATGACAACCGGGTCCGACGCTGCCGTCATCGGCAGCGTCGGCGGACGCAGTCGAGCGTCAGTTGCCCTTGGCGTACGACTGGCTGTACCCGGACGACTGGTTGTCCTGATTGAAGTTGTCCTGGCCGTTGTCGACGGGCAGAGCCGACGAACGATTCTCGAGCTCTTCGAGCTGAGATTCGAGGTACGACTTGAGGCGCACCCGGTATTCGCGCTCGAACGTCTTGAGCTGCTCGATTCGGCCTTCCAGAACGGAGCGCTGCTGGTTGATCGTCGCCATGATCTCGGTGTGCTTGCGCTCGGCGTCGGCCTGCAGTGCGTCGGCCTTCTCCTTGGCCTGACGAAGCTGGGTCTCGGAGCGAGTCTGTGCGTCGGAGAGCAGCGACTCGGACTTCTGCCGAGCCTCGGACATCATCGACTCGGAGCGCGTGCGGGCATCGGACACCAGACGCTCGGCGTTGGTGCGAGCATTGCCGAGCAGCTGCTCGGACTCCGACTTGGCATCACCGGTGAGACGATCGGCCATCTCCTGAGCGAGGCCGAGGATCTTGGCGGCCTGCATGTTGGAGTCGCCGCTCTGCTGCGGGGCTGCGGCAACGGGTGCGACCGGTGCAGGCTGCTGGACCACAGGCGCGGGCTTGGGGGGATCCACCGGGCGCGGCGGCTCGACCTTCGGTGCCGCGACCTGAGCGGGCTGCGGGTTCTGCCGAACCGAGCTCTTGGCATCCGCGAGCTCCTGATCGAGCTCACCGACTCGCTGGCGGAGGTCGGCGTTCTCTTCGATCAGTCGCGACAGCTCTTGCTCGACGAGGTCGAGGAAAGCGTCGACCTCGTCTTCGTTGTAACCACGCTTACCGATAGGCGGCTTGCTGAACGCTACGTTGTGCACATCAGCTGGAGTCAGCGGCATGGAAGGATCCCTTCACGCGTCTTGGGGCGGTAGAGCAAGCATTCAGTTATATGCCATTCCGCGCGAGTGCAGAACAATCAAACTGTAACTGGCGTCCATTCTGTCACACAGGACACGCAGCTTGCGCGCGTCCTACGTTCTAACATTCCATCTTCGGCCTCAGGCCGCGAGACCGCTGGTCACATTCCACGCGATGAAGACGACGAACAGCAGGACCATGATGGACAGATCCAGCCGAACTCCACCGAGGTTGAGCGGCGGAATGATCCTGCGGAGAAACTTCACCGGCGGGTCGGTAACCGTGAAGATCGCCTCGAGCAAGATGACGACCACTCCCGTCGGTTGCCAATCTCTCGCAAAAGTCCTGATGAACTCGACGATGATTCGACCGATGAGAAGGAGCCAGAAAAGAAACAATACGATGTTGATCACCGTGAACACGATCACGGCTATACTCTGCCTGACTTCGCCAGGCTGAGCAAAGTGCGCTGGTCACAGCCTCGAACTACCGCTCCGAACAGAGAAACTCTCACTGCTGACTGTAGAAACCGGTCTCAGCGATGCGCCTGCGCTCCTGCGGCGATACATCGACGTCGGCGGGCGAGAGCAGAAAGACCTTCGTCGCCACCTTGTCGAAGGAACCACGGAGTGCAAAGGCCAGACCGGCCGCAAAATCGACCAGTCGCTTGGCGTCCGCGTTGCTCATCTCTACCAGGTCCATGATCACCGGAGTGCCGTCGCGGAAGCGCTCGCCGATGGTGCGGGCCTCGCTGTAGTCGCGCGGACGCAGCGTGGTGATCTTCGACAGCGGACCACCGTCGTCGACGATCGGGCTGCGCCGAGTTTCCGCCCGCACATCCATACGGGTGTCCATGGCAAGTGCTCCGCGAGTGGCCGTACCTCGGGTCGACGGTGCCGATGTACGTCCTCGGCCACCGATCGGGGCCAGGGTGGCCGCCGGCCGGGGAGCCTCGTAATCGTCGTAGTCGTCGTCGAGTTGAGCGTGCCGAGATCCACCGAACGACGGCTTCACGAACTCACGCTCGTCGATGTCGTCGTAGCTGTCACGCCCACCACGGGAGCTGCGCCGCGCGTCCGGATCGTCGAGGTAGTCGTCCTCGTAGTCGGCGAGCGGAACCATGCCGAAGTACGCCTTGAACTTGTGCAGGGTGCTCATCGTTCTGCCTTCCGTGGAGTGTGTCTACCGTCGATCCCCAGGTTCGCAAGTGTCTGTTGTGACTGATGTGATCCGTGGACTGTTATTGCGAGGTTATCGGCCGGGCCCCGAGTATTGCGGTACCGACACGCACGCACGTCGATCCGTGGCGCACAGCAGCTTCCAGGTCTCCGGTCATACCGGCAGACAGCTCGAGTGCCTCGGGGTGATCGAGCAACAGACGATGGTGGAGATTCTCGAGGTCGGCGAACGCGGCCTCCGGTTCGGCGTCGAGAGGCGGCACCGCCATCAACCCCGCCAGACGCAACCCTGCTGCGTTCGACACAGCCTCGGCCAGCTCGTGGAGTTCGTCATGTTCGACGCCTCCGCGGTGCACATCGCCGTCGAGACTGACCTGAAGAAGCACGTCGAGTTCCGACCGACGCACACCCTCGTCGAGCGCGGATACGGTCGCTTTCGACAGCGCCGCCACGAGCCTCGCACTGTCCACCGAATGGATGGAATGGGCCCAGGCCGCGACGGACTTCGCCTTGTTTCGCTGCAGGTGCCCGATCATGTGCCAACGCGGCGGATCGGGGAGAAAATCCTCGGCCGTCTCGGCAACCTTCGGCGATGCGTCCTGCTCTCGGGATTCGCCGAAGTCGCGGCAACCGAGCCGGTACAGGGTGCGCACGTCCGACGCCGGAAAGAACTTGGTCACCGGCAGCAGAGCCACGTCAGCGGGCGTCCGGCCTGCATCGACACAGGCGCGGCGCAACCGCTCGCGCACCGACGTCAACGCTGTCTCGATCTCGACCGCACGGTCCGCGACCGGCCCGCCATCATCGATGGGTTCGCTCATGACATCCCCTTCTGCCGACTCAGCGATCGACCGCTGCAGGCCGATCGTCCGTCGATGCACTGTCCATCCACACGACACTGGCGATCCGGCCGGTCGAACCTTCCCGGCGGTGGCTGAACAAAGTTCTGTCCTCGATGGTGCAGCGCGGATCCTGCGCCACTGCGGACACTCCCGCCGCGAGCAGTTGGGCCCGGACACCGGCGGGGATGTCGAGTCCCGGCGTGTTGCGAACCGTCGTTGTCGCGCTGCCGGGGAGATGCTTGTCGACGTCCGCGCGCATCGCTGCGGGCACCTCGTACTGGCGTCCACTCGCAGCCGGGCCGAGAAATGCACCGATCCTTGCGGGCACTGCACCGAGCTCGACCATGGCCTCCACGACCCGAGGAACGATGCCGATACGGGCACCGACCCGGCCTGCGTGCACAGCGGCGATCACTCCGGCTTCCTCGTCGGAGAGCAGGATCGGTACACAATCGGCGGTCAACACCACCAGCCCGAGGTCACGCTGCGTCGTCACCAATGCATCGGTCATCGCCACCGGCTCGGCTACGGGACCGTCGACCACCGTGACGGTGCGTCCGTGAACCTGTTCCATGAAGACGAGCCGCTCGACTCCCATTCCCAATCTCTCGCCGAGACGACGGCGGTTGGCCTCGACGGCCGACGGATCGTCGCCGACGTGATCGCCGAGATTGAAAGTGTCGAACGGGGGTGCCGAGACACCGCCCGCTCTCGTGGTCGAGACGCGTCGAACGCGGAACGGACCAGCGGATGCGGTACCGCTCACCGCCGCATGAAGGACGGCACGTCGACTTCGTCTTCGCCCTCGTCCTCGGCGATCGGCACTCGACGGCCGGAGCCGACACCCTCGCGGCCCTGCCCGCCGCCGGATTCCCGGCTGGACGACTCACGGTTGGACGAGCTCGACGAGTTCAGCGGCGGCAGGCTGCTGCCACTCGGTGCACCGACCGGGTCACGGAACACAGCACCTTCGGAGCTGTCGTTCGTGCGCGAGGACACCTCACCGGAGCGGGCCGATCCGATCGGACCGCGCGTGGACGTGGCCGCTTCGACCGGGCGGCGCGTCGGGGTGCCACCGTCGAAGCCGGCGGCGATGACGGTCACCCGAACCTCGTCGCCGAGCGAATCGTCGATGACCGTTCCGAAGATGATGTTGGCGTCGATGTGGGCTGCTTCCTGCACCAAAGACGCAGCCTCGTTGATCTCGAACAGACCGAGGTCCGAGCCGCCGGCGATGGACAGGAGCACTCCGCGTGCGCCTTCCATCGACGCTTCGAGCAACGGCGAGTTGATCGCCGATTCGGCGGCCTTGATCGCGCGACCTTCGCCGCGGGAGGAACCGATGCCCATCAGTGCACTGCCTGCGCCGGACATGACGCCCTTGACGTCGGCGAAGTCGACGTTGATCAGGCCCGGGGTGGTGATGAGGTCGGTGATGCCCTGGACACCGTTGAGCAGAACCTCGTCGGCGCTGCGGAATGCATCCATGAGGCTCACCGCTGCATCGCCGAGCTGGAGCAAGCGGTCGTTGGGGATGACGATGAGCGTGTCGCAGGACTCTCGAAGCTGCTGGATGCCGGTATCGGCCTGTCCGCCGCGACGCTTGCCCTCGAAAGAGAACGGCCGAGTGACGACGCCGACGGTCAGTGCGCCGAGCTTGCGAGCGATGTTGGCTACGACGGGAGCGCCGCCGGTACCGGTGCCGCCGCCCTCTCCTGCGGTGACGAAGACCATGTCGGCACCCTTGAGCACCTCTTCGATCTCGTCCTTGTGATCGTCTGCTGCGCGGCGACCCACCTCGGGATCGGCACCTGCGCCGAGTCCGCGGGTCAGCTCGCGGCCCACGTCGAGCTTGACGTCTGCGTCACTCATCAGCAAGGCCTGAGCGTCGGTGTTGACCGCGATGAACTCGACTCCCTTGAGTCCCTGTTCGATCATGCGGTTGACCGCGTTCACGCCGCCGCCGCCGATGCCGACGACCTTGATTACGGCGAGGTAGTTGTGCGGGGGCGTCATGGGCTCTCGCCTTCCGTGGGTTGTTGCGTGAAATGTGGAAAACCCTCAACCTAAACCACAGGCTTAGAGTTATGTCAAGTACTGAACTGCTCGGAACGCTATTCATCCCCGACGGCTATCGCCATTAGGCGCGCCGACGCCGCGCCGGAAATATGCGTCACTCGCGCCGAAACTACTTCGTGGTGGGTAGATCCGGACTCGACACGTCGAAAATCTGACCGGGCTGCGACAGCAACGCGATCGCCACCGCGGCCTTGCGTTCGGAGTTGTCCTTGCTACCCCACACCACGGTTCGTCCGTCGAGCAACAGAATCGAGATGTCGGACAAGGTGCTCGCTCGCAACTCTCCCACCTGATCTCGCAACATTGGCGGCAGCGTATCGAGCACCGCCAGAGCATCTTTCGTCACCGCATCACCGAACACCGGATTCTCGGTCACCAGCCGCACAACCCCGGGCGGTGGAGGCGCGATCGCAAAATCCACCCCGGTGGAATCGAGCAGATGAGTTCCGTCCGGAGAATCGAAGAACGCCACCGGCGTTCGCTCCTCGACAGCCACCTGCACGGTCGACGGATACTTGCGCTGCACGCGCACCGTCGCCAACGCCGGAATCGTCGCCACCCGCTGCGCCGCCGCAGCCGTGTCCACCCGAATCAGCGGAAGACCGGCGGGAACGTCGAGCAGATCGAGAATCTCCTGCTCGGACACCGAGGACTCCCCCGCGACCGTGACGCTCCGAACCGAGAGCAGCGGCGTGAAGTACACCAGCGCAGCCGATCCCACCACCACGACGACGACGGCAAGCGCAATCAGCACGGCCTTGCGACGCGACCGCTTCACCCGAGCGCGCTCGTGTTCCCTGGCCAGGGCGCGCGCCTGCTTGTCACTCAGATGCTTGTCACCGACCTGGGATGGCGAATCATCCTCTGCTGCAGCTGTTCCCGACCTCGAAGAACGAACTCGATCGGAGCGGCGGTTCACTGCGCCGGCCGATCCTTCGGTATGCCGCGGCCGGTCGCAGCACCGAAATCGGTTTTCGAGCGAAGTGCGTCCAGAATCGGACCACCGAGCATCGTCACGTCACCGGCACCCATGGTGATGACCACGTCGCCCGGCCTGCTCAGATGAGCGACCTGCTTGGCCACCGACGACAGATCCGGTTGATAGTTCACCGGTTTGGTCACCGAGGCGGCAACCAGTGCTCCCGTCACACCGGGCAACGGCTCCTCGCGCGCACCGTAGACATCGAGCACCACGATCTCGTCCGCCAACGACAACGCAGCACCGAACTCCTCGGCGAACGTGGCGGTCCGTGAATACAGGTGCGGTTGGAACAGCACCACGACCCGCCCCCGCTCGAGACCGGCGCGGTCCTGGCCGGCGACGAGAGCCTGCGCTGCCGTCAACACCGCACGCACCTCGGTGGGGTGGTGTGCGTAATCGTCGAACACTCGGACGCCGTGCTCTCGACCGGTGAACTGGAAACGTCGGTGAACCCCGCCGAAGCCGGTGAGCCCCGCCAGCAGTTCCTCGGTACCGGCACCCACCTGACGCGCCGCGACGAACGCCGCAAGCGCATTGAGCGCAGTGTGCCGTCCAGGAACACCGAGCCGAACCGTGCGCGCCGCATCCTCACCGGCGATCTGCAGCTGCGCGACGCCGCCAATGTCCTCGGGCTCCCACGCCAACAGACGAACGGCCATCTCGACCGGTCCGGCGTCGACGTCGGACGAACCGTAGCCGAGCACGGTCACGCCGGGCAGGTTCTTCTCGACCACCCGGCGAGCCAGTGCTGCCGAACCCGGATCGTCCATGCATGCCACGAGCACGCCGCCGGGGCGCAGCACGGCGGCGAAGTCGTCGAACACCTGCACGTAGGCCTCGGTGGTGCCGAAGTGGTCCAGGTGATCGGCCTCGATGTTGGTCACGATGATCACGTCGGCCGTGTACTGCAGCAGCGAACCGTCGCTCTCGTCCGCCTCGGCCACGAACACGTCGCCGCTTCCGTGGTGCGCATTGGTCCCGGCCTCGTTCAGCTCTCCCCCGACGGCGAACGACGGATCGAACCCGCAATGCTGGAGCGCGACCACCAGCATGGAGGTGGTCGACGTCTTCCCGTGGGTGCCCGAGACCAGCAATGTGCGGTAGCCCTGCATGAGAGAGGACAGCACGGCCGGCCGCAGCACCACCGGAATTCCGCGCATCCGGGCCTCGACCAGCTCCGGATTGGTCTTGGGAATCGCGGCATGGGTGGTCACCACGACGGTGGGGCCGCCGTCGATCATGTCGAGCGCACTGGCGTCGTGACCGATACGAACCTGCGCACCACGTGCACGGAGCGAGAGCACACCACGTGATTCCTTGGCGTCCGATCCCGATACCTGCCCGCCGCGCGCCAGCAGGATGCGCGCGATACCGGACATTCCGGCACCACCGATACCCACCATGTGCACTCGTTCGAGCTCTGCCGGCAATTCCGACATCGCCGCACCGTCAATTGTCACGCGGACGTCTCCCTCGTTCTCTTCGCATGCGCGACACCGCCCGGATCAGCGTCTCGCCGCGTGCGCAGTATCGAGCACGATCTGCGCTACGGCCGCTGCTGCTCCTTTGTGCCCGGCACCGGCCGCGGCCCGAGACATAGCAGCAATCTTTTCCGTGTCGTTCAGCAGCGCGATCACCGTGTCGGTCACGTACTGCTCGGTCAGTGTCGCATCGGACACCAGGATGCCACCTCCGGCGTCGACGACCGGACGGGCGTTGAGCTCCTGCTCGCCGTTTCCGTGTGGCAGGGGTACGTACACCGCGGGCAGACCGGTCGCGGACACCTCGGCGACCGTCATGGCACCGGAACGACAGATGGCCAGGTCCGCGGCCGCGTACGCCAGATCCATCCGGTCGATGTACGGCAACGCGACGTACGGAGCGTTCGGGTTGCGCTGCTCGACGTCCAGCGAGTTCTTCGGTCCGTGCGCGTGCAGAACCGAAATGCCCGCCTCGGCGAGCGCAGACGAGGCACCGGAGACTGCGTCGTTGAGTGATCGGGCTCCCTGCGAACCACCGAACACCAGCAGTACCGGGCCGTTCTCCGGCAGACCGAAGTGTTCCCTGGCCTGTGCGCGCACCGCCGCGCGGTCGAGTTCGGTGATGGTGGGGCGCACCGGAATTCCGATCACTTCAGCGTCGGCTGCACCGCGCGCTGCGATACCCGATCCGGCGACGGCCGCGAGCACCCGTCGAGCGGACCGAGCCCCGACCTTGTTGGCGATGCCTGCCCTGGCATTGGCTTCGTGAATGACCACGGGAAGTCGTCCACCACGACCGAGCAGCCGTCCACGCGCGGCCAGATAGGCGGGCAATGCGACGTAACCACCGAATCCGACGAGCACGTCGGCCTCGACGGCCGCGAATATCTCCCTGGTTCGACGTACCGATCGCACGACGCGGACCGGCAGCTTCAACAGGTCGATGGTGGGCTTACGCGGCAGCGGCACCGGCGGGATCAGTTCGAGGGCGTACCCACGGGCAGGAACGAGCGTCGTCTCCAGGCCGCGGCTGCTGCCGAGAGCGGTGACGGTGACGGTGGGGTCGAGGACGCGGAGGGCGTCGGCCACGGCGAGCGCCGGCTCGATGTGCCCGGCGGTTCCGCCTCCGGCGACCACGACTGAGATCGGTCGAGAGGTCTGCTTCACCGTCGATATCCTCGCTCACCCGAGCGAACGGGTGGGCGACCGGGTTGTGGTTCCGGACGCGGACGGTACGAAGTCTGAGCTTCGGGACGGGGCCGGGGGGACGTCCGGGATCCTGCGGGGTACCCGGTGGACGGCTCACGACGCTGCGGTTCGGCGCGGCGAGCCCGGCCACGGAGCGAATCGCCACGTCGGTCGGTCGATGCGGGCGACATCGTGTCGGCCCGAGAACTCGATACTCGGGTACGACCTGGCTCGGGTGCCCGCGCTCCTCGTCCATCCTTACCCCTGCGGGCCTCGAGACGCTTGCGGTCCTGAGCGGCCAACGTGGGCCGAGTGGACTTCGAGCGAGCCATCGCGGCGCGTTGGGGCGAGAACACCGCGGGCAGCGGAAGCTTGAGGGCACGCGCGATCCGGCCCTCCTGGCCGGCGTGCAGGGCTGCGATCGCTTCCGGCTCGTGGCGGGCAGCGCTGGCGATGATGCCGAACATCAACAGCGTGATAGCTGTCGACGTGCCGCCGTAGGACACGAGTGGCAGCTGCAGACCGGTCACCGGCAGCAGGCCGATGACATAGCTGATGTTGATCATGGCCTGCCCGAACACCCAGCAGGTGGCACCGGCCGTCAGCAGGCGCAGAAAGGGATCGACCGAGCGCATGGCGATGCGCAGGCCCGTGTAGACGAACAGGCCGAACAGCCCGATGACCGCAAGGCAGCCGATCGTGCCGAGTTCTTCTCCGATGATGGCGAAGATGAAGTCGTTGTGCGCGTTGGGAAGATAGCTCCACTTCGCACGGCTCTGCCCCAACCCGCGGCCGAACAAACCGCCGTCGGCCAGCGAGTATTTTGCCTGGGTCGACTGATAGGACAGTCCCGAGGTGTCTTCTCCCGGGTTGAGCCAGGCCTTCACGCGGTTGGAGCGGTAGCCGGCGGTGAACGCGAGCACAGTCGCCAGCGCCAGACCCGTCATCAGCACCGCACCGAACAACCGGGCGTTGAGGCCGGCGAACCACAGCAGCGCCACCAGGATGATGCCGAGGGCGATGGCCGTACTCAGGTTCGGCTGCAACACCACCAGCAGACACATCAGCAGACCAGCAGGCAGCAGCGGCACCAGCAAGGACTTGATGTTGCCGTGTTCGCTGCGACGCGAGGCCAGCAGGTGCGCACCCCACAGCACCAGCGCCACCTTGGCCAGCTCGGACGGCTGAAACGAGACGACGCCGAAGTCGAACCAACGCCGCGCACCCTGACGCTCGGCACCGATTCCGGGAATCAGCACGAGCATCAACATCGTGATCGAGACCAGGAACAGAGGAAAAGACAGCTTCCTGAGGTACCGAACCGGGAGTCGCAGAGCGACGTAGAACGCGACGACTCCCAGTGCCACGCCGATCAACTGCTGAGTGAACAGCGCGTATCCGGACTCGTCGGCCGCGAAGGACTCGGCGGACGACGCCGACAGAACCATCACCAGGCCCAGCACCGTCAGCAGTACGGCGATCGTGACGATGAGGTGGAACGACGCCAACGGACGGCCGAACCACAGGCCGATTCGAGTGCGGGGCGGCGAGGTGCGACGAGAAGAGCGCGGCGGCCGAGCAGCGGTGGTCACGAGCACAGCGATCCGATGTCGGTCGCATCGAGGCGCTGGACCGACTCGGCGAAGCTGCGGCCGCGATGGCCGTAGTCGGCGAACATGTCCAGCGATGCAGCCGCGGGAGCCAACAGGACGGTATCCCCCGGCGCAGCGCGTCCGGCCGCATGGGCAACCACCGCCCGCATCACCGCATCAGCATCTTCAGCACCATGAGTCACACCAGCATCGTCTCCCGAAGGGAGCCTGACGACCGGAACATCGGGCGCGTGTCGCGCCAAAGCCTGTGCGATCTGCATCCCATCGCGGCCGAGCACCACCGCAGCAACGAGTCGATCGGCGATCTCCACGACCAGATCGTCGATCACGGCACCCTTGAGCAACCCTCCCGCGATCCATACGACGCTCTCGTGGGCCAGGATCGACGAACGAGCGGCATGCGGATTCGTCGCCTTCGAATCGTCGATGAACGTCACTCCGCCGAGCTCGCGCACCACCGCCGCGCGATGCGGTCCCACCCGATAGCTCTGCAGACCGGTACGAACCGCATCTGCCTGCACCCCTATCGAGCGAGCCAGCGCGGCGGCCGCCAGCGCATCGAGAATGCCGGAGGGTCCACTCGGCTCGACGTCCTCGGCTGCGAGAAGTTCGACGTTCTCACCGAAGGCGTTGTCCACGAGTACGCCCGACCGCACTCCCAGCTCGCCCGAGGCGGGTTCACCCAACCGGAAACCGACGACGTCGACCGCAGGCGAGCCCGCGGCCAGACTCGCCGCTCGCTCATCGTCGAGCCCGACGACAGCGACATCACCGGACAGCGCTCGAGCCTTGGCGTGGACATACCCGTCCATGCCGCCGTGCCAATCGAGGTGATCCTCGGCGATGTTGAGCACCACCCCGCCCGCCGGATGCACCGACGGAGCCCAGAACAACTGGAACGACGACAGTTCCACGGCGAGAACACTCGGATGTGGGGTGCGACGCAACGCGTCGGCGATGGGGAGTCCGATGTTTCCGCAGGCCACCGACTCGATCGCGGCCGCCTCCAGAATCGACGCCAGCATCGAGGTGGTGGTCGTCTTCCCGTTGGTTCCGGTCACCACCAGCCAGCGAGTTCTGGGGCCGTACAGCTCGGCCCGGTCCACGTGCCAGGACAATTCGACATCGCCCCACACCGGAATGCTCTGTTCTGCGGCAGCGGCCAACACCGGAGAATCGGGACGGAAGCCGGGACTGGTGACGACGAGCGAAAACGCTGCCAGCGCCGCGGGATTGCCGAGCAGGTCGTCCTGCAGCACCACCGCGACACCGATGCTCGGTGCCCCGTCGAGCGCACCGCGATCGGAGTCGGTGACGGTGACGACGGCCCCGAGATCCAGCAATGGGCGCACCACGGCGAGGCCGGACACGCGGGCACCGGTCACCAGCACCGACTTACCGCGCAACCACGTCAGGTCATGCGAAGATTCGTTCATGCCCTATCCGCCGACGGCAGCGAGGTATTCGCTGTAGAACAGGGCGAGTCCGACGGCCGACGCGATGGCGGCCAGCAACCAGAACCGGATGATCACCGTCGTCTCGGCCCATCCCGCCAACTCGAAGTGATGATGGAACGGGGCCATGCGGAACACCCGTCGGCGACTGGAGCGGAACACCGCGACCTGAATGACGACCGATGCAGCCTCGGCGACGAACAGCGCCCCGATGACGACCATGATCAGTTCGGTCTTGGTGACCACCGACAGACCTGCGATCAGGCCGCCGAGGGCGAGAGATCCGGTGTCACCCATGAAGATCTTGGCCGGCGCCGCGTTCCACCACAGGAAACCGATGCATGCGCCCGCAGCGGAGGCGCAGACCAGAGCCAGGTCGAGGGGGTCTCGTACGTCGTAGCATCCGGGGGCAGGCCCGGCAGGGCCTGCACAGGCTTGGCGATACTGCCAGAACGTGATGACGGTGTAGGCACCGAGCACCAACGTCATCGACCCGGCGGCAAGGCCGTCGAGGCCGTCGGTGAGGTTGACCGAATTGGACCACGCGATCACCAGTAGGCAGACGAAGAACACGAACACGACAGCGGACATCGACCAGGTGGCGATGTCTCGGACGTAGGAAAGTTGAGTACTGCCGGGAGTGAGACCGCTGTCGCTGCGGAACTGCAGTACCAGAATCGCGAACAGCACGGCCGCCGTTATCTGACCGACGTACTTGCCGGTGGCGTTCAGGCCCAGGTTGCGCTGCTTGCGGATCTTGATGAAGTCGTCGAGGAAACCGACGAGCCCGAGCACCGTCGTCAGTCCGAGGACCAGCAGAGCAGAGGCCGACGGACCGTCGGCGTCGTACCCGATCCCGATCAGGTGAGAGCCCCAGTAACCGGCCCAGATTCCGACCAGAATCGCCACGCCGCCCATCGTGGGCGTACCACGTTTGGACTGGTGACTCGCCGGACCTTCCACACGAATCTCTTGACCGAAGCCCTGTTTCGAGAAGGTCTTGATCAGTATCGGGGTCAGCAGAATTGCGACGGCGAGCGCGATGCCGCCGGCGAACAGGATCTGCCTCACTGCTCGCCCTCCGCGACGGCGTTCGACTCGGCCAGGACGGCGTCGGCAACTGTCCACATGGCCCCGGACTGTGACGCCTTCACCAGAACGATGTCGCCGGGACGCACCTCGTCGAGGAGCACCGCGATCGCCGACTCGCGGTCGGGTACGAGCATCGACTCCTCGCCCCACGAACCTTCCATGACCGCACCTTGATGCAGTGCTCGAGTGGGACGTCCCGAGTCGACGATGATCAACCGATCGACATCGAGTCGTACGGCCAGCCTGCCGATCGCGTCGTGCTCGACCACCGAGTCGGCACCCAGTTCGCCCATCTCTCCGAGAACCGCCCAGCTGCGACGCTTGGGCCCGTCGTCACGGCGCGACATCGACACCAGGGCCTTGAGTGCGGCGCGCATCGAATCGGGATTGGCGTTGTAGGAATCGTTGACCACCGTGACCCCGTCGGCACGAGTACGCACGTCCATCCGCCTGATGGACGTCGGAGCAGCGGTCGACAATGCGTCGGCCACCTGCGCCAACGTTGCTCCGCATTCGAGCGCGACGGCCGCTGCCGCGAGCGCGTTGCCGACCTGATGCTCACCATGCACCGCGAGGGTGATCGCTACCGTGCCCGACGCGCATTCGAGCGTGAACGACGCGCGAGCGTCGGTATCGACCTGCACGTCGACCGCCCTGACGTCCGCATCGGCGCTGCGCCCTACCGTGATGACGGATGCCGTTGTGCGCGTTGCCATCTCGGCAACCAGACGATCGTCGATGTTGAGAATCGCCACTCCTCCGTCGGCGGCACCGGGCAGCGCTTCGACGAGTTCACCCTTTGCCAACGCGATGGCGGCACGCGACCCGAACTCGCCCAGGTGCGCCGTGCCCACATTGAGCACCACCCCGATCCGCGGAGGCGCGAGCTCGGCGAGCTCGGCGATGTGGCCGATTCCCCTGGCCGACAATTCGAGACACAGGAAGTCGGTATCGGCGTCGGCCCGCAGAGCCGTCCACGGGTGGCCGAGTTCGTTGTTGAACGATCCGGGCGGGGCCACCACCGAGCCGAGCGGTTCGAGTACCGCGGAGATCAGATCCTTGGTGGAGGTCTTTCCCGACGATCCCGTCACGCCGACGACGGTCAGGCCGTGCTCGGCGGTCAACTCGAGCACCGAGGCCCGGGCCAGAGCTCCGAGTGCGGTCAACACGGCCGAACCGGAACCGTCCGGGTCGTTCTCGAGCGCCATCGCACGACTGTCGTGCGGGACCGGACTGACGACCACGGCCGGTACGCCCACCGGACGCGCGGCCAACACCAGCGCCGCACCTGCGGCGACCGCGTCGGCGGCGTGGTCGTGCCCGTCCACCTTGGCTCCGGGGAGGGCGAGGAAGATACTGCCGGGGGTCACCTTGCGGGAATCGAACTCCACCGGCCCCGGCACCACGACGGTCGGATCCGACACGTCGTGCAGTGTGCCTCCGACGATCTCGGCAATACGGCCCATCGTCAGCGGAATCACCGTGCGCCCGCGCTCGTGCCGACCAACCGCGCGTCGATAGCCGAGGCGAGTACCACTCTGTCGTCGAACGGGTGTTTCACCCCTGCGATCTCCTGGCCTGTCTCGTGCCCTTTTCCTGCGATCAACACAACGTCCCCTTCGCGCGCCCACACCACGGCCTGTTCGATCGCCGCCGCGCGGCCTGCCACATTTCTCACTTCACCACGAACATCGTCCGGCACCGACAGCGCTCCGTCTTCCACGGCCCGCCGAATGGCGGCCGGGTCCTCGCTGCGCGGGTTGTCGTCGGTCACCACGAGGAGATCGGCTCCCCGAGCCCCGGCTGCACCCATCAGCGGGCGCTTGGCAGTGTCGCGGTCTCCGCCCGCCCCGAGCACCACCGCGATCCGGCCACGGGAGGATTCACGCAACGTCGCCAGCACGGCCTCGACGGCCGCGGGCTTGTGCGCGTAGTCCACCACGGCCAGGAAGTTCTGACCTCGATCGATGCGCTGTACGCGTCCCGGCACATCGACCGTCGCGAGCCCCGCCGCCGCTGTCGGCGCGTCCACACCGGCCGCCGCGCAGGTCGCCAGCGCGAGCACGGCATTGGCCACGTTGTAGCGACCCGGCAGTCGGACCGAGACCGGCACCGACAGACCGTTCGGATCCGCGACGACGAACGACTGCGTCCCGTCGTCGTGCTTGGCCCAGTCCGACACCGTCCATTGCGAGTCGTCACCGGTCGATGCGGTCACCACCGTCGAACCGGCAGCGCGGGCGATATCTGCCATCCGCACACCCCACGCATCGTCGACACAGACGACCGCGGTGTCGGCGCGGACAGCAGAGTCGGCCGCGAACAGCCGACTCTTGGCCAGAAAGTAATCCTCGAGCGAGTCGTGGAAATCGAGATGGTCCTGAGAAAGATTGGTGAACGCTCCGACCGCGAAGCGGGTTCCGTCGACTCGGCCCAGAGACAACGCGTGCGAGGACACTTCCATCACCACTGTGTCGACGCCCTCCTCCACCATCACCGCGAAGAGCGCGTGCAACTGTGGTGCCTCGGGCGTGGTGAGTGCGCTCGGTACATATCGACCTGC
Source organism: Rhodococcus sp. IEGM1428 (assembly GCF_050321865.1). Classification (NCBI taxonomy): domain Bacteria; kingdom Bacillati; phylum Actinomycetota; class Actinomycetes; order Mycobacteriales; family Nocardiaceae; genus Rhodococcus; species Rhodococcus sp. IEGM1428. The sequence continues at coordinate 449,606 of NZ_JBNQFW010000004.1, read as the reverse complement.
GACGCGTGTCTCGATGGTGCCGATCAACCCGCACCGACGACCGGCGGCCGTCAGGCCTGCTTCGACCAGATACGACGTCGTCGTCTTTCCCGATGTACCGGTGATCCCGACGACGGTCATCTTCGAAGAGGGATTGCCGTAGATCAGCGCGGACACCGCACCCAACACCTGACGCGGGCGGTCGTGCACGAGCACCGGAACCTGTCGGTCGACGCCGGCGAGGGCGCGCACCACGATGTCTAGTCCGGCGGGGTCGGTGAGAACCGCCACGGCACCGCGACCGACCGCGTCCGCTGCGAATTCGGCTCCGTGGCGAGACGAACCGGGCAACGCGGCGAAGAGATCGCCGGACAGGACGGACTGTGCTCGCAGGTCGATGCCGGTCACACGCACGCCTGCGGGGTCCCCGGCACCGATCGTGGCTCCGGCCGCGGACGCCACCTCGGACACCTCGGTGTGCGGTGGATGCGCCGGACGTGAACCCGGAGCCGGTTGTGAATCCGCTGAGACAGTCACTCCTGCTCCCTTCCTCTCTACTGCAGGGCGCGCGCCTGCCCCGGCTCGATCACGCCGCGGCGGCGGCCGAACGAACGCGCCCGAACCGATGTGTCAGATTACCGGCGACCGGGATCGCGATGTTGCCGCCCCGACTCGAAGAACCGGCGGGTTCGGAACTCAGTCTGCCTGCAGAACCAGCTTGGGTCCGGGGTCTGCCGACATGGGCACGCTGTCCCGCTGCAGCATCCAGCTGGCGATGTTGTGGAACAGAGGGGCTGCCGACTGACCGCCCGAGCCGTCGGCGCTGCGTGTCGGGGCGTCGAGCATGATGCCGATCACGTAGCGAGGATCGTCGGCGGGTGCGATACCCGCGAACGTGATCCAGTAGTTCGAGTTGGAGTAGCACTTGCATTCCGGATCGACCTGCTGCGCCGTACCGGTCTTACCACTGATCTGGTAGCCCTCGACGCCTGCTGCCACTCCCGTCCCGCGCTGGTTACCCGTGTCGTCCTGGGTGACGGAACGGAACATGTTGCGAACCGTCTTCGCGGTATCGGGGCTGACGACGTACACCCCGTCCGGCCGCTGGGTCTCGGTCCGCTGACCGTTCGCGTCCACCGTCGCCTCGACGATGCGTGGGGGGATGCGCACGCCGTCGTTGGCAATCGCCTGGTACATCCCGGTCATCTGCAGCAGCGTCATCGACAGGCCCTGACCGATGGGAAGGTTGGCGAACGTGCCGCCCGACCATTGATCCCGACTGGGCACGCTTCCGGCGCTCTCGTTGGGCAGACCGACATCACTGCGTTGGCCGAGGCCGAACCTGCTGAGCATGTCGGCGTATCGGTCCTCGCCGACGCGTTGCGCCAGCATCAGCGTGCCGACGTTGGAGGACTTACCGAACACACCGGTCGTGGTGTACGGCGCGACACCGTGGTCCCACGCATCCTTGACCGACACACCGGACATGAAGATGCTGCCCGGAACCTGCAACACCTCGTCCGGGGTGGTGAGTCCGTATTCGATGGCCGCAGCCGCCGTGATGATCTTGTTCACCGAACCCGGCTCGAACGGGGTGGTGACGGGTAGATTGCCCATCTCCTTGGTGCGCTCGTTGTTACCGACACCGATCCCGGCATTGAAGGTGTTGTCGTTCGACATCGCCAGCACTTCACCGGTGCGTGAATCCTGCACGTAGGCAGACGCATTCTTGGCTCCGGACAGGTCCTTCGCCAACTGCACCTGCTGCTGCACGTAGTACTGAAGGTCTGCATCGATGGTCAGTTCGACGCTGGAACCGTTGACTGCAGGCTGCTTGTCGCGCCAGCTACCGGGAATGACGGCACCGTCGGACCCACGGTCGTAGGTCTGCGAACCGTCGGTTCCGGCCAAAGTCGCGTCGAGCGAATCCTCCAGGCCGAGCAGACCGTGTCCGTCCCAACCGGTGGCACCGACGATGTTGGCGGCCAGAGATCCGCCCGGATACTCCCGAATGTCCTGACGCTCCAGCCCGACCTGCTTGAAATCCGCACTGATCTTCGACGCCACGGAGGCGTCCACACCCCGTGCCAGGTAGGTGAATTCGTCGTTGCTCTTCAGTTTCGCGAGCAGATCCTTCTCGCTAATCACGTCGCCGAGATCGTTGTGGATGCGCGCGGCGATGTCCTCGAGGTACTGCTCGGTCTCCGGCGCAGTGGGATCTTTCGCCCTCGCCTCGTCGAGTTCCTTACGAACCCGAACCGGCTGGAACGTCAGCGCTTTCGCCTCCATCGTGAAGGCGATCGGATTGCCGTTGCGATCGAGAATCGACCCGCGGATCGCGGGATCGACAACTGTGGTGGTGCGCTGCGACGCCGACTCGGCCGACAGTCTCGGACCGTCGAAACCCTGAATCCACAGCAATTGCGCTGCCGCGACGGCCAGCGCCACGTACATCAGAATTCTGCCGGTTCCGTGACGGAACCGAAAGGTGGACGAGTCGAGACGCTTTCGGCTCGGTGGCCGTCGACTCGGAGCAGGCGTAGGCCTGGTCACTGCCCGTCACCCGCGGCTTCTTCGGTGGCCGGAGCCACAGCGGTAGCGGACGACGGTGCTTCGGCCGACGGTGTCTCGAGCGAGGGGATGCTCATGGGAATGAATTGTTCAGGAAGAGCTACGTTTCCAGCGCCATTGCTTGCACTCGGCGTGGCGGCACGAGTATCGACCGTGCCCGAGGTCCGGTTGGGCTGCGACGCGCTGCGCGGTGTCTGTTGCTGCGACTGTGATCCCGCTGTGGGGACGGTGCCCTCGCCTGCAGCGGCGGGAGCCACCGGATCGAGCGGAGCAACCGGCGCACCGTCGGCCGGAGCCGGGGTACCCACGACCTGCACGCCACCGTCGGGCGCGACGATCAAGCGCGCAGGATTCTTGGCCGGAACCATTCCGAGCTCGGCGGCTTTACGTGCCAACTCGGGCGCGGATTCCGCCAACTCGACGTCCTTCTGCAGCGAGGCCCGTTGCTGGGCAAGCTCGGTGTTGACGGCCTTGGCGGCGCTGAGGTCGTAGGAGTCGCCTGCAGACCGTGTGGTGAGCAACAGCGTCAAACCGAGCCCGAGGGCGAGCAAGCCGATGATCAAGGCGACGAACGGAATTCGCGCAGCGATAGCGCCTCCGTCGATCGACCGACGAGTGCCGGAACCACGAGCGGAGTCCGACGTGTGAATCGAGGCGCGCTGCTGCCTGCGCTCGTACGCACGAAGAGCGGCACCGGATCGTCCACCGCCCTTACCCGTTCGTTCAGGGCGTACCAGGGGAACCCGATTGCGTTGTGTTCCAACGGTTGTGCCTGGAACCGTCATTCCGCTCTCCTTGCAATCCGTTCGGCGGCGCGCAATCTCACCGGAGCCGAGCGTGGGTTGACGTCGATTTCTTCATCCGAGGCACGCTCGGCACCTCTGGTCAGGAGCCGAAACTCCGGACCCATTCCGGGAAGCTCGACCGGCAGCCCCTCGGGGCTACGGGACTTGATCCGAGGGGCCAACTCCTGCTTGACGACTCGGTCTTCGAGCGACTGATACGACATGAAGACCACCCGGCCCCCCACAGCCAAGGCCTCGAGCCCGGCGGGCACCGCAGACTTCAGCGAGTCCAGCTCGCCGTTGACCTCGATACGCAGGGCCTGAAACGTGCGCTTGGCCGGGTGTCCACCGGTGCGCCGCGTCGCGGCCGGGATTGCGGCGTAGAGCAGCTCGACCAACGGACCACTCGTGGTGAACGGCGTGTGCTCACGTCGTCGCAGAACAGCGGAGGCGATCTTGCCGGCGAACCGCTCCTCGCCGTAGGTGCTGAGCACCCGCGCGATGTCACCGTGCGAGTAGGTATTGAGCACGTCGGCAGCAGTGATGCCCACCGTCGGATTCATCCGCATGTCCAGTGGCGCATCGACGGAGTAGGCGAACCCGCGATCGGACTCGTCCAGCTGCATCGACGACACTCCGAGATCGAACAGAATGGCGTGCACGGAATCGAGTGCCGGCAAGCCGGCTTGGTCGAGCGCCTCGGCGATACCGTCGTACGTTGTGTGTACCAACGTGATTCGATCGGCGAACGGGGCCAACCGGGATCCGGCGAGTCGAAGTGCATCGGGATCGCGATCGAGTCCGATGAGGTGCAGGTGTGGATAGGTTCGCAGGAAGTGTTCGGCATGACCGCCGAGTCCCAGGGTCGCGTCGATCATGACGCGGGTGCCGTCTGCGGAATCGAGTGCGGGGCCGAGTAATTCGTCGGCGCGGCCGAGTCGAACCGGCACGTGCAGCGGACCTGCGGATCGACGATCGGGTCGGTCTGCGGACGATGCGCTCTCGTCCTGCCCGTCGCCCTCCGTCATGGTTCCTCCCGGTCGTGCGTACGTACGTCTCGCCCGGGTCCGGGCCGTGCGGGTTGCCCACGGACGCCGGTGCGAATGCTTCGAGGTCCCTGTCCGATAAGGAACCTGGCGTTGGGGAAGAACGTCAGGGTCCTGATCTGCGAAACCTGGCGTTGGGGAAGAACGTCAGGGTTCTGATCGGGCAGAGGCCTCGCTGCACTCGCAGGCGACCTGGGCGGGTTACAAGATTCCTCCGAGGGATTCGTCGAATGCGTCGGAGAAGTCCTGTTCGTTTTCAGCGGAGTAACGGGCCCATGCTTCGTCGTTCCAGATTTCGATGAAATCCATCGAACCGATCACGACGCAGTTACGTTCGAGTCCCGCGTAGCGACGGTGCTCTGGGCTGATGGTGATGCGCCCCTGTCCGTCCGGCCGCTGCTCGTCAGTTCCCGAAAAGAACTGACGAACGTAGGCGCGGGCTTTCGGGTTGGCACGAGACGCCGCCGTCAGCTTCCGAGACCGCTCCGCGAAGTCTGCCGCGGTGTAGACCGCGAGGCTGAAATCCTGCCCCTTGCTCACCATGACACCTCCTGCAAGCGCGTCCCGAAACTTGGCCGGCAACGTCAGTCGACCCTTGTCGTCGAGCTTCGGCGTGTAGGTACCGAGAAACACTCGCCACCTCCAGCCTCGACTCTCCGCTGCGGACCACTTTACCCCACTCTCCCCCACTTCGAACCATTCGCAGCGTGAAAACTTTGGACAATTACACATTTCCGCAGCTCAGCTACAGCAAGACTGCTGGAATTACCGGTCAGCACCCGATCATGGAGAGTCGCCACGATCCGACGCCGGGCACCCAGACTCCTCCGGCCCAGAGGCATGACCAGGCTTTTCACACCACCGGGCGGCGGAGAAGCGTCGCCTCTAAGCACCCAGTGGGGCTCAGGTGGGGAAAAGTGGGGACTTTTGCTGACCGTGGGGCGAAGTGGGGAGGCGGCCCGACATGCGCCCGGCTACGACCATCCACACCGGGCGTCCAACGTCGGCTCGGCCGAGGCGGCCGCGGCACGTGGTCCGATCACGGCGGAAACGACAACAGCACCCCACCCGAAGGTGAGGTGCTGCTGTGCGTGACGTGTGAAGTTGTGGGAGCGAACCGATCTCGGGCGGGTTGTTCGGAACCCGGACGACTCAGTCCTGCTCGAACCTCTTACGGAACCGGTCTTCCATGCGAGAGGTGAAGCTGCCGCCTTTGCGGCCACCCTTCGACTTCTGTCCGGAACCACGACCGGAGGCCTCGGCAGCACTGTTGGTTGTGCCACCTTCGTCCGGCGCCGCTGCGGCTCCCTTCTTGGAGCCGCCGAACAGGAACAGTGCCCCGGCACCGAACATGAACAAAAAGCCGATGAGACTGACGACGAGAAAAGCCAAGCTGTTCGTCGACAAAGCAACACCGGCGACGAGCAACACGAGTCCCACGACGAACAGCGCGGCAGCCTGAAAGCGCCTCCTGCTCGACGCCGCGCGAACGCGGCCGCCCCTCACATGAGACGCGAACTTGGGATCCTCGGCGTAGAGAGCGCTCTCGATCTGATCGAGCATGCGCTGCTCGTGCTCGGAGAGTGGCACGGTACCTCCCCCTGCACTGATATTGAAGGTCGTTTCTGTTGCGAAACGACGGGAAGCTGACCTTGGCGGCTACCTAGTGACGATGATACGAGCTGAATCCGCTGCTTACCACCTACTCGCACGATGTGTTCCTGAGAAACGCCGAAGTTTTCGAGACGGGCGTCCCGGAAACTGCCGTCGAACACCGTGTGACGTGGCAGTTCACACCCGTCGACCAGCTCGGTGAGCTACGCCGACAACGGTGTGGCCATCGGATCGACGGAGGCGAACCGCGACTGACCGCCGAGTCGATCGTCGACCGAGTTCAAGAAACGACTCACGTGCCGATAGAAATCGTCGGCATCGAGATCGGCGATCGTGCTCGATGCGCCCGCTTCGACCGCGGCGCGGGTGGCCGAGAACGATGCGAAGTAATCCGACCAGACCGCGAGTTCGGGTGCTGCCTTCGCCATCAGCACCCACGCGTTGCGCGAGCGCGGGCGGGCACCGATCGAGTTCGGCAACGACGCCAGTACTGCCGCCGCTCCTTTGAGCGCCGCGGCGTAGCTTCCGAGAAACCGATCACCCGCATCGCTCTCCCCGATGGACTCGGACAACAGAGCATCGGCCCGACCGAGCAGAACCCGGGCCTGACGCGGCACCGGCGACCGCACGCCGGCATCGAATGCCTTCGTGATCGTCATACTCGAACACCTCCAGTTCGAATCTCCGGTGCGTACCTGACGCGCCCGGAACCGTGACGAAGCCTTACAGTCGAACTCCGGAGTATTCGACCCCCTGATTCGAGTCGAAACCACCGGCGCACTCGGCCCCGATCATCGAACACCCGTTCGACGCTTTTCAATATAGCTGTGCCCACCGACAAGTTTCCGAAGAAAGGTTGAGGACAGTCGTCACCGATGCGCGGACAACGCCGTACCTGGTCGATCTGACGCCCCCGGAATTCCGCCCGCGGCTGCTCGAAGCACTGTCGATCTACGTCGAAGCCATGGGTTACCCACGCGGAACCGAGCAGAGCCGGGCACCGATGTGGAGCGAACATCTGCATCGTCCGGGTTGGCGAGCGGTGGGAGCGCTGCTCCCGAACTCCGACCCGAACCAGCCCGATTCACTGGTCGCAGTTGCCTACGGCTACCACGGTGCACCCCATCAGTGGTGGCATCAACAGGTTCGTGACGGATTGCGCCGCTCGGGGCACCCTCCGCACAGCGTCGAGAACGCGTTGGGGAACTACTTCGAGCTGACCGAGCTCCACGTCCTCCCGAGCGCTCAGGGATATGGCCTCGGCGGGCAACTGTGCCGTCGGTTGCTCGACGGTGTCAGCGCGGACAACGTGATGTTGTCCACACCCGAGGTGGCGCGAGAGGACAATCGAGCCTGGCGGCTCTATCGGCGGCTGGGCTTTGAGGACGTGCTGCGGGACTTCAGGTTCGCGGGCGATCGACGGCCCTTCGCCGTCCTGGGTCGCCGGTTGCCGCTGGACGGGCCAGTAGCCTGAAAGATGTGATCGACGCTGTGGTGGTGGGCTCCGGCCACAATGCCCTGACCTCTGCCTGCTACCTGACCGATGCCGGGTGGTCTGTCGAGGTTCTCGAACGCGACACCATTGCCGGTGGCGCAGTATCCACCGTGGAGCGCTTTCCCGGACATCGAGTGGATCGCGGTTCGTCGGCACACATCATGATTCGCCACACCGGCATCGTCGAGGAGCTCGACCTCGCACAGTTCGGCCTGCGCTACATCGACTGCGATCCCTGGGCGTTCGCACCGGGAGCCGTCGACACCGACGAGCGCGCCCTCGTCTTCCATCGCGATCTCGATCGCACCTGCGACTCCATCGCCGCCGCGTGCGGGGCCGCGGACGCCCGCGCCTACCGCACGTTCGTCTCGGTCTGGGGTCCCCGTAGCGAACGAACCATGCGCGCGTTCGGCGGGCCGCCGACCGGGGCGAAGCTACTCCGTTCCTTCTGGGGTCTCGGGGCTCCGGACGGGGGCAGCATGCTCTCCCGCGAATTTCTCGCCACCGGCGATTCGTTGCTGGACGAGATGTTCTCGAGCGAACGCCTCAAGGCCGCGCTGGCATGGTTCGGTGCTCAGTCGGGGCCGCCGATGTCCGAGCCGGGTACCGCCCCGATGGTCGGTTTCGCCGCTCTCATGCACACCCTTCCGCCCGGCCGCGCCGTCGGTGGCAGTGGTGCGCTGACCGAGGCGATGATCGCCCGGTTGCAGCGGGACGGGGCCGAACTCACTCTCGGCGACGCCGTGACCTCGCTCGTACGCCGGCCGCACGGCTGGACCACCACGACCGTGTCGGGTCGGGAGATCGCAAGCCGTGTGGTCGTTGCCGGTTGTCACATCCTGACCACGCTCGACCTGCTCGCCTACGGTGGGCACGACGCGGCGCAGATCGCTCGGTGGCGCAGCACGATTCGGGTGGGTCCGGGACTCGGTACTGCGGTCCGGTTGGCCACCGACGCCCTTCCGGTGTATCCCAGTGCCGACCGAATCGAGGACGGCACCCACGGCCTTGCACTGCTGGTGCGCGATCGCAGCCAGCTGCGCCTCGCGCACGGCCATGCACTCGCCGGTGATCTACCGCCGACTCCGGCCGTGCTGGGAATGTCGTTCAGTGCCATCGACCCCACCATCGCGCCGCCGGGACAGCATCAGATCTCGCTGTGGTCGCAGTGGCATCCGCACACTCTCGCCGACGGCAGAAAATGGCGTTCGGACGTTCCGGGCGAACGCTCGTTGGCCGAGTTCGAGGCGGACCGGATCGTGGCCGAAATGGATCGGTACGCACCCGGGTTCGCCGGTGCAGTGCTGGATCGACACGTCCAGTCTCCGCCCGATATCGAGCGTGAACTCGGGCTGATCGGAGGCAACATCATGCACCTGGACATGTCACTCGACCAGATGATGATGTGGCGGCCGCACCCACAACTGGCGGGTCATCGAGTCCCGGGCGCGGACGGGCTGTATCTCACCGGCGCATCCACCCATCCCGGTGGCGGGGTGACCGCAGCCAGTGGTCGGTCGGCCGCACGAATCGCGATCGCCGACGCCCGCGCCGGACGCCGTCGCGAGTTCTTCCGGAGGAGGCGAGTATGAGGATCGCACCGATCGTCGTGGCGGTCGCTGCTGTCGGCTGCCAGATCGTGTACCCACTGGTGTCGGGCTCGACCCGAGACGCGGTGACGGTTGCTGTGGTCGCGTTGCTGGCACTCGCATCGATCCTGCATGCCGTGCTGCACCGAGGTGCGGTGTGGGCAACCGTTCTGGTCCTCGTGACGGCAGGCACCGGTTTCGCCTCCGAACTGGTGGGCACCGCCACCGGCATCCCTTTCGGCGAATACTTCTACGCACAGAATCGCTTGGGTCCCAGTCTGTTCGAGGTGCCCGTGGTGGTCCCGCTGGCCTGGACGGCCGGTTTCTACCCGATCTGGTGCGCGGTGACCTACGTCGTTCGCCGTCTCGACACGACACAGGTCCGCGCCGCCGGCCTCCGGATCGCGGCGGTAGCGGTGGGCATGGTCGGCTGGGACCTCTATCTCGATCCGCAGATGGTCACCGACGGCCAATGGACGTGGACGGCCGGTGCCGTCGGCCTGCCAGGGGTGCCGTCCATCCCGCTGACCAACTACCTCGGCTGGCTCGTGGTGGCGACGCTGATGGCGGCAGTCGTGGAGTCGCTCGACCGTGCCATCGGAGGCGTTCGCCCGTCCGACACCCGGCTGCAACCGCTCGACGATGCAGTACCGATCGGGCTGTTCCTGTGGACGTGGCTGGGGTCGGCGCTCGCGCATGCCGTATTCCTCGACGGTCCGGAACTTCGATTCTCGGCGGTGTACGGGTTCCTGGTGATGGGCGCGGTCGGCGTACCGCTGGTGTGGATCGGTGGCCGCGAGCGTCGCCCACGATCGCGCGCAGCAGTCTCCGGTCTCGGTACCGACACGCCTCGCTGACAACCCCTGCCGACTGACATCGGCTCGATGCCCTGGCACGATGTCGCTGTGCAGTCGACATCGCGAACATCTCACCGAACCCATCGCCGCAGAATTCTCTCGGTGGTCGCACTGGCGCTGCTGGTCGCGCCGCTGCTGGCTGGGTGCCTGCGGGTACAGGTCACGATGGGGGTGTCGGCGAACGACCGGGTGGCGGGCCAGATCGTGGCGGCCAGCGTGCCGACCTCGGACTCCGATACCGGCCCGGAGCTGGTGGTTCCGTCCTCGATCGAGGACAAGGTGCGGGTCGAGCCGTACAACCAGGACGGATACGTCGGCTCACAGGCCATTTTCGACGATCTCTCGTTCGGCGATGTGCAGACGCTCGGCTCCATCTTCCAGAACGCCGCCGGATCGTTCCAGCTGGAGCTGCAGCGATCGGGTGACACCGTCACCTTGGCGGGCAACGCGGACCTGTCCTCGGTTCCGGCTCAAGGTTCGGACGTGCAGTTCACCATTGCATTCCCTGCCCGCATCGGAACCACGAACGGCACCCGCGAGAGCGACAACTCCATCTCCTGGAAGTTGCCAGCAGGCGAAGTGACGTCGGTGCGCGCCGAGGTCAACTACCCCGATCCCAACACCAGAAGCTTCGCCGGCTGGGCGGGCATCGTCGGTGGTGTGACCGTCGGCGTCGCGGCCATCATCGGAGCCATGGCCTGGGTCTCGCGCAACCCACCGCTGCGCAATCGGCAGCCGCGAGGACCCGAGGCGGACAGTCCGACCGACAGAACGTCGGTGTGACCTACCGACTCCTCGCACGAACGACGGCTACCGCTGCCGTCCTGGCAACGGCGTCGGCCGCAGTGTCGCTGCTCAATGCGCGCTTCACGCCCGGCTTGCGCACTCCGGATCGGGACATCGCAGAACGCATCGTCGTCTGCATTCCCGCCCGCAACGAGGTAGCGACACTGCCCTTGTTGATCGGCGATCTCACCCGTCAGCGATCGTGCACCGATCTGCACGTCATCGTCCTCGACGACGACTCGAGCGATGGAACGGCGTCGGCTGCCCGCACGGCCGCCGCCGGTGACCCGAGAATTCGCGTCGTGACCTCCGATGCCGCTCCCCCGGCCGGCTGGACCGGCAAGGCCGCCGCCTGCGCCGAGCTGGCGAGACTGGCCGACGAAGGCGACGCACAGGCGTCGCTGATCATGTTCGTCGACGCCGACGTGCGACTCGCGCCCGATGCCGTGGCGGCCGCGGCGGGGACGCTACGACAGCACGCTGCGGCGCTGCTGTGCCCGTGGCCCGAACAGCTGGTCGGCAGTGTCGCCGAGCGACTCGTTCAACCGCTGCTCGCCTGGTCCTGGATGTCCACTCTTCCCGTGCCGTTGGCCAACTCGATTCTGCTGCCCTCGATGGCAGTAGCGTGTGGTCAGTTCATGGCATTCGACGCCGCCGCGTATCGCGCAATCGGGGGCCACGGCTGCGTCGCGGCCAGCCCAACGGAGGATCTCGATCTGGCGCGCACCCTGCGCCGGCAACGCATGTCGACGGTGGTGGTGTCGGGAGCGGGGTTCGTCAGCTGCCGGATGTACCAGTCGGTTGTCGACCTGCGGTCCGGGTACAGCCGGTGGCTGTGGAACGAGTTCGGCGGCCCGGTCGGTTCGGCCACCGCAACACTGGCGTCGGCCGCGATCTACCTGGTGCCGCCGATAGCGGCACTCACGGCTTCGGGATCGGTGCGTCGCCTCGGCTGGGCCGGATACCTCGCGGGCACCGTGTCTCGAATGGCCGCGCGTCGACGCGAATCGGGACCGCGGTTCGGCGTCGACGACGTGGTAGACGCTGCGCTGCATCCGGTGTCGATTCTCGCCTTCACCGGACTCGTCGCGGAATCCCACGTTCGCAGGCGACGAGGATCGTTGACGTGGAAGTCACGTCCGTCGCCCTCACCGCAACGCTGACGCGGCTACACCCGCGCGGGCGCGAGACCCAGGTTGCACAACACCTCACGGGTGGCGCGGGCAAAGTTCAACGTGATGAAGTGCAATCCGGGTGCACCTTCGGAGATCAGCCGCTCGCCGATGTTCGTGGCGAGTTCGATGCCCACCTCTCGGACGGCGGCGCGGTCCTCCTCGGGCCCGGATCCGGCTGCGCGAGTGAACTTCTCGTCCAGGGAGGACGGCAGCGTGGTGCCCGAGAGCTCGAGCATCCGGCGAACCGACCGGAGTGAGGTGATGGGCATGATCTCGGGAATGATCGGCTTTGCACCCTGCTCAGCATCGTACGCAGACACCCGATCGCGCAGACGCAGATAATCGTCCACATCGAAGAACATCTGGGTGATCGAGTACTCGGCCCCAGCACGGAGCTTGCCGACCAGGCACCTGGTGTCCTGTTCGAGGTCGTCGGCGCGGTGGTGTCCTTCGGGGAACGACGCCACTCCGACGTGGAAGTCACCGAGATCGCGCACCAACCGAACGAGTTCCTCCGCATACTCGACTCCGTCCGGATGCTTCTCCCAGTCACCGAGCGGATCTCCCGGCGGATCTCCACGCAGCACGAGGATGTTGGTGATGCCGCGGTCGGCGTAGGACCCGACCATCGACCGCAACTCGTCGACACTGTGCGAGACAGCAGTGAGATGCGCCACCGGCAGCAGCGTGGTCTCCTCGGCGATCTGCCCGGTGACGCGCACCGTTCGATCGCGGGTGGAGCCTCCGGCTCCGTACGTCATCGACACGAACGCCGGTTGCAGTTGCTCGAACTCACGAACTGCGCGCCACAATCTGGCCTCGGCCGCGGCATCGCGCGGGGGCGAGAACTCCACCGAGAACGGGATTCTGGCCTCGGGTTCCGTCCGCAGTCGGTCGACGATGGACGGAGTTCTCGTCACGAATCCTCGACTGGACCGCCCCCTGACGGATTCTTCGTTCACCCGAAGATCATAGGTTGCGGCCCGGCGACACCCGTCGGGCATCCCTGTCGAAAGATGTTCGCTGCCCGTCGGTGCGGTCGTTCGGCGGCCATTACTGTGGTGATCGGTACCCACGCAACACACAGCAACCTTGGAGGATCGCCCTGTCCGGAGACTCGTCTTCGCCCGTCGTCGACACCCCCACCGATGCAATAGGACCGGAGGCGCTGCGTGCTGCCGTGGACGCGAAGCTCGCCGAGTTCTTCGCCACGCGCCGCGAGGTCGTCGACACCGTCGGCGGTGGCTACCCCGCAGCCGTGGCAGATCTCGAAGCGTTCGTGCTGCGCGGCGGCAAGCGCATGCGCCCCGCGTTCGCCTGGACGGCATGGCTCGGTGCGGGTGGCGAACCCACCGGTCCGCGATCCGACGCAGTGCTTCGCGCCTGCTCGGCTCTCGAACTGATTCAGGCCTGTGCCCTGATCCACGACGACATCATCGATTCGTCCAGCACACGGCGAGGCTTTCCGACCGTGCACGTCGGCTTCGCCCAACGGCATCGGGACGCGGGCTGGTCCGGCTCCTCGAACCACTTCGGCGAGTCGGCGGCCATTCTCGTCGGTGATCTCGCCCTGTGCTGGGCCGACGATCTACTCCGCGAATCGGGCATCGACAACGACGCGGCATGCCGGGTCCAGCCGGTGTGGTCGGCCATGCGCACCGAGGTCCTGGGTGGTCAACTCCTCGACATCGAGGCCGAAGCAGGCACGGACGAGGGGGTGGCGGCTGCCATGCGGGTCAATCGCTTCAAGACCGCCGCGTACACGGTGGAACGACCGCTGCACCTCGGCGCAGTTCTGGCGGATGCCGACGAGGACCTGATCGCCGCCTATCGCAGCTTCGGGGCCGATATCGGGATCGCGTTCCAGTTGCGGGACGACCTGCTCGGAGTGTTCGGCGATCCCGAGGTGACCGGCAAACCATCGGGCGACGACATCACCGAAGGCAAGCGCACCGTGCTCATCGCGTCGGCGCTGAAGCACGCCGACGAGAACCGTCCCGATCTTGCAGCCACGATCCGGGCCAGCCTCGGAACCGAACTCGATGCCGAGGCAGTGGCCGACATTCGTTCGATTCTGGTCGAACTCGGAGCAGTCGACGCCGTCGAACGGCAGATCGACGAGCTCGGTGCTCGGGCGGTGGCGACCCTCGACAACAGTTCGATCGAGCCGGCTGCCGCCGCGCATCTGCGCGCCATGGCAACCGCCGCAATCAAGCGGCAGTACTGAAAGTGAGCGTCATGTCTTCGATTCGCACGGTCGCCGGACCCACCGACCGGGTCGTGGTGGTGGGAGCCGGATTGGCTGGATTGGCTGCCGGTCTGCATCTACTCGGAGCAGGCAAGAAGGTCACCATCGTCGAACGAGACGAGACCGTGGGCGGCCGGGTCGGGGTGTATCCGGTGTCCGACACCGACGGTTCGCATCTGTACGACATCGACAACGGCGCAAGCGTGTTGACCATGCCGAACCTGGTGCTGGAGGCACTGGCCGCGGTGGGTGCCGATTTCGAGTCGACGACGCCGCAGATCCGGCTCAGGGCGCTGTCGCCCTCGTATCACACGCGGTACGCCGACGGTACGTCGATCGACGTCTACTCGGACCCGGAGGCGATGGCGGCCGAGGTCGAACGGACCTGTGGGCCCGCCGAGGCGCAGGGATACCGCAACCTGCGTCGGTGGCTGGCCGACATCTTCGATGCCGAGTTCGACCGGTACATCGACTCGAACTTCGATTCCCCGCTCGATCTCGTGGGTTCCAAGGCCGCCGTTCGCGACACCGCCACGCTGATCAAGCTGGGCGGCTTCGGCAGACTCGGACCGCGTGTCGACAGCTTCCTCGAAGACACCCGGCTGCGCCGCGTCTTCACCTTTCAAGCGCTCTACGCAGGCATGGCACCGCAGAAGGCTCTGGCGGTCTACGGGGCCATCGCACACATGGACACCTCGCTCGGCGTCTTCTTCCCCGAGGGCGGCATGGCGGCCATCGCCAGGGCCATGGCCGACGCGTTCGTCACCGCGGGCGGAACACTCGACCTCGGCACCGAGATCGTCGACATCACCGTCGACCGCGGGCGTGCCGACTCCGTGCTGACCGCAACCGGCCATCGAATCGCCTGCGACGCACTCGTTCTCACCGCCGACCTGCCCGTGGTCGATCGACTCCTGGACCGGGCGTCGGTGTCGAAGAAGGGCAGGCGCAACGGCTACGGCGTCGTCTCACCGTCGGCGGTCGTCGCGCACGGAACCGTTCCCGTCGAACAGACCGCCAAGTGGCCCGCTCGCGCGCATCACACCATCGACTTCGGCGACGAATGGGCCGAGACGTTCCGGAGGATCACCGCCAAGGCGGGCAAGGGATCGTTGATGGCCGATCCCTCGTTGCTCATCACCCGGCCTTCGGTGAGCGATCCGAACCTCGAAGTGGTGCGCAGCGGTGTTCGCAGTGAGCCGGTGTCGATATTGGCACCGTGTCCCAATCTGGACAGCGCCCCGCTGGCGTGGGCGGAATTGGCGCACCCCTATCTCCGCGAAATACTGACGACGATGGAGGGTCGCGGGTACGCGGGAGTCCTGGACGGATTCGTTCTCGACCACATCGACACACCCGAGACCTGGGCGCAGAAGGGCATGATCGAAGGATCGCCGTTCTCGTCCGCTCACGTGTTCCGTCAGACCGGGCCGTTCCGACGCAAGAACATGGTCGCCGGACTCGACAACGTGGTTCTCGCCGGCTCCGGTACGACGCCGGGTGTGGGCGTTCCGACGGTTCTGGTGTCGGGAAAGCTCGCCGCCGAGCGGGTGGCAGGACGCTCGGGGCGGTAGCTTCGTTCGATTCACTGCACGGACCAACTAAGCTGAACGCGATCGTTTGCCGGTCGCGTTCATTGCTGCGACCATGATCGTTCGGCGTCGGGCGAAACGCATCGGCTTCAGATGTAGATCGCGAACAACAAATTCGTTGCAGAGGAGGAGTAGGCGGCAATGTCTTCGATTTCGTCGCACTCCACCTCCGAGGATCGATCGTCGGACGACGCCTCTGCGTCCTCGACCTCACCACGACCGTCGAGAATGACCGCCACGGGAAACTTTCTGCGCAGCCCGGAGGGCAAAGCGGCAATCCTCGGTGTTGTCGGGGCCGTCTGCATCACGTTCGGCGGGTTCGGCGCAGGTAGCGTGCGCCGACGCGATCCGCTGCTCGAGGAGATGCACCTGTCGTGGCTGCGATTCGGCCACGGATTCGTACTGTCGACCATCATCGTCTGGGTCGGCGTACTGCTGATGATCACCGCCTGGGTCCGGCTCGGGCGAGCGACCCTGCACGGACGCACCACGGTCGGCGAGCTCAGGTGGATCGTTCCGGCATGGACGGCACCGTTGTTGCTGTCGGTACCGATGTTCAGCCGCGACGCCTACTCCTACCTGGCTCAGGGTGCCCTGCTCCGTGACGGTTTCGATCCGTACGGCGTTGGCCCCGTTGCCAATCCGGGGGTTCTGCTCGACAACGTCAGCAATGTCTGGACCACGACGACGGCCCCCTACGGCCCCTTGTTCCTGCTACTCGGGCGCGGTATCACCACGTTGACGGGCGACAACGTCATCGCGGGGACCATGCTCCTGCGCCTGACCATGCTCCCCGGTCTGGCGCTGATGATGTGGGCGGTTCCGCGGCTGGCCAAGCACCTCGGCGGCCGCGCGACCACCGCTGTGTGGCTCGCGGTTCTCAACCCCTTGGTCCTGATCCACCTGATCGGCGGGGTGCACAACGAGTTGCTCATGGTCGGCCTGATGACGGCCGGCATCGTGTTGGCCCTCGAACATCGCCACGTGGCCGGCATCGCGCTGGTGGCGATCGCGGTGGCGATCAAGGCGACCGCGGGCCTGGCACTGCCCTTCCTGGTCTGGATCTGGATGTTGCACGTACGGGACAAGGCCCGCGCCGAAGGTCGAACGCCGCCCTCGCCGGTGCTGGTGTTCACGAAGACCGCGGGTATCGGAGCCGCGGTCTTCGTTGCGGTGTTCGCGGTCTCTTCGCTGGTCGCCGGAGTGGGAATCGGGTGGCTGACAGCGCTCTCGGGATCGGCGAAGATCATCAACTGGCTTTCGCTGCCCACGATTCTCGCGCACCTGGTGACCGTCGGTACCTCCTGGTTCCTCGATCTTCGTCTGGACCCGGTTCTCTACGTCATGCGGCTGCTGTGCTCGATCGCCCTGGTGGTCATTCTCGCTGCGGCCTGGTGGTGGGGCCGCAAGTCCGAGCGAAACGCCGTCAAGGGCATCCTGATCGCCCTCGTCGCCACGGTCGTTCTCTCCCCCGCTGCCCTGCCCTGGTACTACTCCTGGCCGCTGGCGATCGCCGCCGGCTTCGCACTGTCTCGAACGACGCTCATGGTCCTGACCGGTCTGTCGACATGGCTCATGCTCGTCTTTCAACCCGACGGTGCCATCGGCCTGTACAACATCGTGCACGTGGCACTGGCCGTCATCGCGGCCGTGGTTGCCGCCCTCGCGTTGACGCGCGTCGACCCGCTGCGTTTACGATCGGACCGATCCAGGGAACACCGTGCCGTGCCGAACGCGCCCAAGAACACCGCACCCGAACCATCCGGAGACGAGTCCACCTCATGAGACTCCCGCGATGAAGGAACTGGACGGCATCGATCCGGCGCTGCACGAGGCGTACCGAATCTGTCGCGAGCTCAACGCCCAGCACGGTAAGACCTACTTCCTCGCCACCCGCCTGCTGCCGACAGACAAGCGCGCTGCAGTGCACGCGCTGTACGGATTCGCCCGCATGGTCGACGACATAGTCGACCTCGAAGGCACCGACATCGCCGTCGGATCGGACGAGCTCAATGCTCGCCGCATCGTCGAGCTCGACGCGATCGAATCCCGAGTGCGCGACGCCTTGGCCGGAAAGCCGTTGCCGCACAGCGTGACCGACCAGGTACTGAGCGCACTGTGCGACACCGTGTTGCGGTACGACATTCAGCACGACTACTTCGTCGCGTTCATGCACTCGATGCGCATGGACATCCCGGGCAGCGATGTGTTCGTCTCGCGCTACCGAACTATGGAGCAACTGCGCGAGTACATGTACGGCTCCGCTGCGGTCATCGGACTGCAGATGTTGCCGATCCTGGGAACCGTCGTCGAACGGTCCGAGGCCGAGCCTTCTGCCGCAGCACTGGGCGAGGCGTTCCAGCTGACGAACTTCATTCGGGACATGGGCGAGGACCTCGATCGCGATCGAATCTATCTCCCCACCGACGAGCTGGCTGCCTTCGGAGTCGACGAAGAACTGCTCCGGTGGTGTCGCACGACCGGCAGCGTCGATGCCCGGGTCACCCGAGCTCTCGCCCACCTCATCGCCGTCACCCGCTCGATCTATCGCACGTCCGATGCCGGTATCGACATGCTCGACCCGCGAGTGCGTCCGTCGATGCGTACGGCGTCGATCCTCTACGGCCGGATTCTGGACGAGGTCGAATCGCAGGGCTACCGAGTGCTCTCCCAGCGGGCGACGGTGCCGCAGTGGACTCGAGCTCGAATCGCACTTCCACAGTTCGCGGTCACCGGCTTCAAGCGTGCGACCGTTCGCTAGAAGGCCATGGCCTGTGCGCGCCTGATCACTTCGCGCATCAGGTCACCGTGCAGTGCGGCCACGGGCGCACCGGGCAAGCTCTCGTCTTCGGTGAACAGCCACCGCAGGATCTCTTCGTCCTCGTAGCCGCCGTCGTGCAGCACGGCCAACAAGCCGGGCAGGCCCTTGACGATGGTGCCCGTCCTCGCGTCGAGGAATTGCTCGGGAACGCCGGGCACACGCGAACGCTTCAGAGCCAGCAGCTGGCGATCTCGAACGAGCTGCTCGACGCGGGTCTTGGGAACGTCGAGGATCTTCGCGACGTCGGCGAACTGCAGCAAAGACACCGACGGATCGAGCACGTCGTCGGCATAGGGAATGGCACTCACGCAGGTAACGTTAACGGGTCCGGCGTCCAGACTTCAAAAACGGCAGACCCGACAGGGACAGCACGACACGATCGCCGATGGCCGGTCGACACACCGATACGATCGGCGTCGTAGTTCCGCACAGAAGAGGTCCGGTACCGAAGCGGACAGCACAGCAGCCAGAGCAGTGGACGACGAGAGGAGGTTCGGTGAGACCGGGTTCGATGCTCGATCGTCGATACCGTATCGACGGACCGATCGCACGGGGCGGTATGTCGACGGTCTATCGCGGCCTCGACACCAGGCTCGATCGCCCGGTCGCGGTGAAGATAATGGATCCGAAGTTCGCCGAGGATCCGCAGTTCGTCCAGCGATTCGAGTTCGAGGCACGGGCCGTGGCCAGGCTCAGCCATCCAGGCCTCGTCGCCGTGTACGACCACGGGCGGGACGGCGAGCACGCCTTCCTGGTCATGGAACTCGTCGAGGGCGGAACCCTCCGCGAGCTCCTGCGTGAGCGTGGCCCCATGCCACCGCACGCGGCAGTCGCCGTCGTTCGGCCGGTTCTCGAGGCGCTCGCGGTCGCCCACCGAGCAGGATTGGTGCACCGCGACATCAAACCCGAGAACATTCTGATCAGCGACGACGGCGACGTGAAAATCGCCGATTTCGGACTCGTGCGTGCCATCGCAGCCTCCACGGTCACGTCCAGCAGTGTGATTCTGGGCACCGCCGCGTACCTGTCTCCCGAACAGGTCACCACCGGCTCGGCGTCCGCGAGCAGCGATGTCTACGGCGTCGGGATCGTGCTCTTCGAGCTGCTGACCGGACGCACCCCGTTCACCGGCGACACCTCGCTGTCCATCGCTTATCAGCGAATCGACAACGACGTACCGCTTCCCTCCACCTTCATCGCGGGCGTTCCGCCGCAATTCGACGAGGTGGTCCAGCACGCGACCGTCCGCGCCCCGGAACACCGGTATCGCAACGCCGACGACATGGCGCGTGCGCTGCGCGGGGCCGCGTCGGCGCTGGCGCTGCCCGACTACCGAGTACCCGCGCCGAAGCGGTCGGCCGAGCATCTGAGCTCCGCGGCCGCAGGAGCACCGACGACGGTGGCCGGTGATCGTGCGCCGTCCGCTCGCACCCAGGTGGTCCAGGATTCCCCGCCCCCGCCCCCGCAACACGGGGTGCAGCACACCCGAGTGGTGACGTCACCGACCTCCCGCGGTGTCGAGTACGCCCCGGAAGACGACGATGCGCCGCCCGCCGAGCCACCTGCGACAGGCCGAGGGCAGTACCGTTTCCCGGACTTCGAGGCGGATCGACAGCGCTCGCGTCGAGCGATCGTCATCTGGCTCCTCGTCGTCGCCCTCCTCGCCGTGCTGGTCGGCTTCGGCGGCTGGTGGATGGGGTCGGGTCGTTACACCGCCGTCCCGATGGTCGACGGGCTCGACACCTCCGGTGCCACCAGCGCCGTCGAGGCCGCTGGGCTGGAGGCGGCGGTGCGCGGAACCTACTCCGATTCGGTGGACACCGACCTTCTCATCGGCACCGACCCCACCGGCGGATCACGAATCGCCAAGGGCGACACAGTGTTTCTGCTGGTGTCACTGGGTAGCCCGAGCGTCCCCTCGATCGACGCGAGCGCGTCCGTCGCCGATATGGAACAGCAACTGAGAGACCGGACCTTCACTCCCGTCGACGGCGGCGAGGCCTTCAGTACCACCGCTCCCATCGGCGGGGTCGCAGCACTGGACCCACCACCGGGCACCGTTCTGACCACCGGAAGCTCGGTGACGGTACTGCGCAGCAAAGGCGCACCGCCGGTCGAGGTTCCCGACGTACGCGGCCAGAGCGTCGACCAGGCCCGCACAACGCTCGAATCGGTGGGAATCACCGTAGGCGAGGTTCGGGAGACGTTCGACGACGAGACCGACGGCGGCAAGGCAATCGGAACGACGCCGGAAGCCGGGCAGACGGTCAGATCGGGAACCACCGCCGTGCTCGAGGTGTCCAACGCCGTCACCGTGCCCTCGCTGCTCGGGCGTTCGGTCGGTTCGGCGCGCACCACGCTCGCAGCCCTCGGCCTGACCATCGACGTCCGTCAGGTGGTCGACACGGACGGCTCGCTGGTGATCACCCAGAGCCCCGGAGCCGGTTCCCACGTGGAACCGGGCTCCGAGGTGATGGTCGTCTCGCTGCCCTGAGCCGGATGTAGCGACCGATTC
The DNA here is from genome assembly GCF_050321865.1 of Rhodococcus sp. IEGM1428. Taxonomy (NCBI): domain Bacteria; kingdom Bacillati; phylum Actinomycetota; class Actinomycetes; order Mycobacteriales; family Nocardiaceae; genus Rhodococcus; species Rhodococcus sp. IEGM1428. Next base: position 428,533 of record NZ_JBNQFW010000004.1, on the reverse strand, counting down.
AGTCGCGGAGCATCTCGGCTACGAGGAAGGCCAGTTCGATGCTCTGCTGCGTGTTCAGGCGCGGGTCGCAGGCCGTTTCGTAGCGGCCGGCGAGGTCCAGATCGGAGATGTCCTGTGCGCCGCCGAGGCACTCGGTGACATCGTCACCGGTCAGCTCGACATGGATTCCGCCCGGATGCGTACCGAGACCGTTGTGTACCTCGAAGAAGCCCTGCACCTCGTCGACGATGCGATCGAAGTGCCGCGTCTTGTATCCGGTCGACGCCTCGTGGGTGTTTCCGTGCATCGGGTCGCACTGCCAGATGACCTGATGTCCGGTGGCCTGCACCTTTTCGATGATGGCAGGCAGGATGTCGCGGACCTTGCCGTTGCCCATGCGTGAGATCAGCGTCAGACGGCCCGGCTTGTTGGTCGGGTCGAGGCGCTCGACGTACTCGACGGCCATCTCGGGGGTCGTCGTAGGCCCGATCTTGAGACCGATCGGGTTCGAGATCAGCTCGGCCAGGGCAATGTGTGCCCCATCGAGCTGGCGGGTGCGGTCGCCGATCCACAGGAAGTGAGCCGACAGGTCGTACAGCTTGGGGTGATCGTCGGTGTTGTCCAGGCGCAGCATTGCCCGCTCGTAGTCGAGAACGAGCGCTTCGTGGCTGGCGAAGATCTGCGCGGTGTGCAGGTTGGGGTCGGAGACGCCGCAGGCATCCATGAACCGCAGCCCGCGGTCGATCTCACCCGCGAGCGCCTCGTAGCGCGCACCGGCAGGCGATTGCGCGACGAACTCTCGGTTCCAATCGTGCACCTTGTGCAGATCCGCCATGCCCGCGCCGGTGAGTGCGCGAACCAGGTTCATCGCGGCACTGGCGTTGGCGTAGGCGCGCACCAGTCGCGACGGGTCGTGGCCGCGGACGCTTTCGTCGGCCACCAGCGAGTTGATCATGTCGCCGCGGTACGACTGAAGACCGAGCGCATCGATGTTCGACGAGCGTGGCTTGGCGTACTGTCCGGCGATCCGCGCCACCTTCACCACCGGCATGCTCGCTCCATAGGTGAGCACCACTGCCATCTGCAACAGCGTGCGGATGTTGCCCTTGATGTGCGGTTCGGTGTTGTCCACGAACGTCTCGGCACAGTCGCCGCCTTGCAGCAGGAAGGCCTCACCGCGCGCAACGGCGGCAAGCTTGTCCGACAACGCCTCCACTTCACCGGCGACGGTGATGGGCGGAACGCTCTCGAGCACCTTGCGCATGTCCGCTGCGTGCTCGGGGTCCCATTGCGGCTGCTGCGCAGCCGGCTTGGCCAACGCATCGTCCAATCGAGTGCGCATCGTCGGCGACAACGGCGGCAGGTCGGGCAAGCGATCGATGGGTACGTCGACAGTCCAGTTCACGGGTACAGGATATTCGCACCACTGTCATCGCAGGACAACGGGTGTTCACCCGCGGTGCGAGTACTCCTCGATCGCCTGGAACTTCGCCAGATTGTGCCGTGCATCGGCCAGTGCATCGTGCGCATCGTCGGGAACCGACGGCAGCTCGGGGCTGCCTCGATCCTCCCAGTGCTGGCGCAACTCCCGGGTGAACCGCGGCAGAGAACGGGGCAGCTCGGTCATCGAACCCCACAGCTGACACAGCGCTACGTGGTCGTACGCAGCCACCCACGCCCACAATTCGACCTCGGCACCGTAGTGCGGCACCAGGAACTCGAGTAGTTCGTCCCGGATTCGAGACCGACTCATCCACAGCGGTGACGAGTACGGTGGCAGCTTGGGCAGCACGTTGCGCCGAACCCAGCGGCCTGCGCGCTCGGGATCGAACTCGGAGGACACCGCATAGAATTCGCGACCGTCCTCCGAAACCACACCGATCGAGACCAACTCGATTGTGCGACCATCCTCGATGAACTCTGTGTCGTAGAAGTAGCGCACGCGGCTCACCCTAGCGCGTGCCCCGACACCTCCCCACGTACCGGTAGTCCGAATCCGAACAGCCCCGAAAGGCCCACGTTGTGACATCGCCCGACACCAACCGTCCGATCGCCGAGGCATCGGAGCCGGCCGGGCCGACGCCACGTCGGTGGCCGCGATGGGCCGTCGTGTCGAGCAGGATCGTCGTCCTGATCGCCGCCGCGGTCGGCGTCCTTTTCCACCTCAACGGCTTTCCGGGTCTGCGGGCAATCGGCGAGCACTACCGGCTGGATCTGGACGTGTATCGACTCGGCGGTCAGGTGTTCGCCGAGGGCGGGGACCTCTACGGGCAGTTGCCGCCGATCGCGACCGGTACGACCCTGCCGTTCACCTATCCCCCGATCGCCGCGGCGATCTTCAGCCCGTTGTCGTCGGTGTCGCTGTACGCCGCGTCGATCGCGGTCACGGTGCTGTCCATGCTGCTGCTGCTGGTCACCGTCGTAGTCACCCTCACCTCGCTCGGACTTCGTCCTCGCACACTCGTGTGGTGGTCTGCCGGAGCAGTGTTCGCGTTGTCGGTGCTCGTACTGGAGCCGGTCACCTCGACGCTGAACTACGGACAGATCAACATCGTGCTGATGGCGTTCGTCGCACTCGACTGCCTGCCGAAGAAGACTCCGTGGCCGCGAGGGGTTCTGATCGGTCTCGTGGCCGCCGTCAAGCTCACTCCCGCCGTGTTCGTGTTGTTCTTTCTGTTGCGCAAGGACTTTCGCGCCGCTGTGATCTCGGTTCTGAGTTTCGCCGTGTTCACCGCAATCGGCTTCGCGCTGACGTGGTCGGACTCGGTGAAGTACTGGACCGAGACCATCGTCGATTCCGACCGGATCGGTGGCCCGGCCTACCCGCCGAACCAGTCGATCACCGGCGTACTCGCGCGCCTGGGACTGGACGAGCTGCCCCGGTCGATCCTGTGGATCGCGTTGTCGGTGGTGGTACTCGGCGTAGCGGCGGTCGCAATGCGAAAGGCGTTCGCGGCCGGGCAGATTGCGCTGGCCCTGACGATCAACGCCATGTTCGGCCTGCTGGTCTCACCGGTATCCTGGTCGCATCACTGGGTGTGGGCGGTCCCGTTCACCATCGTGCTGGCCGTCCTCGGCTATCGCCGCCGCAGTGCATTGCTGCTGACTCTGGTTGCGGTCGGACTGGCGCTGATGGTGTACCCGCCACATTGGAAGCTCGGCGAGGGACGATGGAGCGGGCTCGGCTGGCCGTTGCTGGACCAGTTCGCGGCCTCCGCCTACGTGTGGTGGGCTCTGGCTTCGATCGTTGCCCTGGCCGCGATCAGCTTCTCCGACCGCTCGAACACATCGAACGAAGCCGCTGCGGTTCAGCGATAGCGGATTCAGCTGGCCTTGGAGTCGGGGATGCGGCGCGCCGCGGGAGCCGAATCTTCCACCGGTGCAGCCTTCTTCAGAGACGCGGCGTACACGTCCACGTACTCCTGACCGGACAGCAGCATCAGGTCGTACATCACCTCGTCGGTGACGGCACGCTCGACGAACCGATTGCCTGCCATTCCCTCGAAACGTGAGAAGTCGATGGGCTTCCCGACGCGGATAGTGACCTTGGCGGGCCGCCAGACGCGCGAACCGATGGGGTTCATCTTCTCGGTACCGACCATCGCGACCGGTACGACCTGAACTCCGGTCTGCAGAGCCAGACGCGCCATGCCGGTCTTGCCCTTGTACAACCGGCCGTCGGGAGAGCGCGTGCCCTCGGGGTAGATGCCGAGAACCTTGCCCGCTTCGATCACGCGAACACCGGCGTTGAGAGCGTCTTGTGCCGCGTCGGCTCCGGTGCGATCGATCGGCACCTGTCCCACCGCCGTGAAGAACCACTTCTGAAAGGCACCTTTGAGTCCGGGACCGGTGAAGTATTCACTCTTGGCGAGAAAGGTGATGCGGCGCGGCGTTTTCAGCGGGAGGTAGAAAGAATCGAGAACGGCTTTGTGGTTACTCGCCAGAATGACCGGACCGTGCGTCGGAATGTTCTCCGCACCCTCGATCGTGGGCCGACCCAAGGCGATGAGCAGGGGCCCGACGATGACGAATTTGAACAGCCAGTACCACATTGACGCGCTCCCTGATGATGGTCCGGAAATCATTTGGTGCCTGCTCCCGCGAGCGAGAATCGACCGCGGCCGTGCGTCCTGGAACCGTGCCGCGTAGTGAACTGTACCCACGGTTTATGACACCAGCCACATCATCTGCGACTCCGGGACCGAGCTCACACGATATGGGTCGATTCAGTCAGCGCACACCGGTGACGAACTGGGCCCGGGCCAGCTCCGCGGCCCCGATCATGCCCGCCGCTTCGCCCAGTTGCGTACTCCGAATACGAGCCAACGGTCGATGGCCGGTGCCGGTCACCAGCTCCGCGTACTTGTCGGTCGCACGGGCGAGAAACTGGCTCGACGACGTGGCCACTCCCCCGGCCAGCACGATGAGATCGGGGTCGTACACGTCACTGACCATCGACAGTCCGACCCCGAGCCACTGCGCGAAATCCTCCATCGTTCGTCGCGCGATCGAATCACCGTCCTGCGCGGCAGTGGCGATCCGACGACCTGTCAACGAGCCCGGATCGAGGAACACCTCACGGGCCAGAGTCGTCGACGACGACGGGTCGGCAGCAAGAAACTCGACGGCGGTATCCACCAGCGCAGTACCACTGCAGTACCGCTCCCAGCAGCCACGCTTGCCGCAGGGGCACGCCCGGCCGTCGGGAACCACCTGAATGTGACCGAGTTCCGGTGCCACGCCGTGGCTGCCGCGGTAGATCCTGCCGTCGATCAGCAGCGCCGCTCCGATTCCGGTACCTATGGCCACCATCACCACGTTGCGACCACCGGATGCGGCTCCGAATCGGTATTCGGCCCACGCCGCCGAGTTGGCGTCGTGTTCGAGCAGCACCGGCAGTCCGATGCGCTTGCTCATCTCGGTTGCGACGGGGGTGTTCACCCACGGCAGATGCGGAGCGAACCGCACCGTCGTGCGCTCGGAATCGATGAATCCTGCAACCGCGAGCCCGACGGCGGCGATGTCGTGTCGCCCGGCCAACTCCTGCACGGCACGGTCGAGCCCGCGCTCGAGTGCCCGCGCGGTGTGCGGAGTGGGAGCAGCCGTCGAATCCAGCACTTGCCCCTCGGCGTCGACGACGGAGGCCCGCAGACTCGTCCCGCCCACGTCGATGCCGACCGTCAGTCGCTGCTGGTGTCGTTTCATTCGTTGATGCCTTTCTCCGCCGTCCCCCACACGGCTGTCACCGATCGATCCGCGCGCTCACCCGTCACGGACGATCCTGCGTGTCCGATCGTGAATTCTTCACTCGAACGGTAATCGGAACGAACGCCGCTCGACGTTCGCCCGGGATATTCGTGTCGACCGACACGTTCGAAAGGTCGACCGGTTCGGTCGACGTCGGGTCCGGCCCGGGCTCTGGCGGCGAGGCTTCCGCGGGAGCCGCGGCGGTGTGACCGGTTCCGGTGTTCGTGTGGTCGGCGAGCAGTTGACGCAGCAACGCGATGATCACCGTGCCCTCGGAGGCCACGAGTTCGACCAGATCGTGCCGCTCGCCGCGCACCAGTGCAGCAAGTGCACATACCGGACACCAACTGCAGCCCTGTTGATCACGTTCCTGCTGAGTCTCTGCAACCCGGCGCAGGATGGGGTCGAGCCGAGTGAGCACGGTGTCGGCCAGGGCCAACAGATCGGCCCCCAGCTCGGAATGCCCGGAGGTCATCGCTGCACCCCGAACGTAGTGCGCGGAGTCGTCACCGTGGCCGCACGTCTTGTCACCGTGGCCGCACGTTCTGTCACAGTGGCCACACGTCGGGATTCGGGCGGAAGCGCACCACCAGGCAGGGCCCGTCGAGCTCGGCGGAGTCTGCGATGCACCGACGAAGCACCGACGCCAACCTGATGCGTCGTCGCCTCCCGTCGGCAGTGATTATCAAGTCGTCCTCCACTCGCCCCACACCCAAGGTCGTCGAATCCACTACCGGCAGCAGCATTCTCATCGCATATACGGATTCGAGTCCGCTCCCGGACTCGAGTACCACGGAGGGCTGCTCACCCCGCTCCGGCGCGCGCCGTTCGAGCAGGCTCGGTTCCAGGCGATCGGCCACGTCCTGCAAGGGCCCCAACCCTACCGGTTCACCAGGAACTCGCTCCACCTCCACTATCGGTACGGTGCCGATGCGTAGGCGCAGCTCGGCGACGGCGGCGAGCTGCGTGGCCCGCCAGCTCTCGAACCAGAACACGGCCGGATGGGCACCGACCAGACCGATCGACGAGGAGTTGAGCCTCGGCAGAATCTTGTTGACGAGAACCCGATCGATTCTGATTCCGAGCAGTGCCGCGGCCGACAGTGTTCGCTCGGCATCGACGACCGAGAGCTGTTCGGCAGTGACGACCACGGTTGCGCCGGTGCGCGCAGGGTCGGTGATCAGCGATCGAACCGAATCGACCTGGGCCAGCACTCGCTCGATCATCGCCACCACGAGCGTGAGCCGCACATCGGAACCGGTGCCGGCCACCATCCGATCGTGGTGCGGCCAGATACGCTCCACATACGCGGCCACGGTGTCGGGCAACTGCAGAGTTCTCAACGCATCGGCCGATGCAGGCATGTCCACTATCACTGTGTCCCAGCGACCTTCGTCCACCAGACGACAGATCTCGTGCATCCCCAGCAACTCTTCGATTCCTGGAAAGCCCAGTAGCTCCTCCGGCTCTATCGCCCCGAAGCTCACCCCGTGCTCGTGGCCCGCCGACGCCATCGCCACCAAGGAACCGAGCCCTCGATACCGCGCCTCGAGCAGTCTCAGCGTGTCGATCTCGACGATGTCCAGGCCCGCCGTGACGGGTCGGACTCGGCACAGCTCCACGGACTCGCCATCGACAGCGCCGTCGGGCAGGTCCGAAAACGCGTCGACGAGCGACGGTGCCTGATCCACGGAGGCAATCAACACCCGCTGGCCGGCCTTCGCCAGTCGCAGGCCCGACGCCGCCGCCAGCGTGGTTTTCCCCGCACCACCTTTGCCGAGGAACAGCATCACCGTGGTGCGGGGTTCGGTGCGAGCTTCGCTCAGCCTTCGACCCGCTTCTTCAATTCCTTGAGTGCAGTGTCGGTGATGACCTTCTCTGCCTTGCGCTTGAACAGGCCGATCATCGGGATGCTCAGGTCCACGGTGAGCTCGTACGTCACGTCGGTGCCGCCGCCGGTTTCGCGCAGCGTGTACGAGCCCTTCTGCGACTTCTGCATTTCACCCGATACGAGGTTCCACGACACGGAGCTGCCGTCGGCGGCCCAGTCGTACTCGAGTTCGTAGGTGTCCTTCACCATCCCGGCGTCCAGCACGAACTTCACGCGCTTACCGCGTCCGTCCGCATCGACGTCCAGTACCTCGACGGACTTCGCGGCCGAGACCCACGTTGGGTACGCGTCGAAATCGGCGATGACGTCCATGACCTGGTTCGGCGGGGCTTCGACGACGATCGATCTCTGGGTTTTCTCCGCCATGACTTCTCGTCCGCTTCCTCTCGGGTACTTCGATCGATTCGTTCGCTGTTGAGCCGTGGAACTGGGGGCAGATCTATCTCACACGATCGATCCGCGGACGCACAATCGCGAACCGGCCGACCGTACCGCGCGGTTCAATCGCGAGCTGAACTCGACGCTACGTGGCTCGGTGCCTCACCCGCAGACCGACCGGCCTCCAGCTCGCGTTTGAGCTCGAAGGTCATGGCGCGGCCCGCCACCCGACGAGCATGCTGCTGCGACGCGATCTCGCCGGAACCGGAGGGCTCCGCATGCAGGAAGTAGTGCACGACGACTCCGTCCAGCGCGGGCTCGAGCCACAGTTCCATCGTTCCGACCACACCGCCGCGCACCGCCCAGCGGATCCCCTTCTCACCCCGGTCCTCGGTGATGGTCAGGTTCAGATCCGGCCACCACCGACGCCACCGCTCGGGTGAGGCGAACGCCTGCGCCACCCGTTCCCCGGGGGCGGCCACGAATGTCTGGTCCGCAACTTGAATACTGCTCATCGACAGAGCTTCACATATCCGGTCGCAGGCCGCGCACGTCACCTCTTTTACTGCTCGTTCCGGCAGGCTCCACTCGAGGTTTCATTGCTCGTTCCGGCAGGCTCCACTCGAGGCGCATTCACGCGTCCTCGAGCCGGGTCTAGAGTATCTGTGAAGCCGAGCTATCGACTTTCGTTCTCCCAGTTCTATCCGGAGGTAATCCCGTGCGCGAGTACACAGCCGCCGCAAAGTACGCCATCGAGGACACCGACTCGGCTGTCGACACCGTCTTCCTCCGTGCTCGCAACACGCCCGATGCCGTCGTGTTCCGCCGCCTCGCTGACGGCAGCTGGACCGACGTCACCGCGGCCGAGTTCGAGCGACTGGTCGTCGGGGTGGCGCGAGGTCTGATTGCAGCAGGCATCGAACAGGGTGATCGAGTTGCATTGATGTCGTCGACGCGATTCGAGTGGTCTGTCGTCGACTATGCGATCTGGGCCGCGGGCGGGGTGACCGTGCCGATCTACGAGACATCCTCCGCCGGGCAGGTCGAGTGGATTCTCGAAGATGCCGAGCCGGTACTGCTCGTGCTCGAGAACGACGCGCACGTGCAGGAAACGAAAGATGTTGTGGCAGCGGCACAGTCCGTGCGTCGGACGTTCGTGATCGAGTCGGCCGACACCGACGCCGACGCGGTGCAGGCACTGATCGACGGGGGCGCAGATGTCACCGAGGACTCTGTGCACCGACGGGTTTCGGCATTGAGCTCGTCCGATCCGGCAACGTTGATCTACACCTCGGGCACCACCGGTCGCCCCAAGGGCGTCCAACTGACCCACGCCAATCTGCTCGCGGAGTCTCTCGGTATTCGCGAGACGTCGCTGAAGTCCCTGATGACGCAGGGCCGAAGCACCCTGATGTTCCTACCGCTGGCCCATGTACTCGCACGGGCAGTGAGTATCGCGTCGTTCGACGCCGGGGTCACGCTCGGTCACACCAACGACATCCCGAACCTCGTCGCGACGTTCGGAACGTTCCAGCCGGACTTCATCCTCTCGGTGCCGCGAGTGTTCGAGAAGGTCTACAACACCGCGAAGCAGAAGGCGCATGCCGACGGCAAGGGCAAGATCTTCGATCTGGCCACCGAATGCGCGGTGGAATGGAGCGAGGCGCAGGACACCGGCGGGCCGGGAATCGTGTTGCGCGCCAAGCACACCGTGTTCGACAAGTTGGTCTACGGCAAGCTGCGTGCGGCGCTCGGAGGCAAATGCGAACTGGCCATCTCCGGTGGCGCTCCACTCGGTAGCCGGCTCGGCCACTTCTACCGAGGCATCGGCGTGACGATCTACGAGGGCTACGGGCTGACCGAAACCACCGCTGCCTTCGCCGTCAACACCATCGGCTTCCAACGCGTGGGCAGTGTCGGACGTCCGTTGCCCGGCAACACCGTTCGCATCGCCGAAGACGGAGAAATTCAACTACGCGGGCCGGTGGTGTTCGACGGTTACTGGCGCAACGAGGAGGCAACCGCCGAGTCACTGGACGACGGGTGGTTCCGCACTGGAGATCTCGGCAGCGTCGACGACGACGGGTACATCACGATTTCGGGTCGCAAGAAGGAATTGATCGTCACGGCCGGCGGCAAGAACGTCTCGCCTGCCGGTTTGGAGGACCGACTTCGTGCGGGCGCTCTGATCAGCCAGGCTGTTGTCGTAGGCGATCAGAAACCGTTCATCGGGGCGCTCATCACTCTCGACCCGGAGGCGTTCGATCGGTGGAAGTCCGCGCACGGCAAGGCCACCGACGCCACGGCGGCGGATCTGCAGAAGGACCCCGATCTCGTCGCCGAGATCGATGCTGCCGTCGCCGACGCCAACAAGTCCGTCTCGCACGCGGAGTCCATCAAGAAATACCGACTGCTCCCCCATGATTTCTCGGAGGAAAGCGGCGAGCTGACCCCGACGATGAAGCTCAAGCGCAACGTCATCACCAAGGCGTACGCCGACGAGATCGAATCCATCTACGCCCGGTGAGGCCAACGGCCTCGAACTACGGACGCTAGATCAACGATCGCAACTTCTCCGTCAGCACGTCCCAACGCCACTCGGCGTCGACCCATGCGCGGCCAGCGTTGCCCATCTGTGTTGCCAGCGCGCGATCGGACAGGATTCGTACGATCGCATCGGTGATGCACGAGACCGACGTTCCGTCGACCACGAGCCCGGTCTTGTTGTGCTGCACAGCTTCCGGCGCACCGCCGGACGTTCCGGCTACGACGGGCACACCGCAGGAAGACGCTTCGAGGTAGACGATTCCGAGACCCTCCACGTCGAGACCCGCGCCACGGGTGCGGCTCGGCATGGCGAACACGTCGGCGATGGTGTGGTGGGCGGCGAGCTCCGCGGACGGCACCGTGCCGGTGAACACCACGTGCTGCTCCATTCCGGTGGATCGAACGAGCTCGCGCAGAGTCTTCTCGTACGGCCCTCCTCCGACGATCACCAGAACGGCACCGTCGACGGCTCGCCGAATTCCCGGGAGCGCTCGGATCAGGAAGTCCTGTCCCTTACGGGGTACGAGCCGCGAGAGACACAGAACGGTGGGTCGGTCGCCGAGGCCGTAGCGCGCGCGAAGTTCCGCTCGCGCGGCGTCGTCGGGGACGAAACGATCCGTATCGACACCGGGCGGCAGGTGCTCGAGGGCTGCGGTCCGACCGAACGCCGAGCTGAACCGACCCCGGGTGTACTTGCTGACGTAGGTCACCACATCGGTGTTCTCGCCGATCGTGCGTAGGGTCGCCCGCCCGCCCGGCACCATCGACCAACCGACCTCGTGACCGTGCGTACTGGCCACGATGCGCTCTGCCCCAGCCTTGCGCAGGTGCGACGACATCACGGCCAACGGAGCCGACGCCCCGAACCACACCGAGTCGCACCGATGCGACTTCAGGATTCGAGCTGCCCGGCGCGCCACGAGCGGAGTCGGCAGCATCAGGGTCGTCGGATGCCGGATCACCTCGAACGGCTGCTTGGCATCGAACTTCTCGTGCGAGTCACCGCGCCACCGCGGTGCATAGACCACGAGCTCGTCTGCGGGTAGTTGCGAGGCGAAACTGTGCAGGTAGGACTGGATTCCACCCGGGCGAGGCGGAAAGTCGTTCGTCACGAGAAGAGTACGACGCATGGCGTCAACCGTAGCGCTCGAGGTCAGCGCGCCCGATCAGCCACCCAGTTGCCCCACGAGGCGACGAACTGGGTGCGGTCCAATCCCAGTACCGACGTGAAGGCGGCATCGGTGGAGCCGTCCGAGGCGGGTCCAGCCGCCAACGCCTCGTACAGCCTGCGCAGCGTCGGCTCGCCGAACCGATCGGCCACGAACGCGAACACCGACCACGCCGACTCGTAGGCCACACTCGACCGCGCCCCTCCGGCACCGAAATCCTCGTCCTTCGGCAGCACCGTCGGCGGTCCACCCGACGCCACGATCGCGGCGAGGGTAGGAGCGAGCTGCGAAAAATCGGCACCGGAATTGCGGTACCCGGAGTAGTCGGCGAACCCCTCCGCCAGCCACAACGCCGTACCGTCCGCCGTCCGCGCCCTGGCCGCCACATGGGTCAACTCGTGCCGCAGAACCGAGCGAACGGTGAACGGCGTCAATCGGGCCGCGGCATCGGGACCGAACACCACCCGCTGGCCGGTCGGACGCGAACCGTCCCCTGCCACCGCGTCGGACACGGTCACCGCAGCCACGTCCGTCGACGGATCGGATCCGGTCAGCTCGGCGAACTCCTCGGCGGAGGATGCAACGAATACCAGACCGTCCCGCGCCCAGTCGTCTCCCCAGAAGTCGGTGACGGCATCGATTGCCGACGGGAGCTCGGCTGCCAGGGCATCGACGAACTGCTCCCGGTCCGGATGCCCCATGACCACCGATGTCCCCGAAGTTGTGGGAACCGATCGTGTCGTCAACGATCCGAAGTCCCACGGCACACGCCAGGTGTGGCGTCGATACTCGGGCAGGTCCGCATCGTCGACGAGCCGCCATCGACCGTCCCGCTCGGCTACGACGAGCGAGACCGGCCGACTCGTCGGCGACGCGTCCGGCCCCGCCACGGCGTAGCGCAGATACACCGGCGGTGCCCAGATGTCGGTGGCGTCGAGTGGCTCTGCAATCGAAGGAGGAACCGGTGTTTCCGGGTCGTCGCCCAGGACGTAGCCGAATTCGGAGAACGGTACGCCCGGAACCGACGCGGCCCTACGTACCTGCGTCTCGACGAAATCAGGATCGGCCCGCGGATCCATCAATGCCCGCAGACCGTCGACGTCTCCAGCGCGAACTGCGTCGGCCCATCGGTCGAGAAGGACGGTCACATCGGCGCGGCGCTGCTGATCGTAGGTCGGCGGGGCCTGGCCGACGGACGTGTCGGTCGACGCAGCTCGGGATTCACCGTCGGTGCTGTAGACGTTGTGAAAGACGACCACCGAGAGCGCTACTGCAGCAACGAGAACAAGTGCTGTCCATCGAAGCCGCGCCGATCGGACCAGGAGGCGGATCCCCGCGGGCTGGCTAGGCCCGCTCATACGCGCAGGCGTCGATCGTCGAGGCACACCTCAGTATCGACGCGCCCCGTAGTACGGGAACGACGCCATCGACTGCACCTTGACGGGGACCCCGAACGTCGACGCGTGCAACACGTTGCCGTTACCTGCATAGATACCGACGTGCGAGGCGTCCGGATAGAACAGCACCACATCTCCCGGCTGCAGATCTTTCTGATCCACCGGGGTACCGCCTTCGGCCTGAGCCTGACTCGACCGAGGGAGCGTCTTTCCCACCTGCTTGTACGCCCACACCACCAGTCCCGAGCAATCGAAGCCGTCCGGACCTGTTCCACCCCAGACGTACGGCTTACCGATCTGCGTCAGACCGGCTTGCAACGCGCTGGTACCCGACCCTGGCGTCAGATTCTGCAGAATCGTCGTGGGATCGAAACCGTCGGGCAATGCCGATCCAGCGAGAGAGAGCTGCTCGGACGACGACAACGCGCTGTAGGCGGCCATCACCTCGGCTATCTGGCCCTGCAGTTCGCTCTGCTTGGCCTGGAGATCGTCACTGACCGCCTTGGCCTGCTCGGCCGCGACACGAGCTTGGTCCGCGGCCGTTGTTGCCGCCTGTTCGGCCGCTGCGGCATCCGAACTCGCCTGCTGGAATTGGGCGACCTGGCCGGCGGTCTCGGCCGAGATCACATCGAGAGCCGACATCTGGTCGAGCAGTTGCTGAGGTGAGTCGCTGACCATGACAGCGAAGAGGCGGTTGGTACGCGCGCCCTGATAGTTGACGTTGGCTACCTTGTCCATGGCCGGCTTGAGCCGAGTCAACTGCGCCTGCGCTGCGTCGAGAGCGGCGCGGCTCCGATCGACGGCGGCCTGGGCATCGAGTTGCTGCGCAGTCTTGGCATCGAGGTCGATCTGAGCGTTGTGCAGAGATTCGTTCGTCTGCTCGGAATCTCGGGAGAGCTCCGCAAGCTTGGTCTGGGCGTCGGACGCCGAGTCGAATCCCGGTTGAGCGATCGCAGTCTGCGTCGGCACTACGGCGATGCTTGCGGCCAACGCGACAGCAACCACCGAGTTACGGGCCAGCCGCCACACTCGGTTCGATCTCGATATCGCCACGAAAAGCGACTCTCCGTCCTTACATCTGTCGCCTACACGAGGCGACGGTTGGATTAGCAGCCGGAAACGAACCATACCCATGCTCTTGCGGGCGCGGAGGTGAACACCGTCTGAAATCGATGGGGTTCGTCGGTGACAGGTCACAAAGTAAACATCGACCAGGTCTCGATCAGATTACGAACTGGGGCGGCCGCTGTCCACCGGACCGGCGTGTCGCATGCCGTGGCCGGAGACGACGACAGGGTCGAGCCGGGGTACGGCTCGACCCTGTCGGTCGATCACAGAAACGTCTGCGGCTCGAATCAGTAACGACGAGCACCGTCGAACGGCATCGAGTCCACGGGAGCAACCTTGACCGGCACGCCGGACGTGGATGCGTGCACGACGTTGCCGTCGCCGATGTACATACCCGAGTGCGAGCCGCCGTAGAACGAGACGACGTCGCCGGGCATCAGGCTGTCACGCGAGACCGGAGTGCCCGCGGCTGCCTGGTCGTAGCTCGTGCGCGGCAGGCTGAGGCCAGCCTGCTTGTACGCCCACTGGATCAGACCCGAGCAGTCGAACGAATCCGGACCCGAGGCGCCGTACACGTACGGAGCGCCGATCTTGGACTCAGCAGCCTGAACGGCCTTCGCTGCGGGCGTGACCTGGGGAGCCAGCGGCGCACCCGGTGCGGGGATACCCGGAATGTTGAGGGGAGGGAGGCCCGGGATGTCGGGAATCTCGAAGGTTCCGACGCCGGGGATGGTGAGGGGGGCCGCCATCGCGGGTGCAGCGGGAAGAATGACCACGCCTGCCGTGAGCGCTCCGGCTACGAGAACTCGCCGCAATGATCGGTTGGAAAGTTGTGACGCCACGAAAGATGGTGCTCCGTTTCTTCCTATCGTCCGCCGACCGAGTTAGCTGACGGGTTCGGGCTGGGAAGAGCAGCCCTACCCACCGGCCACCGTGGGTGGCTCAGCGGGATTCACCCCAGTAGATATCGGGTTCCCGGTACGAACACTCTCGCGAGTGATCGATTAGGCGGTGACTTGCGACGCCACTCCGGTTTGGACTGGCGAGACTCCGCAAGGTCTCAGGAAGGTTACGAAATGGCATACCCCTGTGTCGACCCCAACGCGCCGACGCAACCGAATTCGACCCGAATTTCGCTAACCAGCGCGCTGATCCCCCGGTGCGTCACGAGTCGGTAACGACGGAACTTCGGCGGTCACGTCCGCGTTCGTCACGAGCTTGAGCGTAGGGACGAGACCGACATCCGCGAGCACCCCCATCGCACCCAGTTCCTCCTGCTCGAGCGTTATCGGCGAGGGTGGTCCGACCCACCGTCCGTCCGACCTCGATGGCATTCCCGGCGGCCCCAGAAGCACCGTCACGACGCAGTCCGCGCAGGCGATGTCACGGACCAGGCAGTCACTGCAGTCGACGATCATTGTGATCCTTGTCTCTTTGCTGTTTCAGGCGGCCGAATCAGCCGATCGAGCGAAAGGTAGCGCGCGCCACCGACAGGTTTCGTGACACTTCACGGTCCGGGCGCGACGACACGGTCACCGACGACGCCGCCATGCGCGTTCTTGTCGGAGGTTGGACCTACCGTCGTCCCGGTGAGCCTGCCCATCCAGCTGACGTTCGACGAACTGGACACCCCACTGCACGAGACCACGTTCGTCGTCGTCGACCTCGAAACCACCGGCGGCAGCGCAGACACGGAGGCCATCACCGAGATCGGTGCGGTCAAGGTTCGCGGAGGCGAAATTCTCGGCGAATTCGCCACCCTCGTCGATCCGGGCAGGTCCATTCCCCCGTACATCGTCGAACTCACCGGAATCACGTCGGCGATGCTGATCGGCGCGCCTCGGATAGAACGAGTGCTACCCGGTTTCCTCGAGTTCGCCCGCGGCTCGGTGCTGGTGGCCCACAACGCGGGCTTCGACACCGGTTTCCTCAAGGCCGCCGCCAGTCGTCTCGACATAGCGTGGCCCCGGTTCCAGGTGTTGTGCACCGTCAAGCTGGCTCGTCGGGTACTCACTCGCGACGAGGCCCCCTCGGTCAAACTCTCCGCGCTGTCCACACTGTTCCGATCCGGCACCCGGCCGACTCACCGGGCACTCGACGACGCCCGTGCAACGGTCGACGTTCTGCACGGCCTCATCGAACGAGTGGGCAATCAGGGCGTTCACAGTTATGCCGAGTTGGTCGACTACCTTCCGGCGGTGTCGGCCGGCCAGCGCGCCAAACGCGGGCTGGCCGCTCACCTGCCCGGCACGCCCGGCGTCTATCTCTTCCGCGGCCCGTCCGATGAGGTCTTGTACGTCGGCACCTCTAACAACCTCAAGCGCCGAGTACGCAACTATTTCACCGGGTCCGAGACCAGGGGCCGGATGAAAGAGATGGTCTCCCTGGCCACGCGTGTCGACCACGTCGAGTGCGCGCACGCACTCGAAGCCGGTGTCAGAGAGCTGCGCCTGCTCTCGGCGCACATCCCGCCGTACAACCGTCGCTCGAAGTTTCCCAAGAAGGGCTGGTGGATCACCCTCACCGACGAGGCGTTCCCACGACTGTCGATAGTCCGGACGCCGACGCCCAACAGTCTCGGACCGTTCTCGGTTCGCGGTGACGCCGCAGAGGCTTCGGCGCTCGTGGCGGAGTTCTGCCGTCTGCGCACGTGCACCCGCCGGCTGGCTCGTTCGGTTCGGCACGGTGACGACTGCCCGGCAACCGACGTCGGCGGCTGCCCAGCTGCGCTCTCCGGGCCGATGACGGCCGACGAGTACTCCGGCGCACCGGCGCAGTTTCTTGCGCTCGTGTGTGGCCAGGACGACGCGATCCTCTATTCCATGCGCCGGCGAGTCGCCGAACTTGCGGACAGGGAGCTCTACGAGACTGCCGCGCGCCTGCGCGACCGGATCGCGATCACCGTGGAGGCGCTACGCCGGATGCATCGGTCGGCGGCCGTGGCCGCCATCGCGGAACTCGTGGCCGCGCGGCGGACCGCGGACGGAGGATGGGAGTTGATCGTGGTGCGATTCGGCCGTCTGGCCGGTGCTGCGGTCGCTCCCCGCGGAGTGCACCCGATGCCCGTCGTCGATGCCATCACCGCGTCCGCCGAGACAGTGATGCCCGATCCGACGCCGCTTCGGGGTGCGCCGCCGGAAGAGGTCGGCCTCATCGCATCCTGGCTACGCACCGATGGGGTTCGCATCGTGCGCACCAGCAGCGGTTACTGCAGCCCGGCTCGCGCTGCGGGTTCGTGGGAGGACTGGTGCCGAACGGCGAGAGAAGCCGCGCGGCAGGAGTGGAGCCCGCGGAACGACCGGTAGTGCAGGAGTGGAGCCCGCGGAACGACCGGTAGTGCAGAAGTGGAGCCCGCGGAGAGACCGGTGGAACTAGGGTTGGGTGGGAGCTCGTCGTACATCGGGCTCGAGATGCATGAGGAGCAGAGATGATCAATGCCATCGTCTTGATCGACGCCGAGGCCGATTTGATTCCGGAGGCGGCGCAGGCCGTTGCCGATGTCGATGGTGTGACGGAGGTCTATTCGTGCGCTGGGGATGTCGATCTGATCGCCATCGTCAAAGTGCGCGACCATGCCTCGATCGCCGACGTCGTCACCAAACACATCAATCGTGTGCGTGGCGTTCGGAGCACCACGACTCACATTGCGTTCCAGTCGTATTCGAGCGCCGACGTCGATGCAGGGTTCTCGATCGGCGAGTAGGGCGCAGGTCGTCAGTCGGCCAATGCAGTGGTGCAGCGAGCCCAGTCGGCGAGTAGCCGAGACGCGGAACCGTTGTCGACAACCGTTGCAGCAGTTGCCAATCCGGCTTCGATGCGCTCGTGTAGGTTCCCGGAGACGCCCTGATGCGCGGCAATGGCCGCGGCGGCGTTGAGCAGCACGGCATCACGGATCGGTCCGTGTTCGCCGGCGAACACGCGATGCGCCACTGCGGCATTGAACTCCGCATCGCCGCCTCTGAGGGCCTCGATGGGTGCCCGGTCGATTCCGTAGTCGAGTGGATCGATCGTCTCGATGGTCACCGAGCCGCCGGACACCACGTGCACCGTTGTCGTGGTGGAAAGGGTGATCTCGTCCAGTCCGTCGTCGCCGCGCACGACGAGCACCGAGCTGCCACGGCCGGCGAACACGTCGGCCATGACGGGAGCCAAACTTTCGAAGGCGCAGCCGATCAGACCTGCGCGCGGGCGGCCCGGATTGGTGAGAGGCCCCAGGACGTTGAAGACCGTCGGGATGCCTATCTCCTTGCGCGGTGCCGCGGCGAAGCGCAGCGCGGGGTGGTGCATCGGCGCGAAGCAGAACCCGATTCCCACCTGCTCGACGCTCGCCGCGACCGCGTCGGCTCCCAGAGTCACCCGGACGCCCAGCGCTTCGAGTACGTCGGTCGTGCCGCTCTTGGACGACGCCGCGCGGTTGCCGTGCTTGACCACCCGGATGCCACTGGCCGCTACGACGATGGCGGCCATGGTGGAGATATTGACGGTGTCGGCTCCGTCACCACCGGTTCCGACGACGTCGACGGCGTCGGTATCGGTGTCCACCAACACCGCGTGCGAAAGCATGGATTCGGCGAGACCGCTCACCTCCGCCGGAGTCGGCCCCTTCATCCTGAGGGCCACTCCGAACGCTGCGATCTGTGCCGCCGTCGCGTTGTCGGCCATGATCTCGTCCATCGCCCAGCCGGTGTCTGCGCTGGAAAGGTCGGTACGAGTCGTCAACGCGCCGAGAATTCGACGCCAGGTTCGTGGCTGCTCGTCTGCGGTCGGTGCGTTCATGGCTGGTTCCGTTCGTCGATCCGTGGCCGCGGCCTTGGTGCGGTGGAAGCTTAGCCAGACGCTTGGTCGGCCTGTGCCGGCTGCAGAGCATCCCACCCGAGCACAGCGCCACCCCGGCGTTGGGCGAGGCCCGCCATCCGAGATCGCTCCTGCGAACAATGCAGCGCGTCGAGCACCTGCACGCGCTGCAGAACCAGTGGAACGCCGTCGTCCACGTGCGGGCGGTATCCCTCACTGTCCGAGAATTCGGCCGCGGGCCCCACTTCGTAATCGTCCTGGGCCGCGACCGCGGCCGCATCCTCTACTTCGTGTGCAGGCAGCAGCAGATGATGCCGAAGCAACACATCCGACGCCTCCGTCCATACCGGCGAAGTTCGGGCTGCGTCGTCGAGCACAGCCGAACACGCCTGTGCGTCGTCGAAGCAACTCGCCACTATCACCAGATCCTCGCGCGTGGGGTCCAGACGTTCTGCGGTCGACCGTGAGAACAGCCGCCGAAACCACCCACCTTCGGTGCTCTTTGCCATGAGGCCAGCCTTGCACGACTGGACCCTACCGGCCCGTACAGCCCTCCTGACCAGCGTGGGAACAAGGACGCTCCTGGATTCGTTGTGTTGCGACGCGCCCAGAGCGGACCCGGATATGCCTTCCGTACTACGACGGGTCATACTTCTTTCTGTGACGAGCGCTGTAGGGACTCAAGGATCGGCAATCACCCAACGCGTGCACTCGCTGAACCGTCCCAATATGGTCAGCGTCGGCACGATCGTGTGGCTGTCGAGTGAACTCATGTTCTTCGCCGGGCTGTTTGCGATGTACTTCGTCGCGCGAGCCCAGGCGAACGGAAATTGGCCGCCGGAACCGACCGAGTTGAACCTCACTCTGGCCGTACCGGTGACGGCCGTGCTGATCGCGTCGTCGTTCACGTGCCAGCTGGGCGTGTTCGCCGCTGAGCGCGGAGACGTCTTCGGCCTTCGACGGTGGTACATCATCACGCTGGCCATGGGCGCGTTCTTCGTGTCCGGCCAGGCGTACGAGTACTACCACCTGGTGCACGAGGGCACGACGTTGTCGAGCAGCGTGTACGGATCGGTCTTCTACATCACGACCGGCTTCCACGGACTGCACGTGATCGGCGGACTCATCGCGTTCGTCTTCCTGATCACCAGAACTCTGGTCAGCAAGTTCACTCCCGCGCAGGCCACCGCCGCCATCGTCGTCTCGTATTACTGGCACTTCGTCGACATCGTCTGGATTGCCCTCTTCGCGACTATCTACTTCATCCGCTAGTGACAGTCAGCACGCCAAAGATAACGAACGAACGGATTCAGCCCCCGACGTTCGGTCCGTCCCGACACGACAAGGGATAGAAGATGAGTACATCTCCCCCAGCAGCATCCGTCGACAAGGCCGCCGCCAAAACGCGACGGCAGCGTAAGACGCGCCGACGCATCACAGGTGCTCTCGTTCTGATGATGGGCCTTCTGAGCGCGGGTTTCCTCGCTTCGGCCCTCACACCGACTCCGCAGGTCGCTACCGCCGACACCGACTCGGCTGCGCTCATTCGCGAAGGTAAGCAGCTCTACGACACGTCGTGCGTGACGTGCCACGGTGCCAACCTGCAGGGCGTTCAGGATCGCGGACCGAGCCTCATCGGCGTCGGCGAAGCGGCTGTCTACTTCCAGGTGTCCAGTGGCCGTATGCCTGCCGCGCGTAACGAGGCGCAGGCACTCCGCAAGCCGCCGAAGTTCGACGACAAGCAGATCGACGCCCTCGGTGCCTACATTCAGGCCAACGGCGGCGGACCCACGGTCATCCTCGACGACAACGGCGAGGTTGCCCAGGAATCTCTGCGCGGCGACGACATCGCACGTGGCAGTGAGCTGTTCCGGTTGAACTGTGCGTCCTGCCACAACTTCACCGGCCAGGGCGGTGCCCTGTCCTCAGGCAAGTTCGCGCCCGACCTCGGTCCTGCGAACGAGCAGGAGATCTACACCGCGATGGTCACCGGTCCCCAGAACATGCCCAAGTTCTCCGACCGTCAGCTGACGATCGAGGAGAAGTCGGACATCATCGCGTACGTCAAGTCAGCTCAAGAAACCAAGGCCGCGGGCGGTTGGGGTCTCGCGGGCTTCGGTCCCGGTACCGAGATGGTTGCACTCTGGGTTGTCGGAATCGCCGCAGTCGTCGGCGCAACACTGTGGATCGGAGCTAGGTCATGAGCGACGGCGATTCCGGCCGCAAGGACGCGGCAAACACCAGTGGTGTGGATGCCGACAAGAAGTACACCGACGAGGAACTGGCTTCACTGAGCCGCGACCAGCTGGTCGAGCTCGGTACCAACCTCGATGGCGTCGACGTCGCTTTCCGCAGAAACCGCTGGGCCGTCGAGGGCACCCGGGCGGAGAAGCGCGCCGAGCGCAGTGTGGCGATCTGGTTCGCCATCGCCGGTCTCTCGGCTGTCGCGTTCATCGGTGTCTACCTGTTCTGGCCCTGGCAGTACGCCGGAATCGGCGACGAGAACTACCACCTCTACTCGCTGTACACGCCGTTGATCGGCGGCACGATGGGTCTGGCAATCCTCGCCGTCGGCGTCGGTGCGGTGCAGTTCACCAAGAAGTTCATTCCCGAAGAGGTCTCCATTCAGGATCGCCACGACGGAAGTTCGTCGGAGACGGACCGCAAGACGTTGGTGGCCGAACTGGGCGACTCTCTCGACACGTCGACCATCGGTCGCCGCAAGGTGATCAAGCGTTCCCTGTTCTTCGGCGGTGGCGCACTCGGCATCATGGCACTGCTCCCGCTCGGCGGCCTGATCAAGAACCCTTGGGCCAAGGGCGAAGATTCTCCGTTGTGGGTATCCGGCTGGACTCCTCGCTACGATGGAGAGACCATCTACCTCCGACGAGACACCGGGCGACCGGAAGATGTCGTTCTCGTTCGGCCCGAGGACTTGGACGCTGGTGCCATGGAGACTGTCTTCCCGTTCCGCGAATCGGACCGCGAGAGCGAGCACGAACTCCTCGTGTCTCTGCGCGGAATTCGCAACGCCGTCATGCTCATCCGCCTGCGTCCCGACGATGCCAGCACGGTCGTCAAGCGCAAGGGCCAGGAAAGCTACAACTACGGCGACTACTACGCCTACTCCAAGATCTGCACGCACTTGGGTTGCCCGACATCGTTGTTCGAGCAGCAGACAAACCGCATTCTCTGCCCTTGCCATCAGTCGCAGTTCAACGCGCTCGAGTACGCCAAGCCGATCTTCGGACCGGCCGCGCGCGCGCTGCCCCAGCTTCCCATCACAGTCAACGAGGAGGGATACCTAGTGGCACAAGCCGATTTCCACGAAGCACTGGGTCCCGCCTTCTGGGAACGTCGACCGGAGCGTGATTCATGAGTCCTTCACTGCAAACTCTCGCAGCCAAGCAGGCCGACGACGTAGACAGTCGTTACCACTTGGCACCGGGACTGCGCCGTCAGATCAACAAGGTGTTCCCCACCCACTGGTCGTTCCTGCTCGGTGAGATCGCGCTCTACAGCTTCGTGATCCTGCTGATCTCCGGCGTCTTCCTCACCCTGTTCTTCGATCCGTCGCTCAGCGAGGTCGTGTACCAGGGCGCGTACACCCCGCTCAACGGTGTGACGATGTCTCGTGCGTACGCCACTGCCCTCGACATCTCGTTCGAGGTCCGCGGTGGTCTGTTCATGCGCCAGATCCACCACTGGGCTGCACTGATGTTCGCCGCGTCGATCATCGTGCACATGGCCCGCATCTTCTTCACGGGTGCGTTCCGTCGCCCCCGCGAGGCCAACTGGGTCATCGGCTGCCTGCTTCTGATCCTGGCGATGTTCGAGGGCTTCTTCGGATACTCCCTCCCCGACGACCTGCTCTCGGGCACCGGACTTCGCGCCGCCTTCTCCGGCATCACGATGAGTATCCCGATCGTCGGAACGTGGATGCACTGGCTGATCTTCGACGGCGACTTCCCGGGCACCATCATCATTCCTCGCCTGTACGTGGCTCACGTCCTGCTGCTGCCGGCAATCATCCTGGCGTTGATCGCAGCTCACCTCGCCCTGGTCTGGTATCAGAAGCACACGCAGTTCCCCGGACCGGGACGTACCGAGAAGAACGTCGTCGGCGTTCGTATTCTCCCGGTCTTCGCGGTCAAGTCCGGCGCATTCTTCGCCGTGACGTTCGGTGTCCTCGCAGCAATGGGTGGTCTGCTTCAGGTCAACCCGATCTGGAATCTGGGTCCGTACAACCCGTCGCAGGTCTCGGCAGGTTCGCAGCCCGACTTCTACATGATGTGGACCGACGGCCTGGCTCGACTCTGGCCCGCATGGGACATCTACATCGCCGGTCGCTACACCATCCCGGCCGTGTTCTGGGTGGCAGTGATCATGGGTCTGGTATTCACGGTCATGATCGCCTACCCGTGGATCGAGAAGCGCCTCACCGGCGACACTGCACACCACAACCTGCTGCAGCGTCCCCGCGATGTGCCGGTCCGTACGGCCATCGGCGCGATGTCCATCGCGTTCTACGTCGTCCTGACGCTCTCCTGCGTCAACGACCTGATCGCGTACAAGTTCGACATCTCGCTCAACGCCATGACCTGGATCGGTCGAATCGGCGTACTAATTCTGCCTCCGATCGCCTACTTCGTTGCCTACCGGTTCTGCATCGGTCTGCAGCGCAGCGACCGGGCGGTACTCGAGCACGGAATCGAAACCGGAATCATCAAGCGCCTCCCGCACGGCCAGTACGTGGAAATCCACCAGCCGCTGGGACCGGTCGACGATCACGGACATCCGGTTCCTCTCGACTACCAGGGCGCACCGGTACCCAAGAAGATGAACAAGCTCGGCTCGGCCGGTAAGCCCGGCTCCGGATCGTTGTTCACCCCGGACCCAGTTGCTCAGAGCAAGGCACTCGAAGATGCAATGCACAAGGGCGAACACGAGCAGCTCGCGATGCTTCGCAACTACCAGGCGGGAATTCTCGGCAACGGCTCGAACGGCCACTCGAACGGCCACTCGAACGGCAACGGCCATTCCAACGGCAACGGCCACTCGAACGGCAACGGCAACGGCCACGCGAATGGCAACGGGCACGAAGACGCGGCGATCACGTCGGGTCGTCAGGACAGCGACAGCGATCACTGATATCTGACACAGCACGATAGAAGGGCGGCACCGGCAACGGTGCCGCCCTTCTTTGCGTCCACTGCACTTGGACAAGACGAAGCGTCCACACACGACGGACAGGGACCTTCGTGCCTCTCCCCTCCCCCGGCCTCCGGCGTCCCCACACGCCGAGCTCGAACAGTCGGCGGACCGTCTCAGTGCGAGTGCACCACTGGGTCGCAACAGATCGGCCTCACCGGTATTACTATCGGCACATGGTCCGAATCCCCCTCACCCCCGGCGAACTCGCTCGCGGTGCCAGGCTCGGCGCAACACTGCGTCGTTACCGAGGCAGCCGCACCATGACCGATGTCGCCGACGCTGCCGGCATCTCGGTCGAGACGCTCAGAAAGATCGAGACCGGACGCATACCGACTCCAGCATTCTTCACCGTCGCGGCCCTGTGCGAGGCGCTGAGCATCTCGTTGGACGCCTTGGCGGACTCGACCTCGGACTCGATAGCGAGACACTCCGAGGCCGACGCCTCCTGACGTCGCGGACGCCCACTCCTGGTCGCCCCCCACCCCTCGTCGCGCACCTTATTTGGGCCGTCATCGCTACACGTGCCGTCGCGGAGGCTCTTGAACTCACACGGGTACAAAAAAGGGCCCCGATCGTTCTCGCGAACGATCGGGGCCCTTTTCTGACGAAGGCAATCAGTGGCGCTCGGCTCCGACGTGGTACTCGAACACCAAACCAGCGGCCGCTGCGATGACGCAGACGACGCCCACAGCGATGAGCCACGGCTGGAAGAAAGCGAATCCGAGAGCCGTGATGGACGCAGCGCCGGCGAGCACGATCGGCCAGAAGCTGCCGGGGCTGAAGAAGCCCAGATCGCCTGCGCCGTCGCTGACCTCGGCATCGTCGAAGTCTTCGGGGCGGGTGTCGAGGCGTCGGGCGACGAACCGGAAGTACGTACCGACGATCAACGTCAGACCTACCGACAGGAAGATCGCGGTGACGCCGGCCCATTCCACTCCGGTGCGGCTCAGGCCCGTGAACAACGCGTACACGATGCCGACCAGGAGGAAGAAGACAGTGAGGATCTCGAAGATCTTGGCTTCGATTTTCATATCAGCATGCTTCCTTGGTCAGTTGCCTTCGGCGACAGTGGCGGTACGGACGGTGCGATCGGTCTCGAACGGCGAGGTACTGGTTGCGAGTGGGCTCTCACCGATGGCGTCGAGCGCCTGCGCGTTGGTGAGCGCTTCGCCGCCCTCGGACACCGGCTTGCGCAGCTCGATGTACTGCTCGAACTTGTCCGGTGACACCGCGCGAACCTCGAAGTTCATCATCGAGTGGAAGGTGCCACACATTTCGGTGCACCGACCGACGAACGATCCTTCGCGTTCGATCTCGCTGATCTGGAACACGTTGTCGGAGTGGTTCTCCTCGGGGTTGGGAAGAACGTCGCGCTTGAACAGGAACTCCGGCACCCAGAAGCCGTGGATGACGTCCGAGGACGCGAGCACGAACTCGATGCGCTTACCGGTCGGGAGAACCAGTACCGGGATCTCGTCGCTGGATCCGACCGTTTCGATCTTGTTGTAGTGCAGGTAGGACAGGTCCTGCGGGATCGCTCCATGGATCGCTCCTGGAACGAACTCGCCGTCCTCGCTTCCCTCGGCACCTTCGCCGGGAGTAGCGGCGGCTTCCGCCGCGGCCTGCTGCTCTTCGTCGGTGCCCTCGTACTTGGCGGCACCGTCCTTGAGGTCGATAGTCCGGTAGCCGAACTTCCAGTTCCACTGGTACGCAGTGACGTCGACCTGCACGTCGGGGTCGGCCTGCTTCTCGTCGACGTAGTTCTGCACCACGACGGTGAAGTAGAACAGGACGGCAATGATCACGAACGGCACGGCCGTGTAGAACAGCTCCAGCGGAACGTTGTACGCCGTCTGGCGGGGGAACTCCGGTGAGCTCTTCTTCTTACGGTGGAAGAGCACCACCCAGAAGATCAGGACCCACACGACGATGCCCATGACCAAGGCGGCAATGACCGACCAGGTCCACAGGTCGCCGATGCGTCGCCCCTGAGGAGTGACGCCAGAGGCGAAACCGAAATTGAGTACGTTGTCGCTGCTGATGGAACAGCCCGACAGCATCAACGCGGCTACACCGAGAAATGCTGTCAGCCCCGCTCGCCGAAGGATCCGACTATGCGCCACGTTCACGCCTTCCTGATTGCCCACCACTGAAGAATAAGGGCTTCCACATGGAGATGCCCGAGTACTACGCAGCGTAGACCAAAGCCGACGGATAGCCATCCTTGGGTCGTTACCTACGCTCGTGCGTGTCTGCGGCATACTCGGTTCCTGATCTGCCGTCCCGCTGACGCCACTCGCGGAGACTCGGACCGCTGCATTGTCCCCAACTGCGAGAAGAGGTAGCAGACGCTGTGTGTGGACTGCTCGGAGTACTCACGTCTCACGGAACGACCGCCGCCGGAGTCGAGCTGGTGAGCTCGGCAACCCACTGCATGCGACACCGGGGCCCGGACGAGCCCGGCGGCACCTGGCACGACGACGACGTCGTCTACGGCTTCAACCGGTTGTCGTTCATCGACATCGAACACTCGCATCAGCCGATGCGATGGGGTCCGCCCGAGTCCCCGAACCGGTACGCGCTCGTCTTCAACGGCGAAATCTACAACTACCTCGAGTTGCGCGCGGAGTTGGCGCGCGATCATGGAGCGGAGTTCGCCACACAGGGCGACAGCGAATCAATTGTCGCCGCATTCCACTACTGGGGTCCTGCCGCAGTGCAGCGACTGCGGGGCATGTTCGCGTTCGCGGTCTGGGACACCGAGACCCGCCACATGTTCATCGCACGCGATCCCTTCGGCATCAAGCCGTTGTTCCTGGCCACCGGCCCGGGAGGCACCGCATTCGGCAGCGAGAAGAAGAGCGTGCTCGAGTTGATGGACCTGGTCGGGGTCGACGACGATCTCGATCAGCGCGCCATCGAGCACTACACCGTGCTGCAGTACGTCCCCGAGCCCGAGACCCTCCACGCGGGGATCCGTCGGCTCGAATCCGGCTGCTACGCCACCCTCTCCCCCGGTACCGCGCCGAAGGTCACCCGATACTTCACGCCGAAGTTTCCGGTCCGACCTTTCGCGCCCGGCAGCGAGAAGGCTCGTTACCAGGAGATCGCCGAGGCGCTCGAAGATTCGGTCGCCAAGCACATGCGCGCCGATGTGACAGTCGGGTCCTTCCTGTCGGGCGGTATCGATTCGACGGCCATCGCGGCGCTGGCAATCCGCCACAATCCTGATCTGATCACCTTCACCACCGGTTTCGAGCGTGATGGGTACTCCGAGGTCGACGTCGCCGCGGAGTCGGCGGCTGCTATCGGTGCTCGCCACATCGTCAAGGTCGTCGGGCCGGAGGAGTTCGCAGCATCCATCCCCGAGATCGTCTGGTACCTGGACGACCCGGTGGCGGATCCGGCCCTCGTACCGCTGTACTTCGTCGCCAAGGAGGCGCGCAAGCACGTGAAGGTCGTGCTCTCCGGCGAGGGCGCGGACGAGTTGTTCGGCGGGTACACCATCTATCGCGAGCCGCTGTCACTGAAGCCGTTCGAGTCTCTTCCGGCATTCCTCAGACGCGCTGCGGGGTCGTTGAGCGAGCGGATTCCGGAAGGTACCCGCGGAAAAAGCCTGCTGAACCGCGGATCGATGACTCTCGAAGAGCGGTACTACGGAAACGCTCGTAGCTTCAACGACGCACAACTGCGGTCCGTACTGCGCGAATTCCGACCGGAATGGACCCACCAGGACGTCACTGCGCCGATCTATGCGCAGTCGCAGGGCTGGGATCCGGTGGCTCGCATGCAGCACCTGGACCTGTTCACCTGGCTTCGCGGCGACATTCTGGTCAAGGCCGACAAGATCACCATGGCGAACTCGCTCGAGCTGCGAGTCCCGTTCCTGGACTCCGAGGTCTACAAGGTCGCCGAGAAGCTCCCGCTCGAGCAGAAGATCACCAAGAACACCACGAAGTACGCTCTGCGCCAGGCGCTCGAGGGAATCGTTCCCGGTCACGTACTGCATCGCGCCAAGCTGGGATTCCCTGTGCCACTGCGCCATTGGCTGCGCGGCACGGAACTCTTCGACTGGGCGCACCAGCAGATCGCCGATTCGCAGACCGATCACCTGCTGAACAAGCCAGCGATCGTCGCCACGCTCGAGGACCATCGCGCCGGAAAATCCGATCACAGCCGACGTCTGTGGACGCTGCTGATCTTCATGGTGTGGCACGGCATCTTCGTCGAGAAGCGCATCGTGCCGCAGATCGCCGAACCGGAATACCCGGTCAATATCTGACCGGTACACCCGTCTCCCTCTGGGATCAATGTGGATTCCAGTCGCTCAGATTGCAACAAAGCCGCATTGATCCCGCTGAGGGAGGCCGATCTCAGGCCGGCAACAGCGCGCCGATCTCCTCGCCTGCCTCGGTGCCGTAGGCCGCGCTCAGACGCTTGATCGCGTCGTCGCGGTTCAGGCTCCACTCCTGCGTTCCGGTGGTTTCGAGCACCAGAACGGCGACGAGCGAGCCGAGTTGCGCTGCCCGTTCGATGCTTGCGCCCGCCAGATGCGCGGTGAGGAAACCTGCGCGGAAGCCGTCGCCGACGCCGGTCGGGTCGACCTTGCTGGTTTCCGGTACGACACCGATGTGGGTATGCGCACCGTCCTTGGTGACGATGTCCACGCCGCGCTTGCCCAATGTGGTGACACGCAGATCCACCTTCGAGGCGATGTCTTCGTCGGACATGCCGGTCTTCTGCTTGAGCAGAGCCCATTCGTACTCGTTGGTGAACAGGTACGCGGCGCCGTCGATCATCTCCATTGCCTGTGCAGCATCGAGGCGAGCGAGCTGCTGAGACGGGTCGGCCGCGAACGGGATGCCCGCAGCGCGGCACTGGGCGGTGTGCGCTGTCATCGCATCGGGGTCGTTGGCACCGATCAGAACCAGATCCAGGTCGTGCTGGGTCGCCAGCGCTTCGATGGAAATATCGCGAGCCTCACTCATGGCCCCGGGGTAGAACGATGCGATCTGCGCCATGTCCTGGTCCGTGGTGCAGACGAAACGCGCCGTGTGAGCGGTGGCGGAGATGCTCACGCCACTGCAGTCGACGCCGTGTTCTTCGAGCCAGCTGCGGTATTCGGCGAAGTCCGGTCCCACAGCTCCCACGAGCAGCGGCGAGCCGCCGAGGACTCCGAGCGCGTAGGCGATGTTGCCGCCTACTCCTCCTTTGCGGATGACCAGGTCGTCGACCAGAAAGCTCAACGAGATGTTCGAGATCTGGTCGGCGACGATCTGCTCGGCGAACCGTCCGGAGAATCGCATCAGATGGTCGGTCGCTATCGAGCCGGATACCGCGAGAGTCACGAAGGAGAGCCTTTCGAATGGAGGTGCTGGTTTGCTGACAGGCAGACACAACTGTGACCGATACACGCATGCGTGTATCGGTCACAGTCGAAAACGGGTCAGCTCAGTTGAACGAGTCGCCGCACGCGCACGAACCCGTGGCGTTCGGGTTGTCGATCGTGAAGCCCTGCTTCTCGATCGTGTCCACGAAATCGATGGATGCACCCTCCACGTAGGGGGCGCTCATCCGGTCCACTGCGAGGGTGACGCCGTTGAAGTCGACCGCGAGGTCGCCGTCGAGGCTTCGATCGTCGAAGAAGAGCTGGTAACGCAATCCTGCACAACCACCCGGCTGCACCGCGATGCGCAGCGCGAGGTCGTCGCGGCCTTCTTGATCCAGCAACGCCTTGGCCTTGGCCGACGCGGTCTCGGTCATGGTGACCTTGTGCGCCGTGGTTTCGGTTGTTGTGGTCTCGCTTGAAACGGTCATGGGCTCTCCCTATCAGTCGTACAAGACCCGTGAACTACTCAACCGTACTCTCGGTGCCTCTATTCCTCACGCTCGCCGCCTCGGATTCACGGCAGAGTCTGCAACCTCGCCGGCGATACGTGCGGCGAGCAGTTCGAGCTGGTTCGCCGCATCGGACATCGCCAACTCCACCGATCCTGCGAACTCGCTGATCGAATGTGCGGCCTCGATACCGGCCGAGGCCAGGTCGTCCTCGGTCAACGTGACCTGTCCCGCGAGCACGATCGTCTCCACCCCGGTCGCGCCACCGGCGGCCGCGATTCTGGTCACCAGCTTGCCGCGCAGCGATTGTGAATCGAACTTTCCCTCACCGGTCAACACCAGATCGACGGTCTCGAGCAGTTCCTGCTGCCCGGTTCGCTCGGCCACCACCACGGCCCCCGGCTGCTGTGTGCCGCCGAGTGCGAACAGGGCGGCACCGAGGCCGCCCGCGGCTCCTGCACCCGGCCGGTTCGCCACGTCGTGACCCGCTGCGGACAGAACGGCGGCCCAGTCGGTGTTCAGCTCCTCCAGTCTTTCGACCGTATCGGCGTCGGCACCCTTCTGCGGGCCGAACACCCGAGCCGCACCCCACTCGCCCAACAACGGATTCTCCACGTCCGACGCGGCAACGAGGTCGATTCCCGCCAATCGAGCGACCGCAGATCCAAGTCCACCCAACGCGCGAATCAGTGCACGGCCGCCGTCGGTGCAACTGCTGCCGCCGAGCCCGACGAAGATCGTTCGAGCCCCGCTGCCGATCGCTGCATCGATCAGTTGCCCGACGCCGTAACTGCTGGCTTTCAGTGCGGACAGGGGGCTCGGCGGACCGTCGAGCAGATGCAGACCGCACGCCTGCGCTGATTCGATGTATGCCGCGGTGCCGTCGAGCAGCCAGCGTGCCCGAACCGGGGTGCCGAGCGGTCCGTCGACGTCGGCGACCTGCACAGTGCCGATTCGCGAGGCCAGCACCTCGACGAATCCGGGACCGCCGTCGGATTGGGGGGCCAGCTCCAGTTCGTCCTGCTGTCGAACCGACGCCCATCCCTTCGCGATTGCATGGGCCGCGTCCGCGGCGGTCAGGGTGTCTCCGAAGGAATCCGGCGCAATCATCACTCGCATCGTGGAAAGTCTAGGGCCGCACCATGCGAACGGCATCTGCTGATCTGCGAGCTGACCTGGCCGGTGTTCGAGATCGATACGTCATCCCATACTCTGGATGCGTGAAGCTGCTACGCCATGGAAACTCCGACAATTCGGACGAACAGAACTCGAACGAATCCGAGTCGACTGCGTCCGGGAACGAGGCCGCATCTCCGGTGTCCCTCGGCAAGGGCCGGCCGACACCCAAGCGCCGTGACGCCGAGTCCCGTCGGCGTGGTCCGGTCGCTCCGGCTCCCCTGACGAGCAAAGAAGCTCGCGAGCGCCGCAAGGCGAACAAGGGCAGCAAGGAAGACCGCAAGGCCGCGTCCAACGAGCGCCGCGCCGCGGCAGCCGAGCGCCGTGCGCGCATGCTGGCCGGTGACGACAAGTACCTACTCCCCCGCGACAAGGGTCCGGTTCGCGCGTACGTTCGCGACATCGTCGATGCGCGGCGCAATCTCGTCGGGTTGTTCATGCCGCTCGCACTGATCCTGATCTTCGCGCTGTTCCTGCAGCCTGCGGTGCAGCAGTACGTCACTCTCGGCATGTTCGTGATGATGCTGTTCATGGTCGGCGAGGGCATCTACCTCGGCAAGATGATCAACAACAAGATCCGAGTCCGATTCCCCGAGACCACGGACGGCGGCTTCAAGATCGGGTGGTACGCCTTCGTCCGCGCGTCCCAGATTCGCAAGATGCGCGCACCCAAGCCGCGAGTCAGCGCCGGCGCGGCTGTCTGACGTCGGTGGGTGAACCGACTCGAACCCTCGTGCTCGGTGGTGCCCGATCCGGTAAGTCCGCGCACGCCGAGTCGTGTGCCGTCACCGAACCGGTTCGCTACCTCGCTACCGGTAGGCGCGACCACACCGACGAGGATTGGCAGCGTCGCATCGACCTCCATCGGGCGTCGAGACCGCAGCATTGGTCCACCGTCGAGACGGTGACCGCGCTGGCTTCATCGATTTCGGAGCCCTGGGACGGCACTACCTTGGTCGACGACCTCGGAACATGGCTGACGGGGATGCTCGACGACGCTCGGGCGTGGGAGCGACCGCGCGGCACGATCACGCCGGCCGTCGACGATCTCGTCGGGGCGGTTGCGGACTGCACCTCCACCCTTGTGCTGGTCAGTCCCGAGGTAGGCCTGTCCGTGGTTCCCGAATCGCATTCCGGACGCCTCTTCCGAGACGAGCTCGGACTGCTGAACTCTCGACTCGCTGCAGTGTGTGACAGGGTTCTGCTGGTCGTCGCGGGACTCGCGATGACCCTCAAGGAACCACCGGCAGACTTCATCACCGCGAAAGGCGAAGTGTGACAACTCTTTCGGCAGAAGACTCGGCGTCGTCGCCGTTTCGTCCGGTGACCGCTCCGTCCGATTCGGCTCGCTCGGCCGCCGAGGATCGCCAACGTGAACTCACCAAGCCCGCCGGCAGCCTCGGGCGCCTGGAGACGCTCGGTGAATGGATCGCGGCGTGCCAGGACAGCTGCCCGCCACGCTCGCTCGATCGGGTGCGCGTCGTCGTCTTCGCCGGCGATCACGGGATCGCAGCGCATGGAGTCTCTGCGTACCCGCCGGAGGTGACAGCTCAGATGGTCGAGAACATTCGCGGCGGCGGGGCGGCGGTCAATGTGCTCGCTGACATCGCCGGCGCCACGGTGCGGGTAGTCGATATCGCGGTGGACGCCGAGACCGATTTGTCGGTGTCGGCGTTCAAGATACGACGTTCCAGCGGATCGATCGACCGCGAGGATGCACTGAGCGAAGCCGAGGTTCGAGCAGCGCTCGCCGCGGGAGCAGCCATCGCAGACGAGGAGGTCGACGGTGGGGCGGATCTGCTCATCGCGGGCGATCTGGGTATCGGAAACACAACTCCCGCAACAGTATTGACCGCAATCCTCACCGACACCGAACCCGTTGCGGCCGTGGGCCGAGGCACCGGAATCGACGACGCGGGGTGGATCAGGAAGACCGCCGCAATC
Organism: Rhodococcus sp. IEGM1428; assembly: GCF_050321865.1. Taxonomy (NCBI): domain Bacteria; kingdom Bacillati; phylum Actinomycetota; class Actinomycetes; order Mycobacteriales; family Nocardiaceae; genus Rhodococcus; species Rhodococcus sp. IEGM1428. Next base: position 395,891 of record NZ_JBNQFW010000004.1, on the reverse strand, counting down.
CGGGATGCCATGCGTCGAGCGCGACCGGTCGCCAAGAACCCGACCGATCTGCTCCGGGTAGCGGGCGGTGCCGACTTCGCGGCGCTGGCCGGGTTTCTCGCACAGGCCGCGCATCGTCGCACCCCGGTGATTCTCGACGGCCTCGTGGTGACCGCGGCCGCGTTGGTGGCAGAGGACGGCGCGGCCGGGGCACGGGACTGGTGGGTTGCCGGGCACCGCTCGGCCGAGCCCGCTCACACACTTGCGTTGCGTCATCTGCGTCTCGAACCGATCGTCGAGCTGGCCATGAGACTGGGTGAAGGGTCCGGTGCCCTCGCGGCACTGCCTCTGGTTCGTGCGGGCGTCGGCACGTTGAACTCGATGGCGACTTTCGCCGACTCCGGTGTCAGCACCGGTGACAGCGAAGTCCACAGCACTACCGAAGACCACTGACGGTGCGCGGGCGCGCCGATGGACTGTTGCTCGCGTTCTCCTGGCTGACCGTACTGCCCGTACGCGGCCCCGAGAACGTCGATCGACACGCGGCCGGACGGGCGATAGCTCGTGCTCCGATCGTCGGTCTCGCTCTCGGCGGCACCTGCGCGGCGCTGGTGTGGGTGTCGATCACCACAGGACTGTCGCCGCTGCTCAGCGGACTGATCGGCGTCGCGGCTGCTGCATTGCTGACCAGGGGGATGCACCTGGACGGCCTGGCCGACACCGCAGACGGACTCGGTTGCTACGGCCCGCCCGAGCGCGCGAGAGAAGTCATGAAGTCCGGCAGCACAGGCCCGTTCGGAGTGGCAGCGCTTGCTCTGGTGTTGGGGATACAGGCTGCAAGCGTGGGCCAGCTCGCTCAGTTGCACATGTGGTGGGCCATCGTGTTCGTCTCGGTGATCGGACGTGTGTCGGTGGTGCTCGCGTGCCGCCGAGGGATCGACGCGGCGGCACCGACCGGATTCGGCGCGCTGGTGGCAGGCACTCAGTCGACCGCACTCGTGGCGGTGTGGACAGGCGTGGCAACGGCCATGTCCGTATACATCAGGCCCGACCGCTCGTGGCACGGACCACTGGTGGTCGTCGTCGTGCTCGCCCTTGCCGTGATTCTGACTCGGCACTGCGTCCGACGCTTCGGCGGTCTCTCCGGCGACGTACTCGGAGCCGGAATCGAGACCACCACCGCCCTGGCCGCGATCGGCATCCTCGTCGGGAGCTAGCGGAGTGTGGTCATCCATCCGTGCGTATCGGCGAACGTGCCGCGCTGAATGCCGGTGAGCGTGTCTCGCAGTGCAAGGGTGATCTCGCCGGGCTCGCCGCCTGCGATCTCGAATGCTCCCTCAGTGGACTTGACGCTGCCCACCGGGGTGATGACGGCTGCGGTGCCACAGGCGAACACCTCGGTGATCTCGCCCGAGTCGGCACCCTTGCGCCACTCCTCGGTGGAGATTCGGCGTTCTTCGACGGGGATGCCGGCGTCCGTCGCCAGCGCCAGCAGCGAGTCACGCGTGATGCCGGGGAGAAGTGATCCGGACAGCGATGGCGTCACCAGTCGCGCATCGGAGCCCGAGCCGAAGACGAAGAACAGGTTCATCCCGCCCATCTCCTCGACGTAGCGGCGCTCGGTGGCGTCGAGCCAGACCACCTGATCGCATCCCTCGTCGCTGGCCTGCGCCTGGGCGAGGAGTGACGCGGCATAGTTGCCTGCGAACTTCGCGGCTCCGGTACCGCCCGGTGCCGCCCGGACGTATTCGGTGGACAGCCAGACGCTCACCGGCTTGACTCCCCTGGGGAAGTACGCGCCCGCAGGCGAGGCGATCAGCATGTACCGGTAGGAGTCGGCGGGGCGCACGCCCAGCCCGGCTTCGGTGGAGAACATGTACGGCCGGACGTACAACGCGTCCTCACCGCCGGCCGCGGGCACCCACTCGTGGTCGAGTTCGAGCAGCTTCTCGATCGATCCGACGAAGAGCTCGTCCGAGAGTTCCGGCATCGCGAGCCGGCGAGCCGAGGACCGGAACCGCTCGGCGTTGGACTCCACCCGGAACGTCGAGAGGTCACCGTTCGGCTGACGGTAGATCTTGAGGCCCTCGAAGATGGCCTGTCCGTAATGCAGCACCATCGCCGCCGGGTCGAGCTCGATCGGGCCGTACGGAGCGATCGTCGCGTCGTGCCAGCCACGGTCTCGGGTGTAGTCGATGTACACCATGTGGTCTGTGAAGTGCTTTCCGAATCCTGGTGCGGCAAGCACGGCGTAGCGCTCCGCCGGTGTAGCGGGCGAGGGATGCTGCACGTACGTGAATTCGGAAACACCTGTCATGCCCGAGATCCTATCGTGGAGGTCCCCCGCTCTCGCGCGGTCACCTGGTCTTGGCAGCGACAAACGGTGGCGCGACCACTTCGCAGCGCAACGCACGCCCACGAACGTCGACCTCGACCTCCGAACCGACAGCCGGAGCCGCCTCGGCGTCGAGCAAAGCCAGGGCGATACCCACCTTGAGCGAGGGTGAGAACGTTCCGGAGGTCGTCGTCCCGATGTCCTGACCCGACGCCCGCACGGTGAGACCGGGGCGGAGTACGCCGCGGTCGAGAGCCTTCAGTCCGCGCAGCGTTCGCGTCGGCCCGTCGGCCTTCTCCGCGGTCAGTGCCTCCTTGCCCCAGAACGCGTCCTTCTTCCAGCCGATCGCCCAACCGCACCGAGCCTGCAGGGGCGAAATGTCCAGTGCCAGTTCGTGTCCGTGCAGCGGGTATCCCATCTCGGTGCGCAGAGTGTCGCGTGCTCCGAGCCCGCACACCTGTCCCCCACGTGACCGCACGGCGGCCAGCAGTGCGCGGAAGAGCGGTTCCGCATCGTCCGCCGGTGGAACCAGTTCGTAGCCGTGCTCGCCGGTGTAACCGGTTCGGCACACCCGCACTGCCACCGAATTCCAAGTCGCGTCCTCGAACGCCATGTAGTCCATATCGGTCGGCAGACCCAGTTCCTGCAGCACCTCGGCCGCTTTCGGCCCCTGCACGGCCAACACTCCGAACTCGCGGTGCTGGTTCACCACCGACACGCCATCGGGTGCCTGCGCTGCCATCGCGGCAACGACATCGGCCGTGTTGGCTGCGTTCGGCACCAGGAATACGTCGTCATCGGAGACGTAGTAGGCGATCAGGTCGTCGACCACGCCGCCGGATTCCGTGCAGCACAGGGTGTACTGCGCTTTACCCGGCTCGATGCGGCCGAGATCGTTGGTCAGAACAGAGTTCACGAAGGCGGCAGCGCCGGGTCCGGTAACCGACGCTTTGCCCAGGTGGCCGACGTCGAACAGACCTACGGTTTCCCGCACCGCGGTGTGCTCGACGACCACTCCGGCGTATGACACCGGCATGGTCCAACCGCCGAAAGGCGCGAATGTCGCACCCAATTCGGTGTGTACGGCGTGCAGCGGTCCCTCGATCAGGTCGGTGTCGGTCATGGCGGTCACGCTAGCTCACATCACGGCTCGTGCGGGCCCTGCGGACCGAGTTCGTCCCTCGGTCCGCTGCGCCATCGATCGTCATTAGGATCGAGGTACCTACACGTCAACCCCTACAGGAGCAGCCACGTGCCTTCACCTTCGACGCTATCCCGCACTCTCGGACCCGACCTGGTCCTCGCGGGCAAGCTCGGCAAGAAAGTCGACGTTCTCGTCGTCGCGCTGAGTACCAGTGACGACGGCCTCGAGCTCGCCATCACCGATGACATTTCGGACGACGCCGTTGCTTCCGAACTCCTCGACGCCTTCGAATCCGTCGGTGCCACCGGCAAAGCCGATGAGCTCGTTCGGATCCCGGCTCCGTCCGGACTGCCCGTCTCCAGCGTCCTGGCAGTGGGCCTCGGCAACGCTGCCGACATCGACAGCGAACGCATCCGTCAGTCGGCCGGTACGGCCGCACGCTCGCTCAAGGGTGTCGATACGGTCGCGACGACGTTGTCCGCACTCGATCTCGGAGCGGCCGCTGAAGGCTTCTTTCTCGGCGCGTACCAGTTCACCGAGTTCAAGTCGGCCTTGTCGGCACCGAAGGCCGATGGTCTTCCACTCGCCCGCGTCGAGTTGCTCGTGCCCGACACCCGCTCCAAGGACGCCAAGACCGAGCTGGCACGATCGCTCGCCATTGCCGAATCCGTCGCCGTGGCACGCGATTTCGTCAACACCCCGCCGAGCCACCTCTACCCCGAGGAGTTCGCGGAGCAGGCCAAGGCTCTGGGTACGGCAGCGGGACTGAAGGTCGAGATCCTCGACGACAAGACACTGGAGAAGGACGGCTACGGCGGTATTCACGGCGTCGGCAAGGGTTCTTCACGCCTGCCGCGACTGGTTCGCCTGACGCACTCGGGCGGTAAGCGGGGTGCGAAGAAGGTTGCCCTGGTGGGCAAGGGAATCACCTTCGACACCGGCGGCATCTCCATCAAACCCGCTGCGGGCATGGAGAACATGACCTCGGACATGGGCGGCGCGGCTGCGGTCATCGCGACGGTGATCCTCGCCGCGAAGGTCGGCCTGCCACTCGATGTGATCGCGACGGTGCCGATGGCCGAGAACATGCCGTCGGGCACTGCGCAGCGTCCGGGCGATGTACTGACCCAGTACGGCGGCATCACCGTCGAGGTCATCAACACCGACGCCGAAGGTCGACTGGTGCTGGCCGACGCGATAGTGCGTGCCTGCGAGGACGATCCGGATTACCTCATCGACACCGCAACGCTCACCGGGGCTCAGGTCGTAGCGCTCGGCAACAGAACGCCGGGCGTGATGGGTACCGACAACTTCCGCGACCGGGTTGCCGAAATCTCCCAGGCCATCGGCGAGAACGGCTGGGCCATGCCGCTTCCGAGGGAGATTCGACGCGAACTCGACTCCAAGGTGGCCGATCTGGCGAACGTCACCAACGGCCGGGCCGGAGGAATGCTGGCAGCAGCTCTGTTCCTGAAGGAATTCGTGGCCGACGGCGTCGAATGGGCTCACATCGATGTCGCGGGCCCGGCCTACAACACCGGAGGCCCCTTCGGCTACACCGGCAAGGGCGGCACCGGAGTTCCCGTGCGGACCATGTTCGCGGTTCTCGAAGACATAGTCGAGAACGGCTGATTCGGACCGTCCGTGCGCGGGGAGCAACGTCCTCGCGCACGGACGTCGATCACACGTCGCGCTGCTGCTGTTCGCGCTTCTTGATGATCTTCTGGCGCGCGTCGTGGTCGCGCATTCGTTGGGGATACCCGGTCTTGCGGACGTCGTACACCGGGATCTTCAGGTCGGGTCCGATCTTTCGTGCATATTTTTCATCCAGCGGCCGCCGGGTCCATTCGCCGTCGTTCGCGACCAGTACGACGGTCAGCGGGGTCACCGTCGTCTTGGGCTCGACGTAGGCCTCGACACCGATTCGCGCGGCGGTCCAATCGGCCAGGTACTGGGCGACCGACCCTTCGGGGCCACGTTTTGCGGCCCCGCCGCTTCGTTTGAGTCGATCGAACAATCCCACGAGAACATCCTTTTCGTACGGCCTATGGATCGCCGGCACGGATGCCGGAAATGTTGTTACCCGCCAGTTTGCCAGGCGTGTTGTGCGCCCTAGGGGAACGGCGAGGCGACAACAATGGAAGGATGACTGTAGAGGGTTCAGCTCTCTTGATAGTGAACCAAGGCTCGTGAAGTGAGTAAGTGAGTTGCCGAGAGGGAGTGTCGACGTGGGCGCTGGATCGAGCCGAACATGCTCGGTGAGTGTCGATCGCACCGGTGCCTCCGTCGAATCGAATCACCCAACTCTCGTCCATGAACCCTGTTCCGCCAGCACAATGGTCTGCGACCACAAGTCGTAAGAACTACATCACCCGCATACAACTGTCGAGGAGTCAACAGACATGGCCTTCTCCGTCCAGATGCCAGCTCTCGGTGAGAGTGTCACCGAGGGAACTGTCACGAGGTGGCTCAAACAAGAAGGCGACACCGTCGAAGTCGACGAGCCATTGCTCGAAGTCTCCACGGACAAGGTCGATACCGAGATCCCGTCGCCTGCTGCCGGTGTTCTCACCAAGATCGTCGCTCAGGAAGACGACACCGTCGAGATCGGTGGCGAGCTCGCCCAGATCGGTGACGCAGGCGAGGCCCCCTCGTCCGACGCACCGGCCGAGGACGCTGCCCCCGCCGAGGAATCGGCACCCGAGGAAGCTGCCGAGGAGCCCACTCCCGCAGCCGAGCCCGAGCCACAGGCAGAGGAGGAGGCACCCGCAGCGAGTGCGTCGTCCGACTCGTCAGGATCCGGTACGCCCGTGACGATGCCCGAGTTGGGTGAGTCCGTCACCGAGGGCACCGTGACCCGATGGCTCAAGGCCGTCGGCGACGAGGTTGCAGTCGACGAGCCGCTGCTCGAGGTCTCCACCGACAAGGTCGATACCGAGATCCCGTCTCCGGTCGCCGGAACGCTGCTCGAAATCTCCGCCGAGGAAGACGACACGGTTGCCGTCGGTGGCCAGCTCGCCGTCATCGGATCCGGATCGCCCGCCGAGAAGGCTCCCGAGCCCGAGGCCACCCCGGAGCCCGAGGCCCCGAAGGCCGAAGAGCCGAAGAAGGAAGAGCCGAAGAAGGAGGCTCCCAAGCAGGAAGCCCCGAAGGCCGAGCCCAAGCCCGAGCCGAAGCAGGAGGCTCCCAAGGCCGCGCCCGCCAAGGAGTCGGCACCGTCGGGTGATTCCAGCCCGTACGTCACACCGCTCGTCCGGAAGCTGGCGTCGGACAACGACGTCGATCTCTCCACGGTCAAGGGCACCGGTGTCGGTGGACGCATCCGCAAGCAGGACGTGCTCGCGGCTGCCGAGGCCAAGAAGGCTCCGGCAGCTCCGGCCGCCGAGGCTGCGCCCGCCGCTGCCGCCAAGGCTGCTGCGCCGGCTACTGCCGGTGTTCGCCCGGAGCTCGCACATCTGCGTGGCACCACGCAGAAGATCAACCGGATCCGTCAGATCACCGCGAAGAAGACGCGCGAGTCGCTGCAGACCTCTGCGCAGCTCACGCAGACCTTCGAGGTGGATGTCACCAAGATCGCCGGTCTGCGAACGAAGGCGAAGGCGAAGTTCGCCGAGAACGAGGGCGTCAACCTGACGTACCTGCCGTTCTTCGCGAAGGCCGTCGTGGAGGCTCTCAAGGCGCATCCCAACGTCAACGCGAGCATCAACGAGGACGCCAAGGAGATCACCTACCACGCCGATGTCCACCTCGGCATTGCCGTGGACACCGAGCAGGGTCTGCTCTCCCCCGTCATCCACAACGCCGGTGACCTGTCGCTGGCCGGGTTGGCTCGGGCGATCAACGACATCGCGACCCGCGCACGTTCGGGTGGGCTGAAGCCGGACGAGCTGTCCGGTGGCACGTTCACGATCACCAACATCGGCAGCCAGGGTGCGCTGTTCGACACCCCGATCCTGGTTCCGCCGCAGGCGGCCATGCTGGGTACGGGTGCGATCGTCAAGCGTCCCGTGGTCGTCAAGGACGACTCGGGCAACGAGTCGATCGGTGTTCGCTCGATGTGCTACCTGCCGCTCACCTACGACCACCGGTTGGTGGACGGAGCCGACGCAGGGCGCTTCCTGACGACGATCAAGCAGCGTCTCGAAGTAGCGTCGTTCGAGGCCGATCTCGGCCTGTAGACAACCGGCGAGTTTCGCGCCTCACGTATTCTCGTAGGAGCGCGACACATTCGCATCGGAGTCTCGACAAGTGGGGCACGAACCGAGCATCCGGGGCATCATTCGTTCGCGAATGATGCCCCGGACTGCGTCAAGGAGGCTTTCGTTCATATGCGCGTAGTCATTGCAGGTTCATCGGGATTGATCGGCACAGCTCTGGTCGCAGCACTGCGAGGCCGGAGCCACGACGTCACCCGCCTCGTACGGCGTTCACCGGCGGGCCCGGACGAGTCGCAGTGGGACCCGTCGCGCGGGAGCATCGACGCGGCCACCCTCGACGGTGCCGACGCGATCGTCAACCTGTGTGGTGTCGGAATCGGCGACAAGAGATGGTCCGGTGCTTACAAGCAATTGGTGCGCGACAGTCGAATCGCTCCCACCGAGGTGCTCGCTGGAGCTGCCGCCGATGCGGGAGTACCGACATTGATCAACGCCAGCGGCGTCAACTTCTACGGCGACACGGGCGATCGAGTGGTCGACGAGACCGCTCCCGTCGGTGAGGGTTTTCTGGCCGAGGTGTGTCGCGATTGGGAGAACGCCACGTCTGCGGCGTCCGATGCGGGCGTACGCACGATCATGCTGCGCAGCGGCGTCGTGCTGTCGCAGCGCGGCGGAATGCTGGGCAAGCTTCGTCCGCTCTATTTGTTCGCCCTCGGCGGGCGGCTCGGCAGTGGACGTCAGTACTTCCCGTGGATTTCTCTGGAGGACGAGATCGGTGCCATCGTCCACGGCATCGAGAGCGATTCCTTGCGTGGACCGGTCAACATGGTGGGTCCGACCCCGGTGACGAACGCGCAGTTCAACAGTGCGATGTCCCGAGCGGTGCACCGCCCAGCCCCGTGGGTCGTCCCCGGCTTCGCCCTCAAGGCCGTGATCGGCGAATTCGCCGAGGAAGCCATTCTCACCGGTCCGCGCGCCATTCCGAAGGCTCTGGAGGACGCGGGGTACTCGTTCGAGCACAACACCGTGGGAGAGGCACTGCGAGTAGCTGTGGGCAGCTGACGCGGCGTACCGTTCCGAATCATGAGTGACGCGAACTCTTCGTCGGTCCGAGCATCGGCACGCGCGAGCACCGAGCCTGTCGTGGTGCGCCAGTTGGGCACCGTCGATTACACCGAGGCGTGGGCTCTGCAGCGCGATCTTGCGGGTGCCCGGGCCGACGGCGTCGGCTCCGACACACTGTTGCTGCTCGAGCATCCCTCCGTCTACACCGCGGGCCGACGCACCGCCGAGGAAGACATGCCCCGGGACGGCACTCCCGTCGTCGAGGTGGACCGCGGCGGCAAGATCACCTGGCACGGTCCTGGCCAGTTGGTCGGATATCCCATCGTGAAGCTCGCGCAGCCCATCGACGTCGTCAAGTACGTGCGCCGTATCGAAGAAGCGCTGATCTCCGTCGTATCCGGATACGGCATCGTGTGCGGACGCGTCGACGGCCGCTCAGGGGTGTGGCTTGCAGCCGAAATGCGCGACAGCGTCTGGCTTCCCGAGCGCAAGATCGCCGCAATTGGGGTCCGCGTCCAGCGCGGGGTGACACTGCACGGCTTCTCGCTCAACTGCAATGCGGCCATGACCGGGTTCGATGCGATCGTGCCGTGCGGCATCGCCGATGCGGGCGTCACATCACTGTCGCTCGAACTGGGACGTGACGTGACGACCGACGACGTCCTCGCGGCCGTCACCGCTGCGATACTGGCTGCCCTCGACGGTTCGATGCCGGTGCAGGACCATGACATCGAGCATCCGGCGACAGTCGGCGCGTCGATCAACCCGCAGTTCACCACCGTTCGGTTCGGCGCGTAGCATCGAATCTGTGACTGTGGCCCCAGAAGGACGCAAGCTGCTCCGCCTCGAGATCCGAAACGCGGAGACCCCCATCGAACGCAAACCCAACTGGATCAAGACCAAAGCCAAGATGGGCCCGGAATACACCGAGCTCAAAGGTCTTGTGAAGCGTGAGGGTCTGCACACGGTGTGCGAGGAAGCCGGCTGCCCGAATATCTACGAATGCTGGGAAGATCGCGAAGCGACCTTCCTCATCGGCGGTGAGCAATGCACCCGCCGTTGCGATTTCTGCCAGATCGACACCGGCAAGCCGGACGACCTCGATCGAGACGAGCCGCGCCGTGTGGCGGAGTCCGTGCAGGCCATGGGTCTGCGCTACTCCACGATCACCGGCGTCGCCCGTGACGATCTCGAGGACGGCGGAGCATGGCTGTACGCCGAGACGGTGCGCTTCATCAAGAAGCTGAACCCGAACACCGGTGTCGAGCTGCTCATCCCCGATTTCAACGCCAAACCCGATCAGCTGGCCGAGGTCTTCTCCTCGCGACCGGAGGTCCTGGCCCACAACGTCGAGACCGTGCCGCGCATCTTCAAGCGCATTCGTCCGGCGTTTCGCTACCAGCGGTCGATGGACGTCATCACTGCGGCGCGCGATGACGGCTTGGTCACCAAGTCCAACCTCATCCTCGGCATGGGCGAGACGCCCGAAGAGGTGCAGGAAGCGATTCGCGACCTGCACGAGGCGGGCTGCGACATCCTCACCATCACCCAATACCTGCGCCCCTCACCCCGGCACCACCCCGTCGAGCGATGGGTCAAGCCGGAGGAGTTCGTCGAGCACTCCGACTACGCCACCGAGGTCGGATTCGCCGGTGTGCTGGCCGGGCCGTTGGTCCGCTCGTCCTACCGTGCCGGGCGCCTGTACGCGCAGGCCATGGCGCACCACGGTCGCGAACTGCCCGAGAGCATGAGCCATCTGACCGATGGCGGCGAAGCCTCGCAGGAGGCCAGTTCGTTGATGGCACGTCTGGCCGCTCGCTGATCCTCGTTCCCAATCCGGAAGCGGTGCAAGTGAGCGTCGGCACAGGACGTATCCTGTGAGGTATGGCGAACGGCAGTAAGGCTGGCAAAGCAGCGAAGCCCAGCAAGGAAGTAAAAGCAGCCGCGAAAGCGGCCCGCAAGAAGGCATCGAAGGAACGCCGCAGTCAGCTGTGGCAGGCGTTCCAGATGCAGCGCAAGGACGACAAAGCTCTCCTTCCGCTGATGATCGGGGCGGTGGTCGGGCTCGGGCTCGTCGGCTTCCTCATCGGCCTCGCCTTCGGCTTCCAGTGGTTCTTGCTCCCCATCGGCTTGCTGCTCGGCGTGTTGGTCGCCTTCATCATCTTCGGTCGCCGGGTGCAGAAGTCGGTGTACAAGAAGGCCGACGGTCAGGCCGGTGCTGCAGCCTGGGCCCTGGACAACCTGCAGGGTTCGTGGCGGGTGACCAACGCGATCGCCGGCACCACTCACCTCGACGCCGTGCACCGGGTGATCGGCAAGCCCGGGGTCATCCTCGTTGCCGAGGGTGCACCGCAGCGCGTGAAAGCACTGCTGGCACAAGAGAAGAAGAAGACCGCCCGCCTGGTGGGTGACACCCCCATCTACGACGTGATCGTCGGAAACGAAGAGAACCAGATTCCTCTGTCGGGTCTGCAGAAGTATCTGTCGAAGTTGCCCAAGAACATCGACGGCAAGCGCATGGACACCATCGAGTCACGGCTCTCCGCGCTCGGCACGAAGGGCGGCCCGGCGATGCCGAAGGGACCCGTTCCCGGCGGGGCCAAGATGAAGGGCGTCCAGCGGACCATGAAGCGCCGCTAGATCCCGATCGACACTCCACAGCAGCCCTGGTGCGCGCCCTCAGCGGGTCCGCAGCAGGGCTGTTCCCGTTGCGCGATCGTGCATTCCGCGTCCGTCCATATCGGTGATGACGGCCGGGACGACGAACAGCAGAATCAGCTGACGAACCAGCGCCCGGACGAAGCCGACTCGGGCATGGGCGTCGATGCGACCGACCTGGATACCGACCACGAACTGCCCAGGAGTGAACGAGAACAGCGAGACGGTCACCAGTCCAACTACGAACCACACCGCAAGTACGATCGTCGAGATCAGTCCACTCGTGGTGTAACCGCCGAGAATCAGCGACGCGACGCCGGTCGCCATGGTCCAGTCCAGAATCAGGGCCAGAATTCTGCGGCCTGCACCTGCCAGTGCGCCGACCCCCTGCTGAGGCAGGCCCAGTTCTTCGCCGCGAAAGTTCTGTGGTTGCCGTGGGTTCGCGGCCGCCGGTCCGGACAACCAGGACCCTGTCATTCGTGCCATGATTTCCAGGATAGGCGCGACCGGACACACGGGAAAACACGCGGACGTACTGTTGTTCGTGCCACTCGTGAACCAGGACGCGTAACACGGGCGAAACACGACCTTGACGGGCGGGCAACACCAAGTCCATACCGTCAGTTCGACGGACTCAACAAAGGAGCAAAAGCGTGGCGTTTTCCACGGCCCAAGAGGTCATCAAGTTCATCGCAGATGAAGGAATCGAATACGTCGACATCCGATTCACGGATCTGCCGGGTGCACAGCAGCACTTCTCGATCGCCGCGAAGGCGTTCACGGCGGATACCCTGGAAGACGGTCTCGCGTTCGACGGCTCGTCCGTCCGCGGCTTCCAGTCCATCCACGAGTCCGACATGATCTTGCTTCCGGACTACGCCACCGCTCAGGTCGACCCGTTCCGCAACGCCAAGACGCTGAACATCGACTTCTTCGTCCACGATCCGTTCACGCGTGAGGCATACAGCCGCGATCCGCGCAACGTCGCTCGCAAGGCCGAGGAGTACTTGGCCAGCACCGGCATCGCCGACACCGCCTACTTCGGTGCCGAGGCCGAGTTCTACATCTTCGATTCCGTCCGCTTCGATTCGCAGGCCAACGGCGCGTTCTACGAGGTCGACTCGTCCTCGGGTTGGTGGAACACCGGAGCCGAGACCGAGGCAGACGGCAGCCCGAACCTCGGCTACAAGGTTCGATTCAAGGGTGGCTACTTCCCCGTCGCTCCGTACGACCACTACGTGGACCTGCGCGACCAGATCTCCACCAACCTGCAGAACGCGGGCTTCGAGCTCGAGCGTGCCCACCACGAGGTCGGCACCGGCGGGCAGCAGGAGATCAACTACAAGTTCAACACGCTGCTCCGCGCCGCCGACGATCTGCAGCTGTTCAAGTACATCGTCAAGAACACCGCGTGGCAGAACGGCAAGTCGGCAACCTTCATGCCGAAGCCGCTCTTCGGCGACAACGGCTCGGGCATGCACGTGCACCAGTCGCTGTGGAAGGACGGGAAGCCCCTCTTCCACGACGAGGCCGGATACGCCGGACTGTCGGATCTCGCACGCCACTACATCGGCGGCATCCTGCACCACGCGCCGTCGCTGTTGGCCTTCACCAACCCGACGATCAACTCGTACCACCGCTTGGTGCCGGGCTACGAAGCCCCCATCAACCTGGTCTACAGCCAGCGCAACCGCTCCGCGGCAGTGCGCATCCCGATCACCGGCAACAACCCGAAGGCCAAGCGCCTCGAGTTCCGCGCGCCGGACTCCTCGGGCAACCCGTACCTGAACTTCGCTGCTCAGATGATGGCGGGCCTGGACGGAATCAAGAACAAGATCGAGCCGATGGCTCCGGTCGACAAGGACCTCTACGAGTTGCCGCCCGAGGAAGCCAAGAACATTCCTCAGGCACCCACCTCGCTCAATGCGGTCATCGACCGTCTCGAGGCCGATCACGATTACCTCACCGAGGGTGGCGTGTTCACGACCGACCTGATCGAGACCTGGATCTCGCTCAAGCGTGAACAGGAAATCGCTCCGGTGAACCTGCGTCCGCACCCGTACGAGTTCTCGCTGTACTACGACGTGTGAGTCGATAAAATTCACACCGAAAACGCCCGGCCGAATCTTTTCGGCCGGGCGTTTTCTCGTTCTCGATGGTTTCCGATCGGCAACTTTTGCGGCAATCCGCACTGAATTCAGACCGGTCGGCGTTTGATAAGTGGTACGCGGGGTAAAGATATTTATCCGCTACCGGCGAACAGAGGACGACAACTGCATGGATGCACTGTGGGAATTCATCGTCGGACGGCGAAGGCAGTTGGCAATCGACTCTTATCTACACGTGTCGGCCGTCATCCAATGCGTCGTCATCGCTACCGTCATCGGCGTCGCCATCGGTGTACTCGTCTATCGCAGTCCGGCGGGCTCCGCTATCGCGACGGCCCTGGCGAGCACCGTCCTCACGATTCCGTCGTTTGCTCTGTTGGGTCTGCTGATTCCCATTTTGGGACTCGGTGTTCGACCGACAGTGACCGCTCTGGTCCTGTACTCACTGCTCCCGATCATCCGAAACACGGTGGTCGGCCTGGATGCGGTCAATCCGGCAGTAACCGATGCCGCCCGCGGAATCGGCATGAGCCGCATTCTTGTGTTGCGGCGCATCGAGATTCCACTTGCGTGGCCCTCGATTCTGACCGGTATGCGAGTCAGTACACAGCTGGCCATGGGCATTCTGGCCATCGCTGCTTACGCCAAAGGCCCTGGCCTGGGCAACCTTCTGTTCTCCGGGCTCGCACGGGTCGGCAGCCCCACCGCCGTTCCACAGGCACTGACCGGCACCATCCTCATCGTCCTGCTGGCGTTGATCCTCGATGGGATCTACGTCGTGATCGGCAAACTGACCACCTCGAGGGGTATCCGTGAGTGAGAAAACGACCGTATCCGGCGCAGAAATCGTGCTGGAGAACGTGACCAAGAGTTACTCGGGCCAAAAGGACGCCGCCGTCGACAACGTGTCGATGACGATCCCGGCCGGCGAAGTGGTCGTATTGGTCGGACCGTCGGGCTGCGGCAAGACGACGACCATGCGAATGATCAACCGATTGATCGAACCGACGTCGGGCCGCATCACCATCGGTGGCAAGGACGCATTGTCGATCAACCCGAACGAGCTCCGCCGCACCATCGGATACTCCATCCAGCAAGCAGGGCTGTTCCCGCACATGACCATTGCCGAGAACGTCGGCATGGTTCCAGGGCTGATCGGCTGGAAGAAGAAGAGGATCTCGGACCGTACGGACGAAATGCTCGATCTCGTCGGTCTCGATCCAGCGTTGTACCGCGAACGCTACCCACGCCAGCTGTCCGGAGGTCAGCAGCAACGTGTCGGTGTTGCGCGCGCTCTGGCCGCTGATCCGCCGGTTCTGTTGATGGACGAGCCTTTCGGTGCCGTCGACCCCATCACTCGCGGTTTGCTTCAGGACGAATTGATGCGTCTACAGGCCGAACTGGGCAAGACGATCGTCTTCGTCACGCACGACTTCGACGAAGCCGTCAAACTCGGTGATCGAATCGCCGTGCTGGGCAATCAGTCCCGAATCCTGCAGTTCGATACCCCCGAAGCGGTGCTGGCCAACCCAGCCGACGAGACGGTCGCCGGATTCGTCGGTGCCGGTGCAGCTCTCAAGCAACTGACACTGATGAGAGTGCGCGACATCGAGTTGGCCGATGTTCCGGTCATGGGCGAAGACCAGCCGGTCGAGTCGATGAACGCGGCTCTCGGAAACGATCCGGAGGCATGGGGAATCATTCTCGATGCGCGTAAGCGGCCCATTCGTTGGACCGATCGCCGTCATCTCGCCGGGGTAGGCAGCCTGCGCGACGTCGGTGTTCCGATGGGCGAAATGGTCTCGACGCAGTCGACGCTGCAGGACGCACTCGAAGCGCTTCTCGCCGAGGGCAACGCGACCGCAACAGTTACCGGTCAGCGCGGCGAATACGCCGGCACGATCACCATCGAGCAACTGATCGACACCATCAAGACCATCCGTTCGCAGCATGCTCACGACCACGACAAGGACACCTCAGCGGAAGACGTGACTGCAGGAAGTCCGTCGTGACGACCGCTGCGGATTCCTCGGTCGTCGATGCAGCAGGGGACGACAGCGGCGTGCAGGCGGCGAAGCAGGCTGCCAAGCGAGCGGAACGTGTTCGGCTACTGGTGCAACCGGCCCTCATCGCGATAGTGGTTGTCGCACTTCTTGCCTATACGTTCACTCGCGATCTGACTGCTACACAAGCGGAGACGTTGAACGCGGCCACGCTGTTCCAGGCGTTGAAAGAGCACGTCTTGATCACGATCGTCGTCACGGCGCTCGTGCTGGCTATAGCGGTTCCTCTGGGAATCCTGTTGACCCGCAACGGCTACCGCAAGTTGGCACCGATCTTCATCGGTATCGCCAACATCGGTCAGGCCGCTCCGGCGGTGGGCCTGTTGGTGTTGCTGTTCCTCGCGACCGGCAAGACCGGTTTCTGGATCGGCGTACTGCCTATCGCGTTCTACTCGCTGCTTCCCGTTCTCCGAAACACGATGCTCGGCTTCCAGCAGGTCGACCCGAGTTACATCGATGCTGCACGCGGACAGGGCATGTCGAGTAGCGGCATCCTCTGGCGTATCGAGTTTCCACTCGCCGTGCCGTACATGCTGGCCGGTCTACGAACGTCGCTGGTGCTCGCCGTCGGTACCGCCACTTTGAGCTTCCTCGTGGGAGCGGGCGGTCTCGGAGTTCTGATCGATACCGGATACAAGCTCTACCAGCCACTCATCCTCGTCGTTGGAGGCGTTCTCGCCGTGGCCCTCGCGTTGTTCGTGGACTGGCTCGGGGCACTCGCCGAGGCCTATCTCGGCCCGAAAGGACTCCGCTGATGCGGCGCTCGACACAACAACTCATATCTCTGTGCGCGATCAGCACGATCGCACTGGCAGGTTGCGGTTTGCAATCTGGCAGCGCCGTGCCGCTGTCGGTGGAGCCCGGCAGCATCGAAGCGATGCCAGGTCTCGAGGGCGCGGAACTGACCGTCGGCTCCAAAGACTTCACCGAGCAGATCGTACTGGGCTACATCCTCGAATTCGCGTTGTCGGCTGCAGGCGCAGACGTTCGCGACCTGACGAACATTTCGGGGTCGAACAGCACCCGCCAGGCCATGGTCTCCGGGCAGGTCGATCTCACCTATGAGTACACCGGGACCGGCTGGATCAACTACCTCGGCAACGAAAGTCCCATCACGGATGCCACCGAGCAGTTCGATGCGATCCGCGATGCCGATGTTGCCAATGGATTGACGTGGGTCAATCCCGCGCCGATGGACAATACGTACGCCCTGGCGATGAACCAGGCAACTGCCGACCAGACCGGAGTGAAGACTCTGTCGGACTACGCAGCTCTCGTGGCGCGCGATCCGGCCGCGTCGGCGTTGTGCGTGGAGACCGAGTTCAATTCACGACAGGACGGATTTCCCGGCCTGGCGGCAACGTACGGTTTCGACCCCAATGCCGTTCCCCGTCAGATTCTGCAGACCGGAATCATCTATCAGGCGACGGCCGAGGGTTCGCAATGCAAGTTCGGTGAGGTGTTCACCACCGACGGCCGAATCAAGGGTCTGAATCTCGTCGTTGTCGAGGACGACAAGAGCTTCTTTCCCCGGTACAACGCCACCGTCGTGATCCGCTCGTCGATCGCCGAGCAGTATCCGGAAATTGCCGAGGTGACTGCGCCGATTTCGGCCAAGCTGACCAATGACGAGATCACCGAACTGAACAAACAGGTCGACGTCGACGGCCGCGAACCGGCCGACGTCGCACGTGACTGGATGGTCAAAGAGGGTTTCGTCACCGCAGGCGCGGATTAGCCGTCTCTTACATCGAGCCGTGAGGACCGAAGCTGATGCGGCACAAGACACGCGGGTTTATTGCCCTCTGCGCCGTCATGATGACGGCAGCGACGAGCTGCGGTCTGCAGTCGGGCAGCGCAGTGCCGCTGTCCGTGGAACCCGGCAGCATCCAACCTGTACCGGGTCTCGAAGGCGCACAATTGATCGTCGGCTCGAAGGAATTCACCGAGCAGGTGATCCTGGGTTACATACTCGAATTCGGGCTGGTGGCAGCCGGAGCGGACGTCCGAGACCTCACCAACATTTCGGGGTCCAACAGCACCCGCCAAGCCATGGTTTCCGGCCAGGTGGACGTCACCTACGAATACACGGGTACGGCCTGGATCAACTTCCTGGGAAACGAAACCGCCATTCCGGACGCCACCGGGCAGTTCGAGGCCTTGCGCGACCAGGACGCAGCCAACGGACTCACCTGGGTCAACCCTGCACCGATGGACAACACGTACGCACTCGCGATGAATCAGGCGACGGCAGACGCGACCGGCATCAAGACGCTTTCGGACTACGCCGCGCTCGCCACTACCGATCCGGCAGGGGCAAAGACCTGCGTGGAGACCGAGTTCAATTCACGACAGGACGGGTTTCCGGGTATGGCCGCTGCCTACGGCTTCGACCCCAACGTCGTTCCGCGGCAGGTGTTGCAGGGCGGCATCATCTATCAAGCAACGGCCGACGGTTCGCAATGCACATTCGGTGAGGTGTTCACCACCGACGGCCGTATCAAAGGTCTCAACCTGGTCGTGATTCAAGATGACAAGAGCTTCTTTCCCCGCTACAACGCCACGGTCGTGATTCGCACGCCCATTGCCGAGCAATACCCGGAGATCGCCGAGGTCACCGCTCCGATCTCCGCGGCGCTGACCAACGACGAGATCACCGAGCTCAACCGGCAGGTGGACATAGACGGACGCGAGCCCGCGGATGTCGCGCGCGACTGGATGGTGAAGCAGGGTTTCGTCACCGTCGGCAGTGACTAGAGGGAGACAGTGATCAGCTGCCGCCGAAGGTCCGCTCCACCACTGCCTTTGCCCGACGCGTGACACGCAGGTAGTTGTCGAGGAACGCACCGGCGTCGCCGTTCTCCCAGCCCGCGACCTGCGCCACGGCGGAGAGTACTGCGCCCGGTGCCGGTAGCTGGTCGGTCGGCTTGCCGCGCACCAGAACCAGTGCGTTGCGGGCTTTCGTCGCGAGGATCCACGCCTCGCGCAGCAACTCAACGTCGGTTTCGCTCATGAGCTCGGCCGCACCGATCGCGTCCAGCGACTGCAGGGTCGAGGTGTTGTGCAGCGAAAGAACCTTGTGCGCATACCGGAGCTGAATCAGCTGGACGGTCCACTCGATGTCGGCCAATCCCCCGCGCCCGAGCTTGGTGTGGGTGGAGGGGTCGGCGCCCTTGGGCAGACGCTCGGAGTCGATGCGCGCCTTGATGCGTCTGATCTCACGGACCGCTTCGGCGGACACCCCACCCTCGGGATAGCGCACCTTGTCTGCCATCAGCAGGAACCGAATGCCGAGATCCTGGTCGCCGGCCACCTGGTGGGCCCGCAGCAGAGCCTGGACTTCCCAGGCCTGGGCCCACTGGGAGTAGTACGCGGCGTAGGACGACAGCGTGCGCACCACCGGTCCGCTGCGGCCTTCCGGACGCAGCCCGGTGTCGACTTCGAGGGGCGGGTCGGTGCTGGGCGCGCCGAGCAGTTTACGGATGCGGTCGGCAATGGTGTTGGCCCACTTGACCGCAACGGTCTCGTCGACCCCGTCGACCGGCTCGCACACGAACAGCACGTCGGCGTCGCTGCCGTATCCGAGCTCGCCGCCTCCGAGTCTTCCCATGCCGATGACGGCCAGCGTTGCCGGTGCCGGTTCGCCGCGCTCGATCTCGCTGGCCCGGATGGCAGCTGCGAGAGCGGCATTGATGACGGCGGCCCAGACCGACGACAGCGCTCTGCACACCGCAGGCACGTCGAGCATGCCGAGGATGTCTGCCGAGGCCACTCGGGCCAGTTCGTGGCGTCGCAGCGCCCTGGCCGCGTTGATCGCCCGTACCGGATCCTCGTAGCGGGCCGAGGAAGACAGGATGGCGCGATAGGTCTCTTCGGGCTCGACATCGAGTAGACGCGGGCCGGTGGGGCCGTCGGCGAACAACCGAATGACCTCTGGGGCCTTGATCAACAGATCCGGTACGTAGGCCGAGGATCCGAGCACGATCATCAGCCGCTGAGCCACTGCGCCCTCGTCGCGCAACACGCGCAGGAACCACGTCTGCTCCCCTGCCGATTCCGACAGTCGGCGGTAGTTGAGGAGACCGGCGTCCGGATCGGGGGTGTCGGCGAGCCACTCCAGCAGCGTCGGGAGCAGCACGGCCTGAATCTGGCCGCGCCGAGTGCCCGAGCCGACGAGCGCCCGCAAGTGACCCAGTGCGTTCTGCGGGGTGGCGTAGCCGAGGGCCGCGAGCTGACGCGTCGCCGCGTCGGGTGTCAGACGTACTGTCTCGGAGTCGAACTTGACCACCGAGTCCAGCAGCGGCCGGTAGAAGAGCTTGGCATGCAGACGCCTGATGCGCTGGGCATTCCTCTTGATCTCGGCGTTCAGCACCCCGAGAGCGTCGCGATTGCCGTCGGGTCGCATGTGCGCCGAACGGGCCAACCACCGCAGCGCTTCCTCGTCGTCCTGCGGAGGCAGGGTGTGTGTGCGCCGCATTCGCTGCATCTGCAGGCGGTGCTCGATCAGCCGGAGGAACTCGTAGGACGCCGTCAGATTCGCGGCGTCGTCGCGGCCGACGTACCCGCCCTCGGTGAGCGCGGTCAGTGCGTCGGTCGTACCGAGCACGCGCAGCGACTCGTCGGTTCGACCGTGCACCAATTGCAGTAGCTGGACGGCGAATTCGACGTCTCGCAGACTGCCGCGTCCGAGTTTGATCTCGCGTTCGCGGAGCTCCGGCGGCACCATCTCTTCGACGCGACGACGCATTGCGCGCACTTCCGGAACGAAGTCCTCGCGCTGACTCGCCAGCCATACCATCGGGTTGACCGCGTCGACGTAATCGTTGCCCAGTGCGATGTCACCGGTCATCGGCCTGGCCTTGAGCAGAGCCTGGAACTCCCAGGTCTTGGCCCACCGCTTGTAGTACGCCACATGCGAATCCAGGGTGCGGACCAGTTCGCCGCGCTTGCCCTCGGGTCGCAGCGCGGCATCCACCTCGAAGAAGGCCGAGGATCCGATGCGCATCATCTCACCCGCGATGCGGCTCGCCTGAGAGTCTGCGGGTTCGGCGACGAACACGACATCGACGTCGGAGACGTAATTGAGTTCGCGCGCACCACATTTGCCCATCGCGACGACGGCCAAGCGCGTCGGACACGGCGCATCGGGGCACACGGTTGCGACGGCGACGGCCAATGCTGCGGTGAGGGCCGCGTCGGCCATGTCGGAGAGCTGCGATCCGACCACCGTGTACGGCAGTACGGGCTCGTTCTCGACAGTCGCGGCGAGGTCGTACGCGGCCAACACCATGATCTGGTCGCGGTACTTCTTGCGCAGAGCGATCACAGCGGGTGGTCCGGTGATCGACGCCCGGTACAGATCGGGTGCGGCATGGGGTCCGGTCTCGGGCTCGGCCCCGACCACCTCGAGAAGTTCCGCGACCAGTGTCGCCTTGCTGGGGAGTTCGATCTTCGCCGAGACCCCAGTGCCCTGACCTTCCTTGGTCAGCAGCAAACGCCAGGTGCTGTCGTCTGCAACGAGGTGATCGGCGAGCGCACTCGATGCGCCGACGAGCCCGAGGATGCGCCCGCGGAATCCCTTGTCCGTGCGCAGCGCCGTGTCGAACTCCGACCAACCGGCACCGAGCGACTCGTACAAGCGCACCAGGGTGCGGAGCGCGAGGTCGGCATTCGGCGCGCGGGACAGCGACCAGAGCAGCTCGAGGCTGTCCTCATCGGTCCAACCGAGAGTGCGCAGATCGGACGGCGCAGTTTCTTCGACCAAACCGAGGCGGCCCGGTCCGGGAACGACGGATCTGGAAGTCGGAGGACGCACCATCAGAATCCACCTCGGCGTGCCACAGTTTTACCCCGTCGTCGGTAATGCGACGCGAGGGTGCCCGCGCCGGCATCGGAACTACATTCACGATCGACTAGAACGTAGCCCATGACGACGCCGGTCTGTCAAAAGACCCCGCTGCTCTACAGACCCAGGTAGGCCTTCAGCTCGTACGGCGTGACGTGGCTGCGGTATTCCTCCCACTCACGACGCTTGTTGCGCAGGAAGAAGTCGAACACGTGCTCGCCCAGTGCTTCTGCGACCAGTTCGGACCCTTCCATCGCGTTCAACGCCTGATCGAGATTGCCCGGCAGTTCCTTGTATCCCATGGCGCGACGCTCGGCGGACGTCAGTGCCCACACGTCTTCCTCGGCCTCGGGCGGCAGGGTGTACCCCTTCTCGATTCCGCGAAGACCGGCCGCGAGCAGCACCGCGAAGGCGAGGTACGGGTTGCAGGCCGAGTCGGGGCTGCGAATCTCGACGCGCCGAGACGACGCCTTGTTCGGGGTGTACATCGGCACGCGGATCAAGGCCGAGCGGTTGGCCGGTCCCCACGATGCGGCGGTCGGTGCCTCGCCGCCGCGCACCAGCCGCTTGTAGGAGTTGACCCACTGGTTGGTCACGGCGCTGATCTCGTTGGCGTGCTCGAGGATGCCGGCGATGAAAGACTTGCCGGTTTCCGAGAGCTGCATCGGGTCGTCCGGGTTGTGGAAGGCGTTGGCGTCGCCCTCGAACAGGCTCATGTGTGTGTGCATCGCCGAGCCGGCCTGGTCGCTGAACGGTTTGGGCATGAACGTCGCACGCACACCCTCTTCGATGGCGACTTCCTTGACCACGTAGCGGAAGGTCATGATGTTGTCGGCCATCGACAGCGCGTCGGCGTACCGCAGATCGATCTCCTGCTGTCCCGGCGCGGCCTCGTGGTGGCTGAATTCGACCGAGATGCCCATCGACTCGAGCGCGTCGATGGCGTGCCTGCGGAAGTTCGGGGCCGAATCGTGCACGGCCTGGTCGAAGTATCCGCCGTTGTCGGCAGGGGTGGGCGGTGAGCCGTCCTGCGGGGCATCTTTGAGCAAAAAGAACTCGATCTCGGGGTGCACGTAGCAGCTGAATCCGAGGTCTGCGGCTTTGCTCAACTGGCGACGTAGCACGTGGCGAGAGTCGGCCCAGGACGGCGAACCGTCGGGCATGGCGATGTCGCAGAACATCCGCGCCGAGTGCTGGTGGCCTTTGCTGGTGGACCACGGCAGGATCTGGAACGTCGAGGGATCGGGCTTGGCGACGGTGTCGGCCTCGGAGACTCGAGCGAACCCTTCGATGGCGCTACCGTCGAAGCCGATCCCCTCGTCGAACGCCCCTTCGAGCTCGGCGGGGGCGATGGCCACCGATTTCAGATACCCGAGGACGTCGGTGAACCAGAGGCGGACGAAACGAATGTCGCGCTCTTCGAGAGTCCGGAGCACGAATTCCTTTTGACGATCCATGAACGCGAGAGTAAGCAAACGGAGTTAAATCTGTGTTACATCGTGAATTCAGTCTCACTTCGTGAAACTCTCTGCCCACATCGCGGCTGGTGAGGTAGCAGGTCAGCAGCGCAATCCGTCACCCGGCGGGACCAGATCGACGAGGTAGTTCACCAGCGGATCGTCGATGCAGCCCACGCCCGAGAACGCCACCGTGTGCTGGGTGCCGTCGTAGGTAACGAGGTTGCCGCGCAGCTGCGCAGCCAGTTCCACTCCGGCCTGATACGGAGTGGCCGGATCGTTGGTCGTCGACACCACCACCAGCGTCGGCAGGCCCTCGACATCGACGATGTGCGGGTCGCTCGTATTCGGCACCGGCCAGAACGCGCACAGGTCGAGCGGCGCGTTGCCCGTGGCTCGGCCGTCGTCCAGATACGGCGCGGCGGCGCGGAACCGGGCGTCGGCCTCGTCGGCCGCTGCTCGGTCCGTGGTCGGCGGTCCGTCCACACATCGGACGGCATTGAACGCGTCGTCGATGTTGGTGTAGCTACCGTCCTCCAGCCGCCCGGAGTAGGTGTCGGCGAGACGGAGCAAGGTATCGCCTCGACCGTCGCGTAGTTCGTTCAATCCCGCCCGCAGCAGCCGCCACAGCTGCTGCGAGTACAGGGCCTGCTGAGCCCCGGTGATCGCGTCGTCGTAACTGAGGCCACGTGGATCGGTCGTCTCGGCGGGCTGGTCGATCAGTGGGTCGAACAGGGATCGAAACTGTGCGACGGCTCGAGCCGGATCGGTTCCGAGCGGGCAGGTGTCGGTCTGTGCGCAGTCGGCGGCGAACTGATCGAACGCGGTCTGGAACGCCGCGCCCTGGGCGACTGCCTCGTCGACGGGTGACTGATCGGGGTCGAGCGCACCGTCGAGCACCATCGCCCGAACGTTCGACGGGAATTCCTCGGCGTACGCGGTGCCGATGCGGGTGCCGTAGGAGTAGCCGACGTAGGTCAGCTTCTCGTCCCCCAGAACTGCCCGGATGACGTCCATGTCGCGCACCACTTCCCTGGTGCCGACGTGCTCGAGCACATCGGCTCCGGTGCGGTCGACGCACTGGGCCGCATAGTCGCGATGCTCGGCCTCGGTGGCCGCGATGCCCTCGGGGCTGACGTCGACGTCCGGCTCGCGGCGTTCCTCGTCGACCTCCTCGGACGTCAGACAGCGCACTTCGGGTTCGGAGGCCCCGATCCCGCGAGGATCGAACCCGACGCGATCGAAGCGGTCCGCAACGGCGGTGCCGTCGGCCTGCGTGGCCAGATACAAACCCGACGAGCCGGGACCGCCGGGGTTCATCAGGATCGATCCGATCTTCTCGCCTGCCGCCCGGGTCCGGGATATGGCGACCTCGATGGTCGTGCCCGCGGGATCGGCGTAGTCGAGCGGCACGGTGACCATCGCGCACTCGACGGAGTCGCCCAGCTCGCTACCGTCGGTGTTGTACCGATCGCAGGACTCCCACTGGAGAGTCTGGTTGTAGAACGCCTCGAGACCCGCGGGAACCGGACCGGCAACCGATGCCGGCGACGATGCCTCGGGCCCAGTGGATGACTCCGGTGCGGCGGTGGGCTCGGAGCCGGAGCAGCCTGCGAGCAACACGGCAACTGCGGACAGCGCCACGGCCGTGTTCCTGGTGCGCGTTCTCATGGCACGATCGTGCCAGGTCTTTCCGACCGCACTCCATTCTCGCTGCCCGGCAGGGACGGCCGCCGAGCACTAGCGTCTACGTGGTGCAGGCCCTCCGACTCGCCCTTGCCCAGACGAACTCCGTCGTCGGCGATCTCGCGGCGAACTCCGCCGCAATCGTCGAGTGGACGGTCCGCGCCGCTCACGACGGTGCCAACGTGGTGCTGTTTCCCGAGATGGCTCTGACGGGATACCCGGTCGAGGATCTGGCTCTTCGGCCGTCGTTCGCCGCCGCATCCGCCCGAGCACTCACCGAATTGGCCACTGCGCTCGATGACGCCGGATGCGGCGACCGCATCGTGGTGGTGGGCTACCTCGATCGCGATGCCGAGGGCTCGCGGAACAGCGCCGCGGTGATCGTCGACGGACGGGTGACAACTCGCTACGACAAGCACTCCCTTCCCACCTACCGAGTGTTCGACGAGGCCCGCTACTTCGCTCCCGGATCGCGCTTGAGCATCGTCGAGGTGAACGAGCTCAGGCTCGGCGTTGTTGTCTGCGAGGACATCTGGCAGTCAGGCGGGTCGGTAGCGGCCTACGGGGCAGCGGGTGTCGACATGTTGCTCTGCCTCAACGCCAGCCCCTTCGAGCAGGGCAAGAACGAGGTACGGCACTCCATCGCCGCGCGCCGGGCCAACGAGATCGGCGTCCCGATCGCCTACGTGAACGTGGTCGGCGGACAGGACGAGCTGGTGTTCGACGGGGCGAGCTTCGTCATCGGTCCCGACGGTTCCACGTGGGGACGCTCCCCGCAATTCGTCGAACATCTGCTGATCGTCGACGTGGACGCGCCCACCGATCCACGTCCGAACGCCGAAGCTGTACCCGGTTGGAGCATCGATCGGGTACCGCTGCCCGACGTCGCGATCACCGGCTGGCAGCGAGCCGAGCCGTTTCTCTCCGACGTTGCCTGCGCGGAGGAACAGGTGTGGGGCGCTCTGGTGACCGGCTTGCGAGACTATGTGCACAAGAACGGCTTTCGTTCGGTGACTCTGGGACTGTCGGGTGGAATCGACTCGGCGGTGGTTGCGGCCATCGCCGTCGACGCCCTCGGTAGCGATGCAGTGCACGCAGTGTCGATGCCGTCGACGTACTCCTCGGGTCACTCCCGCACCGATGCAGAAGATCTTGCGTCGCGCACCGGTATCCACTTCAGCGTCGAGCCCATTGCCGACATGGTCAACTCCTTCGTCGACCAGCTGCACCTGACCGGACTGGCCGAGGAGAACATTCAGGCGCGCTGCCGCGGCATGACGCTGATGGCACTGTCGAACACATTCGGCCATCTGGTTCTGGCCACCGGCAACAAATCCGAACTGGCCGTTGGCTATTCGACCATCTACGGCGATGCGGTCGGCGGCTTCGCGCCGATCAAGGACGTACCGAAGTCGCTCGTGTGGGAGTTGGCGCGGTGGCGGAACAAGTCCGCTGCCGACCGCGGAGACATTCCTCCGATCCCCGATTCCAGCATCGACAAGCCGCCGTCCGCCGAGCTCAGACCGGGACAGCTCGACACCGACTCGTTGCCCGACTACGACGAACTCGACGCGATCCTGTTCAGGTACGTCGACAACGATCAGGGGTTCGACGACATCGTCGCGGCCGGCTTCGACCCGGTGGTGGTCGCGGACATTCTCCGCAAGGTCGATGCGTCGGAGTACAAGCGGCGTCAGTATCCGATCGGCAGCAAGGTCACCTCGCGCGCCTTCGGGCGCGATCGCCGGATGCCGATCACCAACGGATGGCGGGACTACGCGTAACCCGATCGAGTGTGACGAATTGCACTGCCCGGAGCGCTCCGGCAGGTCGTGCGCGGTGGCAGACTTCTGGATGTCATCACACCCCATCCCGGGGACCCGCCGAGCGGGCCTCGAGGACCAGAAAGGGACAAAGATGTCCGAAACTGCTGTGTACGGCGGCTCTTCCCAGGACGTACCCGCCACCGGTTTGACCCGCAAGACCCGCACCCATCACCTGCTGCAGATGAAGGCAGAGGGTGAGCGCTGGGGAATGCTCACCGCGTACGACTACTCCAGTGCGCGCATTTTCGAGGAAGCCGGTGTTCCGGTGCTCCTCGTCGGCGATTCCGCAGCGAACGTCGTCTACGGCTACGACACCACCGTCCCGATCACGGTCGACGAGCTGCTTCCGCTGGTCCGTGGAGTGGTACGCGGAGCGCCGCACGCTCTCGTTGTCGCAGACCTGCCCTTCGGCACCTACGAGGCCTCACCGCAGCAGGCTCTCGAGACAGCAGTCCGGTTCATGAAGGAGGGCCTCGCAGGCGCGGTCAAGCTCGAAGGCGGCGAGCGCGTCGCCGGGCAGATCGCCGCCATCACCGCTGCAGGCATTCCGGTGATGGCCCACGTGGGCTTCACCCCGCAGAGTGTCAACACCCTCGGCGGCTTCCGGGTGCAGGGCCGCGGCGACGCGTCCGAGCAGCTGGTGGCCGACGCCATCGCGGTTCAGGAGGCCGGTGCGTTCGCCGTCGTCATGGAGATGGTTCCCGCCGACATCGCCGGTCAGGTCACCCGAAAGCTGACGATTCCCACGGTCGGCATCGGCGCGGGCAACGAATGCGACGCACAGGTCCTGGTGTGGCAGGACATGGCCGGATACACCAACGGCAAAACCGCGAAGTTCGTCAAGAAGTTCGCCGACGTCGGCGACTCACTGCGCACTGCGGCAACCACGTACCTGTCCGAGGTGCGCTCGGGCGTGTTCCCCGGACCCGAACACAGCTACTGATCTTTCCGGTTCGGATGGCACACTCGAGGCCATGACAACCAGACGGGGTACTACGTCCATCGCAGGTAGAAGCGCAGTCGCACTGGCCGGTGCGGCTGCGCTGCTCACTCTCGTGGGCGCCTGCAGCACCGATACCACCAACACCGGTTCGTCGTCCTCGACGACGGTCGCGCCGACCACCACGGTCACCACGACTCCCGCGGAAGCGGTGATCACCGATGCCCAGAAGCAGCAGTTGTGCACCGATCTGGAAGCGCAGCTGTCCAATTGGCGCGTGCAGGGGCCCACGCTCGGCCGCGGCGGGTTGAACATTCTGGTGCAGACCTGGGCGGCGCAGAGTGGCGTCATCAACCTGCAGGTGGTGCAGAACCGAGCGATCGTCGACGACGTCACGAAGGAAACGTGTTCGGACGTTCGAGACGAGGCCATCCGTTCGCTCGACATTCCGGACCTGGCGTCGGGTCTGGTGGGCTTCTAGGATGCGTTCTCTCTACCCCGAGATCGACCCCACCGAGACCGGCCACCTCGATGTCGGCGACGGCCAACGGATCTACTGGGAAACCTCGGGCAATCCCGACGGTGCGCCGGTGGTGTTCGTGCACGGTGGTCCGGGCGGTGCCACCAATCCGCTGCAGCGGCGCTACTTCGACCCGCAGGCCTATCGGATCGTGTTGTTCGATCAGCGGGGCTGCGGGCAGTCGACCCCGCACATCGCCGACGGTGCCGATCTGTCGGTCAACACCACCGATCGGTTGATCTCGGACATGGAGAAGCTCCGGGAGCATCTGGGAATCGACACGTGGTTGGTGTTCGGCGGTTCGTGGGGCTCGACGCTGTCACTGGCGTACGCCCAGTCGCACCGCGACCGCGTGCGCGGACTGATCCTCCGAGGAATCTTTCTCGTACGGCCGTCGGAGATCGACTGGTACTACGGCGGCGGTGCCGGCAACATCTTCCCCGATCTGTGGGAGCAGTTCCTCGCGCCCATTCCGGAGAGCGAACGCGACGGCAATCTCGTCGAGGCGTATCACCGGCAGCTGATGTCCGCGGACACCGAGGTAGCGACGAGGGCCGCGGTGGCGTGGTCCTCCTGGGAGGCAGCCACCAGCTACTTGCTACCGAAACCGGATGCAGTGCAGGACAATTCGGACCCCCGATTTGCGCGTGCATTCGCCGGCATCGAGAACCACTACTTCCGCAACAATGCTTTTCTCGACGAAGATCAATTGCTGCGCGACGCGCATCTGCTCGACGACATTCCGGGCGTCATCGTGCAGGGCCGCTACGACGTCGTGTGCCCCGCAACGAGTGCGTGGGCCCTGCACAAGGCATGGCCCGGCGCGGATCTGGTGATCGTAGACGACGCAGGGCACTCAGCGGCCGAGCCGGGCATCGTGCACCACCTCGTCGAGGCGACCGACCGCTTCAGGCCGTGACGGGCGCGTAGCCGAAAGCGATCCTGCGCGAGTCGGTGTCGGCCTGGGTCAACCGGACCGTCACCGACTCCCCCGCAGGAGGTTCGCCGTCGCACTTGCCGATGACGATGGGATCCGACACGAGTACCTCGGCATCTCGCTTGCCCTCGGCACCGCGAAGTACGACCGCATCGAATGTCTCGCCCACTCGATCTTTCAGCACGTGTGCCTCGGTGAGGTCGACGCATGCACGGTCGACCTTCGATGCTGCAGAATCGGATCCACGCATGATCGCCGGTAGCTCGGGTAGGGCCTGCGTCGCCCAGTCCGGCACCGCCGATCCGGCTACGACGGCCAGGCACACCTCGGTGGCGAAGCGATCGGACAGCCGTCGCAGTGGTGCCGTCACGTGGGCGTAGGGCGCACCGATTCCCGAATGCTCCACCGTTGCGTCACCGGCGGCAGCGCTGGTCGTGCGATCGAACGCGAGGTAGTCCGCTCCGCGCAGCAAGCCGGTCGCCTGGCTCATCATCGCCAGTGTCGACGGTTCGTCGGCGGGCAGGTCTGCCAGCACCGCTCCGGCGGACGCACCTGCGGGCCAATCGATTCCGAGAGCAGCGGCGGTCCTCTTCAAGGTTTCGACGGCCTCGCCCGGGGCAGGTGGAAGGGTACGAACGATGCCGATTCCGGCGTCGAGCATGATCCTGGCGGCGCACATTCCCGTCAGCAGCGACACCTCCGCGTTCCAACCGTCCACCGCAGTGCGTGGTTGCAGGACGATGCGCCAGCCCGGCCCGTCGGGCACCACTTCCTGCTCGGGCAGCGTGATGTCGATGGCTCCGCGGCGTCTGGCCGCGCTCGCCCGTAGCGATCCGAATTCTGCCAAGGCGGCGATCGAGGGATGCGGAGTTCCCGCGTCGACGTCGGCTTGCACTCCGGCGTAATCCAGCCGTGCGACAGATCGCACCAGCGCGCGGGTGACCGTCCAGGCAGCCGCTTCGCCGACGTCGTCGAGTTCGATGGTCCACAACGCGGCGCAGCGAGTCTGTCCCTCCAACAGGCTTCCGGAGCCCTCCGACAATTCGCGTGGGTGCAGCGGAACAGATCCGTCGGGCAGATAGAACGTCTGGCCGCGTCGGCGGGTTTCCACGTCGAGCGCTCCCCCCGGCATCACCAGCGCACCCACGTCGGCGATCGCGTAGTGCACCACCAATCCGTTGGACGTCTTCTCGATGTGGACAGCTTGATCGAGGTCCTTCGAGCCGGGCGGGTCGATGGTGACGAAGGGAATGTCGGTGCGATCGATCCTGTTGTCGGCGTGCAGATCTCGGGCGTTCTGCGCTTCGCGCAACACCGCTGCGTCGAAGACATCGGACAGACCGAACTCGGATCTGATGGCCTCGAAATCGAAATTCGGAGCCCTCAGCCGGGTGAGCAGCACCGTCAGTTGTTCCAGTCGTCGTCGGAGTCGGCGGCCTTGTTGCGCGCAGCTGCGATCTTCAGCGCCTGCTCTGCGGTGGCCTTGTCCGGATACGGGCCCATGCGGTCGAGGGCGTTGGTCTCCTTGCCCTGCACAACCTGCTTGGTGCTGATGTCGTAGTACCAGGAGGTGTCGTCGTCGGTCATGACTTCCAGTGTGCCCCATGGAGCACCGCCGCAGGAGAACTGCGAGAAAAGTGAGTGCGAACGAGTCGGCCTGTAAGCCGGATCCTGTCTGCCGTTCCTGCTTTCGCAGGTTCGACTTCGACGACCATCCATCTGGGCACACCGTTGCCGGGTACCTCGAGCAGTCCACCCGCAGGCTCGGGCGAGCAGCCCTCGAGCACCTGCGCAGCTGCACCCCTTGCGCGGTGCAGCCTTCGACCTTGCTCCGGGCGGGGTTTACCTAGCCACCCCAGTCACCTGGGGTGCTGGTGCGCTCTTACCGCACCGTTTCACCCTGACCTGCAGTTCGATTCCGAAGAACCGATCCGCAGGCGGTCTGTTTTCTGTGGCACTGTCCCGCGAGTCACCTCGGGTTGCCGTTAACAACCGCCCTGCTCTGTGGAGTCCGGACTTTCCTCGGCCCGAAGCGCGACGGAAGCGATCCGCCGGTCCTCCGAGCCGCAGCCGTCCGGCCAACTCGTTCGCGGTTGCGTACTCTACCCGGCTCACGTCGGATGTCCGGCGACTGCCCGGCCACGAAGAACAGTGGCACTCACGACGGCCGCGGCAGCGGTGACAGCTGCGCCCACCCAGGCCGCCGACGTGTAGGCCCCCTCCGAGGGAAAGGTGGACCCTGCACTGGTCCCCGTGGCCAACACGAGCCCACCGATCGCGCTACCGAAGGCAAATCCGACGCTGCGCACCACCTGGGTGATACTCATGGCACTCGACGTCTCCTCGGGAGGGACGACCGACAGAACGACGGCAGGCAGGGCAGCCGAGAAACTCCCCACTCCGACGCCGAGGATGCCCATCACCACGCAGAGTTGCACGATGTCGGTGCGGGTGGAGGCGAACAGGACCAGGGCCGCCAGAACGACGAGTGCGCTGACCGACAGTGCGCTACCCGGCCCCACTCGACGCAGTGCACGAGGCACGAGCTTGCCCGCGAGAAACCCGAACACCGAGAACGGAACCAGAACCAGCCCGGCGGCGAAGACGTCGAGACCGAAGCCGTAACCGGCCGCGGAGGGTGTCTGCGCGTAACGCGTGGTGATGGCCAGCAGCAAATACATGCCGATGCCGCCCAAGAACATTGCGCCGTTCGCACCGACCACAGCTCGACGGCGGAGCAATCGGAGATCGACGAGCGGTGCCGGGCTCGAGAGTTCGACGCGTACCCAGATAGCGGTCGCGACCACTGCACTTGTACCGAGTACCACCGCCGTCCAGGCGTGGCTCGCCCACAGCGCGGTCTCACTCACGAGAATCAAGACGAACGTCAGGGCGAACGCGAGCAGCACTGCACCGGGAACGTCCAGTGGAGTCGCCCGCTTCTGGGACGAGGGTGGAATAGCCTTCAAAGCAACCACCAGCGCCATGACCGTCAGAGCGGCACCGAATCCGTAGGCGGCGCGAATCCCACCGTGGTCGGTCAGAAACCCTGACAACGGGTATCCCACTCCGACACCCGCCGTCGACGCAACCGACAGCAGCGCGATCGTGGAACCAGACCGACTGCTGGACAAATGATCTCGTGCAACCCCCATCAACATCGAGGTCAGGGCCAGACCCACTCCCTGGGCCGCGCGGCCGAGGAGCAACCAAGCGAAGGACAGCGGCAGTGCAGTCAGAACTCCGCCGACCGACACGACGGCGAGCGTGACGAGGATGGCCGCACGTCGATGCGGACCGGAACCCAGCCGACCGAGCAGCGGCGTGGTCACGGCGCCTGTCAACAGGGCCAGCGTCAACGTCCACTGCGCACTCGACAGCGAGACATCGAATGTGGTTGCGACACTGGTGATCAGCGGTGCACCGAGGCTGCCGACAGCGGCCACTACCACTCCGACGAACACCAGCGCGGGTACCAACAGGCGCTCCCCGCTGACCTCGGCGTCGGCGGTCACCGGTTCGTATCGCTGGTGATGTGGTCGAACAATCCGGCCTGGATGCGAGTGCCCACTCCGTTCGCCCAGGGTTGGTCGACCTCATGAATCTGCATGGCTGCGCCACTGTTGAGCAGCATGCCGAACGCCAGAAATGCTTTGACGGTCACTGCGTCGAGACCGGTGACCTCTACGACGGTGTTCCACATCCGGCCGAAGGCCTCTCGAACGGCGTCCCGCACCTCGGAGTCGCCACACGCGGCGATCCCCTGCAGCTGGAGCAGGAGTGAGGTTCGATCCTCGAGCATGGAGTAATAGCGCTCCCCCATCGCGGCCAACGCCTTGTGCCCGGTGTCCGTTCCCGCAGCTTCGCGCATTCCGTCCGCCAACCGATCGAAGGACGCGACGACCAGTTCGGAGAACAGCGCCTTCTTGGTTCCGAATATACGAAAGATGTAGGCCTGGGTTATCCCTGCTTCACGGGCGATCCTGTCGGTCGAACCGCCGTGCAGTCCGGACGACGCGAATTCGTCTGCCGCTATCCGCAGTATTTGCTGCCGTCGGTCCGGGCCTGTCATCCGTCCTCGCTGCGCCATGCCTTCAAGTTACTGGTTACTAACTACTGACTTCAATGGTTTTCTCGAGCGCTTCACTACAGTTCTGTCCATGAGTGAATGGGTCGTGCTGCTGCGCGGCATCAACGTCGGCGGCATCAACATCAAGATGGTCGATCTCCGTGCTGCTGTGGCCTCGGCCGGCTTCACGAATGTCCGCACGATTCTGGCGACCGGCAATGTACTGCTGCAGTCGCCGCTGACCGCCGCCGCCCTGAAAGCACAGGTGGAAAGCACGCTCGCCGAGGCGTTCGGCTACCGAGCCTGGGTTGTCGTGCTCGACGCCCCGGCACTGGGGGCAATAGTGGAGTCCTACCCGTTCGACGCCGAACGGGAAGGCTGGCATCCTTATGTGGTGTTCGGTAGCGACGATAGCCATTTGACCGAATTGTCCGCTCTTGCAGAAGAACTCGACCCCGAGCTCGAGAGGATTGCCGAGGGGAACAGCGTGCTCTACTGGGAGGTGCGCAAGGGCAACACCACCGACAGCACGTTCGGGAAAGCCACGGCGAAGGCGAAGTACAAGGCCACGACCACCACGCGGAACGTTCGCACTCTCGTGAAGATTCTCGCGTGACCGTTCTCGCTGCGGCATTGGTCGCCGCCGTTCTCGTCTTCGCCATCGTTCGCCCGCGCGGTCTCCCCGAGATCGTCGCCGCGCTTCCAGCGGCAGCAGTTGTTCTTCTCGTCGGCCTGGTCAGCCTCGACGCCGCTCGGGAGCAGGTACTCGAACTCGCTCCCACCGTGGTATTTCTGGCGTTCATCCTGATCCTGGCGCATCTGTCGGATGCCCTCGGTGTGTTCACCTGGATCGCCGCGAAGCTACGACGCGGATCCAAGGGCAGCCCCCGCAAACTGCTCACCCTCGTGTTCGCAGCGGCAGCGGCAACCACAGCCGTACTGAGCCTCGACGCGACCGTGGTTCTGCTGACACCGGCCATCATCGGTGCTGCTCGCATCCTGGGGATGTCGCCGCGTCCACACAGTTACGCCACTGCGCACCTGTCCAATTCGGCGTCGACTCTGCTGCCGGTGTCCAATCTGACCAACCTGCTGGCCGTCGCTGCGACCGGACTGACCTTCCTGCATTTCACGGCCCTGATGGCACTGCCGTGGATCTTCGCGGTCGCCATCGAACTGGCGGTGTTCCTGATCTTCTTCCGCAAGGATCTGACCCGCACCGCGACACCAACGCAAACCCCGACCGAACACAGCACCGACGACGTACCCGCACCTCGCAGCACGCTGCTCATCCTCGGTGCGACACTCGTCGGCTTTGCGGTGGCGGGACTGTTCGATATCGAACCGTTCTGGGTGGCTGCGGTGGGGTCGATTGCGCTCGCGATCCCGGCACTTCGAGCTCGGCACACCACGCCTCGCGCCATTCTGCGCGGCGCCGATCTGCCGTTCTGTGGCTTCGTCTTTCTTCTCGGCATCGTCGTTCTCGGCGTGACGACTGGCCCGATCGGCGACTGGCTGGCGCGAATCCTGCCGTCCGACACCACCTTCGCGTCCCTGCTGGCCGCGGCTGCCATTGCGGCGGTGGCGTCGAACATCGTCAACAACCTGCCCGCGACCCTGCTATTACTGGCCGCGTTCGGCGCCGACGCTCCCCCAGCGTTGTTGTTGGCCATGGTGATCGGGGTCAACCTGGGCCCCAACCTCACCTACGTCGGGTCGCTGGCGATCATGCTGTGGCGACGCGTCGCATCGGCCAACGACGAGCCGGCAGACCTGCGCACCTTCACCGTGTTGGGCGTCATCACCACTCCACTGACCATCGTCGGCGCAGTGGCGGGGTTGTGGCTCGCGTTGCAGTTCTAGGCCTCATCGGGCCCTCGTCACAAGACAATCTCGAGCCGTGGCAGTTCTCGCCCGGCGATCGACCCACTCACAGCAGTACCGATGCGGACGGCACCGAAGTGGAGATAGAACGGTTCGGCTCCGGGATCCGCGTCGAGCGTCAGACGCTCGAATCCCTGCGCGCGAGCCTCACTGATCGTGTGCTCGAGCAATTTTCGACCACAGCCGGTTCCGATGGAACTCGCGTCCACGAAGAGTGCCGTCAGTTCACCCGCAGGCGCTTCACCCCCGAGCACGCTGAAACCGACAACGGAGCTTTCCGACCCGGACGAACCGACGACGGCGACCCACATCCGACCCGATCCGCATACAGCCGAGTCGTACGTCAACTCCACACGACATGCCTGCAGGAAATCCTCGGAGTATCCCCAGTAAGCCTTCGACCGAAGTGCGAGTTCCGAGATCGTCTCGTTTTCGTCGGACCTCGCCAACCGGATTTCGACATCGCCCATGCCTCGACCATAGAGCGAATGTCCGCAACGCCACGAGCACTACCGCGGCGGCAACCGTGTGCGGCGAGCAGCGGCACCGTGCCCTGTCGGTCGATGAGTCACCAGCGGAGCAGACCCTGACTGTTTCCCACGGTGCCGGTAGGTCCGTCGTCGGCAATCGTGGCGAGTCGGACGATTTCGTCGGTGCCCTGCGTGACGTCGTGTGCACCCTTGCCTGCGTTCAGATCGGTGCGGGTGTAGCCGGGTCGGCGGCATTGACTCGCATCATCGGGAGGGCGCGCGCGTACTTCACCGTGAGCATGTTGAGGGCGGTCTTGGACGCCGCGTAGATCGGCGGTACCACCTGCCAGTCGAAGTAGTCGTGCTCGATGGTGTCCTGAATGGATCCGACACCCGAGGAGATGTTGACGATTCGTGGATGGTTCGAGATCTTCAGCAGTGGCACGAATGCGTTGGTCACTCGAATGACGCCGAAGACGTTGGTGTCGAAGACGTCTCGGGCGTCATCCGCCGATCCTTGTTCGAGCGGAACGAACGCGCCGGTGATTCCTGCGTTGTTGATCAGGACGTCGAGGCGTCCATGGTCCGCACGCACCTGGCGCGCAGCAGCGTCGACGCTGCCCTGATCGGTCACGTCCAGTTGGACGAACGTGACGCCGAGGTCGGCGGCCGCAGCACGACCCAGCTCACGGTTGCGGGCACCGATGACCACGGTGTGGCCGGCACGCTGTAAGCGCCGCGCCGTCTCGTGGCCGATTCCCTTGTTGCCGCCGGTGATCATCGTGATTGTGCTCATGACGTCGACGCTAAGGCGCGGCGGCCCCCTCGAGAAGATGCCGCTTGTCGGTAGGTCTGCCGGTACCACCCAGATCGTCATCGAGAAGATGCCCGTGGCCGAGGTGGCACAGTGGTGAGATGACCGTAGAGCAGCAGGGACGCCGGCCGGCGGGTTTCTCGTCGGTGCTCCGTGGCTGGCGTGACCGCAGCGCACCCGTCCCCTCCGTCTCGGCCGTCAGGCCTCGGAGATCGTCGGGGTTACGCCGCGAGGAACTCGCCACACTCGCCGGAATCTCGGTGGACTACCTGGTCCAGCTGGAGCAGGGTCGCGCGTCGAATCCGTCGGCGGCGGTGGTCGCTGCTCTCGTTCGGGCCTTGGGCCTCGACCTCGCCGATGCCGGAGTGTTGTATCGAGCTGCCGGACTCGCGGCACCGTCGTCGGCCGTCGATCGATCGGTACCGGACAGCGTCGATCGGCTGCTGGCCCGAGCCGAGGACTGGCCTACGGCGGTGTACGCGGCCGATTGGTGGCTGCTGAGATGGAACGCGGCATGGTCCGCTCTGATGGGCAATCCGATGGACCTGTCCGGACATTCACGCAACCAGGTCTGGTTCGAGATGACCGAGGACACGTCGACCATGTGGGTCGACCCCGGGCAACGGGAACAGTATCGAGACGCGCTGGTCGGCGACCTCCGCGTGGCACAAATTTCGCATCCCGACGACGCCGAGCTCGACAACCTCGTCCATGACCTTCGAGCGCGCAGCGACGAATTCTCCGATCGTTGGCACCACGCTCGGCCGGCCGTCTACCGGGGAGCACGCAAGAACATCGACCATCCTCTGGTGGGGTCGATGGTCCTCGATGGGGACGTGTTCCAGCCGGCAGGCTCCGATGTTCGGGTGATCGTCTACACCGCAGCACCCGGCTCGCGAGACGAGTCCAGACTGTTGTCACTGTTGTCGCCCGGATCCCGTGCACGGAACCGAGCCTCGGTTCAGGCCGGCGAAGCCAGGTGCGAGGTGTCGTTCACCAATCGCACCGAGGCCCCGCCGTCGGGGTAGAACTCGGCGATACTCAGCGACGCGAGATCGAGGTGCAGTCGATACAGCAGCGACGGGCCGACGTCGAGCGCAAGTTGCAGCAGCATCTTGATCGGGGTGACATGGGTGACCACCAGAAGGGTCTTTCCGGCGTACTCGGTGAGCAACTGGTCACGGGTCGCTTCGATGCGTACACGTACGGCGTCGAAACTCTCCCCGTTCGGTGGTGCCACGGAGGTGTCGCCGCGCCAAGCCTTGTGGACCTCGGGGTGACGTTCCATGGCCTCGGTGAACGTCAGCCCTTCCCAGTCGCCGAAGTCGGTCTCGATGAGACCGTCGACCGTGGTGACGGGCAATCCCAGGCGGTCGGCCGTCGCTGAGGCCGTCTGTTGGGCGCGCGCGAGCGGCGAGGCCACGATGGCGTCGATGTCGGTCCGCAAACCGAGAACCGTTGCGGCAGAAGCTGCTTGGCGTTGACCCAGTTCCGTCAAGTCAGGATTGCCGCGGCCGGAGTATCGCCGATCGACCGACATGGGGGTCTGCCCGTGCCGCAACAGCAGCAGGCGCGTGGGCTCCCCCATCGCACCGGTCCACCCGGGCGACTCGGCCTTCTTCGCGGCCGGCTCCGCATCGGGCAGTTCCGACAGGTCCACACCCTCGGCCGCTGCGTCCATCGCCTCGTTGGCGAGCGCATCGGCGTGCGAGTTCTGTGCGCGCGGAATCCACTCGTAGGTGACGGAATCGAAGCCGCGAGCCAGTTCGGCCGCTTTCCGCTGAAGCGGAATCATGTCCGGGTGCTTCACTTTCCAGCGCCCGGACATCTGCTCGACGACGAGTTTGGAGTCCATGCGGACGGCAACCTCGCGGGCCCCGACGTCACGTGCGGCACTGAGTGCGGCGATCAGGCCGTTGTACTCGGCGACGTTGTTGGTGGCCACCCCCAACGAAGCCCGACGCTCGGCGAGCACCTGCGAGCGATCGGCGCTGAACACCACTGCGCCGTATCCAGCGGGCCCGGGGTTCCCCCGCGATCCTCCATCGGCCTCGGCGACAACCCGCGACATCTGGCTCAAATTCCGGATTCCTTGGTGCGCACCAGGATTGCGTTGCACTCCGAGCAACGAATCAGAGCGTCTGCCGGCTTGTTGGCAATGCTCGCGATCTCGTTGCGGTCGAGCTCGATCCGGCAAGCACCGCAGCGACGAGCCTGCAGCAATGCCGCACCGCGGCCGGTGAGAGCTCGCTGCTTCTCGTAAACAGCAAGCAGATCCGCGGGCAACCCCGAAGCCAGGGACTCGCGGCGCTCGGCGCTGCGCTTCTCGGCGGTGTCGAGGTCTGCAACGGCGTCGTCGCGGCGGCGGCCGGCGTCGACGAGTTCGTCCTCGATCTGCGTCAGCTGCGCACCGGCGTGCTCATAGTCCCGCTCGCTGGCCTCACGCTGCTCCATGACCTCGAGCAGTTCCTCCTCGAGGATGCCCTGGCGGCGTTCGAGGCTGCCGAGTTCGTGCTGCAACTCCGTCATCTGCTTCGGTGCGATGGTGCCGCTCTCGAGCATCTTCTTGTCGCGAGCCTCGCGTTGACGAACCGCGTCGACCTCGCCCTCGAGTTTGCGAATGTCCCGATCGAGGTCGTCCATCGAGATCTGCACCGTGACCGCGGCGTCCTTGCGGGTGGTGCGCTCGGTCTCGAGCTTGTCCACCTCCTGCTGCTCGGGGAGGCTTTTGCGGCGGTGGGCGATCTGCGAGAGTTCGGTATCCACACCGGCCAATTCGAGCAGCGAGGCCTGGACTTTGGGATCGACGTTCACGCTTGATGACTCCTGCGACTATGGAAGTTGGTAAGAGATCACCCTACCGGCTGCTCGAAACCGAGAGAGCCGGATCGGCTCCGACCGCCTGTCGCCAGGGGTTCACAAGTCACGATGGTCACCGATCACAGCGTCCAGGGGTCGGTGCGCACATCGGTGACCCTGCTGCTCCACCCGTCGGTGTCACCGAACGCGGCGTCGACGATGGTGCGCGCCTGTTCACACCACGGGAACTCCGACGCCCAGTGCGCGGTGTCGATCACCGCGGGCCCACCCGCGCGCAGATGTTCGTCGACAGGGTGGTGCCGCAGATCCGACGTGACGTACACGTCGGCGTCGGTTCGCGCGACTGCAGACAGGAACGAATCGCCTGCTCCCCCGCACATCGCCACCACCGAGACCGTGGCCTCGGGATTTCCTGCAGCGCGTACTCCCCACGTCGTGGCAGGTAGCGCTTCGCGGACGACGTCGGTGAACTCGGCGAGGGTCATCGGATTCGGCAGTCGACCGATGCGTCCCAAGCCGGTGCACGACGGCAATGCCGCGGACTCGAAGACATCGAACGCGGGCTCCTCGTAGGGGTGGGTGTGACGTAGAGCCGAAAGCAACTGCGCGCGTTTCGCTTTGGGGGCAACAACTTCGATTCGATCTTCTGCCTCCGTGTGCACCTCACCGAGAACGCCCAGTGTCGGGTGCGCATTCGGGCCGGGACGGAATTGGCCGAGACCGGTCGCCTGCCAGCTGGCTTCGCTGTAGTCGCCGATCTGTCCGGCTCCGGCGTCGAACAGGGCCTGTCGCACCGCGGCCGAGTCGGAAGCCGGTACGAAGACCACCCACTTGTCGTGCGCGGGAGCAGGAATGGGGTCGAGTGGCCTGGTGTCGATCACTCCGAGCGCGGACGCGAGTGCGTCGGAGACGCCGGGATCGGCGGAGTCGGCGTTGGTGTGGGCGGTGAACAGTGCGCAGTCGGCCTTGATCAGGCGGTGGATCACCGACCCCTTTGCGGTGTCGGCCGCGACGGTGTCGACGCCTTTGAGTAGCAACGGGTGGTGGGCCACGATCAGATCGGCACCCCATGCGATGGCTTCGTGGACCACAGCATCGGTGACGTCGACTGTGTACAGAACCTGCTGCACAACAGCTTTGGGATCTCCACACACCAGGCCCACCGAGTCCCAGCTCTCGGCCAGGCGTGGTGGGTAGGCATTGTCGAGAACCTCGATGACGTCCGCCAGTGTCACTGTCATGTTCGTTGCTCTCCTCACAGAACGGTGCTCAACGCATTCACCAGTATGTCGACCTGCCGCGAGTCCCGTACCGCGACGCGCAGGTAGTGACGGTCGAGCCCCGGGAACGTGTCGCCGCGCCGAACCGCAATACCCATCGTGCGCAGGCGTTCTCGAACCAGATCGGCACCCTCGAAGCGCACCAGCAGAAACGGCGCTCGGGCCGGGCCGGTGACGTCCAGACCGAGAGCGCTCAGTCGGCCGATCATCCCAGATCGTTCGCGGTCGATGCGTTCGGATTCGGCACGTGCCTGATCGATGGCAAACGGTTCTGTGCAGGCGCGGATTGCTTCGATTTGCAGACTCCCCAGCGGCCAGTGCGCGCGGCCGCGCTGCATCCTCGCGAGAACGTCAGGGTGCCCCAGCGCATATCCGCACCGCAACCCCGCCAACGCCCACGTCTTCGTCAGGCTACGCAGGACCACCACGTCATCCGAGCGCTGCGACGAAACCGATTCTCCGGAACCGAGCACTGCGTCGGCGAAGGCCTCGTCGACCACCACCGTTCGGCCGGGCCGACGCAGGCTCAGAACCGCTTCGCATGGGTGCAGAACCGACGTCGGATTGGTGGGGTTGCCGATGATCACCATGTCGGCGGCATCGGGCACGAGCATCGGATCGAGCTCGAAAGGCGGCGGCAAAATAACCCGATGCACCGGTACACCCGCCTGTTCCAGCACCCAATCGGGCTCGGTGAAGGACGGATGGATCGTTGCCGCGAGTTGTGGCCCCAAACGCTGCAGCATCGAGAAGCCCTCGGCACCGCCGCTGAGCAGCAGCACCTCGTCCGGGGAGCGACCGTGGTGTGCGGCCACCTGCTCTCGTGCGGCGTACTCGGCCGCAGCGCTCGGGTACGAACCCAGCGAACTCAGCGCCGTGGCCAGCCGGTCCCGAAGCCATGCGGGCGGGCCGTCGCCGCGCACGTTGACGGCGAAGTCGACGAATCCGGACTCGACCTCCACGTCTCCATGGTGACGAAGGAGCTCATCCGGCCTGTGACGAAGGAGCGCGTCGGGTTCGGCAGTTGTATCGGACATCGCGACGAGCGTAGCCGCAGGCTTTCCCGAGCAGGCCGCACCGATAGGCTTCGAACATGTCTGCCGTTACCCCCGCGTCCGTTGTCCTGTTCGATCTCGATGGGACGTTGACCGATTCCGCACCGGGAATTCATGCCGGTTTTCGCCATGCGTTGGCCTCGGTGGACGCCCCCGAGCCGACCGAAGAGCAGCTGTCGCTGGTTGTCGGGCCGCCGTTGATCGACACCTTGCGCGGGCTGGGTCTGGACGAGGACGCCGCACAGCGCGCGTTGGCGGCGTACTTCGAGCGGTACGACGAGCGGGGCTGGGCCGAGAACACCGCGTTCGACGGCATCGAGACGGTGCTGACTCGATTGCAGGACCGAGGAGTGCGCCTCGGGGTGGCGACGTCGAAGTCGGAGCGCTTCGCCGTTCGCATTCTCGACCATTTCGGTTTGTCGCGATACTTCGAGTTCATCGGAGGTGCCAGCAACGACGGCACCCGACGAGCGAAGTCCGATGTCATCGCGCACTCGTTGTCCAATCTCGGAATCGACCCGGTGGAACACACGGACGGTGGCACCGACGGGGTGATCATGATCGGTGACCGTGACCACGACGTGCACGGTGCAGCACGATTCGGCATTCCCACGGTGTACGTGGAGTGGGGCTACGGCGTCGACGGCGAGAGCGACGACGCCGCGTTCACCGCATCGAACATGGACGAGTTGGCTGCGGTGCTCGAGCAGAACACGGTGGCAGGGCAGTGAACGAGCCACTGCATGTGACGTTCGTGTGCACCGGCAACATCTGCCGATCGCCGATGGCCGAGAAGGTCTTCGCCGCGCATCTGCGCGATGCCGGTCTCGCCGATGAAGTGCGGGTGTCGAGTGCGGGCACCGGCGGCTGGCATGTGGGCGACGGTGCCGATCCCCGCACCGTCGCCGAGCTCGTCGCCCACGGCTACGACGGTGAGCACGAGGCCGCGCAGGTCGGACCGGACCATCTGGAGGCAGACCTGATCGTCGCGCTCGACACCGGCCATGCGAAGGCGCTGCTGCAGCTCGGCGCGCCGGCCGATCGAGTGGCCCTGCTGCGATCGTTCGATCCCGACGCCGACGACTCGTCGGTCGCCGACCCGTACTACTCGTCCGACTGCGCGTTCACCGAGGTGCGCGAGCAGATCGAAAGTGCGGTTCCCGGACTGTTGAACTGGGCACGGTCTCAGCTCTCCGGCTGACCCCGCTACCGTGGTGGGGTGGAGAAGTTAGGGTTCTTGCTGCGTCCGAAGTGGTTGGTGCTGGCCGCCGTCGCGCTGGCGTTCGCATTTCTGTGCTTCAGCGTGCTCGCTCCGTGGCAGCTCGGCAAGAACACCTCGACCTCTGCGCGCAACGACCTGATCACCCGGTCGGTCGACGCAGATCCGGTACCCATCTCGGACATCCTCACCGCCAACGGCTTCCCGGCCGACGACGAATGGC
The DNA here is from genome assembly GCF_050321865.1 of Rhodococcus sp. IEGM1428. Lineage (NCBI taxonomy): Bacteria > Bacillati > Actinomycetota > Actinomycetes > Mycobacteriales > Nocardiaceae > Rhodococcus > Rhodococcus sp. IEGM1428. The sequence continues at coordinate 353,337 of NZ_JBNQFW010000004.1, read as the reverse complement.
GCCGCGTCATCGCGACGGGTTCCTACGATGTCGATTCCGAGGCACTGGTGCGGCTGCGCAGCATTCGTGAACAGCCCGCGTACGAGGTCATCACCCCGTTCGAGATCGACGGTGGGCCCACCGTACTGGTCAACCGCGGGTACGTGCTGCCGGTGGAGGGCACAAGACCACCCGACTTCGCGCCCGCACCTACGGGACAGGTGACGCTGAACGCCCGAGTGCGTCAGGCCGAGGGCACATCGCGGGAACCGATCGAGGAAGACGGTCACCTGCAGGTCTACAACATCAATCCGGAGCAGATCGGCACGGCGGTCGGCGTCGATGCGATCGACGGGTACCTCCAGCTCGACGACGATCAACCGGGCGGGCTGGGCCTGATCGAATTGCCTCAGACCGATGCAGGGCCCTACCTCTCCTACGGTCTGCAGTGGCTGGCGTTCGGCATCATGGCACCGCTGGGTCTGGCGTACTTCGTTCGCGCCGAAATCAGGGAGCGTCGCATGTCTCGTGCCGAGATGGCCGACGCGATGTCCGGCGAACCGGACCCCGCTCCCGACAACGAGCCCGTACCCGACGAAGAAGAAGAAGAATTCAGTCTTCCCACCCGACGCGAGAAGCGCGCCAGAGCGCGCGCTGCGTCACGTCCGACGGTGCCGTCGGATCCTCGCCTGGCCGATCGCTACGGCAAGAATCGCTGACGCGATCACCGACAGTTCTTGCACCCGGGTCGACAGCGTGACCGAACGGCGAAGGTCGCGCGCCGTGGGAGAGACCCCGTCCCCCAGGGTCGGGCGGTTCTCGACGCCGTGTCGATACTGAGTTCTGCCTCCGAGTTGCAGTCCCAGCGCGCCTGCAGCCGAGGCCTCGGCAACACCGGCATTGGGGCTGGGGTGCTTCGACGCGTCGCGACGCCACATCTTTGCTGCCTCGACGGGTGAGCCGTGTACCAGGGGCGCTACCAGTACCGTCGCCAGTCCGGTGGCCCGGGCGGGCACCAGATTCAGGACGTCGTCGATTCTCGCTGCGGCCCAACCGAAGCGCAGATACTTCTCGGACCGATAGCCGACCATGGCGTCGAGCGTGTTGCTCGCGCGGTAGGCCAGAATGCCGGGCACTCCGGCACACGCGCCCCACACCAGGACACCCACGGCGGCATCGGATGTGTTCTCTGCGATGGATTCGAGAGCGGCGCGCGCCAGTCCGTCGGAGTCGAGTGATTCCGGATCGCGTCCGCACAGCGACGGCAACAGCGCGCGCGCACCCTCCAGTTCACCGCTGTCGAGGCAATCGGCCATCCGCCCACCCACCCTGGACAGCGACGTTCCACCCAGCGCTGCCCAGGTGGCAGCCGCGACCAGAACCGTCTCGACAGGTGCACCCACGCGGGCGGCGGCGCGGCTCGAGGCGATACCGATAGCGGCCGCCGAACCGATCAGCGTCGACGCGTGTATGACTCCGACGGATCTGCTGTCACGGTAGAGAACTCGTTCCACGTGCAGTGCCGTCGTGCCGAACCCCGCGACCGGATGCCAGCGCTTCGGGTCTGCGAACACGCGATCGAGGCCGTAGCCGATCAGTAAGCCGATCGCTCGGGGGTGTGTCCACATCCCACGAATCTTGCCAACTGCGCATCCGGTGCAGAGAACCGGTGTGTCAGGCCCAGCGCTGGCGGTATGCGCTCGCGAGTTGACGGTTGCGGAAGTCGATGTCGCTTCCGTCGTTGAGCAGGGCGATTGCCATTCCTACGAAGCCGACGGCTGCCATTACGAACATTGTCATGATTCCCCCAGAATCTCGAGTGGATCCGCAGTGCGGACTTGGCTGTACCCGATTGTTACCCGCCAGTAGGCCAATTCCTACTCGATTGAGGTGGCCGTCACGTGTGTCGGTCGTCACGAGACGCCCGTCTCATCGGAACGTCCAAAATCGAACGGCCACCGGCTATCTCGCGCTGTGCAGTTCTCCCGTAGTTACTGCGGCACAGGAAAGAGATGCTGCTCGTCGGTCACGACCGAGCGCAGAAATTCGTCGACGGCCTTCACCCGCGCCAAACCGGTCAGCTCTCGCGGCACCACGGTCCAATACGTCCGCTCGACCGAGACGACGCCGGGCAGCACCGACGTGAGCGCCACGTCCGGCTCGCCGATGTAGCTGGGCAACGGCGCAATTCCCACACCGGATCTCGCCGCGATCCACTGCCCGGTGATGTTGTTGGTCTGAATCTGCGCGCGCCCCTCGGGCAGGATCGAGTCCAGGATTCGCAGGGGCGCAACATCGAGCAGCGCATCGACGTACGAAATCAGCGTGTGGCCTCGGAGGTCGTCGACGGTGTGGATCGGCGACATCGCGGCGAGATACTCCTCGGCGGCATAGAGCTCGAGCGAGTACGTCGCCAACCTGCGCGTGACGACAAATCTCGGCGACGGCCGCTCCAGCGTGATGGCGATGTCGAATTCTCTTGTCGCCAAGGAGTTGTGCTCAGTGGCGGTGACCAACTCGATATCGAGATCAGGGTGCTTGTCCCGCAGTACGCCGAGTTTCGGTGTCAGGACGAAGGCTCCGAAGCCGTCCGGAGCCGCGATACGGACGGTGCCACGCAGCGATCCGGTGTCGGACGTCTGATCCTCGAACGCCGCGATGAGCGTCGACTCCACGGTTTCGGCGTATCCGACGAGCCGCCGCCCCGCCTCGGTCAATCGCCAACCCGACGGGGTTCGGTCGAAAAGCCGCTGTCCGGCCGACTTTTCGAGGGCCGTGATACGTCGACCGACGGTGGTGTGGTCCACGCCGAGAGTGCGAGACGCGTCGGTCAGGCGTCCCGTCCTCGACACTTCGAGAAAGTAGCGGAGGTGGTCTGGGTTGAACACTCGTCCAGCTTATCCCTCCGTGCATTTATGCACGGCAATCTGCGACTTTGGCCTTTGACATGTGCATCGATACCAGTGAGACTCGAGACACACCGATGGAAAGGATCGAACGTTGACCGACGTCATTGCGCACTGGATCGATGGCAAGACCTACTCCGGCAAGTCCGACCGGACTTCCCCCGTCACCAACCCCGCGACCGGCGAGGTCACCGGCACACTTGCCCTCGCCGACACGGGCGACGCTCGGGCGGTCATCGACGCTGCCGCCGCCGCATTCCCGGCGTGGCGCGACACCTCTCTGGCCAAGCGAACCTCCATCCTGTTCTCGTTTCGAGAGCTGCTGAACGCCAAGAAGAACGAGCTCGCCGAGATCATCACCGCCGAGCACGGAAAGGTTCTCTCCGATGCCCTCGGTGAGATCTCGCGTGGCCAGGAAGTCGTCGAATTCGCCTGCGGCATCGCGCATCTACTCAAGGGCGGGTACACCGAGAACGCGTCGACCGGGGTCGACGTCTACTCGATCCGTCAACCGCTCGGACCCGTCGGCATCATCTCGCCCTTCAACTTCCCCGCCATGGTCCCCATGTGGTTCTTCCCCATCGCCATCGCGGCCGGTAACACCGTGGTCCTCAAGCCCTCCGAGAAGGATCCCAGTGCCAGCATCTGGTTGGCGAAGCTGTGGGCCGAGGCGGGCCTGCCAGACGGCGTGTTCAACGTGCTGCAGGGCGACAAGGTGGCCGTCGACGAGCTGCTCGAGAACAAGAAGATCAAGTCGATCTCCTTCGTCGGTTCGACCCCCATCGCCCAATACGTGTACTCCACCGGCACCGCCAACGGAAAGCGCGTCCAGGCCCTCGGCGGTGCCAAGAACCACGCCGTCGTCCTCCCCGATGCAGATCTCGACCTCGCCGCCGACGCCATGGTCAACGCCGGCTTCGGCTCTGCAGGCGAACGATGCATGGCCATCTCCGCACTCGTCGCCGTCGGCAATATCGCCGACGAACTCGTGGCCAAGATCGCCGAACGCACCACGCCGCTGGTCACCGGCGACGGCACCCGCGGAGCAGACATGGGACCGCTCGTCACCAAAGCCCACCGAGACAAGGTTGCCTCCTACGTCGATGCAGGCGAAGCGGCCGGAGCCACTCTCGTCGTCGACGGCCGCGGCGTGAAGGCCGATGGCGGGGAGAACGGATTCTGGCTCGGCCCCACGCTCATCGACCACGTCACCCCCGAGATGAGCGTCTACACCGACGAGATCTTCGGACCGGTTCTCTCGGTCGTCCGCGTCGACACCTACGACGACGCGCTCGAGCTGATCAACGACAATCCCTACGGCAACGGCACCGCCATCTTCACCAACGACGGCGGCGCAGCACGACGCTTCCAGAACGAGGTGGAGGTCGGCATGGTCGGCATCAACGTGCCGATCCCGGTTCCCATGGCGTACTACAGCTTCGGTGGTTGGAAGAACTCCCTCTTCGGCGACAGCCACGCACACGGCACCGAAGGAGTGCACTTCTTCACCCGAGGAAAGGCCGTCACCAGCCGCTGGCTCGACCCCAGCCACGGCGGCATCAACCTCGGTTTCCCTGAAAACAGCTGAGCGGATGGAGCACACCATGGTTGCCAATATTTCGTTTCCTCGGTTTCTCAAGCTGGGCGGCGGTGCAGTCGAAGAGCTGGGCACGGTCCTGACCGACCTGAATGTCTCGCGTCCGTTGCTCGTCACCGATGCGTTCATGGCGGGCAACGGTTCTGCCGATCGCTTGATGCAGATCATGACCGAGGCCGGAAAGACGCCCGCACTGTTCTCGGGCACCGTCCCGGATCCGACCACCGACTCGTTGGTCGCCGGCCTCGACGCGGTGCAGCAGCATTCGGCCGACTCGATCATCGGGTTCGGTGGTGGCAGTCCCATGGACACGGCCAAGGCGCTTGCCATTCTTGCGGTGCAGGGCGGGACGATGCGGGACTTCAAAGCACCCGTACTCTCGACCGGCCCGGCCCTGCCGATCATCGCCATTCCCACCACGGCCGGAAGTGGTTCGGAGGCAACCCAGTTCACCATCATCACCGATGTTGCCTCGGACGAGAAGATGTTGTGCCCCGGCCTGTCCTTTCTGCCGATCGCATCGATCATCGACTTCGAGCTGACGATGTCGATGCCGGCACGCCTGACCGCCGATACCGGCGTCGACGCTCTGACGCATGCCATCGAGGCATACGTCAGCAAGAAGGCCAACCCCATCTCCGACGGTTTGGCGCTCAGCGCGATTCGCACGATCGGCGCGTCGTTGCTGCGGGCGTATCGAGACGGTGACGACAGACAAGCGCGGGAAGCGATGATGCACGCCTCGACCCAAGCGGGCATGGCGTTCTCCAACGCAAGCGTCTGTCTGGTGCACGGTATGAGCCGGCCGATCGGTGCCCATTTTCATGTGGCACACGGGCTGTCGAACGCAATGCTGTTGCCCGCCGTCACGGCGTTCTCGATCACGGGGGCTCCAGCTCGCTACGCCGACTGTGCTCGCGCGCTCGGTGCGGCATCGGAAAGCGATTCGGATCAGGTCGCCGGGGGCAAGTTGCAGGACGCGATCGTCACCCTCTGCCGTGAGGTCGAGGTTCCGACACCGGAAACGTTCGGGATCGACAAGTCGAAGTGGGACGACCTGTTGCCACTGATGGCCGAGCAGGCTCTCGCCTCCGGCAGCCCGGGTAACAATCCGGTCGTCCCGACGGCGGAGCAGATCGTCGATCTGTACCGCCAGGTGTACGCCGGGATCTAGGCCGAGTCACCGGGCACGCGGGCGGCCACAGTGTCGCGCCGCGTGTTTCGGCGTTGAACGAGGACGCCACCGATCACCGTCACTGCTGCAAGCACGGCCGACAGCAGAATCGAAGAACGCTGCTCCGGCCGCACCACCATCATCACCAGGACGAAGACGATGAACCCGATGGCCAAGTAGGTGAGCCACGGGTACAGCCACATTCGAACGGCAGGGCGTTCTCCGTCGCGGTCGAGTTGACGTCGCAGCACCAATTGACTGCTGGCGATGGCGAGGTAGACGAACAGTGCGACGGCACCGGTGGTTGCCAGCAGATAGGTGAAGAGCTTCTCGGGCAGGATGTAGTTACCGACAACGGCGAGGAACCCGAGCACCATCGACGCAATCACTGCGATCCACGGCACTCCGTTGGACGTGATCTTCTTGACCGCCCGAGGTGCATCCCCTCGATCACCGAGCGAATACAACATGCGCGACGCGGTGTAGAGCGCCGAATTCAGGCAGGACGCGACAGCGGTCAGGATGACGATGTCCATGATGGTCTCTGCATGGGGAATTCCCATCTTGGACAGCACGTACTGGTACGAGCCCGTTGCTGGATCCAGTTCGTTCCACGGCACCAACGCGACGATGATGAAGATCGACCCGAAGTAGAAGATCGAGATACGCCAGATCACCGAGTTCGTCGCGCGGGTGATTCCCTTCGCCGGGTCCTTGGATTCGGCGGCGGCAATGGTGACGATCTCCGATCCCATGAACGAGAACATCGTGGTGAGCATGGCGGCTATCACCGCGCCGAAGCCGAGCGGCATGAAGCCACCCGAAGCCCAGAGTTGGTCCACGCCACTGACTTCGGAGTTCGGCAGCCATCCCAGGATGGCTGCGATGCCGAGGCCGATGAAGGCGATGATGGCCACCACCTTCACCAGCGCGAACCAGAACTCGAATTCACCGTAGTTGCCGACGCTGATCAGATTGGTCGCGGTGAGGGCAACGACGATGATCAGGGCCCACATCCATTGCGCGCCGCCCAACCAGTTGGTCAGGATGGCGGCTGCGGCGGTCGCCTCGACGGGGATCACCAGTACCCAGAACCACCAATACAGCCAGCCGACGGAGAAGCCGGCCCAATGTCCCAGTGCGCGTGTGGCATACGTGGAGAACGATCCTGTGTCGGGGTTGGCGGTGGCCATTTCCCCGAGCATGCGCATCACCAGGATCACCAGGAGTCCGGCGAAGAAGTAGGCCAACAGCACCGCAGGTCCTGCGGTTGCGATGGCGTTGGCGGAGCCGACGAACAATCCGGCGCCGATCACTCCGGCTATCGAGATCATCGTTACGTGCCGCGGTTTGAGACTGGTGCCGAGTCCGTGCTCTCCGGTATCTGGCTTATCGGTAATTGCCATCCAGATAGTCCAATACAAGGTCCGGCATACCGCAGCGGGTGACCGAATTGTCCATACAACCGATGGTACAGAAGTTTCCGCGGATCACTCGGCAGAATTGACATCGTCTGGTCCGTGAAAGCAGGCTCATGATTTTCTCGGTCGCTGTTGCGCACGCCATCGCCGACGGTTCCGTTCGGCGCGTGTACCGACGATGGGCGAGCCCGAACGTGACGGTCGGATCCGTGCTGCGCTCGCCGTCGGGGATGATTCGCATCGACTCCGTCCGCGAGGTGGATCCCGCTGGTTTGACCGACGCGGAAGCACGTGCGGCAGGCGAAGGCAATCGTGCGCGCCTCGAGAAGTCCTTCTTCGGTCCCGCCGCCAATCCCACCTTTGTCATCGAAGTGTCCTACGTCGGCCCGGATCCGCGCGATGCTCTCGCTGACGACGATGCCGTCGACGACGAGGCAGCGAACACCCTTACCACCACCCTCGCGGGTATGGATTCGCGATCCGAAAGCGCCTGGACCAGAGCTACATTGATGGCAATAGTCGCCGATCCTGGACGTCGCGCAGCGGATCTTGCCGAACAGGCCGGCCTGGACACGAAAACGTTCAAGGCCCGAGTGCGTCGACTGAAGAACTTGGGTTTGACGCTCAGCCTCGAGACCGGATATCGAATTTCTCCACGCGGTGCCGCGTACCTTCGCCTCACCGACAACACGACGAACTGACCCCGGCATACTGGACCGATGAACTCCGAAGCGGGCTCCTCCACCGGTCCAGTCACCATTGTCGGTGCGGGTATTGCAGGCGCGGCATGTGCCCGGGTTCTCCACGACGCAGCCGTGCCGTTTCGCATCGTCGACAGAGGACGCGCTCCCGGCGGACGGATGTCCTCCCCCGAGTTGCACGGACGACGTGTCGATCTGGGTGCCGGCTACTTCACCGTTCGCGATCAGGAATTCTCGACGGTGGTAGCCGACTGGGAGTCGAGGGGCCTGGCGCGCCAGTGGGCCAACACGTTCGGCATTCTCAAGCCCGAGACGGCGCCGTGCACCACCACCGGCCCGGTTCGTTGGGCGACCCCGAACGGGCTTCGTTCTCTGGTACGAGACTTGCTGGGCAGCTTCGACATCGAGGGATCCTCCGAGTTGACCGATCTACCCGACGGCCACGTCGTGGTGGCGATGCCCGATCCTCAAGCGACGCGACTCACCGCAGTCCCCGACGCCGTCGAGTACGAACCGGTCATCGCGGTCGCGTGCGGATTCGAGGGGTTGAATGCGCCGTTCCGCGACGCGGCCTTCGTCAACGATCATCCCGATATCGCGTTCGTCGTCGACGACGGTGCCCGGCGGGGTGACGCTGCACCCGTGCTGGTGGTGCACACGACCTCGGAGCGTGCACAGCAGCATCTCGCCGATCCCGACGCGGTGATCGCACCGGTTCTCGACGCGCTGCGCGAACTGTCGGTCGTCTCCACGGCACCCAGCTGGACGCATGCTCATCGATGGACGTTCGCAAAGCCTGCGTCGCAGCACGATTCCACTTTTGCGCTCGAGCAGCGCGACGGACGACTCGTCGGGTTCGCCGGCGATCAATGGTGTGCGTCCGGAGCGCCCCGGGTGGAAAGCGCGTGGCGCTCGGGCACAGATGTCGGTACCGAGCTGGTTCGTCGTCTTCGGGGCTGACGTTTGCCCTGCGTTCGCCTAGGACGCCGATTAACATCTCCCCCGTGCTGTCCGTGAAGTCGTACCCACGCGAATACATCGATGCCTGCCGCGCTCGGTTGGATTCTCAGCTGGCCGCCTATCGTGGGGTCGCATCGAATCGAACGACGACCACCGACGTGGACAAGGCGTTCGACGTCGCATTCTTCAACAATCTCGTGCTGACGCTCGAGGTGTATTTCCTGCACCGGATGCGTGGGCAGGAGAAGAAGAACGGCAACCCGCTCAACGAGGTCCGCGTGCTCGCCGCGTCGATGACAGCGGCCGAGGACATCATGACCAGCGATCCGACCATAAACTTGGATCCTGCCAAGAGCATTCTGGGATACGCCGTCGGCGATCGAATCGCGCTCGACGAGGAGCGGTTCGTTGCGTTGGCCGACGCCTACTTCGCCGAGATCGAAGTCAAGTTCGGGCCACACCTTGCGCCCTAGCTGCTGACGAAGCTCACCGTCTCGTCCAAAGGCGCTCGGCTGGTGCGAAATCCGTTTATCGAGTGGGTCTCGTCCGGGTAGCCGAAGGAAATGCCGGCCACCACTCGCCTGGTGTCCGGGATGTCGAACCACTCGTGCAAAAACGGTGAGTAGGCGGCCAATGCTGCCTGCGCGATGGCTCCGAGACCGAGACTCTGGGCGGCAAGCAGGAACGTCTGCAGATACAACCCGCAATCGACCGCCCCGTACACACCCAGATCGGCATCGGTGGTGATGATGGCCGCGTGCGGGGCGTCGAACAGCTCGTAGTTGCGAATGAACTGACGCGTCGTCGCCTCGGTGTCGGACTTGACCACACCGATGCTCTCGTACAGTGCTCCGCCGCATTCGCGTCGCCGCGCGCGGTGCAGCGCGTTGTAGCTGGCCGGGAACGGAAAGTCCGGTTGCGGGACGCCGGATGCGACGTGCTCGACCAGTGCCTCGGAAAACTTCCGGGTGGCATCGCCCTCGGTGACGATGACCTGCCACGACTGAGTGTTCGACCACGATGGAGTGCGCTGAGCGGCCGCCAACAACTGCTCGAGCACTTCCCGAGATACCTGCTTCGGCAGGAACTGCCGGCACGAATATCTCTCGTCGAGTAGTTCTGTCAGCGCTTCGTACCGGGTCACGTCGTCCGCCTCGTGTCAGTGCTGTCGGGTGCGGATCGAAGGTAACACCACGGCCACGCCCGACGGTCATGCGCTGGACCGTCGGGCGGGCACTGCTCACTGCAGAGGAAGCAGGATGTCCTTCACCCGCGGGTCGGTCGCCAGAAATTCCTGCACCGCAGGGTCCTTGAACGCAGCGACGAGGTTCTTGATGTTGTCGGTATCTGCCCACCGGCTACCGATCGTGAGCTGTCCGGCAAACTCGTCCGGTGCCGGCGGTGCAAAGATCTGCTCCTCGACGGGGATGCCGGCCGCCAGGTAGTACTCGGTATAGCCCACTGCTGCATCGAGATCCGGCAATGCCCGTGACTGCGCAGCGAAGTCCAGCAGCGTGAACTTCAGGTTCTTCGGGTTTCCTACGATGTCCTTCTGCGTGGCCGTCGACTTGTCGACGGCGGGGTCGAGGGTGATCAGACCGGCCCGTTCGAGCACCCACAGACCCTGCGCTTCGTTGGCCGGATCGGAGTAGAGCGAGACCGTTGCGCCGTCCGGCAGTTGAGCTGGGTCGGAGTACTTGTCGGACCACAATCCGAAGCCCCACCGGAACACCGGGGTTGCGGCTTCTTCCTGGAAGTCGGGGTTGGATTCGAGTACCTGGCCGAGCCACAGCTTGTGCTGGTAGACCGTTGCCGCTACTTCCCCCTCGCTGACGGCGCGGTTGATGGTGTTGCTGTCTGCGAGTCCCCGGAACTCGACCGAGATGCCGTACTTGGGAGCGACCTGCTCTGCAACGAAATTCACGAGGGCCTGCTCGGACGCGTTCCCCTCGGCCGTGGCAACGACGAGCGTTGCGCCCTCGGTGTCGTTGGCCGATGCCGTGTCGCCGAAGAACGCGATGCGGACGATCACGGCGAGTGCGATCAGCAGCACGACGGCACCGATGATCCAGGGCGCTTTTCGACGGTTCTTCAGCTCGAAGCCGTGTGCTTCGGTGGACGTTGTCATGATGGATTGGACCTTTCGAATGCGGTTCAGGCAGTGCGCAAGGCGCGCTGGTGAGGTGCGGTGTAGCGAACAAGTGCATCGCCGACGAGCTGGACGGCGGCGACGGTGAGAATCAGAATGACGATCGTCGCGATCATGACGGTGTGATCGAATCGCTGATAGCCGTATGTGACTGCAACATAACCGATTCCGCCTGCACCGATGGTTCCGGCAATAGCCGAGTACTCGATCATGGCAATGACGTTGATCGTCAGTCCGCCGATGATCGACGGCACCGCCTCGGACAACTGAGTGGTGGTGACCTGCAGTGTGGAGCCACCCGACGCCCGCGCGACGTCGACCACCGACGTCGGAACCGAGCGCAGTGAGTTCTCGACGATGCGGGTGAAGAATGCAATGCCCGCCAACGACATCGGCACCACAGCGGCTGCGATACCGATGTTGGTTCCGGTGATCCATCGCGTGACCGGAACCAGTGCAGCCATCAAGATCAGAAACGGCAACGACCGACCGATACTGACGATCCAGCTGATCGGAGCATGGAGCACCGGGTTCTCGAACAACCCGCCATGGCCGAGGTTGAACAACACCGCACCGAGGGGCACACCGATGAGAACCACGATGAACATCACGATCCCGACCATCGTGAGCGTGTCGCCCAACGCTGGCAACAGCAGAGCCGGCAGCTCGTCTACCGGAACCTTGTTACCTGCCGCGAGTACTGCGATCACGACGCGACCTCCAGGATCGGCTGCTCGGTATTCGTAGATCCGGACAATCCGAGAGCCGTGAGCGCACCGGGGACGCGTGGACTCAAGTGGCCACCTATGCCGATCGACGCGCTGCCGACAGCCACTCCGGCCACTACCTGCACGGAGGCTCCCAACAGCGCGACGGGCGCACCGAGATCCTGGCCCAGCCGACCGATCCAGTCCTGCGGAACGTCGGGCGAATCGTAGGTCACGTTCCATTGCACGTCGCCGGCCGCTGCCTGGGCGTCGTCACGCCTGGGGCGCAGCTCGTTGCCGAGCGCCGACGTGTGGTCGGTCAGCAGATCGATGAGCTTCCCGGATTCGACGATGCGGCCGTGGTCGAGCCTGGCCACCGAGTCAGCAGCTCGCAGAACGGTATCCATTTCGTGGGTGATGAACACGATGGCGAGGTCGAGGTCGCGACGAAGTTCGCGCAGCAATTCGACCACCGATTCGGTGGTCTGCGGATCCAAGCCGGAGGTGGCTTCGTCCGACAGCAGCACCGACGGCCGAAGCGCCAATGCTCGCGCAATTCCCACTCGTTGACGCTGTCCGCCCGAGAGCTGAAACGGATAGCGAGTGGCTTTGTCGGACAGCCCTACTCGGTCGAGAAGCTCTCCCACACGCCTGGCCGTCTCGGCCTTCGTAACTCCGAGGAACTCCAGGGGCAAGGCGACGTTCTCCGCCACCGTTCGACGCGAGAGCAGGCTCGACGACTGAAACACCGTGCCGATGCGGCGCCGCGCGACTCGAAGTTGCTTGGCATTCAACTGCGCCAGGTCGTCCCCGTTGACGATCACCGAGCCCGAGGTAGGACGTGTCAGCAGGTTGATGCATTGAGCCAGTGTGCTTTTACCGGCACCACTGGGGCCGACGACGGCCAGGATCTCGCCGGACTGCACCGTGAAATCCAAGCGGTCGAGGACGACGGTTCTACCGTCCCCTGTCCCGTACGTCTTGGTCAATTGTGCTATTTCGATCATGCTCCGACGCTTCTTTCGCTGATGTGACTGCGCAACACTGAGGTATCGGAGCGCTGCTGACCAGCTATCGACTCATCACGATCCGAACTGTTCCCACCGACCTGGGTCGTCGGTAGCGTCGCACCGCTGTCGATATCGAAGACAGGTCGTTCCGCCGAAGGAGTTCCCCCGTGTCACGCGAGATTCGCTTCAATGCCTTCGACATGAATTGCGTCGCGCATCAGTCCCCAGGTCTGTGGCGTCATCCATTGGATCAGTCGTGGCGCTACAAGGAACTCGGCTACTGGACCGATCTGGCGAAGCTGTTGGAACGAGGCCTGTTCGACGGTTTGTTCATCGCCGACGTCCTCGGCACGTACGACGTGTACGGCGGGAACCACGACGCCGCCATCCGGCACGGTGCGCAGATTCCGGTGTCGGACCCACTCCTGCTCGTCAGCGCGCAGGCCGCCGTCACCGAGCATCTGGGCTTCGGCATCACTGCAGGTACCGGTTTCGAGCATCCGTATCCGTTCGCACGTCGGCTCTCCACGCTCGACCATCTGACCAACGGCCGCATCGGGTGGAACGTCGTCACCGGTTACCTGCCGTCAGCGGCCCAGAACATGGGACACGACGATCAGCTGAAACACGACGATCGCTACGACCACGCCGACGAGTACCTCGAGGTGCTCTACAAGTTGTGGGAGGCGTCGTGGGACGAGGACGCGGTGGTCCGCGATCGCGAGACCGGTGTGTTCACCGACCCAACCAAGGTGCATCGAATCAACCATCGCGGCAAGCACTTCACGGTCCCGGGCATCCATCTGGCCGAGCCGTCACCGCAGCGGACGCCGGTGATCTTCCAGGCCGGCGCGTCGCCGCGTGGCGTTCGGTTCGCGGCGCAGAATGCCGAAGCGATCTTCGTCGGCGCACCCACCAAGGAGATTCTGGCGCAGACGGTTTCGAATATCCGTCGAGCCCTGCGAGATGCCGGCCGCGATCCGTACTCGGCCCGGATCTATCAGCTACTCACCATCGTCACCGATGAGACATCCGAACTCGCCCATGCCAAGCACGACGAGTATCGGTCGTATGCCAGTGCCGAGGGTGCGTTGGTGTTCATGTCGGGCTGGATGGGCGTCGACCTGTCGCGGTATGCGCTCGACGAGCCACTCGGCAATGTCGAGAGCAACGCGATTCAGTCGTTCGTCGCGTCGTTCCAGTCGATCGGGGCCGACGGCAAGGAATGGACGGTGCGCGATATCGCCGAGTGGGGCGGCATCGGTGGTGCCGGTCCGCGCATCATCGGCTCCCCCGGCGAAGTCGCAGACCAATTGCAGGAGTGGGTGGACGAGACCGACGTCGACGGATTCAATCTTGCCTACGCCATCACCCCGGGGACATTCGAGGATGTAGTTCGGTTCGTCGTTCCAGAATTGCAGCGGCGGGGTGTCTATCGCACCGAGTACACACCGGGCACATTGCGTCACAAGCTCTTCGGCAAGGGTGATCGACTGCCCGAGGAACACCGGGCGCAGCAGATCGTGCGAGAGGTTCGGGCGGGCCGCGCGGACGCCTGACCCTGGCCGAACGCGGTCCTCAATTGCCTCCGGACTCGAACGCGTCGGGATGTGCACATCGGGGGCTGCGGGCAGAGACTCAGACCGAGGAACGAGGGGTGGAGGCGAACTACGGGAGGATCTAGCGTGTGAAAGACCTCCGCAGATCTCGCAAGACGTCGCCGAAGGGCACGAATCTGTATACCGATTCGGTCGAAGCTTCCACCACGGCGCGAGCAATTGCTGCCCTGTCCAGCGATGCCGTGATCAACTTCATCGGACGCGACTGGTCTTTGAACCAACTCGAGACCGTGATCTCTCCGTCACCGTCGTACAGGAACTGCACTACAAAGTAGTCGTTGGGGTTCATCATCACCGGGAGAATGTCAACGTAGAGCGAACCCGCCGCTCCATCCGAAAGACGTTCGATCATGTCGGGCACAGACTCTTCGACGACGAATAAATTCAGAGCCTTCGCAGAGTCACCGCGCTTGACCACGATGTTCTTGCGGAAGTCTTTAGCTTCAATCGACTTGTTCCCAGTATTCATGAACCCGATGGTGACCACTCGGGGTGCCTCAAGGGTGCGCGACCTGAACATGATCTCAAGGCCTTCTACACCGGGCGCGTTATGCGACAGCAGAGCAATGTCGGCAATAACGTCGTAGTCCAACGTGTGGCGAGGTCTATTCTTCCGGTAGATAGTGATGGCGATAGTTGCAGCGATGACGATGCCAGCCACTGCGACGCCTGTAGCAACTACTGGCCACCACTGTTCGATCCACGTCCTGTCTTCCACCGGGAAGACGATAGTGCCAACCTGAGGATGTTCAGCACCAGCACACTCACCGTGGACAGCGTTCAGCCGATTGAATGGCTGTTCCACCTACCGATGCTGCAGCGTCGGCCACGGCTGGTTCAATGCTGTGATGGGTGACAAGAAGAAGCGAACCTGGCGTGACAGCCTCGGGTTCTGCATTGGATGTGGTGTCGGACTAGTTGCGTTCTACGTACTTCTGACTATTGGGCACTACTACAATGATGGCTGGGGGCCAGATCAGTGGGGACCGGTGGCTTCGTGGGTGTCAGGCCTTGCGACATCCTTTGCAGTGGGCGTGGCGCTGTATCAAACCAAGTTGGCGCGAGATGACGCCGAACAAGCAAAAGCCGGTGCCTTCGAGGCTACGCGACGGGACGATCAACGCCGCGAACAAGACCTAGCTGCAGCAGATGCCCGCCTTCAAGAAGAACGAGAACGCCATGCTGTCGAGATAGAGAATTCCAAGCGGCAGTTCGTCGAGAACGAACGGCTACATCGAGAACAACTGCAAGCACAAAATGACGCCAACGCTCGTGCTGAACAACTGCTCGCAGTACGTGAGATCTCCGTAGCATTAAACCGTATACACACCAGGACTTTGCAGTTCACGAATAGGTTCAGATTCGAGACCGAACAAAATATAGCCTTCGACAGAATGCACACAGATCGCTGGGCTTGGTCAAGTGAGATGACAACCCAGTCGATAGCGATCCAAATGGCACGAATAGGTGTTACGGATCTTGAGTTGCAAAAAAATATCGAGCGAGCCCTACGGGAGGCAAAGGCCATAACCGATGGTCTTAGCGTTTCAGTGCCTGAGGAAATCGACTGGAACGCTTCAGACACACTTATTAAAGACCTAATTGGTACGACCAGGGTAATTACGAGCTGGACTATTGCGACCATGCAGCCTTCCTTTTTACAAGCGCTGCGAGCCATTGCCGAGTCTGAAAGCTCACCAAACCAAACAGACCCTCCCGGCATGGCGTAATCAGCCAGAAAATTAGCTACTCACCGTAAAGAATGTTAAACACATGCGAGGTGTTCACATGTCAGGATAAACCTGCTGATTGATCTCGACATTCTCCTGTTTTTACCTACCTTACTGATCTTATTAATTCAGAATAGGATGCGAGAAAGGTAGCGATAGACAACCATGGCCGCTTTTTGTAACTGCGTGAACAAATGCCACCCCTCTTTACTAGCCTGTCTATGCAATCCCCGCACCAACCAGCCCTATGCGCTGATCGCTGCTGCAACGAGTTACAGAACACTTGTGCCAAAACGGGACAACAACTCACTGTCGGGTGGGTCGAACCAGGGCCTATGACCCCTTTGAACAGTATGGGCGCAGAGGGGTTCGAACCCCCGACCGCTAGTGTATAAATGGCATCTCAACCGTCAAGAGCGTTCCGAGCTGTCTGATAGCTCCAGTTCAAGACCGGTTAGGTGTTTACAGTTTCCAGTGTGTGCCGTGCCGAATCATTGCGTCTTGACACACTGGCGGCACACCAGCGGGGGTTCTGTCAGAACGTCCAGCGCTGCGATTCGATAAAGCCCATCAGATTAAGAACCGGAATGCCTAGCGAGTCACACACGTCGGGGATCCGCGGCTTCGAGAGGTTGCCAGATCGCGTTTCCTCCGAGACGACGACCCCATTCCGAGCCATTGCGAGCGCGATTACGAACGGGTCACCGCCGCTGCGCTTACCCCCGGCCCTGACAAGGTCAGGGTGCGCCCTCAGAATTGCCGTGGCGGCAATCTGGACGTCGTCCTCTATCGGCACGAACAGGCCGCTCTGCTGGTCCGCCCATTTCTTGGCGTCATCGTCTCGCTTGGACAGCTCGTTCTTCACTTCGTCTATTGCACGGATTTCGCCGTTGGCAATGCTCTCCTCGATCTGCTCCCACGGCCGAATGAACACCGTCGGACGAAATAGATCGCGACGGCCGTTCAAAATCGAGCTGGTATCGAACGAATAGGGCGTCATCAGCCCACCTCACGTAACGCGGCATTCTCAGCCAGCTTCGCGATCTGGCCGACCTTCGCGTTCAAGTAGATCGCAGCAGTGTTGCTGTCGATCACACGTCGCCTGTGCGCATCCGTCACCGCGCGGACGTAACCCTTACCCAAGTCACGAACTGTGTTGCGGTACCAGTTTCCGCCTTGCGGACGCCCCGAATCGTCCTTCTCGTATGCGGCCTCGAACTCGTCGCGCCGACGTTCGTAGTACGACACAGGAACGATCCCCAACGTACTGAGCCGTCGCAAGAACGCTTCGGCGCTCACACCGAACGGTGCAGCCGCCTGCCTGAGCGCCACGTAATCCCACGCCTCGGGCGTCGAGTCCCGTGCGATCACTTCGGGCCTACGGCGCACCTGATCCTCCGGCATGAGGATCATGGCGGCGATGGCGTTACACCGCGCCTCCAGACTCCGGTTCGGCGTCATCGCCTTCGCATCGGACGTCGTATCGCACAAGCCTTCAGTGTGCAGCGCCAGGTGCGCGAACTCGTGCAGCAGAGAGAACAACCGACCCCGTGGGGCGTCGGCTCCATTAAGAACGATCACCGGAAGCACGTCGAAGTACAACGAAAAGGCTCGCATCTCCTCGCGTGAGACTCTTCCGCCTTTGGTGTTCAGGACGAGAACCCCCGCCGCCTCGACAGCTGCGACCCACGCGTTGAGGAACTCGTACGGCGTGCCGGAGGCTCCGGGAAGCGGTAGAGGACCGATGTCGAGAAGCGCTAGACGACTACGAGCGGCAACATCGACATCGCTGTCGGACCCCGCGATAGGTATCCGCCAGGTGAGTGGGAGTTCCCTGTCTTCGGTTTCCGCCAGTTCGACAGCAAAGTCCCGCTGCGTGTGCCCGCGGCGGTACTCGTCGTGCAACGCCGGTGACCACTCGCCCTCAACTGAACCAGCGATCCTTCGGAAGTCACGCAGTGTGTCGAACTCCGCAGGGGGTTCCGACAGGAAAAACACTGCGAGCGAACGGCGGTAGACCTCCGATGCCTTGCGAAGCTGTGCAATCGAAGGTGTGGCCGTGCCGTCCTCCCACGCCGATACACGGTCGTCCGAAAGACCTAGTTTTCTGGACGCTGCCAGCTGCGACAGACCGCAAGATTCCCGAGCCCACCGAAGCACGGAGACTTCGACGGGAGCGGCGATCGAGGGCATACCCGAGATAATGCACGAAGTTTCCCGCCGATGATAGGGAGGCATCGGGCACGGGATGATCCGGCCCCGTTCGCCCGAGTATCCCTCAAGCCTCCTGCCCATGGGACAGTCACAACTCGGATCGATGATCACACGTCGCTGATCGTGCCAGGCGTACCGTCCAGTTGACATGCAACATTAGCCCTCGAATTGGGGAGTCGGTATGCCGCAGATCAGCTTTACCGGAGGCGTGGCATCGCGCCACTATCTCGCGACTCAGCATCTGTGGACCGCGCAGCATGCCGCACGATTGTGCGGTGAGGTCGAGTTGTCATTGCTGGACTCGGACAGTGGCTATCCAGCAGAGCACCGAGCACATGCGCTGACAGCCGTGTTGTCGTCGGTGGCGTTCCTTGAATGCCTCGTGAATCAGGTTTTCCAGGACGTGGCAGACACTGCCCCAGACACCGCGAACTCCCGTATCGACGGCATTTCCGAGGCCGCGCAAGACACCATGCGAGTTTTGTGGACAGAGGCGAAGCTAGATGGGAAGCTATCCGTCCTCGACAAGTACCAGCTTGCTCTCACGTGCATCGGAAAGCCGAGATTCGCGTCGGGTCGGGACCCATTTCAGAGCGGTGATCTGCTGATCAAGCTGCGCAACACACTGGTGCATTTCAAACCTGAGTGGCACGACCACGCGAACGAGCACAAGTTTGAGAAGCAACTGAAGGGCAGGTTTGTGGACTGCCAGCTACCGGGTGACCCGTGGTTCCCCAACAAGTGTCTTGGCGCTGGTTGCGCGTCGTGGGCGTGCGACACTGCCGTCGCTCTCGCAGACGATTGGTGGAACCAATTGGGTCTGTCATTCGACTGCCGAGCAGATTTGCAAAATTGGGGCAGCCCTTAGGGACTCATTCGTAAGGCAGATGCACGGCGAACGATCCCGGTGCATCACCGCATCGAATCGCGACTCGGACCATGGACCGGTGTAGCTCACCTCACGGAGTCGAGCGTCGTGCACATCGGCGTTCGGGCAATGGCTTGGTGTTTCGAGGCCGTCATCGTTGAGCTTGATTGCTGTGTCGTAGTCCGGCGGCCGCCTATCCCACGCCCGCACAACCTCAGATTCCTGAGCCGACACTCTTCAATGAATGAACGAAGTGAGCATCGTTGCGCCCCGAAGTGGTTGTTCGGCACGCTACCGGCACAATGCGGGGTTGTTCAGACAGAGTGAGTAGGTCTCCAGACTGCTGAGCCACGGAAATCGTTGTGGGCGCAGAGGGGTTCGAACCCCCGACCGCTGGTGTGTAAAACCAGAGCTCTACCGCTGAGCTATACGCCCGAGTACCGGTGGCCTGGGGACAACCCCGGGCCACCGGAACGCTTGGAGAAATTTATCGTGTCTGATCTCTAACTACAATTCCGCAGGTCAGCTCACCTGTGCGAGCGCCTCGGACCACGATGAACTGTCTCGGGCTTCCCCAGGTCCGTTCATTTCGGCGAATCTGATGATTCCGGACTTGTCGACGACGAACGTTCCGCGATTGGCGAATCCTGCGCTGTCGTTGAACACGCCGTACGCCTGAGCCACTTCACCGTGTGGCCAGAAGTCGGACAGCAGCGGAAAGGTGTAACCCTGTTCTGCAGCCCAGATCTTGTGGGTCGGAGGCGGACCCACCGAGATCGCCAGGATCGCGGTGTCGTCGTTCTCGAACGTCGGTAGCTCGTCGCGCACTTTGCACAGCTCGCCCTGGCACGTACCGGTGAAAGCCAGTGGATAGAACACGAGCAGAACGTTTTTCACGTTCCTGTACGACGACAACGTGACCAGTTGGTTGTTCTGGTCCTTGAGGGTGAAGTCGGGCGCAACCGCGCCAACCTCGATCGGCATCTAGAACCGTCTTCCTGTGTCGAGCATCGGCCTACCGCTTGGTGGCAGGAGTCTTGGGCTGAACCAATCGACTTCCGATCCAATCGCCGAGATTTGCCGCAGAGGTCTGCGTCAATCCTGCGGTCGGGGCGGATTCGGCAATCTCGCTGGGTTCGACATGACCGGACATGCCGGTCTTGGGGCTGAGGACCCACACGATGCCATCGTCCGAGAGCGGACCGATCGCATCCATGAGTGCATCGACCAGGTCACCGTCTCCGTCGCGCCACCACAGCAGCACAACATCGATCACCTCGTCGGAATCCTCGTCGAGGGTCTCCCCACCGATCGCATCTTCTACGTCGGCGCGCAGATCATCGTCGGTGTCCTCGTCCCAGCCCAGCTCCTGTACGACCATGTCGCGAGTTATGCCAAGTTTCTGAGCGTAGTTCTGAGCGTCCGCCGCGGCGACCACGGTGGTGACCTCCTTGAATTGTGGGTGCAGTAGACAAAGCGAACAGTGTTGAAGCCGTTCGCGCAAGCTGACCGCGCCGAAATTGAGTACATAAATTTCTACTGGTGGGTATTGGACCTCTGTACTACCAGAACCAACAAGATGTAGCAGGATTGGGGAGGAATCACGAGAACGAGGAAAGTAGACCGCCGTCACAGGGGCGGGTCTACCGGGACCGGGCGCCACACCGAGCGTCCGCCACATTGAGGAGTGCACACGTTGTCCGAAGTGAACAGCGGCGAACGGCAGAACACATCGTCTGCAGGCAAGAAGGGCTCGGACGGCCGGGTCCGCGTCATCCGTGAGGGTGTCGCGTCGTACCTGCCCGATATCGACAACGACGAGACCAACGAGTGGATCGAATCGTTCGACGGCTTGTTGGAGAGGTCCGGCCCCAACCGCGCTCGCTACCTGATGCTCAGGTTGCTCGAGCGCGCCGGTGAGCGCCGGGTTGCGCTGCCGTCCTTGACGTCTACGGATTACGTCAACACGATCCCCACCGAGAACGAGCCGTGGTTTCCCGGCGACGAGTCGATGGAACGCCGCTACCGTGCCTGGATCCGCTGGAACGCGGCCATCATGGTGCACCGCGCGCAGCGTCCCGGCGTCGGCGTCGGCGGACATATCTCCACGTACGCGTCCTCCGCAGCGCTCTACGAGGTCGGCTTCAACCACTTCTTCCGCGGCAAGGATCACCCGGGCGGCGGCGACCACATCTTCATTCAGGGTCACGCCTCCCCCGGCATCTATGCCCGCGCCTTCCTCGAGGGCCGCATCCCGGCCGAGCGCATGGACGGCTTCCGTCAGGAGGCCAGCCACGAGACCGAGGGCGGCGGACTGCCGTCGTACCCGCACCCGCGTCTGATGCAGGATTTCTGGGAGTTCCCGACGGTGTCGATGGGCCTCGGCCCGATGAACGCCATCTACCAGGCGCGCTTCAATCACTACCTCAACGACCGCGGGATCAAGGACACCTCCGATCAGCACGTGTGGGCGTACCTCGGCGACGGCGAGATGGACGAGCCGGAGTCGCGCGGACTCGCGCACGTGGCCGCTACCGAAGGCCTCGACAATCTGACGTTCGTCGTCAACTGCAACCTGCAGCGCCTCGACGGCCCGGTCCGCGGCAACGGCAAGATCATCCAGGAACTGGAGTCGTTCTTCCGCGGAGCCGGCTGGAACGTCATCAAGGTCGTCTGGGGCCGCGAGTGGGACTCGCTGCTGCACAAGGACCGCGACGGCGCGCTCGTCAACCTCATGAACACCACCCCCGACGGTGACTTCCAGACGTACAAGGCCAACGACGGCAGCTACGTCCGCGACAACTTCTTCGGCCGCGATCCCCGCACCAAAGAGCTCGTAGCGGATCTGTCCGACGCCGAGATCTGGAATCTCAAGCGCGGCGGCCACGACTACCGCAAGGTGCACGCTGCCTACGCGGCAGCGATGGCACACAAGGGCCAGCCGACGGTCATCCTGGCGCACACCATCAAGGGCTACACCCTCGGCAAGCACTTCGAGGGTCGCAATGCCACGCACCAGATGAAGAAGCTGACGCTCGACGATCTGAAGACGTTCCGCGACATTCAGCACATCCCGATCTCCGACGAGGAGCTCGAGAAGGATCCCTACATGCCGCCGTACTACCACCCCGGTGCGGACGCTCCCGAGATCCAGTACATGCTCGATCGGCGTGCCAAGCTCGGCGGATTTGTCCCTGAGCGGCGCGTCGACGTCAAGCCGCTCCCGCAGCCGAGCGACGACACGTACAAGACGCTCCGCAAGGGCTCGGGCAAGCAGGAAGTCGCCACCACCATGGCGCTCGTGCGCGTCATGAAAGAGCTGTTGCGAGACAAGGAGATCGGCCACCGAATCGTGCCGATCATCCCCGACGAGGCCCGCACGTTCGGCATGGACTCGTGGTTCCCGTCGCTGAAGATCTACAACCGCAACGGCCAGCTGTACACCTCGGTGGACTCGGAGCTGATGCTCGCCTACAAGGAGAGCTCGGTCGGTCAGATCCTGCACGAGGGCATCAACGAGGCCGGCTCGACATCGTCGTTCACCGCGGTCGGTACCTCGTACGCCACGCACGGCGAGGTCATGATCCCGCTGTACATCTTCTACTCGATGTTCGGTTTCCAGCGCACCGGCGACGGCCTGTGGGCTGCCGCGGACCAGATGGCTCGTGGATTCGTCCTCGGTGCCACCGCCGGCCGCACCACCCTCACCGGTGAGGGTCTCCAGCACGCCGACGGTCATTCGCTGCTACTGGCGTCGACCAACCCGGCGGCCGTGGCCTACGACCCGGCGTTCTCGTACGAGATCGCGCACATCGTCAAGGACGGTCTGCGACGGATGTACGGCGGCACCGAAGGTGTCGAGGGCTTCGGCGGCGAGAACATCTTCTACTACATCACCCTGTACAACGAGCCGTACGTGCAGCCGGCCGAGCCGGAGAACCTCGACGTCGAGGGCTTGCTCAAGGGCATCTACCGGTTCGCTGCTCCGCAGGAAGGCGACGGACCCGAGGCGCAGTTGCTGGCGTCGGGCGTCGGCATGGTCTCGGCCCGGAAGGCCCGAGAGTTGCTGTTCGAGGAGTGGGGCGTGCGCTCGGCCGTCTGGTCGGTGACGTCCTGGGGCGAACTGCGCCGCGACGGCGTCGACGCCGAGCGGGAGTCGCTGCGCAATCCCGGTGCAGACAAGCGCGTTCCGTTCGTCACCTCCGCGCTCGCCGACGCCAACGGCCCGGTCGTCGCGTCCTCGGATTGGATGCGTGCAGTGCCGGACCAGATTCGCCAGTGGGTTCCGGGCGATTACGTCACCCTCGGCACCGACGGCTTCGGGTTCTCCGATACCCGTCCGGCCGCGCGTCGGGTGTTCAACGTCGACGCCGAGTCGATCGTCGTCGCCACGCTGTCCGCCCTTGCCGCATCCGGTGAGATCGACAAGTCCAAGGCCGTCGAGGCCGCGGAGAAGTACAAGATCGACGACGTCACTGCAGCTCCGACGTCGTTCGCCGACACCGGTTCGGCGTAGGTTCCAAGGCTGTTCGGCCGACCCCCGTCCCACGTCGCGATGCATGTCCGTCGCGATAGGGGCGGGGGTCGGGCGTAGGTTCTCCTTATGTCCGATGCGAAACCCGACCCACCGGGCAGCGCGTCCGCACGCGATGTGTCCCGACGCGACGCCTATCGCGAAGCGTTGCGCGATTCGTTGACTCGCGATTCCCTGACGTCGGACAACGAGGTGCACCTTCCGGTCGCCTCACTGGCACCCTCCCGCCAGAAGCGCGATCCTCTGCCCGACGCCCTTCTGCGACGGGTCAAACAGTTCTCCGGCCGACTCTCGACCGAGGCCGTGACGACGATGCAGGGCCAGCTGCCGTTCTTCGGCGATCTGGATGCGGCCCAACGTGCGAGCGTGCAGTTGTTGATTCAGACAGCCGTCGACAACTTTCTCGAGTGGCTGAAGAATCCCCACAGCGACATTCGCTTCTCTCTCGATGCCTTTCAGGTCATCCCCCAAGACCTCGCCCGACGCCTCACTCTGCGCCAAACAGTCGACATGGTCCGCGTGGCGATGGAGTTCTTCGAGCAGTGGCTTCCGGCTCTGGCACGCAACGATCAGCAGTTGGTGGCTTTGACCGAGGCCGTGTTGCGGTACGGACGCGAGCTCGGCTTCGCGGCCGCATCGGTCTACGCCAGCGCCGCCGAGTCCCGTGGAGCCTGGGACACCCGCCTCGAAGCCCTCGTGGTCGACGCCGTCGTGCGCGGAGACACCGGCTCGGACATGCTGTCCCGCGCCGCCACGTTGAACTGGGACGCCACCGCGCCCGCCACTGTGCTGGTCGGCACTCCCCCGGACGATCGGGGTGTGTCCGTCGTCGGAACCGTGCACGCGGTGGCGCAGAAGCACGGGCGCGCAGCACTGGCCGTTGTTCAGGGGACGCGGTTGGTCATGGTGGTCAGCGGCCAGATCACCGATTCGTCTGCCCACCACGCATTCATCGACGACATGCTGCAGAACTTCTCCGACGGGCCCGTCGTCATCGGTCCCACCACCCGCACTCTGGGAGCGGCGCACTCGAGCGCCCTCGAGGCGTTCGCCGGGATGCAGGCCGTGGCTGGTTGGCGAGGCGCACCGCGTCCGGTGCATGCGGGCGAGCTGCTACCCGAGCGTGCGCTGCTGAACGACGGTGCGGCGATATCGGCGCTGAACGATCATGTGGTCGTTCCGTTGGCTGCGGCGGGTTCCGGATTGGCCGACACGCTCGACGCCTATCTGGACTGCGGCGGCGCGGTCGAAACCTGCGCACGGCAGCTGTTTGTTCATCCAAATACCGTCCGTTATCGCCTCAAGCGCATTGCCGAGGTAACCGGGCGCGATCCCACCAACCCGCGCGATGCGTACGTGCTCCGAGTTGCAGCAACAGTAGGAAGGTTGGCTCGAACCCATCACGAACCGCCCCATCCTGCCCCATTTGTCACACAGGTCACATTCGGAGAAGTAGTCACGTAACGAGCAACCACCCTCCGGCGATAGCGGATCCCCACGAGGCAATTTGTAGGGTTCCCACAAATTGCTTGTCGAGAGTTCATCGAGCGCGACATCACTCGGACGGGCCCCGACAGTGTTCTCTTAACCCTGTGATTGCGTTGCTTGCGCCCGGTCAGGGCTCCCAGACTCCCGGCATGCTGCTGCCTTGGCTCGAATTGCCGGGTGCGGCAGACCGCCTCGCACTGTGGTCGAAGGCTTCCGGCCTGGACCTCGTTCGCCTCGGCACCACGGCCACAGCCGACGAGATCACCGATACCGCGGTGACACAGCCGCTGGTCGTGGCGTCCGCTTTGCTCGCTTTCGAGGAGATCGCAGCCCGCGGCCTGTTCCCCGAGGATGCCGTCATCGCCGGACACTCCGTGGGCGAGCTTGCTGCCGCGGCCATCGCCGGCGTCATCTCCTCCGACGACGCAGTCTCCCTCGCCGCGGTCCGTGGCGCTGCTATGGCCAAGGCCTGCGCGCTCGAACCGACCGGCATGTCTGCCGTCCTGGGCGGCGACGAGGCCGCCGTGCTCGCCCGACTCGAAGAACTCGACCTCGCCCCGGCCAACGTCAACGCCGCCGGACAGATCGTCGCAGCCGGACTGCTGACCAAGCTCGCCGAGCTGGCCGAGAGCGCGCCCGAGAAGGCCCGGGTTCGCGCACTGCCGGTCGCAGGCGCGTTCCACACCAAATACATGGCGTCGGCGGGCGACACCGTTGCCGCGGCCGCTGCTGCCATCACGCCATCGGAGCCGTCGCGGACGCTGTTGTCCAACTCGGACGGTCAGCCGGTCACCTCGGGTGCCGACGCACTGAACAAACTTGCCGCTCAGGTCACTCGCCCCGTGCGATGGGATCTGTGCAACGCCTACCTGCGCACCGCGCAGGTCACCGGACTTGTGGAACTGCCCCCGTCAGGCGCACTGGTCGGCATCGCCAAGCGTGAACTGCGCGGCGTCGCCAACCTCGGCCTGAAGACACCGGCGGACATTTCCGCACTGGCCGAGCTCGGATAGCTCGGCAACCACACCGCAGTCTCAGCACTGCGGATCTACTTCCACTCCCCGAGTGGCAGAAATGCACAACCGCGTCTCGAAGCACATGACTTCGGCGTTCGACACAGAAGAGAAGGGACCCACAACAGTGGCCAGCCAGGAAGACCTCATCGCCGGACTTGCAGAGATCATCGAAGAGGTCACGGGCATCGAACCGTCCGAGGTGACCATCGAGAAGTCCTTCGTGGACGACCTCGACATCGACTCGCTCTCCATGGTCGAGATCGCAGTGCAGACCGAGGACAAGTACGGCGTGAAGATCCCCGACGAGGACCTCGCAGGTCTGCGCACCGTCGGTGACGCCGTCAACTACATCCAGAAGCTCGAAGCGGAGAACCCCGAAGCCGCAGAAGCTATCAAGGCCAAGCTCGACGACTCCGCGAGCGAGTGACAGGGCCCATGACCAACCCATCCACCGCCAGCGGACGCTTCCCCAGTGTCGTCGTCACCAGCCTCGCTGCGACCACGTCACTTGCGGGTGACGTCGATGCCACGTGGAAGGGTCTGCTGAACGGCGACAGCGGGATTGCAACTCTGGAAGACGATTTCGTCGCCGAGTACGACCTGCCCGTGCGGATCGGCGGACACCTCGCGGTGAACCCGCAGAGCCTGCTCTCACGGGTCGAGATTCGTCGCCTGAGCTACGTGGAGCAGCTGGCCACCGTGCTCGGTCGCGAGGTGTGGAAGAACGCCGGTACCCCCGACGTCGATCCCCTCCGCCTCGGCGTGTCGATCGGTACCGGCCTCGGTGGCGGCGATTCTCTGATCGACGCCAACGACAAGATGAAGGCCGGCGGCTACCGCAAGGTGTCTCCGCTCGCCGTTCAGATGGTCATGCCGAACGGCCCCGCAGCGGTGGTCGGACTCGAACTCAAAGCGCAGGCCGGTGTCATCACTCCTGTCTCGGCCTGTTCCTCGGGATCGGAAGCCATCGCTCACGCATGGCGAATGATCGTGATGGGCGACGCGGACATGGTCGTCACCGGCGGCGTCGAGGGATACATCGACGCGGTTCCGATCGCCAGCTTCTCCATGATGCGGGCGATGAGCACCAACAACGACAATCCGAAGGGTGCCTCACGTCCGTTCGACAAGGATCGTGACGGCTTCGTCTTCGGTGAAGCGGGTGCGCTCATGGTCATCGAGACCGAGGAGCATGCCAAGGCTCGCGGCGCAACGATCCACGCCCGCCTGCTCGGTGCCGGAATCACCTCCGACGGGTTCCACCTCGTGGCTCCCGACCCGGAGGGCAAGGGTGCCGCGCGTGCGATGCAGCGCGCCATCGAGACCGCAGGCCTGCAGAAGTCCGACATCACCCACGTGAACGCCCACGCAACGGCAACTCCCATCGGAGACACTGCCGAAGCGCTGGCGATCAACAAGGCCGTCGGAAATCACGCAGCGGTGTACGCACCGAAATCCGCTCTCGGCCACTCGATCGGCGCCGTCGGTGCCCTCGAGTCGGTTCTGACGGTGCTGGCAGTGCGTGAGGGAATCATCCCTCCCACACTGAATTTGGAGAATCAGGATCCCGAGATCGATCTCGACGTCGTCAAGGGCGAGCCCCGCGTCGGACAGATCGATTACGCGATCAACAACTCGTTCGGATTCGGTGGGCACAACGTAGCGCTCGCCTTCGGAAAGGCGTGATGCACTGAGTCGATCGTTTCGACTCAGCGAATCCCGCTCTCGCAGTGCATGATCCGAACCGGGGACCGTTCCTCGTGAACGGCCCCGGTTCGGGCCTCGCCCCCACGGGGGCCCTGAAGAAGGACAAGCGATGACAATTCTGGCTCCCGTCACTCGATCCGGTACTTCTACCGATCCCCGCGATCCACTCGCCCGCCTCGAGAACCTGTTCGACACCGGAACCACTGTGCCCCTGCACGATCGGGACAAGTCCGGCATTCTCGCGGCCTCCGGTGAGATCGACGGAGTCCACACCATCGCGTATTGCTCCGACGCCACCGTCATGGGCGGTGCCATGGGCGTCGACGGCTGCAAGCACATCGTCGCCGCCATCGATGCCGCCATCGAACAGCGCGCTCCGCTCGTCGGCGTATGGCACTCCGGTGGCGCTCGCCTGGCCGAGGGCGTCGAAGCTCTCCATGCCGTAGGACTCGTCTTCGAGGCCATGGTTCGAGCGTCCGGCCTCGTCCCCCAGATTTCCGTCGTCCTCGGCTTCGCGGCCGGCGGCGCCGCCTACGGTCCTGCGTTGACCGACGTCGTCATCATGGCTCCCGAGGGACGCGTGTTCGTCACCGGTCCCGACGTCGTCCGAAGTGTCACCGGCGAGCAGGTCGACATGGCCTCGCTCGGTGGCCCCGACACTCACCACAAGAAGTCCGGTGTCTGCCACATCGTCGCCGACAGCGAGATGGACGCGTTCACCCGCGCCCGCCGTCTGGTGTCGATGTTCTGCGAGCAGGGCGAATTCGACATCGCCGCCGCCGAGCACGGCGACACCGATCTCCGGGCGTTGATGCCTGAATCCAACCGTCGCGCATACGATGTGCACCCGATCGTCCACGAACTGCTCGACAACGTCGAAGGCGAATCGACGTTCGAGGAGTTCCAGGGCGGCTGGGCCCGCAGCATCGTCATCGGTCTCGGACGCATCAGCGGCCGCACCGTGGGCGTCATCGCCAACAATCCCATTCGCCTCGGCGGCTGCCTCAACTCCGAAAGCGCCGAGAAGGCAGCACGTTTCGTACGGTTGTGCGATGCATTCGGCATTCCGCTCATCGTGGTCGTCGACGTTCCCGGATACCTGCCCGGTGTCAGCATGGAATGGGAAGGCGTCGTACGTCGCGGCGCAAAACTGTTGCACGCCTTCGCCGAAGCGACCGTTCCTCGCGTCACCCTGGTCACCCGCAAGATCTACGGCGGTGCGTACATCGCCATGAACGCCCGCGCACTCGGCGCCACCGCCGTGTACGCCTGGCCCGGCTCCGAGGTCGCCGTCATGGGTGCCAAGGCAGCCGTCGGCATCCTGCACAAGAAGGCCCTCGCCGCCGCGCCCGACGAAGAGCGCGAGGCACTGCACGATCGCCTCACCGTCGAACACGAGAGCATCGCCGGTGGCGTCGAGCGCGCCGTAGCCATCGGTGTCGTCGACGAGGTCATCGAGCCGAGCAAGACTCGCAGCACGGTCACCAAAGCACTCGCGGCTGCCCCCGCGGCACGGGGCAACCACAAGAACATTCCGCTCTGATCGTCTCGGGGTGCCCCGCCGCCTCGTGTAGCGCCACCCCGCCCCGCCCCCACCGGAATGCCCCGCCCCGGTTGGGATCAATGCGACTTCGAGGCGCTCTGAGTGCAACAAAGCCACATTCATCCTGAACCGAGCGGGCGTCCGGAACCGGGCGGAACCAAGCGGGCGTCCGGAACCGAGCGGGCTACACGTCGGTCAGCTCTCGATCCACTTGTGATCGTGAGCCAGTCGCAGAATCGCTGATCGAATGTCGAGAATCTGCGTGGCCGACAAGGTGCCGTTGGCGGTCAGGAGAGCCTCGGTCAGTTCCGCGGTGAAGTCCCCCTCGGACAGCACGTCGCAGATGACGTCTTCGAGTTGCTGGTGTTCGCTGACCGGAATGTCGTGGAACGGCACGTCGGGCTTGCGTCGGGTGACCAGCGCGGTCGATGCAGGACCGTCGATGATCTGTACCTGGGTGGCCTTGAGGCCCCGGTCGCCTTCGACGGCGACGTATTCGACTCGAACCCCCGGCGCCAACAGTCTCTTGTCGAAGTCCAGATCGTTGACGTGAATGAACACGTCCTCGCCGCCCTCGTCCGGCGCTACGAATCCGTACCCCTTGAACTCGTCGAATCGAATCACTTTTCCAGTCGACAGCATCGAACTCACCACTCCACGGTCGTTCCCACATGCCTACCCAGGCACGCCCGCGAAACTACCGCGACACCCAGGCCCCAGCAACCCGGTCGGCTAACCGACGTCGCGGCTCAACCACGTCACTTCTGCTCCGGCACCACCGGTGCGGAACGGCTCGAGGGCAGCATCCCAGTCCGAGCCGAGAGCATGCTCCACGGCTGCAGTGAAATTCCCCTGGTTGTTTTCCATCAAGGCGCGCAGTCGCATCTCGCCGAGTACCACGTCACCGTTCGCGCTCGTCGTTCCGCGCCACAGGCCCAATCCGGGTACGTGCGAGAACCGTTCGCCGTCGACGCCTTCACTGGCATCCTCGGTCACCTCGAACCGCAGCATCTGCCACGAGCGCAGGATGCCGGCGAGCTTGGCTCCGGTACCGACCGGGCCCACCCAGTCGGTGGTGGCGCGGAGCTGACCGTCGGAGGCAGGCTGCGCAGACCACTTCAAATTCGCACGGCAATCGAGGGCGTCGGTCAACGCCCATTCGACGTGCGGGCACAGAGCAGCGGGCGACGAGTGGATGTACACGACACCCGACGTCGCTTCTGCGAACTGATTCGATCCACGCATTGCACTACCTCCAGCTTCGACGAGGGACGTCTTCCCCAACGACCTCGACATGCTTCGGCTGGCTGCAGCGATTCAACGCGTGTGTGTACTAGTGTGCCCCGAGTTGCCCCTGTTGCGCCAGTGCAATCTGGGAACAGACGAGTTTCACCCTGTCAGCACTGCGTCGGACAGCTCCGGCCACAGCGGTTTGGCCCAGTCTCCGAACGCCCTGTCGGTCAACACCACGCATGCAGTGCGTACTGGCGGATCCACCCACAGGAACGTTCCGGCCTGCCCGAAGTGACCGAACGTGGACGGCGAGTTGTTGCTCCCGGTCCAGTGCGGAGTCTTGTCGCTGCGCAGCTCGAAGCCGAGCCCCCAGTCGCAGGGCTTGTGTGATCCGTAGCCGGGCACGATTCCGTTGAGACCGGGAAACTGCACCTCCGTCGCCGACGCCAGTGTCTGCGACGCCAGGAGCGTCGGCGCGAGCAACTCGGTCGCGAACCTCGTCAGATCGGCGAGTGTGGAGCGGCTGCCGTGACCGGCCGATCCCGGCAGCGACGTGTTCGTCATCTGAAGGGGCTTGCACACGGCCTCGTCCAAGTAGTCGGGGAAGGCAATGCCTGATTCGGCTTCGATCAGTTCGGCCAGCACCTCGAACCCAGCACTCGAGTAGATCCGTTTGGTGCCGGCCGGTGCCTGGACTGTGCGGTCGCCGAACGCCAATCCCGATGCGTGCGCCAGCAGATGACACACCGTCGAACCCTCGGGCCCTGCGGGCTGATCGAGTTCCACCGCACCTTCTTCGACGGCAACGAGGACCGCGTACGCGCTCAGCAGCTTGGTCACCGAGGCGAGTTCGTAGACGCGATCGGTGTCGCCTACTTCCTCCCGAACACCGGAGTCGGTGACGACTGCGGCACTGACATGATCGACGGGCCACGAGGCTGTGAGATCGAGGGTAGGCACAACTCCAGAGCCTAATTGTCGGCCGATGACGGTGCCCCGGTCCCCCGCCGGGCTACTCTCGGTCCACAGGAATGGGAGATGCGATGTCGGTTGTGTATGGATCGTGCAATTTGTGCGAGGCGATCTGCGGGCTCGAGTTCACCGTGGAGAACGACGCAGTGGTGTCGATCCGGGGTGACGAGAAGGATCCACTCTCACGCGGCCACATCTGCCCCAAGGCACTGTCGTTGATCGATCTTCATGCCGATACCGATCGACTCACCACACCGGTCAAGCGGGTGGGCGACAAGTGGGAGAAGATCGGGTGGAGCGAGGCATACGACCTCGTCGTCGAGGGTCTCGTGTCGACGCGCAAGAAGTACGGGCGCAACGCGGTCGGCGTCTATCAGGGAAACCCCAACGTGCATTCGATGGGCGCGATGACGCACGGAATTCCGTTCACCTCGCTGCTGCGGACGCGTAATCGCTACTCCGCCACCTCGCTGGATCAGCTGCCGCATCAGCTCGTCGACCATCTGCTGTACGGCCATCAGCTGCTGCTACCGATTCCGGACCTCGATCGAACCGATTTCTTTCTCGTCCTCGGCGGTAATCCAATGGCGTCCAACGGCAGCATGATGACGGTGCCCGATTTCGCCAAGAGAGCGCGGGCACTGCGCAAACGCGGTGGCCGCCTGGTCGTGGTCGATCCACGCAAGACCGAGACCGCCGACATCGCCGACACACACTTCTTCGTTCGCCCCGGCAGCGACGCACTGCTGCTGCTCGCGATGATTCACACCATCGTTGTCGACGAAGCGATGAAGGTGGCCGACTACATCGACGGGGCCGATCGACTCACAGATCTCGTCGCGGAGTTCACCCCGGAGGCCGTCGCCCCCGTGGTCGGAATCTCGGCGGACGAGATCTCGACTCTCGCTCGTGATTTCGCCGCAGCGAAATCTGCTGTGGCCTACGGCCGAATGGGAGTGTCGACCCAACAGTTCGGCACCGTGTGTCAGTGGGCCATTCAGGTGCTCAACATCGTGACCGGCAATCTCGACCGCCCTGGCGGTGCCATGGTGACCGATCCCGCGATCGATCTGATCAAGCAGGGCATCGTCGGCCGCGGTCACTTCGACAAGTGGCGCAGTCGCGTTCGGAATCTGCCCGAGTTCGCAGGCGAATACCCCTGTTCGACGCTTGTCGACGAGATCACCACCGAGGGCAAGGACCAGATCCGCGCGATGGCGGTGCTGTCCGGAAATCCGGTGTTGTCGATGCCCGGCGGCACCACCCTGAACGACGCGTTCGCGGCCCTGGATTTCATGGTGTCGTTCGACTTCTACATCAACGAGACCTCGCGTCACGCACACGTGATTCTGCCGCCGACGATGTCGCTGGAACGCGACCACTACGACCTGATCTTTAATTCTTTCGCGGTACACAACACCGCGAAATACATGCCCGCGGTTCTGCCCAAGCAGGCTGACGCCAAGCATGATTGGGAGATCTTCCGGGATCTCTCGCTCCGCTACAAGAACCGGATGGCGGGTTCGACCGTCGATCGACTGAAAGCACGAGTGAGCCCGAAGAGCATCATCGGAGAGGCACGCCTGCGCCTGTCCCCCGCTCGTACTCTGGACATCTTGCTCCGTAGCCGACGAAAAGGCTTGTCGCTGCGCAAGCTTCGGGCAAATCCGCACGGCATCGATCTCGGTCCACTGCGTCCCGGCTTTCCGCAGAAGTTGAAAACGCGGGACAAGCGTGTCCAGTTGATTCAGGACGTGGTGGTCACCGAACTCCCCGCATTGGTGGACCTGATGCATTCCAGCGCTGTTCCGAGTGGTGACGAATTGTTGATGATCGGACGGCGCCACCTACGTAGCAACAACTCGTGGATGCACAACACCGCCCGGCTCACCAAAGGCAAAGCGCGACATCAACTTCTGGCACATCCGGACGATCTTGCGCACCGCGGTATCGAGGACGGGTCGATGGTGTCGGTCACCTCCGCTGCCGGAACCGTCGATATCGAGGTGGCGGCATCGGAGAAGATGATGCCGGGCGTGGTGAGCATGCCGCACGGCTTCGGTCATCAGCGCCCCGGCGTCCAGTTGTCCGTCGCGACGACGGTGCAAGGACCGAGTGTCAACGACATCACCGACCCGGGCCGCGTCGACGCGGTCTCGGCCAATGCGATCCTCAACGGCGTCCCGGTGCAGGTCCGGGCGAAATAGCTCCCCCGATGCACCGTCGAGGCGGTGTGATTCTGTACGATTCTGCAGGCTCGTACCTAGTACGCGCATGGGGCGGTAGCTCAGTCGGTTAGAGCCGTGGACTCATAATCCATTGGTCGCGGGTTCGAGCCCCGCCCGCCCCACTCACATTTGCCCAGCTCAGGGCCAACTATTTCAGAACCTGCAACAGTTCGATTGCTGGTCCTGCCCACGGTCACAGATACATCCGATGTAGGCAAGCAGTGCACGCACTCGCAGCATTGCCCCCCATCACCGCCGGATCGTCCGGGTCAAATCCCTCGTCGATGATCGCGGCTCGCTCTTCTGCATCCGTACCCACTTCGACGTCGCCGGCCGACGTCCGGTTCCGGGAGTACCCATGTCCATATCCACAGCTCTGACGACGGCTCGCCGTGGCACCATCTTCCTGTCCCTCGTCTGCTTCGCGATCTCGTACATCGCTCTTGCAGATCTCGCACGCATTGCCGGTCTCGGCTCCGAGGCGTACCTGTGGCCGGTCAAGATCGACGGCACCATCGTTGTTGGCACCGTGGCAGTAGTCGGCCTCGGCGGCCACCGCATCGCGTGGTCACTGCTCGCCGCGTCGGCGCTCGTGTCGATCGCCAGCAACGGGATCCACGCATTGCTGACGCAGGGCTCATGGATCGCTGTCGAGGTCGCGCTCACTCCCCCGGTGTTCCTGTTATGGGTCACGCATCTGACCGTGCGGCTGGGTCGCACGCAGGAAGACGACGAACCATTCGGAAATCTCAGTGAGTTACCCGAGGTCGCCGACACCCGTACGCGCGCGCTCTAGCTCATCGACGAGGGTGGATTGTCGTTCCGTGAGATCGCAGGCAACTCGGTACGAACGACCGAACCGTGCGGCGATGGAGGGAAGCGCGAGAGTCGAGGCCGGTCGCCTGATTGCGGCAATTGTGCCGAATGAAACATTCGTACCCAAAAGTCTGATAAGACATCCGAACCAGCCAAAACGACCACATGGAGCCTCAGTGACCAACCCCAGTGACCCGAACCAGCCCTACGGGCAGCAGCCGTACGGCGCACCTCAGGGTCAGCCCTATGGCCAACCTCCCGCTGAGCCTGTGAAGAAGAAGCGCAAGTGGCCGTGGATCGTAGGTGCCGTGGTCGTACTGTTCGTGATCATCGGAATCGCGGGCGGCGGAGGCGATTCCGACAGTGAGACGACGGCTGCGCCTGCAACCACGTCGGCCGCTCCGGCCGCAGTCGCACCCGCCCAGACCACGGTCGCACCCCAGCCGGCCCCCGCAGCACCGCAGGCCACGGCCGAATCGGTCGAAGAAGTCGAGACGGTAGCCCCTGCCCCTGCGGCACCCGCCGAGACCGCCGGTCAGCGCAATGCGGTCCGGTCTGCTGAGCAGTACCTCGACGTCGGCGCATTCTCACGCCAGGGACTCATCGGCCAGCTCGAGTTCGAGAACTACTCCACCGAGGACGCGACTTACGCCGTCGACAAGATCGCGCCGGACTTCAACGAGCAGGCAGCCAAGTCGGCTGAGGCGTACTTGGACATCAGTGGGTTCT
The DNA here is from genome assembly GCF_050321865.1 of Rhodococcus sp. IEGM1428. Lineage (NCBI taxonomy): Bacteria > Bacillati > Actinomycetota > Actinomycetes > Mycobacteriales > Nocardiaceae > Rhodococcus > Rhodococcus sp. IEGM1428. Next base: position 318,036 of record NZ_JBNQFW010000004.1, on the reverse strand, counting down.
CCCGTCAGTCGCTGATCGATCAGCTGGTGTTCGAGGGCTACACGGACGAGCAGGCTGCATACGGAGCTGACAGCGCTGGTCTGTAAATGCGTCGCCCCAACGCAAAGAAGCCCCCACCTCGCATTGGTGGGGGCTTCGATCGTGCGTGGAGAGGCTTACGCCTTGACGGCTGAGCTACCCACCCATGCGGGTGAGCGGTCCAACGCGGGGTTCGAGCCACGCCCGCCCCACCACGGTGTCGACAGCCGAACCCTGATGTTCGTGCCGAACCATCGATATCTTGGCGCCATTGCGGGCATCCAACGTCCTCGATTGTGGGCACACTGAACGCATGCGAAATCGCAGTGTGCAACACCACGACGAGTAGATGGAGCGCGCAGTGAGTTCTAGAAAATTTCCATCGTCTGCATCCGACCACCCACCGACGTGGAAATTCGACTACCCGATCGTTCACGTCGAGACTCGCGCGCAGTGGCGTACCTGGCTGGATCGCAATCACGCTTCGATCCGCGGTGTGTGGCTGTGTTCGTGGCGCAACACCACCGACCGACCGCGCTGCCCGTACCCCGATGCCGTCGAGGAAGCAATCTGCTTCGGTTGGATCGATTCCACCGGCAGCAACCTCGACGACGAGCGCAGCCTGCAGCTGTTCACGCCGCGCAGGCCCAAGAGCCCGTGGACCCGCCTGAACCGACAACGCGCAGCCGATATGGAAGACAGCGGCCTCATGACCGAAGCGGGTCGCCGTGCCATCGCTGCCGCGAAGTCCAATGGCTGGTGGACGATTGCCGATCAGGTCGAAGACCTCCAGGAACCTCTCGAACTGACCACGGCGCTGGACCGAAACCCGAGCGCTCGGAGCACCTGGGACGGCTTTCCACCAAGCGCTCGCAAGCAGATGCTCTGGTGGATTGTCAGCGCCGTGCGAGACGACACTCGTGCAGGTCGAATCACTCAGGTCGTCGCCGAGGCCGCGGCCGGTCGACGAGCTCGCGGCTGAATCCCGGTCCGAGCGGCCGAGTGCCGTCGACCGCGGTCAGAGCGGTGTTGCCCTTCGGTACAACCGCGACCAATAGAGCAGCAGCACAGAGGTAATGGCTCCGAACCACAACCACGTCACGAATGCCGCCACCACACCGGTGACGAAGAAACCCAGGACCAGTGCCACCACCCAGCCGAGGACGAAGGCCAGAATCGTGACGACAGCCGCGACTGCGCACCGCCCTGGAGACCTCCGGACAATAGCCAAGACTGCGTGGAACGGATTTCGGTGCCCGTCGACCGCCGCCGGAAGTACCAGCAACGCAACCAGAATCACGATAGCCGGGAGCAGCGGGAAGAGGATTGCGAGCGCAACGGCCACCCCGGTCAGCACCACGCACCACACCAGCACGACCGGCCGTCGCCAGGCCCGGCCCAGCGCACCGGATGCGTTGCCGTCCACCACATCGAGTGCCGTCGACGCGGTGATCCACAATGCAAGTACCACCGCGGCAACAGAAGCCAGCACCAATCCCGCGAAACCGAGAGACGACGTCGGAACCGGATCCCCCAGCACAGTCAGCGCCTGAATCAGTGCCGACACGACCACCACGGCAGCCAGAACCACACTCCCCCTCACGGCGCACCGACCGTCGAGTTGCGATCGAGCACGTCCTGCACGGAGCCCGAGTAGAGAACCTTCGTACCGACCTTGATCTCGACGGTGCTCGCGTCGTCCGAGGTAGCCGAACCGGTAATCGCCTCGTTACCGGTTGTCTTTCCGGCACATTCGATATCGGCACCTGTACCCGAGCACACCGGCGCGACCAGTATCTCGATACCCTGCTCGATCAGGACGTCGTTGACTGCGTAACGCAGGCTTCCGAGCTCGGCCCCGCCGACCGGCGCAAGTGCTGCCGTCTGTGAGCACCCCGCGCAGACCACCACCGCGGACAGGGCAAGGATCTTCCTGCGAACACTGTTCATCGGCCCTGCCTCGTCTCGTAGGCGATCAGTCTCGCGTGCTCGTCGAGGTGTTGCTGCTCGAGCGCCGCGTCGGTGATGGTGCTCAGGTCGAACGGCGCGGGAAGCAGCAGTTCGGTGTTGCGATCCAGACGCGATCCTCGTCGCATCAGCGGATTCTCCGCCCAGTCGTTGGCCGCCAGTTCACGGCTGCGCGACGCCAGATCCAGGTAGCTGCCGCTGTTTCCGGGCGTGACCGGAGATGCGTGACCGGAGATGCGTGATCGAGCACAGTCGTGAACAGCGACAGAGTCCCGTCCCGGTTGTCGACGATCTCGACCACTTGCTGTTGCTGCGGGAAATCGATGCACGACGCGGTGGTGATCTCCCAAAATCCGCGTCCGTCTCGCGAGTGCGCCAGGATCTGATTCTGGTGGGTGTGGCCGTTGAGCCAGCCGATCACCACCGGGTATTTCAACAGAAGGTCGATGAATTCGTCTGCACCATAAAGCTTTACCGACTGCCCTGGCCGCTGCGCTCGGTTCTCCAATGTCAGGCTGTTGTGGTGGGTGTAGATCAACACCAACTTGTGCTCGGCCTGTGCTTGCTCCAACTGGCCGGTGAGCCAGTCGAATTGATTCTCGGGTACTGCACCGTCGGGTCCGGCGACGGCGTTGCAGGTGTCGAGTCCGAACGTGCGAATGTTCGGGGTGGGGTCTGCCGTCCACCAGGTCTCGCCGGAATCGAGGTTGTGTTGGGTGAAGCCGTGGCCGATCGGACCCGGCGTCGGGGTGGTCTCGAAGTGCTCCTCCATGAACTCGCGTTGCTCGAACAGGTATCGCGCCGGATCGGCCGACACCGCCCGAAAGCCGGGTCGCGCACCGGATCCGACGCCGAGCGCATCGATCATCCGCTGCAACGGACTGGCGGTCGACGCATAGCCGGCGAGTGCCGAGGTGGCCGTCGCCTCCAGGGTGTACGCCTTGCGACCACCGACGGCGAGGGCGTGCAGTTGCGAGGACAGATCGAACGTGCCGAGCAAGAGGGTGTCGTGATTTCCGTAGACCGAGTACCACGGCACTGGTAGCCCCACCGATTCGACGGTTCCCGACATCGCCTGAGTGAGAAGGTCGGGAAGCGTCGGAAATCCGTAGTTGCCGAACGACCCTCCCGACGGATCGCCCGGGCGATAGGCCCACTGCGCCTCCGGCCACGCCTGAACACCCTCGAAGACGTCCGCAGCGCCGCTCGTGGGCCGAACCGGAACTCCGTCGAGAACATCGATGTACCAGCGCAATTCGAGATGGGAATGCATGTCGGCGCTGTCTCCGGTGACCACCGCGGCTCCCATCGGTGCCCCGGTGACCGGACTGATCCGTGCATCGGCGAAAGCCTTCACCATCGCTGCGGTGACGTGCACGGTCAGCGGATCCTGCGGATGGAACGCCGACCCCCACGCAGCGTGATCGGAGACGATCATGGGCTCGATCCGGCCGGGCGATTGGGCATCGATGACATGCATGTCCGACAGGTGCCCGAGGTAGAGCAACGACCGCCGCGACTGCACCCGTGACGGCTGGGGTGCTCGGCCCAGAATGTCCAGCCGAGGCACGTACGGCTCCCCGGGCCCGGCACCCAGGACGCGATACTGCCCCGGCCCGCTCGAGGATCGAAGAATCGTCTGCGCCAGCGTTCCGGTCGCGGCAGCACCCGCAGGCTGAGCGCGGGCAACCAGAGCCTGACCCAACACGTGGGGTGCGATTCCCCACACCGCCGCGAGAGTCCCCACGCGCGCCACGAATTGTCTACGCGAAAGCCCGGTCATGGAACTCCTCGGATCCGAAAACGGCACCACGTGCGCCTCGCATCCGACGAGGTGACTGCCTATTTTTACAGGGCAGGCCGCAGATCGGCTCGATTTCGCCCCGTTCAGGGCACCACGGTCACCGGCCACCGTCCCGCTTTGACCAACCGCACTGCCACCGAGCCTGCTATTCGATGTCCGGCGTTCTCCGACGCCCCCACCACGACGGCGTCGGTGCGCAATTGTTCTGCCACGGCGATCAGCCCGTTGTACGGATCTCCCTGCGCGGTACGAAACTCCCAGCGCACGTGCTCCCGATCCCCGAACCGGGCAGCCGACGTTCTGATGTAGTCGAGCAACTCGTCGGCGATCTGCTGACCCGTTTCGACGAGTGAGATGCCGGCCTGGCCCCAGGACGCCGTGGCGATGGGTTGCACGTACACCAGTACCAGCAGCGATCGTTGTCTTCGGGCGAGTCCCGCGGCGTAGGCGGCGGCACGCCAGGACGAATCGGACCCATCGACGCCCACCACGATCGATTTCGGTCCGTCGTGGCCGTACTCGAACCCGGTGGACTCCTGCGCATCGCTCACGACCTGAGGCTACTGCCGGTACCCACCCGTTCGAACACCCCATGCGGTGGCGGTACGGTTGCTTCACATCGAGTACCGGTTGCTCGAACGATCACACAGGACGGGAGTTGCAAGTGAACGACGTCTCGCAGCACGACAGCCCGTCGACCGACCCGGCAACTGTGTTCGCCGCTCTGGCCGACATCGTGTACCGAGGCAGCAGCGCCGAGGCGATCTACACCGCGATCTGCAACGCCGCCGTACTGATCGTTCCGCATTGCGATCACGCCAGCCTGATGCTGATGCGGCACGGAAAGCCCGTCACTGTCGCAGCCTCGGACGACATAGCTCGCGTTGTCGACGATATCGAGCGCGCTACCGGCGAGGGCCCGTGCCTGGACGCGATAACCAGCGAGGCGGCCCAGCTCGAAGCCGACTTCCGCACTCCCACGCAGTGGCCTGCGATGGCCCGCGGCGTGTTGAACCGCACGCCGGTGCGAGGTGCCATGGGATTTCGGCTCAAAGTGGACGATCAGAAGGTGGGCGCGCTCAACCTGTTCACCGACCAGCCAGGCGTGTTCGACACCGACAGCGCGAGCAAGGCGATCATTCTGACGGCGTTCACAGCGGTCACCGTTGCCGCGGTCATGAACGGGCAGGAAGCGTCGACGCTTCGTGACGGGCTCGAAAGCAACAGGGAGATCGGCAAGGCCATCGGTTTGATCATGGCACTGCACGACGTGTCCGGTGACGAGGCCTTCGCTTTGCTGCGCAAGTCTTCCCAGGACCTGAACGTCAAGATTGCCGACCTTGCAGCGTCTGTCGTCGATCGGCACAGCAAGGGCTTGACCAGCTGAGCAAGTCGGTTCAGCGCGCGCCCTGAACCTTCTTGGGGAGCGCGAAGACCAGCGCCAGCGCCACCACACTGAATGCTGCACTGACTGCCATCGCCATGGCTGCCCCGTGCAGAAAACCCGATCCGACAGTATCGGGACCGGTGATGTTCAACGACCCGAACAGCACGCTGCCGATCACGGCGATCCCGATCGCGGAGCCGACACGCTGCATCGTGGAGATCACCCCGCTCGCCGCTCCCGCGTCATCGCGATCCACCGTCGCGACGATGAACTGCGCGTTGGGTGCAATGAAGGCTCCGTTGCCCAGGCCTGCGACGAACAGCGGAACCATCAGCGTCCAGTGCGAGATGGTGTCGGCCGAGCTGGTGGCCAGGATGACCCAGAGCCAGATCAGTCCGATCGAGACCAGTGACGCTCCGAGCACCAGAACGGTGCGACCGAGACGGATGGTCAGCCTGTTGCTCTGCGACGAGGCGATGATGCTGCCGATGGCGAACGGTATCGACACCAGGCCCGACGACAGGGCAGTGTTACCCAGGCCGGTCTGCCACAGCAACGAGATGGTGAAGAAGATGCTGGTGAAGGCCGCGAAATAGACGAGGGCGAGGATCACTCCACCGGTGAACGCCGGGCGGGTGAACAGCCGCGGTGGCACCAGCGGACTGTGTCCACGGCCGGTGTGGATCACCTCCCACCACCCGAACGCCGCGATCAGGCCCAGACCAGCAGCGATCGTCACGTAAGTCCACAGCGGCCAGCCCAGTTCTTGGCCCTCGATCAACGGAACGAGCAGGGCTATCAGTCCTGCGGAGATGAGAACCAGTCCGAGCCAATCGATTCCGGGGCGGGACGTGGGAGCGGAATCATCCTTGTTCGGTAGCAATACAGCGGCAGCGACCAGACCGACGATTCCGATGGGCAGATTGACCCAGAAGACCAACCGCCACCCGTTCTCGTCGCCGAACGCCTGAATGATCAGGCCGCCGACGATGGGTCCCAGCGCAGTCGACACTCCGATGACGGCACCCATGATGGCAAAGGCCTTGCCTCGCACAGGCCCCGGAAACAGCAACTGTATGAATGCGGTGACCGCGGGTACGAACATGCCGCCCGCCAGGCCTTGTACGACCCTGGCGACGACCAACTGCAGGTCGTCCTGAGCGAGACCACACGCGAAGCTCGCGACGGTGAACAACGCGAGGCCGGTGAAGAACACCCATTTGTGACCGACGCGGTCGCCTACCTTGCCCGCTGGAATCAGAGCCAGGCCGAATGCCAGTGCGTACCCCGAGATGATCCACGACAGAACCGATTCCGACGCATCCAACGTGGTGCTGATGGTCGGTAGAGCCACGTTCACGATGGTGGTGTCGAGCAGTGCCATGAACATACCCAGCAACAGAACCACCAGCGCCTGCCATGCGCGCTTGGGTACCTCGATTGCCGGTGGGGTTGCGGAGACACTGCGGTCGGTCACTGTGCTGCCCTTCGTAGTCGTAGCTGAGCAGTATCGGCCAACCGACCGATGGTCGCTAGCCGATCATGGCAGTTGCCGCGAACACCCACGACAGTCCCGCGGCCAACACGACGAACGCCGACGCGACGACGCGTCCGCCCCACCGTGTCTCCAAGAGTGAGGTATCCACCACGGACGTTTCGACCGGAGACGTTGCCACCATGGTCTGTGCGCTGGACGAATCCGTCGGCATCATGATCCACTTCCCACCCTGCATCTGCGAATCTCGTCACTTCCGGCCGCTGGATACCCCGGGCCCGCGTGCCGAAACTATCGCGATGCGACGACCGTCTCCACAGCGTCGAGAAACGGGTGCTGCGCCGCCAACAGCTTGGCTCTCGCCTGCTCGAGCCCGAACCACTCGATGCGGTCTACCTCGGGAAACGAGGCCATCACACCGGACTTCGGTGGCCACTCGATCTCGAATGTGTTGCTCACCGCATTCGAGACATCGAGATCGGCTTCGATGCCAAATCCGATGACGATCTTCCCGCTGCGCTGCGTAACGGTGCCGAGCTCCACGGGCTCTCCGGCCGGGACGTCGATACCGACTTCCTCTCGAAACTCCCGCCGGGCCGCAGTCCACGGGTCTTCTCCGTCGGTGAGCAGCCCTTTGACGATCGACCATGCTCCCTCGTCCTTGCGTGCCCAGAACGGTCCGCCGGGGTGAGCGATCAGAACATCCGGTCCGTCGGCACCGACGCGGTACAACAGAATTCCTGCACTCGTATCGACCATCGGCTCAGCGTGCCATCAATTCGGTTGCCGACTGTCATCTGTCGTCACTACCGTTATCGCCGCTCACGACCACACCTCTCTCGAAAGGTGCCGACGACATGGACACGACGCGATCGAACCGGGTCTGGTTGATCACCGGGGCCAGTTCGGGTTTCGGCCGCGAATTCGTTCGTGCCGCACTCGACGCGGGCGATCGGGTGGTCGCTACCGCCCGCGACGTTGCCGATCTCGAGGGGCCGGAGAGCCAGCGGTTGCTCCACGCTCGACTCGACGTGACCGACCAGGAATCGATCGATTCTGCGGTGGCCCACGCTCTCGGACGGTTCGGACGTATCGACGTCCTGGTCAACAATGCGGGCTACGGCCTACTCGGCGCGTTCGAGGAGGTCGACGACCGTCGGTTCCGCGACAACGTCGACGTCAATTTCTTCGGCCCGCTCGCCGTCACTCGCGCGGTGCTGCCCTCGATGCGGGCGCGACGACGCGGCCACATCGTGCAGATGTCCTCTGTCATCGGGGTGGTACCCGGTCCCGGTGGAACCGCTTATGCCGGCAGCAAATTCGCGCTGGAAGGATTTTCTGAAGCGCTTGCCGGCGAGGTGCGTCATCTCGGCATCGGTGTCACCATCGTCGAACCCGGCCCGTTCCGGACCGACGCAAGCGGCCGATCGATGCAGTGGGGTACGCCGATGGACGACTACGCCGGGTTGATCGGACCCGCTCGATCCGCATTCGAGGCCACCCACGGCACGCAGACCGGAGACCCGCGCCGCGGAGCCGATGCCGTCCTGGCTGCGATTTCCTCCGACGCTCCTCCTCTTCGCCTACCGCTGGGCCCGACGTCCTTCGAGTGGATAGAGACCTACCTTCAGGATCGACTCGATCAGGCGCGCGCCGTTCGCCCCATGGGTTCCGACACCGACTACGGGTGAATCGCCGGTAACTCCACACGCCGTGCCGTGAACCGGCGTAACAGCTATTGTCTACCGATGCAAGAGCGTGCAGCGTCCACCAGGCAGGCCGTACTCGAAGGAGCGGCCGCCAGCTTCGAGAAGTTCGGTTACGGCACAGCCAGTTTGAGCACCATCATCGCTCACGCCGGGGTGAGCAAAGGCGCGATGTACTTCCATTTCTCGTCCAAGGAAGAGTTGGCGCAGGCCGTGATCGATGCGCAACTGACGATGGCGGCAACTGCCACTGCCGTCATTGTCGACCGCACCCCCAAGGCGCTCGATGCGTTGATTCTCGTCACCAAGGAGCTGGGTCGTCAGCTGCAGACCGAGTCGATTTCGCGTGGGGGCATGCGGTTGACACTGGAATCGGCCATCGCCGACGGTCCACATGCGGGGGCGTTCGAGGAGTGGATCGTCAAGATCGGCGATCTGATCGAGCGTGCCCAGGCCGAGGGGGACATCGTCGACGGCGTCGACCCGACCGCAGTGGGTCGGTACATCGTGTCGTCGTTCACCGGTATGCACACTGTCTCGGAAATGGTGACCGGGCGCGCCGATCTCCAGCAGCGACTGACCGAGATGTGGCAGATATTGCTCCCCGCCGTCGTCCCGCGTCGACGCCTGCCGCGACTTCTCGCGCTCGCAGAGGACCCCGTTATCGACTGGAGCGATCGGTAGGAGCCAGCCACGGTTCGGACGTTGCCGTGACCGACATCGCCGACAGCACAGCACCATCGTGCTCGAACTGGATGCGGTGCACGCCATCCGTGGAGTCGGTGTCGACGATGACCGAGCACGGATTCGCCCACTCGGCGAACCCCATGAAGCGCACCTCGCACGACGTGAAGTCCAGCGTCGGCGTTCCGGTTGCCAGACGCAAGGCCTGACGCGCGGCCTCGAGCATGGTCACGCCGGGAAGATATTCGACGGAATGGTCGAACATCGCCAGATTACGAGGATCCGGTGCCACGACGATGGAGCCGTCGGAGGTGTGCCGTGCCAACACGACATCGGAGGGATCGAGCCGTCCGACCGCAGGGGCCTCGACCACTTCGGTCCCGGCCGGCAGATACCGGAAGTGGGGGTCGGCCATCGACGAGGTGCGAAACTGCGAGTACACCTCGGGGCCGAGCGACCGTACCGACGCCGTTCCGAACGCAACGAGTCGGTCGCCGTTCAACAACCTGGCCGACAACTTCATGTTGTCCATCGACGTGTCGTCGAACGTCACGTCGGTCGTGATCGACTCGGCAACGAGCGAATCGTCGATCTCGTCGACCGACAGCGGATCGAGAATCTCGAAGCGAGAGTGCTCGATGAAGACGATGTGGTCGAGTGGCACTCCGTGATTGACGTGGCAGAAGAGGCTGATCGCTTGGCGCAGAGCCTCGGCCACCATCAACGAGTCGTGGGTTCGACGAACCGGAGCGAACATCCGATGGGAAGTCGGGAACTGAACAGCTGCCCTATGGGTTCCGTCCACCGTTTCGTAATCGGTCAACAACACGTCGGCCGGAGAACGCCGATGCACGAGGTGACGTGGAACGGTTGCTGCGTAACTCAAACTCATGAAGCCCCTTAAAACCGACCGATCCGGTTTTTTATAGCACTGTTGAGCCTCCCGGACCGCTCGTTCAGTATGTCGCGAACGACCGACAAAACCGGCATCGGTCGAATGGATTCATTCAATCGATATACAGCCAGGACAGTCACGATCTGATAACCGACCGAGACCCGTGGTACCACCGACCCGGACGACAAAAATCCCCGCCCGGAGAACCGGACGGGGATTGCGCTCCCCCACCTGGACTCGAACCAGGAACCCTTCGTAGCTGCTTCCACGATTTTCTGCTGATCGCAAACGTTCGTCCTTACCCACTCTGAGCTGCAATTAAATGCGGTTCGAGTGGGTGCAGACGATCGCGTCTAGTCGCCTGTTTTCGGGCCCGATCGGGGGGCAAAGTGTTGGGAAAGCGTTGGGTCGAGCTAGCTTGCACCATCAGGTGGTCGCAACTGCTGGATTCCATACCTTGCACACAAGTCACGAAGTCGATGCAGCTCCGACTGAGGGAACGGTGGATAGTGTTGCGCCTGGGCCAAGCGATGAGCTTGATGCAAGTCGTCAACCAGCAGCCGTTGCTTCGATTCGTCCACAGGCGCGCTATCGATTCCCTCGGAACCACCCGTCGCTGTCCCGTCGAGACCGCCGCCCTTCAGATGCGCCTCGATTCGCTCAGACACCTCATTTGCTTTGTCCACGAACTGCTTTAGATAGGTTCCACCAATTGCCACGTGCCTCACTCTGCCATCTCCGCGCTCATTCCGGGTTTGATCGATCACACCGACCTGCCGCACTCGCCTCAGAAGTGATGCGCCGAGGCACGGCATGACTGACGATTGCAACAAGCCGACGAAGTTACCTCAATTAGTTCGAACAAATGTTCTATAAATGCTACAGTCCATGCGTGGGGCAGGCACGTTCGTCTGACGTCGTGAGAGGGAAACCATGGCACTGCTTTCGATCCAGCTGCGGCACGCCTTGTCAAGGACCGATGTACTGCCGCCTACTATGGATGATGTAGTCCAAGCCCACGCCGTAAGGGAGATCAGAGGTCAAGTGCTGTGAACGGGTTCACCGCCGAGCCAGCTGGGCTCACCAACGCAGCCATACAAAAGTATGCCGAACGCATTGGCGAACATCACCAGATCTACTCGGTCGATGGCCACGCCGACGTCGACGGTCTTTTGAAGATGCTCGGTGGCCGGATCGAGTACGCCATGGATGACGAATCGCTCCATGTGTTCGAGCCGGGTAACTTCACCGTCTACATTCCACAGTTCACCTCGTCAAGACGAGATCGCTTCACTCTGGCACACGAACTCGGCCACTACTTCCTTCACTATGTGTACAAACGAGAGACTGCGGCGAAAGCCTTCGGGCGAGGTGGCCGGGACCGTGCGGAGACTGAAGCCAACGTATTCGCATCAGCGCTGCTTATGCCCGAAGAATACTTCAAGCGGCAGTTCCACCTGTGCAACGGCGATACGTGGTCTCTAGCATCGATTTTCGGTGTTTCTCCGAAGGCCGCCGATGTGCGCGCTGAGGTTCTGGGGACGCGTGCAGCCTTCCAGTAGCGGCAACCCGGTCTCAAGGCTGTTCCTCTCATGCGATCTGACGGGGTCCACCAATTTCAAGCAGAATCTGAAGCCCAACGCCAAGGCACCCTGGCAGAAGGTGTTTCTCAGCTTCTACCGAGAGTTCCCCCAGGCAGTGGCGACTGCCCAGCATGAACTTGGCTTCTCAAGACCTCAGTTCGATCTCTGGAAGCCGGTTGGCGACGAGCTGATCTACACGTGTGATGTGCGGTCCGAGCGAGACATCTACGAAGCCGTGCGCATATGGACGCGGGCGATGAAGGACTACTACGAGGGCACCCTCAAAGACGACACCTCGATGGGGACCAAAGGAGGTGCGTTTGTCGCAACGTTTCCAGGCCCTGACAGCGAATCGACCGTTCCCCGTAATCCCACGATCGAGAGTTCCGATGCCGATGTCGTGATGCTCAATCGTCAGGCTCTCGATGGACAACGTGACCACGACCAATACCTCTACGACTACTTTGGGCCGAGCATCGACACAGGCTTCCGAGTGACGAGTCAGTGCGACTCACGCTATTTCACTTTGTCCGTGGAAGTAGCGCTGGCGATGTTGAGTAGGCAACTCACCCCCGATCTCGGGCAAGAAGACTTCACGGTAAACGATCTGGTGTTGCATCGGACCATCGAACTCAAGGGGGTGTGGCGGGGTCGGGAGTATCCAATATTCGCCATCGACACCCAACATGACGATGCAGTACACACGGCTCTTCGAACCATCAATCCAAGCCCAGTGCCCAATCATCTGTACACACTCTGTATGGCGTGCTACACCAGTGAGGGGTGGCCTTCGCAGCTCTATTTGCCAGAGTGCAGTAACAACCACTTCAACCAAGCACCCGTTGATGCCCTGGCAGACTACAAGGCCCAAAGTTCCGTCGGTGCCGAGGACGTGGCAGATGACGACCCAGACGGACAAGATGAGCTTCCGTCGGACGCCCCTCTGGGCTGACTGCAGCGAGCCACCGTGCGGAACCTACTGATCGACGGAGAGCCATGGTTTGTTCTTGCTGACTTTTGCAGGTGCTCGTTATCCAAAACGTCACCCAACTCAAGGAACGGCTGGATGATTGGGTATGCCAGACATACCCATCCAAGACACCATCGATCGCACCCAGCAGGCCCCCATCGTCAGCGAGCCTGGCATGTACGAAGTGGTCGTACGATCGGACAAATCCGAGGCTGTCCCGTACCACGGGATTGCGAACATGCCGTCTCCGATGGTTGCGGTCTAGCAACTTGGACCACAAGAGCCTATGAGCGGAAGGCACTGCCGGGCCATCCCCCGATCGTATGACGTCAATTCTGTGGGCGCATCGAGAATTTCGGGCCCTGGGGTTCAGATGTCTGAGCATTCCGGCTGATGACCAAGACCTAACCGCTGTCACCAGAGACAGTGTGGCACTTCTGCGCCGCCTCTCACGCGTAATACGCGGGCGCGCATACAGGTTGAAGCACTTAGAAGTACTGACTGTTTTCTCTTGCTATCCCTTGGTACAGAGCGGAGCGTTTGCTCTTGCCTGGACTGTTCTTCCGAGGACCGTAGGTCCGAGGTCTTGGGAGTGAGAGCCGACTGAGGAGCGGAGCGACGAAGGAGTGCTCTTACGACCCTCAGTCATTAGCTCTTTACGAACGCAGTGAGTAGAGCTTTATGGTAGCTCCGTAGGAGCTATGAAAAGCATTGAGCCGCGACCTCGACGAGTACTCTGTGGAATTTTATGGCAGCACTACCTGGCCCAAGGACGTCTTGCTGTTGTCCTACGAGCTAGGTTTCGTTAACGAAGGGAACTGCATCCCTTAAGCACTTGGGAACGAAGTTACACCTGAAAATCGGTACATGCAAGACAATGGAGTGCTCTCCAGCCGAAGTGCCCAAGGGAAAGAAATTTGGCGGCTGGAGAGCTGTACCAATATAAAACAAACATCGATCAATAGCCAGAAAGACCGGAGATTATACGGCGATTGTTACACCTTAGGTACAGCTCTTGTACAGTTCTATTACAAGGCGACCTAAATAGCTAGCCTCGCCAGCTAAACGGATTCTGCATGCCTTCACGGAAGCTCGGGTGACCGTCGACAGTCACTACCCCCAGAGGCTCCGGTGTGGAACACTAGGAGTGTTCCGCTGCTCATGCCCCACGCTGGTTCGTCTCAGGTGGTGTGCGTTGCAACCGAGAGGTTTGTCGATCCGGTGGCCGATTACAGCGGGGTACAACATGGTCGATGCAAGAAAACACGGATTGATCAATCTCCTCAGTTGTTGTCTAAAGATGCGGTTTCTGGTGTTCCTAGGCCACCAATCCGTTGCTTAATATTTGCCGAATCGCTGCGGACTTCGCAGCGACCTTCGACGTGCACGACTGGACTTCTTTGTGTACCAGAACTGTCCGAAATCATTACAATCCGCTTATACGTAGAGCACAATTACCAAAGGTCGCTCGATGCTGTTCCGCATGCAGAGCCCACCCAGGTGGGGACGATCGGCAAAGCACATACGGATATTGCTGCCGTCACGATCGCCACCACTGCCTGGTGCGCTCAGCTCACAATCTGACGTAATTGATCGGCGGCTTCCTCGGGGTGATCCACATCGATCGTCTCCGCGACGCGCCACGCTGGTTTCAGGACGCCGTCACCCATCGCATCCAAGGCCTCAGCAGAGTAGAACGCCACGAAGCTCACCGCCGCACCAGCGCTCCGTGCACCTTCTACGCGTGCGTTGAAATCTCGAGATACGATCTTGGCTTGATCAGCTGATGGGTGGTGGAGCTGCAGGCGGTGCATCAGGTGGCGCTGGCCATTCACGTAGCTGTAGTCGAACTCGACGTCATCAGAATCGGTTCCGCTGGGCCCCCATTTGGCCTCCACCGTGACGTCGGGCTGCGCTTGAATTTGCGCGACCTCCAGGGTTCGCTCGACCTTGCGTCGCAGCGCCTTGGCATGAGGTTCGGACGCAACCTCATCTCGATGTACCAGATCGGCAAACAGGTTCGCCGCTGTGTCCTGGGCGGAGCGAGTGGTCTCCATGTATCCGCCGACCAAGAGGCGGAACTCCGTGGGTCGCTTGAGCTGTGATCGGAGTACCTGGGGGTAGTTGCCCGACAGGATCATGTTTCGGTAGTACTCGGCCCAACCTTCGTATGCGTCCTTTGTGAGGCCGAACCTCCTCAGGGAACGACCGTCGACGACTCCCGCATCGTCGGTCCCTACGAGCTGGATTGCCCAAACGCCATCGATCTCCACTGCCACCCCGATGTTCCGGGGTTCACGGCGACGCATATCTGCTGTGTACTGGATGAGGTGCCATGCTGCGTCCATCAGGCTCCACCCTCGTCGAAGAGGCCGCCGACGCTGGGTTCCATGGACGGCGGCGCGGACACGAACGTCTTCACTAGAGTATCGATCTTCTCCTTCCTGGCCAGCAAGAAGGTCTTTAGTTCGGCTTGTTGCGCACGGTTGATCAGACCTCGCAGAAACGCCTCCTCAAGCGCCTGCTCAACAGGAGTGATCGGAAGCGACCGGACACGCATAGTCCAGTACTCGATCGCACTCGTATCGATAGTGCGGTCCCGAAAGTCGCTCCAACCGGGCTGTTCATCGACCACGCGACGCAGTTCGCCGAAGCTCTCCCCGGTCCTGCCCGCAAGGCAGTGCTCATGGTCGATCAACCAGATGCCAAGCCGGGGATCGAAGAGCAAATTGTCTGCAGTCCGGTCATCGTTACGCACCCAGCAGTCGAAAACCACAGTCCCCGCAACCACCCCAGGCTGGGCTGCCATCATTCGGTCTAGATCGGTGGGCGGCAGACTGACGTCGGACAATGAAATCTGCGGAGTTACCCAACACTTTCGCCCATCGGGGTGCTGAGCAATTTCGCCAGGGAGCACTGGTAGTCCGAGCGCCGCGGCAAGTCGACAGCAGATCAGCTCGTTGGCGAGCAGGTACTTCGCATCGTGGTCCTGAGCCTTTACGTACATCTTGGCTACACCCCACCAAGCATCATTCGAGCCTTCGACGTGCGGTTCCGCGATGTTCTGATACTCAAGCACGTGAACACCTGGCAGGCGATGCTTCGTCAACGAATGTCCTTCGGCGGTTTGATCGGGTCGGCGTCGGAGTAGCTCCGCTCGATAGTCTGCCGGACACCTGCTCCCAGGCCCACACACCTACGAATGCTCACACCAGCCTCCGGTGGGGTACAGCTGGCGACCGACTGGTGCTCGATCCACTCGGCAGGTGTCCGTTCTCGACGGGTGTGACCCTCCATCAGGCCCGAGCAGCCTCGGAAGTCCACACCAACCCGCACGACGTGTTTCTCGGCGCGCAGGTACGCGTCAGAGGTAATCAGCCTGCGATGGGCCAAATTCGGCAGCCAGCTCGGCCTCGAGTTCGGCCTCGAACTCCTCTCGCATCTCTTGGCTGTCGGCAAGGGACGACGCGTAGTCCTCGAGAACGTCAATTGCGCTCGCACTCATCCCAAGTGCTCGCTCGATCTCGGCGCGGAGCGAAGGAAAATCGATGTGGGTGCCGACAGAGGAGGGTGATCGCTTGGGGTCGTAGTACCTGAAAGCAGTGCCCGTCGGGTCTGCTTGGGATAGTTGAGTCAGCGTAAGAAAGACATCGCCCGGGGTCTTCTCAACTCCTAAAGCTTCCAGATGATGGTCCACTTCAGTGAGTAGCGGAGCAATTCGATGGTTCTTGCCGAGTCGTGCGGCAAGAGCAGCCAGGTCGAATGGGTAGGTCGGGTCGTCCCCATGGTCGGACCTTCTCCGCAACGCCCCTGCGAACCTGATTGTGTTCTTCAGGGTGAGTTCCACGGCGTGTCGCATGAGGAAGAGCCACGGAACCAGCAGTAGATCGTCCGATGGTCGACCAGAGAATGTGTCGGCGAGCCGTTCACCGGCCTCACGGAAGTACATCGCGAACTCTTCATCGCCGTGCGGCTGATGCTGAACCACGAGTCCATGCTGGTCGGTGGCGGGGAAGCGTCTGAACAGTTGCGGTGCTTGGCTCTTGCGCTCAGGGCGCTCTCTACTGGTCACTGACGAAGACTAGTCAGCGAGATCAGATCGACGCGAAGCTCGGCGCACAGCAACATCGCGTTCTGGCGCAAATTGCCTCGCCCGTCTCATCAGACAGCCTCGACCGCACCACTGCCGGTCGCTGTACCCGAAGTGTCCAAAAGCGTTATGGCGAAGTCACATTGGCAGCACGATCTCCACGCAGACTAGGCAACGTGCGCAGCCGGACCTAGCGGGTGCATTACCAGATTCGTCAGTAAGGACCACCAATGAAGTCGCACGAGGAGCGCGAACTTCGAGAGAAGAGGAAGCGAAGTATGGAACGCCGCCGAGCCAACTGCCGTGACGCATTTATTCCGAAACCTGTCAGGAGCACACCTGGTATGGGTACATCGTCTGACTCGGCTCTGAGGTGGGAGGACGAAACTCGAAAGCACTGACCTCGATCGACGGCTCGATCTGAGGGCCGGCAAGGGTGAAGTCATCGAGGGCGATGGCCACGTCTAGCGTGCTCGGTCTGACGGTGACGGACGAACGGGGTGAGTCGACGGTGAGGGTGGCGGTGTCTGCGGTTTCGGTAAAGGACCACTCCGCCGAGGAACCTGGTTCGCGGTCGACAGAGATAGCGGGGCCGTCGTTGCCCTGGAGGAACACCGTGAACCCGAAGTCACTACCCATCAGAAAGGTTCCCAGACGGGGCGAGGTCGTCTCCCGCGGGCCCGATGGGAGGACACCGCTGAACGTCACAGAGATGTTGATGGTTGCGCTATCAACGGCCTGCACAGAAGCGCTCTGCGCTAGGTATGGAGGGCGGAGGTTGGTCTCACCAAAGTCCACGTCTGGTGCCGCGTAGGGCTCGATCTCACATCCAAGTGCCAGTGGGAACGACGACAGATCTGGCTCGACCTTCGACGGCCCACCCGAGGTCGTTTTGTACATGCCAACCGCCACCAGGATCGCCATGACCCCAACCACGCCTAGCGCAACGCACAGAATGGCGCGTCTCGACCAACGGGTGCGCGATCCGAACACCATGAAAAGACCCTCCGAAGCAGTCCTGCCCTGAGTCCGGCGGACTCGGCTATGTGACAGGCCACTCCAATATCCTAATTTGGGATATCAATCGTTACAACGATGCCCTATCGGGGTGGAAAAATCGATCTACTCAGACGAGTACAGGCAGTTATGCCTGACGCTCCGCAAGCTGAGGGTCGAAGCCGGACTGACACAGGTAAAAGTGGCAGCGCGCCTGGGTGTTCCCCAATCATTCGTCAGTAAGTACGAATCGGGCGAACGCAGGCTTGATGTAATCGAGCTCCAGCATGTAGCGCGTGCGCTCGGCACGACTGCGACGGCGGTGTTGAAGGCTCTGACTTATGACCCGTGAGTGTCGGCCAAACCACTTACAAACTCTCCGGCTTACCGCCTGCAAGGTAGGTCCTGGTCATTGGGTACCAGTGCGAGAGTCGCTGTGCGAATGACTGGCACATAGCCGTTGTAGCTGGCCCTGCTCTGCGGCCCGGTTCAACGGGTGAATGGACAGACGCAACGTGAATCTCAGCAGAAGGGTTGACGCTTGTCAGCCTGGGGCGGCTCGTGTGGGTGCCATCCCAATCAGACTGCGAGTTGTGCACCGTGTGGAACCAGGCACTCTGGTATGTATAAACGATGGCAAGGCACCGCGACCAGATAACTGCGCACCAGTCACTTGACGGTCTTCGATGACTCAGTACGGCTTTCGACTATTCGCGGTCGATCTACATCTCGGCATGAAGCATTCGGCGCAAAAGTTTGGGTCAGCCGAGATCCCAATCGCCGACAAGTCTGCCGGGATGCGACAGGTTCATTACCCCACTGCAGCGGCGAAGGACATCAATCGACGGCTGAACAAGACCGACACATTTGGACTGACCACCGAGTCCGATGATGGCACTACAGCAACTCAAGGTCGCGCTGTATCCATGAGGTTCAAGCACGCGGTAGTTTCAGGTGACAACCTAGAGATGTTGCTCGAGCACGGACTTGTGAACGCTGACGGGACGGTTATCGACCCGCAAGACGACGCTGCCGATGACATACCTCTGAAGAACAAATCGACGTTGCATCCGTATCGTGCGATTTTGGTATGCCAACCAGACTCGACTCGCGCCCTGGTTGCTGTCGAGGCTCGTGGTAACTCTTGTCCGATAGTCTCTGTCATCAGGGGGCTCAATAAGTGCAGCGAAGACAACTGGCGACTGCGAGTTGTCGCACACGCGGTCGGCGAAGCTGCAATGCTGCAGTTCATCAAGGAGGCGTCCGTCAAAAGGGTCGACTTCGACAAGCACGATTTCGAGGCAGACGGAGCCCGCGAACGGCGTGAGGTTGCGATGTCGGTCTTCACTGGCATCGAAGGTGAAACGGTGAAGGCCGCGGCCGCGGATTGGATCAACCAGGCTTTTGTCAAAATCCGTGCCACGGTTGCTGACAAGGAAGCGGAGTTCGCGAACGCTGACTCCTCCAGCACGATCAAAATGAGTGGCAAGGACCGAGCGGAGGCACGTAAGGCAGCCAAGGCTGCCAAACGCGACGCACGAGCGGGGGTGACAGCAGATCGTCGAGAGTACGCAGCTCAAGCCGCACGCCGAGTTCGCCAAGCGATTTACCTAGGACCAGCCGAGGATGTGTCTATCGAGTTCAACGGTGTTGGGGTGGAGTTCGTCCGGGGCACTGAGGTGCGAACCGTGACTCCGGCCTCGGTCTTCAAGAGGTACACCTACTGGTTAGGAAACGGCTACGTCCCTACGGCGAAGTTCAACTATGAAGCCGAGAAGACTGCGCGTGAGCTCCTGCCCCTAGTCCAGGGATTGACACTGGACTAATCTTGAAGGGATGAGGAGCTCGTAATGTTCGTGCCTGATCGCTTGAGCCTGCGCACACTCAGCCTTGACTTCGTCCGGTCTATGCGTAGTTCTGATCGAGGTCAACGAGATTGGTTTGCGCTCGGCGTCATATTTGGCCTCCCAATCGTTGCAGGCGTGATTGTCGCGTGTTCGGGAGTAGTGGTTGTCGCCCCCACGGCGTTCATTCCTGCAGTTGCTCTGCTTGCTGGCGTCCTGCTCGCCGCAGCCGGTCAGACAATCACACTTCGGGCGAGACTCGCCGATTCGCTTACTCTCAATGCCGGAAAACGTGTAACGGGCATGGTGCGCGAAACCATGAGCGGGTTGCTTGTGTCAGCGGTTGCGGCTCTTCTCGACGCACTGATCTTGGGGGCCTTGGCCTCTATGATGCCTGTCGGCTACCGGCTCAACTTCTGGCATCATGCCCTGTCGGTTCTTGCCACAGTCGTCACTGTCTTTCTGGTTCTGATGTTTGTCGCAACTGCTCGACATATCTATGCGACCTACCTCGAGGTGTTCGAGGGCGGGACTCCCCTTCCTCGACATCCCTCGGTAGACCTGGACAGCACGGAGGGGCCAGTGCATCGCATTGGGGAGCCACCGGAGCATAAATGGACTGACAGCTGAGGTGCGGCCGGAAGGTAATCGCTCAACGTTGGCTGAGACTCCCCACTGACGACGGCTGATGTTCGCCCGCACGATCATCAGTCCGCACTCAACACCCAGTCGGGCAGAAACTTGATTCCGCGCTGACTGTCAACCACGCATGAGAGAACTCGGCCGCCAACCGTTCCTGCGACGGTGCGCGACTCAATATCCTGCAGCTTGGCCTGGTGCGTCCGACGGATGGATTCAAGCTCAGCCGCGCTATCCGCAGCTTGCGAGCCCACGGATCGATGCACGGCATCAGTTCTCAAAAGCGCTTCTCGGTCGGCGTCTTGACGCTCCTGATCATCTATCTGTCTGAAAACCTCCCGTGCCGACGCGTTGATTAGTCTGGCTCTCGTCTGAAACTCTGCTCGCACCCGGCGATCGTCGAGCTCGTCCAGACCGATTGTCGGGGGTCTATCACCGTCAGAAAAATACACGCTCCCGGGTGCCATCACTTCCTCGACTGCAGGCCCCTCCGCAAAGGTTCGCATGTAAAGCCTAGGCGAATCGTCTGTTCCACCGTCGAAACCGACGACCGTGAGACTGAATGGAACGTGAGTATCACAACAAGATTCACCGTCAAAATCCTGACCCCAAAATGCGGCGTCCACGAGCTTCTGATCACAGCAGTCACGACAGTGCCACCAGAGAGGATGAATAACGTCCGACCAAATCGCGTCACCGAGCTGCCCAACAGATGTGAAGTCGCGGCGCAACGCTAAATACTCCGTGACTGCGGACATGGCATCTACAACCGGCTGTTGACCGGTCACACCGCTTCCAGGCAAAGCAAAGTCCGATCTCCCCGAAATCAGTACTACTGCAGCGAAGTCCCCCGATTTTGTTCCATCGGTACCCGGGAAAGGATGCAGCTTCACCGTCTGGTCTGAGGCAATCTCACTGCCCTTCGTAGTCCGTCCGTCTGCTAAAGCGTAGATCGAACCGGCTCGGCTTACGCCGTACATCAGGAGAGTCATTGCACGATCGTATGACCGAGCTCTAAACGGGGCCCTACTGACGGAACGTTGCCGACACTCACGGCCACCCCTTGAAATCCGATCGCCAGTCAGACGGTGGGTCAACCACGGCCTTGAGGTGTCTCATAAACGATGGGTTTGTGAGACAACTCCGGGCTCTCACGAGGTTCGTCGCGAACAGCACGCGCCCATCAATCGGTTGTCTCAAAACCCTGTCTCAAAACTGTTAGTCTCAAAACCTAGAATTCTACGGGATTATGAGACAGGAGCCGACATGGCGATGATCGGTTACGCACGGGTGAGCACGGTCGACCAAGACCCCCAGCTGCAACTCGATGCTTTGAAGACCGCAGGCGCAGTTCGGACGTTCACCGACCACGGAGTCAGCGGATCCACAACGGACCGACTTCAGCTGGCGGCATGTCTTGACCACCTCAGAGCCGGCGACACTCTCACCGTCTGGAAGCTCGACCGGCTTGGCCGGGATACTCGGCAGGTCCTCGACGTGATCGCCGAACTGACCAACCGAGAAATTACCTTCAGAAGCTTGACCGAAGGGCTACACACTGAAGGACCAATGGGCAAGGCGATGCTGACCATCATGGCTGCCTTCGCTCAGCTGGAGCGCGACACAATGCTGGAGAGAACCCGTGCTGGACTGGCCGCAGCAGCAAAGAACGGCCGCAAGGGAGGTCGGCCGCTGAAGGTGGCCTCGAAGGACGCTGTTCGGGCGCGGGACCTGGTGGCGAAGGGAATTACTCCGAACGAGATTGCCAAAATGCTGGGTGTCAGCCGAGCAACTGTCTATCGCCACATCAGAGAAGACCGTTAGCCGTCGCATATACGCATCGCTAGCTCGCCATGGCGTGGAGCCAGGTACTAGGTGGCAGCGCGACTCTTGGATTCACCACCGACCAGCTACGGTCAGAGGGTTGAACGCGGACTACACGGATCGATCCGGCAGGCAACACGCAATCATCGGGAGCAATATGCCGAAACGCCGACTGATTCCCGAGCGAACCGTCGATTCCCTCTTGGCAGCCCAACTTCTGGCTGCGATGCCCGGAGGCACGATCTGGTCGCCCACGAACGCTAGGAAAGGAGCGGTCGACCACTACTTCGCGAACGGGGGCGGTCAAGTTCTCATCTTTGAGTGCAAAGCAACAACCAGCGATGCGATGGCCGACCCTACGAAACCGTGGTATTCGCCAATCCGAATTGGCCAGCTGAGCGATTACGTTGACGGACCACGACCGGTGTATTACTTCCTAACCGCCAAACCGCGCAAGAACCCGTGGAATCGACGGTGCAACACGGACCCCGACGCGACGGGGCAATGCACCAGTTGTTTAAGCGGGAGCAGTTCCCGGGGCAACATCCCCGTATCGCGCCAAGTCGAACGCGCACACCTCCACATCAAGATGCAGCCATGGGTCGCTCACTGGAGCTGGGTCATTGAGGCGAGCGCCCTGGCAAACCACATCAACCTGGGCATGTGCACTTCGGATGAACTTGAGCTGTCCACTTCTGACCTTGCGCTGAGCCGCATCAGGGGGGCTCAACGCTTCTGCCATCTCTTCTCAAACCGAGACCCGGGTCTCAGGCGGAGGTTCTTCTCCAACGCCTTGGGGTGGGACGGGGACTTTGATCTGCCTGGGAGCAACCGGGAGCTTGGTGACGAGACGACACCGCCTGTGTTGTTCGGTTACCCGGAGGAATAGCGGACCGCTCGGCCTATCCCTGGTCACCCGTCACACTTCAGCCTCAAGTGCCTGCCACAGTGGCCGCGGCTACTGCGGAACGTGCGCGTGATCTGCTCGCAAAGAGTCTGACCGCAGACGAGATCGCGAAATGCTGGGGGGAGTAAGCCGCGCCAACGTCTATCACGAAATTCGTAGCAAGTTTTGAAGGTCGGGCAGAACGGTCGAGATCCTCCGCCACCGACCCGAGACGACCGCCGGGCGACAAGTGCGCGATCCCAACCGGACTCCACCCGCCCAGCATCGACCTCATTCGCTGAGCCGCCACTCGTTCCTGCGAGTTCAGTCGATCCACTTCGCTACTGTCACTCTGTGATCACTGGTGACCTCAAGAGCAAGATTGACCGTGTCTGGGACTCGTTCTGGTCGGGCGGAATCAGCAACCCGCTAGAAATCATTGAACAGGTGACCTCGCTGCTTTTCATCCGCCGACTGGACGACCTGCAGATCCTGGCCGAGAAGAAAGCTCGCATTACCGGCAAGATCGAGGAGCCGATTTTCCTGCCCGGTCAGGAAAACCTGCGTTGGAGCCGTTTCAAGAACGCTGACGCGGAAGTGATGTTCAAAATCGTCGGGGAACAGGTCTTCCCGTTCTTGCGCGCACTGGGCGGTGACGGCTCCACGTACTCCGAGCATATGAAAGACGCCCGGTTCACCATCCCGACACCTGCGCTGTTGTCGAAGGTCGTCGACATGCTTGACGACATCCCGATGGTTGAGCGCGACACCAACGGCGACCTCTACGAGTACTTGCTGTCGAAGATCGCCAGCGCAGGCGTCAACGGCCAGTTCCGCACACCGCGCCACATCATCAACCTGATGGTGGCGATGACCGCCCCGACTCCGACTGACGAAATCTGCGATCCAGCCTGCGGGACCGCCGGGTTCCTGGTTTCCGCCTCGGAGCATGTCCGGGAGAAGCACCCGTCAGCCCTGACCGACGCGACCCAACGCAACCACTTTCATAGGTCGATGTTCCACGGCTATGACTTCGACAGCGTAATGCTGCGCATCGGCAGCATGAACATGCTGCTGCACGGAATAGAATCCCCCGATATCCGCTACCGCGACTCACTCTCTGAGGGTGCAAGCGAAGACACCGAGAAGTACACGCTGATCCTGGCCAACCCACCGTTCGCCGGGTCGCTTGACTACGAGGCCACCAGCAAGGATCTCCAGCGGGTCGTCAAGACCAAGAAGACCGAGCTACTTTTCTTGGCCCTGTTCTTGAAGCTACTCAAACCCGGTGGCCGGGCAGCAGTAGTTGTTCCCGACGGCATCCTGTTCGGGTCGTCGAAAGCGCACAAGGAACTGCGCAGAATCCTCGTCGATGACCAGAAGCTCGACGCGGTAGTCAAGCTCCCCTCAGGGGTGTTTCGCCCCTACGCGGGCGTCTCGACCGCGATCCTATTTTTCACCAAAACCAACTCCGGCGGCACCGACCACGTGTGGTTCTACGGCATCCAGGCCGACGGCTACTCCCTCGACGACAAAAGGAATCCGGTCGAGGCTAATGACCTCCCCGACGTGCTCGCACGCTGGGCAGCGCATGACACATCGGAATTGGAGCGGTCTCGGACAGAGAAGTCGTTTTGCGTACCGAAGTCTGAGATCGCCGCGCAGGGATACGACCTGTCGCTGAACCGCTACAAAGAGGTTGTTCACGACGAGGTCGAGCACCGAGCGCCATTCGACATCATCGCCGAAATCGAGGCAATTGAGGCCAACATCGCCTCGGGACTTGCAGAACTGAAAGCGATGCTGTCGTGAAATGGCCATTAGTGCCCCTTGACGAGATTTGCCGACCTAAGCAATGGCCTACTATCTCCCAAACGCAGATGACACTGGCTGGATACCCCGTATTTGGGGCGAACGGTCAAATTGGATGGTATGACGACTACAACCACGACCGGGAGACGGTACTTATTACCTGCCGAGGTGCCACTTGCGGAACGATCAACGTGTGCCCCCCAAAAAGCTACGTCAATGGAAATGCGATGGCTCTGGATGACCTCGACACGCGCCGTGTAGACACTCGCTTTCTAGTCCGCGCATTGACACCGGAGATCCTTCGGAAGGCAATTACTGGTAGCGCCCAGCCGCAAATAACGCGGGAGAGCCTTCGATCAGTTTCACTTCGATTGCCGCCTCTGGATGAGCAGCGTCGCATCGCCGCGATCCTCGACCAGGCCGACGCACTCCGCGCCAAACGTCGCCAAGTCCTCACCCACCTCGACACACTGGCCGAAACCTATTTCGATTCGTTGTTTGGGGCAGCTGTTGAGTCCCACAATTGGGACACTCGGCCACTTGGCGATGTCGCAGAAACGCGGCTCGGGAAAATGCTCGATGCTAAGCGACGGACTGGGGACCATCCGCGCTCATATCTGCGAAACGCCAACGTCCAATGGTTCCACTTCGATCTGGAAGACGTATTTAGCATGGACTTCGATGAGCGTGAGCGCGTGACCTTCGCACTTCGCCGCGGAGACGTTCTGATGTGTGAGGGTGGTCAGCCTGGTCGCTGCGCGATTTGGGAGGACCAGCTGACTGACTGCTACTTCCAGAAGGCAATACATCGGATCCGCCTTGGAGAGCAGCTGCTTCCTCAATATTTCGTGAGAGCGATGAAGAGAACCGTCGATACCGGTGGACTGAAGGACTACGTTACTTCTGCAACAATCGCCCACTTGACTGGTGAGAAACTGCGCACACTTCCCATCCGCATCCCACCCCTTGACCTCCAAAGGCAGTTCGCAACCAACGTTGAGGCCATCAGCACCCAGCATGGTCAGGCCCAACACGCGTTGAAGCTCATGGACCACCTTTTCGCCTCACTCCAATCCCGCGCTTTCCGGGGGGAGCTCTGATGGGCAACTTCGACTTTCTCAGGACCACGCTCCCCGGTGCGTTCTCCGATTGCGCCCGAGCTGAGTCGTACCTGGAGAGCGATCCGCGTTCCGCCTGCTTCTACAGCCGCCGTGCGGCGGAGGGTTTGGTCAATCACCTGTACGACGTCTTGAATCTGTCGGTCCCTTATCGGGACGATCTGGCGGCGAAGATCAACGACTCAGCTTTTGCTGCGCTGACGGGTGTCGGGATCGGACAGAAGCTGAACCTCATCCGTAAGGTCGCCAATACCGCCGTCCATGAGAACAAGCCGATCAGACTCGACGTCTCGCAGGCAGTGCTACGTGAGTTGTTTCACGTGATGGTGTGGGCTGCGTATCGCTACTCGCCGAACCCGCAGGTTGTGCCGACGAAGGCGACGTTCGACCCTGCGCTCGCTCGGAGCGCGGCACCGCTGAGCCGTGACGAGCTGGCGAAGCTGGCGCAGAAGTTCAAAGAACAAGACGAAGCACACGCAAAGGCACTGGCAGACAAGGAGGACCTGCTTGCCACGCACGATGCGGAGATCGCGACGCTCCGTTTACAGATCGCCGCCGCTCAGGCGACGAACGCCACACATGACGATCATGACTACTCCGAGGCGCAGACCCGTGACCTCTTCATCGACGTCTTGCTGGCCGAAGCCGGTTGGCCGCTCACCGATCCCCGCGACCGTGAATATGGAGTGGACGGTATGCCCAACAAGGACGGAAAGGGTTTCGTCGACTACGTCTTGTGGGGTGCTGACGGCTTGCCACTAGCGGTAGTCGAAGCGAAACGCACAACCAAGAGTGCCCAGGTAGGTCAGCAGCAGGCCATGCTCTACGCCGACTGCCTACAGAAGCAGTTCGGTCGCCGTCCCGTCATCTTCTACACCAGCGGTTATGAGCATTGGATCTGGGACGACGCCGCAGGGTATCCGCCCCGCGAAGTCCAAGGCTTCTACACCCGCGATGAACTGGAACTGCTGATCCAGCGCCGTACTACCCGACTTTTCCTGGGCACAGCCGAGGTCAACACGGCTATAGCTGGACGCCCCTACCAGGTCCGGGCAATCAAAGCTGTCGGCGAAGCTTTGGACCGCAAACAGCGCCAAGCGTTGCTCGTCATGGCGACCGGGTCGGGAAAAACTCGGACGGTGATTGCGTTGGCCGATCAGCTGATGAAGGCCAACTGGGTCAAGCGGGTCCTGTTCCTGGCGGACAGGACCGCACTGGTTAACCAAGCTACCAACGCGTTCAAGGCGAGCTTGCCTTCCGCGACGACGGTCAACCTGGTCACGGAGAAGTCCGCGGACGGCCGGGTATACGTGTGCACCTATCCGACGATGTTGAACCTCATCAACGGCGTCGAGGCAGATCTGCGCAAGTTTGGGCCCGGATACTTCGACCTGATCGTCATCGATGAAGCGCACCGGTCCGTTTACCAGAAGTACGGCGCGATCTTCGAGTGGTTCGACTCGCTTCTCGTTGGACTGACCGCCACCCCCAAAGACGAAGTCGACCACAACACGTACAGGCTGTTCCACCTTGAAGACGGTGTCCCGACCGATGCCTACAGCCTCGACGAAGCTGTAGGTGAGGGGTACCTCGTGCCACCGGTCGGAGTCTCGGTCGGGACGACGTTCCTGCGGCAGGGCATCAAATACACCGATTTGACCGATGACGAGAAGGATCAGTGGGACACCCTCGACTGGGGCGAGGACGACCGACCGGACGAAGTCACCTCCGAGGAGGTCAACCGGTTTCTTTTCAACGAAGACACCGTCGACAAGGTCCTCGCCATCCTGATGGATCAAGGTCACAAGGTTGCTTCCGGTGACAGACTCGGCAAAACAATCATTTTCGCAAAGAACAGAGACCACGCGGAGTTCATCCAGAAGCGCTTCGATGTTCAATATCCTGGGTATGGGGGGCAGTTTGCGCGTGTCATCACCCACGGCATCAGCTACGCGCAGTCCCTGATCGACGACTTTTCCGTGACTGACAAAGTCCCTCACATCGCGATTTCGGTGGACATGCTCGACACCGGCATCGACGTCCCCGACGTCGTCAACCTCGTCTTCTTCAAAATGGTGCGGTCGAAGTCAAAGTTCTGGCAGATGATCGGGCGTGGAACCCGACTACGCCCAGATCTGTTCGGGGCCGGTCAGGACAAGGCAGACTTTTTCGTCTTCGACTTTTGCGGGAACCTCGAATTCTTCAGCCAGAACCTACCCGGCTCCGAAGGCTCGACCCAAAAGTCGCTCAACCAGAGACTCTTCGAGAACCGTTTGGGACTGATCACTGCGCTCGACAACAGCGAGCCCGACCTGCGCGTCTCGACCGCGAAGACGTTGCACACCATCGTTGCCGCCATGACCCTCAAAAACTTCCTCGTGCGACCGCACCGTAAATGGGTCGAGCAGTACGCCAAGTGGGATTCTTGGACAGCTCTAACTCCCGAGGCGGCGACCGAGGTGGCGGAGCACCTCGCCGGGCTACCCTCGACGGCCAGGGACGATGACGAGGACGCCAAACGGTTCGACCTCCTGATCCTGCGCCGCCAGCTCGCTCAGCTCGAAGGCGACGCAGTTGCCGCCGAACGCATCCGTGAACAGGTCCAGAGCATCGCTACGGGTCTACTAAGTCAGCTCTCGATCCCCACGGTCAAAGCCCAAGAGGCCCTCCTTGACGAGATCGCCAGCGATGAGTGGTGGGTCGATGTCACTCTGCCAATACTCGAACTCGCCCGGTTGAGGCTACGGGGCCTGCTGCGTTTCCTGGAGAAAGTCAAGAAGGCGAAGGTCTACACAGACTTCGAGGATACTTTCGGTGAACAGACCGTGGTGGCCTTGCCCGGCGTCACACCCGGAACCAACTGGGAACGATTCCGAGCCAAGACGGCCGCTTACCTAAAACAGCACGAGGATCACGTTGCCCTGCAGCGTCTGCGGCGCAACAGGCAGCTCACTACCGACGACCTCGAAGCCCTCGAAGGGATGCTTGCCGCTAGCGGGGCCAGTGCCGTTGATGTCGAGCGGGCTAAGCAGGAAGGCGCGGGGCTGGGTTTGTTCATTCGGTCCCTGATCGGGCTTGATCGCCAATCGGTGCTCGACGCCTTCGAGAGCTACCTCGATGGCACGCGGTTCGACGTCAACCAGGTCCGTTTCGTGACCCTGATCGTTGACGAACTCACCGCGAACGGAGTCATGGACCCTGCACGATTGTTCGAGTCACCCTTCACCGACTATGCAAAAGAAGGTGCGTACTCTCTTTTCCCTGACCACGACGTCGAGGTCATCGCGGACATCCTGCGGGGTGTGAAAGCCAGCGCGGTCGTCGACGATTCTGTCGCTTAAGCAAGCGGGCTCTGCGATTAGGTCCCGTAACTGATGTGACTCCAGGGGCCTGCGCAGTTTCGCTTGCCTGCCACAAGACCACGGGTTGTCCGGTCTTCCTCGGGTGATCACGGAAGACTGCGTCAACGCGATGGATGACACCCTTCCTGGCGAAGTATGCAATGGACCGGCCCACTTCCCCCGTCCGAACCGACACGGGCATTGCTCTTGTGATCATCGCCCCGGTGAATGGCTTCGCGGTGTCAACATGCTGGAGTAGACAGCGGTCGCAGAGGATCCCCTCAACCAGCCAAGCTGGGTACTGCTCAACGGCAATCTTGAGAGGACCTTCGTCACGAAGGATGCAGAAAATTTCTTCTTGCAAAAGATCGCTGCGAACAGGCGGCAAGGTGCGCTCTGGCAATGCATTTTTCATCTGGTTCCTTGTTGGTAATCAAAAGTAATCGATCGTCTCGCACAGGGGCTCGAGAGCTGCGAACAACGTGCCGTACACCTTGGCTGCGGCAACGCCCGATGTACGCGACACCGGGACGGTCACGAGTGAACTAGAGTGATCCATAGCACTTCATTCCGAGTATCGGACGGTCTGCTTTCTTCTCGGATGCAACCGAATGACTCAAGCTGACCCGGTTTCGTGCGTCAGTTGTTCTTGGACTCAAGCGAGTCCAGCCATTCGACGTAGACGGATGTGCGTACCAGCCTTCGAGCGCCAACTTTCAGCGAGGCCAGTTCACCCCGCTTGAGCAAGTCGTTGATTTTTGTTCGTCCCAGACCCGTCTGCTCAATCAGGTCATCGACCGTCATCAGGTCTTTCTCCAACGTGTTCATGCCATCCTCTTCCTCGTGCGCAATTTAGAGTGCCGTTTTCTTTGCTGCACGCAACAGTACGTCGGAGATCGTCGCTGCGCAAGATATGACGTAGCATTCTGCGCATGACGCAAATCGATGACGATGCAAGCGAGCCTCGAGAGTGGTCAGAAGAGCTGGTGAGACGGTTCGGACTGACCGCTAAAGAGTGGCGAGGGAAGCGTTCGGCCAAGTGGCTGTCGGAGCGCACAGCCGAACTGGGACACCACATCCCGTCCACCGTGATCGCTCGCCTGGACTCCGGTCATCGGGGCAGCGTGTTGTCCGTCGCAGAGGTGATCGTGATTGCAGCGGCGCTCGAAACATCCCCGATGGCCTTGCTATACCCCAACGTCCCCGATGGGCCAGTAGAGCTTCTCCCAGGAGAGACGATGCCCTCGATCGACGCAGTGCAATGGGTCTCCGGCGAGAAGCGAATCCCCCGAGAAAGCCTCAGCGATAGCGCCAGAGGGGCCTACCGGCTCGAGAACTCCAGGGAGTACGTCCACTTCAAGGAGATGGCCGATCGTGCACGTCGGCAGTCCTTTGCCTCGCACGAAGGTGAGCGAGAGATCGGACGCAAGGCGCTCGAGGACATCGAGTCCATTCTGGTCAATCTGGTTCAGACCATCAGAAGCTCGGGTTGGCCGGTCGACTACCCCCTCAAGGACGATTCGAATGGCTAGAGAACGCTTGAAGCCCGGTGAGTGGGGTGTCATCGCCACCACGAAGCGCGACAAGTCCCACGTGGCCAAGGCACGCATCCGTGATCGCGACGGCAAGCTCAGACTGGTCGAAGCCACAGGAGCCTCGGCTGACGAAGCTCGGAGAAGACTTCAGTCCAAGCTGGTCGAACGGGTCACTCCTGAGGGCGAGAAGGATGGACAGCTCTCCAAGCGGTCCACCGTGTCCGAGTTGGCCGAGTACTGGTTGGCGGAGAAGCAGACAAGCACTTCGGTAGGTAACTCCACTCTGTCGCTGTATCGCTCTGCGTGGCAGGGCGTCTGCAAAGAGGCCCTGGGAGACCTGCGCATCACCGAGCTGACAGCAGGAGCCGTAGACGCCTTCCTGCGCTCCGTCGCCGTCCGTGCGCCGAGCCGTGCACGTCTGGCGCGCATCGTTCTCAGCGGGATGTTCGGCACGGCAACCCGACTGGACCTGATTGACCACAACTTGGTGCGAGAGACCAGGGTGCCGAGGCCCAAGCGTAAGCCAGTCCGTCCTGTCACTCTTGAGGAGCTAACCGACATCCGCACCGCCGTGGAATTGTATTGCCGACATGAGACGGTGAATGCCGAAGGCATGGTGCGGAGTAAGTACGGCCCGAAGCCTGGTGCTGACCTTCAGGATCAGATGGATCTGTTGATGGCTACCGGAGTGCGCATATCGGAGCTGCTCGCCCTGCTGTGGGAGGACGTACATCTAGACGCCGATGTTCCGACGATCGCCGTGAACGCGACCCTGGTGCAACCCCGATCCGCTGGAGAGAAGTTGATCCGTCAGCCCCACCGCAAGGGTGACGCACCCCCGCTGACGATCGTGATCCCGAAGTTCGCTGTGGATATCCTCCGTCGACGCCGAGAGGCCCTCACGTTCAAAAACCCGAACGGTGCCGTCTTCGTCACCTCGACCGGCAACTGGGTTTCCCCCGCCAACGTCCGACGGTGCTGGCGGGGTGCACTCGGCAAGGACTTCGAATGGGTGACACCCCACAGCTTCCGCCGGACCGTGGCGACACTCGTGAAGGCTCAGTACGGAGTGGAGGCGGCACAGGCTCAGCTCGGTCACGCCAACACCGCAGTGACGGAAGCGCACTACATCCAGCGGATGAACTCGGCACCGGACATGACCGAAGCGCTCAACACTTTCGCACCGTCAGAGCGGCAAAGTGTTGGGTAAGTGTTGAGTTCGGCAACCTTCGGCCTGAAACAGAAAGAGCCCCTCACCTGATCTGGCAGGTGAGGGGCTCTTCTTGCGCTCCCCCACCTGGACTCGAACCAGGAACCCTTCGATTAACAGTCGAATGCTCTGCCAATTGAGCTATGGGGGATTACCTCGCGGCCTCACACTCTCGTGCGAGCCGTTGGAAACAATAGCGCACACACCCTGGTGAGTACCAAATCGCCCTGCTCGAGCGTCGCCGGAGCCGCCCTGCTTCCCCGGAGTGCAGTCGGGCAAGATGGACCTACAGCCGCACGCTCTACGGAAGGACCCACTGATGATTCGTTTGGTACTGGCGGCTGGAGCTGCATATGTGCTCGGTGCCAAGGCCGGCAGGGGCCGGTACGAGCAGATTCGCAAGACGGCAAGCGCCGTTGCGTCGTCTCCGGCGACCAAGAAGGCCATCGAGGTCGGCCGTCAGAAGCTCTCCGATTCCCTCAACACCCAGCCCCGGCTCGAGCCGATGCAGCCGATCGACGACGAGACCCAGGTCTACGTTCCCCGCGATCAGCTACGTCGCTAACCGACCTCGGCGACACTTCCGACGGCGAGCTCGAGCAGACTGCGGCGGTACTGCTCGAGGGCGATGAGATCGCCGAACAGCGCGTTGTAGTCGTCGGGCTTCTCGACCGGTGACATGCGCTGCAGCTTCGACTTGAGTTCTGCCACCTGCTGGCCGACCCACACTTCCTGCAGCCTCGCGAGTACACCCGAGATGTAGCGCGTGAGTGCGTCGTCGGCTACACGCATCGGGTCGACGGCCAGCTCGGTCACCAACGACACCACTACGGCGTCCTTGGCCTGCTTGGCCACGGCGTCGACCCACTCCCCTCCGCCCAGTCCCGCGGCTGTACCTCCGGCAGCAGCCACCGCGTCGCGCACGGCCGCGTATGCCGGGTGATGAAAGCTCTCCGGCGGGAGCGAGTCGAACACCGTGCCCGCCATCGCAGGCATCTGCAGTACCGCCTTGAGGGCCTCCCGCTGCGGCCACAGAGACGGATCGGTGGGGTTCGGACGTGGCGGCCCGGCCGGAGCCTCGGTCGGGGTCGTCTGACGCTTCTCGAACGGCACACGCTTACCGCTGGTGTCGCCCCGAGCGCCCTTCTTCGCCTCGTCGCGCACGCGGGCGAGCACCATCGCGGTGTCGTCCCAGCCGGTCCAGCCGGCCAACTGCCGTGCGTACTCGTCCCGCAGAGAGGCGTCCTTGATGCGCGCGACCACGGGCACGGTCCTCTTCAAGGCTTCGACGCGCCCCTCGGGGGTATCCAGATCATGTTCTCGCAGTAGCGATTTGACCACGAAGGCAAACATCGGTGTACGCCTGGCGACCAGATCGCGAACAGCGTTGTCGCCGGACTTCAAACGCAGGTCGCACGGGTCCATGCCGTCGGGCGCAACGGCGACGAAGGTCTGTCCGGCAATCTTCTGATCACCCTCGAATGCCTTCATGGCGGCGGCCTGCCCGGCATCGTCTCCGTCGAAGGTGTAGATCACTTCGCCGCGAAAGTAGCTGTCGTCCATCATCAATCGGCGCAGCATGGCCAGGTGGTCCTCGCCGAATGCGGTGCCGCACGACGCCACTGCCGTCTTGACGCCGGCCAGATGCATCGCCATCACGTCGGTGTAGCCCTCGACGATGACGGCCTGATGCGACTTCGCGATCTCCTTGCGCGCCAGGTCGAGACCGAACAACACCTGAGACTTCTTGTACAGCATGGTTTCCGGGGTGTTGATGTACTTACCCGGCATCGTGTCGTCGTCGAACAGTTTGCGGGCACCGAAACCGATGACGTCGCCGCTCTGGCTGCGAATGGGCCACACCAATCGACGCCGAAAACGGTCGATGGGCGTGCCGCGCTTTCCGGGTGTCGCCAGGCCCGCGTCCACGATCTCCTTGGCCTCGAAGCCCTTGCCCAGCAGGTGTTTGGTGAGAGTGTCCCAACCGTCGGGTGCGTATCCGCAGCCGTAAGCCAATGCAGCGTGGCCGTCGAAGTTACGTTCGGTGAGGTAGTCACGTGCGGTCTGGGCGTCGGGGCCGCTGAGCCTGCCCGCATAGAACTCCTGCGCTGCCGCGTTGGCAGCGATCAGGCGCGCTCGGGTGCCGCGGTCACGTTGAACCGATGGCCCTCCGCCCTCGTAGGAGATCGAATAGTTCAGCCGGTCGGCGAGTTGCTCGACGGCCTCGACGAAGGAAATGTGTTCGATCTTCTGGAGGAAGGAGTAGGCATCACCTCCCTCGCCGCAACCGAAGCAGTGGTAATGACCGTGATTGGGTCGAACATGGAACGACGGCGATTTTTCGTCGTGGAAGGGGCACAACCCCTTCATGGAGTCGCCGCCCGCGCGCTTGAGAGAGACGTAGTCGCCGACGATGTCTTCGATCCGTGTGCGTTCGCGAATGGCGGCGATGTCGCGTTCAGGAATTCGGCCGGCCACGTGTGCAGTCTAGCGTCGAACCAGACACCCGACACCCGCCGATCAACCCCAGCTGGCCTGAGCTCCCAGTGAGCGCTTGTCGATCAGTTCGAGTCGACTCTCGGTGTACGAGGCGATCTGATCGACGACAACTCGGGTTCGTTCGCCGTCGCTTTCTGCGCGCTGCCAGGCGGGGACCAGGATGGGGTCCAGCTCCCCTGGAGCCGAGCGCAGCAGCCACTCGGCGACGCGGTGGAT
This sequence comes from Rhodococcus sp. IEGM1428, assembly GCF_050321865.1. NCBI lineage: Bacteria > Bacillati > Actinomycetota > Actinomycetes > Mycobacteriales > Nocardiaceae > Rhodococcus > Rhodococcus sp. IEGM1428. The sequence goes on along the minus strand of NZ_JBNQFW010000004.1, from coordinate 283,516 downwards.
TCGATCACGTTGGCGCTCCTGGCGGATCTTGTGTCCGGCGTCGGACATCACGTACCTCAGCGCCATGGTTTTGAGCAATGCAACTTCCGAGCCGACGATCGACGGCACCACCAGGTCGGCGTCGTACCGGCTCAACGGCGCGGTGCCGTATCTCTCGTGGGTGCCCTCGATGGCGGCAGTCGCGAAGCGCCCGACCAGCTCGCTCGTCATGTGCTTGAGTGCGACGGATGCTTCGAGGGTGCCGTCGTAGCGTCCGACGGCGATCACCACGGGCATCCTCGACAACCGGCTCGCAGCTTCGATCAACTCGTCGACATCGAGTCCGCGAAATTCCGAGACACCGAGTTCGGCGAGTGCGCGCTGCTCGATCGGGTCGGACAGCGCGCGTAGGTCGATGCGGGCGTCGATGACGCCGTCCTCGACATCGTGTACCGAGTAGGCAACGTCGTCGGACCAATCCATGGTCTGCGCTTCGAGGCACTTGTGCTTGTCCGGTGCTGTGTCACGTACCCAGCCCAGAATTGCGGAGTCGTCGTCGTAGGCACCGAATTTCGCGCCTGGTGCCGGCCGGATCCAGGGATACTTGGTCGCGGCATCGAGAGATGCTCTGGTCAGGTTCAATCCCGCGCTGCGCCCGTCGGCGTCGAGGATCTTCGGCTCGAGTCCGGTGAGAATGCGGAGGTTCTGCGCGTTGCCCTCGAACCCACCACAGTCCGTGGCCACTTCGTCGAGGGCCCGTTCACCGTTGTGGCCGTAGGGCGGATGGCCGATGTCGTGGGCCAAGCCTGCGAGATCGACCAGGTCGGGGTCGCTGCCGAGGCCTTCGGCGATGCTGCGGCCGATCTGCGCGACTTCGAGCGAGTGCGTGAGCCGAGTTCGCGGAGTGTCGCCGTCCCGAGGCCCGGTCACCTGTGTCTTGTCAGCGAGACGGCGCAGTGCGGCGCAGTGCAGCACCCGTGCCCGGTCGCGCGCGAAAGCACTTCGATGCGAGGCGTTGTTCGTTCCCGGTTTCAGGCCGGCGGTCTTCGGGGGTTCGGTGACGAATCGTTCGACGTCGTGCGCCGAGTAGGTGCCGGTCATGTCACTGGCCTGCCGTGTAGGTGAAGTCTGCCGTGAAGTGAGTCAGCTGGTACCACAGCAGTGCGCCTGTCTCCCTGGCAATTCCGTGCGCCTGGGACTCTCGGGTGTAGACGGCCGGGCCGGTACGCGTCGGTGAGGTCCATGCATCCAGCCCAGCGTCACGCGCCATGGTTCGAGTACGCAGCGAATGCCACGGATCACTGACCAGCACCACCGACGACTTGCCCTCGTCGCGGAGTGTGTCGCTCACTGCCTCGATGCTTTCGAGCGTGTCCGAGCCGGTCTCGACGGCCACGATGGCGTCCGCCGGCACTCCTTGCTCGATCAGATAGTTGCGACCCGACGCGGCCTCGGTGAACAGGTCGCCTTCCTGCTTGCCGCCGACGGTGACGATCTCGGGGGCGATACCCCGCTCGTACAGCGCTGCGGCCTGGGACAGTCGGGCCTCGAACACCGTCGAGGGTGTCCCGCTGTACTGCGCCGCACCCAGTACGACGATGGCGTCGGCCTTGGAGTAGTCGTCGATGCGAGCAACCTGCCACACCCGGACCGCAGTCCCTGCGACCAGCACCACCGCCATCAGGACCACTCCCGCGACCAGCCGACCGGTCCAGCGTCCCAGCGTTCCGAAGAAGCCGAGGCGCTCGGGACCGGGGTCCGAGGCATACCGATCGTCGTACGGGTCGCCGTACGGGTCTCGGTCGAGAGTTGAATTCACCCCTCGAGTTTGCCAGGCCCGCGCATCGGCTCGGTCACGGCGCGCCTCGTAGGAGCTACAGCCACCCGCGGTCCTCGGCCACTCGGACCGCTTCCGCACGAGTAGTGGTACCGGTCTTGCCTATCGCGGACGACAGGTGGTTGCGCACCGTTCCCTCCGACAGGTGCACCGCGGCAGCGATGGAGCCGGCCGTCCCACCCTGCGCTGCTGCGCGGAGAACCTCCTGCTCACGGGCGGTCAGAGGCGAGACGCCGTCGGTCAACGTCTCGGTCGCCAGCGCCGGATCGACGACGCGAAGCCCCATGTGCACCCGTCGAACCGCGTCGGCCAGCTGCTTGGCGGGGGTGTCCTTGACCACGAAACCCGACGCACCCGCATCTATGGCGCGGCGGAGGTATCCGGGGCGGCCGAACGTGGTGACGATCAGCACTCTCGACTCGGGTGCCACCAGGGTCAGCTCGGCGGCTACGTCGATTCCGTTCTTGCCCGGCATCTCGACGTCGAGCAGTACGACGTCGGGTCGATGTTCCAGCACGGCAGAGACCACCTCGTCCCCTCGCCCCACCTCCGCCACGACGTCGAGATCGTGCTCGAGCCCGAGCAGTGCTGCGAGCGCGCCTCGCACCAATGCCTGATCGTCGGCGAGCAACAGCTTGATACTCATGGTGCCGCGACCTCCACCTTGAATCCTCCGGTCGGAACCCGGGCGACCGTCAGTGAACCACCAGCGGCGCTCACGCGTTCACCCAACCCGCGAAGCCCGTTTCCCCCGCAGGTGTCCTCGGCAGGTCCGCGTCCGTCGTCGACGATGGAAATGCTCGACGGCGTCAGCGTCACTCGGCAGTGTTGCGCGTGCGAGTGTCGAACCACGTTGGTCACTGCTTCACGCAGGACCCAGCCGAAGAGTTCTCGGTGTCGCAGTGGCACCATATCGGCATCAGCGGGCAGGTCGACATCGATGGCTGTGGCGACCAGAGCTGTTCGCGCACTGGCCAATTCGGTGCCGATGTCGATCTGGCGCATGCCGCCGACGGTGCTGCGAACGTCGGCGAGTGCTTGCCGGGCAAGGGTTTCCACCTCGGCGATCTCGACTGCCGCTCGCGCAGCATCGATCTCGAGCAGCCGTCCGGCGAGTTCGCTCTTGACGGTGATCACGGTCAACGAGTGCCCGAGAATGTCGTGTACGTCCCGGCTCATCCGCTCGCGTTCGGCGACGATGGCCAGATCGGCCAGTTGTTGCCGCGCTACCGCGAGTTCGTGGTTGCGTTGGAACACCTGGGTGATGCCCCACGCAGCAGCCGAGCTGATCAGCAGCTGGAACGCGAAGAAGTTGTCGGGCTCCCAGGACGAGACCACGCGCGGCGTCAGTTCGACGATCACCACCATCACCGCGACCAATGTCCACGCCTGCCGGACCGGCAGGGTCATCATCGCCAGCACCGCGATGTAGACGGTCGCGCCGAAGCCGGTGGTACCGACCAAGGCACTCATCGCGAAAGTCAGGGCCACCATCACCCCGAGCGCGATCCATGCCTGCGACGTGGGCAGTGGATGTCCTCGGCGGTGGCCGTTGCGGAACCGCCAGAAGGTGGTCGTGAACACCGCACCGAAACCGACGATCGCAACGATCCCGGCAGCCCGGGCCGCGATCGACGGCAGAGCGAGAATCTCGTTCAACGGGTAGATCAGAAAGATCAGCCAGATGGATCCGAACATCCAGCCGTATCGCCAGACCCTCCCCTCCGGCAGGTCGGCGGTGAACGTGGTCATGTCGCCCACGGTATCCCCGTGGGCGACACGATCAGCAGTTTCGGCGTCAGGCACGCTTGGTGTCTTTTCGGAACAGCAGGGCCGCTCCGGCTACGAAGACCGCGGCCCAGACCACCAGGTTCACCACGGCGATCGCCAGAGTGCCCGCGTCGGCTGACGTGAACGGCGCTCTGGCCACCGTGGCCAGGCCGTAGAGCGGGGTGAACTTGGCCAGCATCGGGAACCAGCCGCTGTCGCCGAGCGGGACGAACAATCCGCCGGCCAGGGCGAGGAAGGCCAGCACCGGTCCGAGGATCTGCATGACGTTCTCCGACGGCAGCAGGTAGCCCATGAACAACCCGAATGCGGCGAATACCGCAGATCCGAGCCACGCGATCACACCGCAGGCGAGCCACACCCAGATCGGCATATCGGCTCCGAAGAACTTGGCGACGACGAATACCACGACGATCGCTGCAGCACCCATCGTCATGGCCACAAGGACCTTGGTGATGATGTAGGCCACGGGCTTGAGCGGGGTCAACCGCAGCTGCCTGCTCCACCCCTGCGCCCGCTCGACCGACACCATCGCTCCCCCGCTGGTCGTGGCGAGCATCGCTCCGTACACGGCCATGCTGATAGCGATGTAGCCCGTGACGTTGCCGTGCGCGAAAGAGTAGTCGGTCTTGAAGTCCGACTGCGTACCGAAGATGACGAAGAACACCGGCGGCATCACCAACGTGAAGATCAGCGTCCGTTTGTTTCGAAACAGTCTGCGAATTTCGAGTCCGAGGAAGGTGGGCGAGAATCCGCCCCAGGCAACGGCTCTGGCGGATGTGCGGGCGGTTGCGGACGGCGTGGTCGTGGTCATCGGATGCTCCCGGCGAGGTTGTTTTCGGCTGGGTCGTTTTCAGAATCGGTGGTCAGGGCGAGGAATGCGTCCTCGAGGTTCCGCGAGACGATCTCCAGATCGGTCGCATGCGCGTCGTTCAGTAGGTACCGGGCCACGGAGTCGGAGTCTCGGCCGTGCACGATCACCCGGTCGCCGCGAGTCTCCACGCGGTCGACCCCGGGCAGAGCGAGCAACATCGACCGATCGACGCCGGGCAAGGTCGCGGTGACGGTGCGTCCAGCAGCCAGGTTCTTCACCTCGGCGGCGCTACCGTCGGCGACGATCTTGCCGTGCCGCACCAGCACGATCCGGTCGGCGTAGGCATCGGCCTCGTCGAGATAGTGCGTCGCGAACAGCACCGTTCGGCCGGTACTCGCGTCCTGGCGAATGGCGTTCCAGAAATCGCGACGACCCTCGACGTCCATGCCCGTGGTCGGCTCGTCCAACACCAACAGATCCGGGTCGGGCAACAGAGCGAGTGCAAATCGCAGTCGCTGTTGCTGGCCGCCGGAGCATTTCGCCACTCGACGGTCGCCGATGTCGGCGATGCCTGCCCGGGTCAGCACCTCTTTCACCGAACGGGTGTGGGCGAACAGTGCCGATGTCAGCTCGACGGTTTCGCGGACGGTCAGGTCGCGGAGCAACCCACCGGTCTGCATGACGGCCGAGATTCGCCCCTGGGCGATGGCGTCGGCGGGCGTTCCTCCGAACACCGACACCGACCCGGTGGTGGGTGTTGCCAGCCCGAGCATCATGTCGATGGTCGTCGTCTTTCCCGCTCCGTTGGGTCCGAGGAATGCGACGACCTCGCCCGGTTCGATCGACAGGCTCAGCCCGTCCACCGCACGGACAGATCCGTATGTCTTGGTGACGCCTCGCAGTTCGACTGCCTTCGTTGTGGTCATGACAGTTACTCTGCTGCGGCCCGAGCCCATCCACCTCGACCGAGCGTCACGATTGCACGATGACAACTGTCATGGATCGACCTGCTCGATTCGGACACGACCCAGCCGGTAGATTTCATCGCATGGCAGTCCAGCACCGGCGGCACTCCAGCGCCACAGTCCGTAGGTCGGTCCATCGGTTTCGTCGTCTCGCCGCTACGGGTGCTCTGACCCTGTTCGCCGCGGTCCTGCTCGCACCGGGGGTTGCCTCCGCCGAGGCTCCCTCGCGGCTGGCCACCCAGATCACCGACAACGTCCAGGCTCTCGACCCCGATTCGCTGGCCGAGGTGCAGACCTCCATCGACGACCTCTACAGCAGCAGCCAGCTCAGGCTGTGGGTCACCTACGTGGCAGATTTCGACAACATGTCGGCAACGAACTGGGCCCAGCAGACATATGAACGAAGCGACCTCGGTCAGCGTGACGTCCTGCTCGCAGTCGCGACCGTCGATCGCTCGTACTACCTCGCCGTCAACACCGGACTCTCGCAGATCACCACGGCCGAGCAGGACGACATTCGCGTCAACGACGTCGAACCCGCACTGGGCGAAGAGGATTGGTCGGGAGCTGCCATAGCGGCCGCAGGCGCTCTCGGCGAGGCCTATGCGTCGAGCGGCGACGGTGGTTCGTCGGCACCGCTGCTGATCGGTGTCGGTGTGTTGGCGGTTGCAGGCGGCGGCGCTGTCGTCTACTCCTCACGGCGCAAGAAGGCCAGGGTGGCCGCCGAGGTGGACGCCGTGGCGAAGATCGACCCGAGTGATCCGGCCGCACTGGCTCGGTTCCCGATCGACGTTCTCGACACCCGCGCCAAGGAAATTCTGATCGAGACCGACAACGCCGTGCGGGCGAGCGAAGAGGAATTGACCCTCGCCCGAGGCGAATTCGGCGATTCGGCAGCCGCACCGTTCATCACCGCGTACGACAACGCCAAGAAGGCTCTGGCCTCCGCCTTCGAGATCCGTCAGCGCCTCGACGACGCCATTCCAGAGACCCCCGATCAGCGGCGGGCGATGCTCGTCGAGATCATCTCCTCGTGCGGTCAGGCAGATCGCGAGCTCGACTCTCGGGTCGAGGAGTTCGACGGATTCCGCGATCTCGTGATGAATGCCGGCTCGCATCTCGACGAGCTCACCCAGGCCATCATCGGCTTGACGGTGCGCATTCCGCAGTCCGAAACCGTACTCGCTCAGCTGCATTCGGAATTCTCCGAGACCGCACTGAAATCGATCGCCGACAACGTCACGATGGCCAAGGATCGAGTTGCGCTGGCCGAGGAGAACATCGAAGCCGGCCGCAAGGCCGCAGCACTGCCGCCGGGAAAGCAGGGTCCGGCCGTCACCGCGATTCGGACCGCAGAACGAGCCCTCGATCAGGCGAAGTCCCTGCTCGACGGAGTCGACCACGCGCGCGACGACATCGGGCACGCCATAGCCACCCTGCCCGACGCCATCGCCGACGTCCGACGCGACATCGAGCAGGCTCGCGGACTGGCCGAACACGGCGGTGCCGAACTGCAGGCGGCGATGGCCGCGGCACAGACGGCGTTGAAGAATGCGGAGACGGCGCAGTCGAGCGATCCGCTCGGTAGTTACACAGCCCTTGCCGCAGCAGATTCCGAACTCGAGAAGATCGTCGACGAGGCGTCGGCGGAGAAGGCGGCCGAGGATCAGTTGCGGGCGCGTCTGGAACGCGATATCGCGGCTGCTCAGGCGCAGATCACCGCTGCTGCGGACTACATCTCGACGCGGCGCGGCGGCGTGGGTGCCGATGCTCGAACGCGGTTGTCCGAAGCCGAACGGCACCTCGGTGCGGCTCGTCAGCTCGAGCCGGAGAATCCCGACGAGGCCCTCAAGCACGCGCATGCCGCCAGCCAGTTGGCCTCGCGCGCGTCGCAGATCGCCCAGTCCGACGTGCAGAACTGGGAAAACCGTCACGGTCCACGCGGCGGCGGTAGCGGCGGCAACGTAGCAGGCGCTGTGCTCGGCGGAATCCTGATCAACAGCGTTCTGCGCGGCGGTGGCGGAGGATTCGGCGGCGGCTTCGGTGGTGGCGGGGGCTTCGGCGGCGGTGGTGGTGGAGGCGGCGGCTTCGGCGGTGGCGGCGGCCGCTTCTGATTCGACCCTGATATGCCACAGGGCCCGATCTCTCGAGGAGATCGGGCCCTGTCGTGTGGTGAGCTCTATGCGCCGATCAGTCGGGACGCGATGTAGCCCTCGACCTGATCGAGAGCCACCCGCTCCTGCGCCATCGTGTCTCGTTCGCGGATGGTGACGGCATGATCGTCGAGAGTGTCGAAGTCGACGGTGATGCAGAACGGGGTACCGATCTCGTCCTGACGACGGTAGCGACGACCGATGGCTCCGGCGTCGTCGAATTCGACGTTCCAGTACTGACGCAATTGCTGCGCAAGATCTTTCGCCTTCGGCGTCAGATCGGCGTTACGCGAGAGCGGGAGCACCGCAACCTTCACCGGGGCAAGACGGCGATCGAGCTTGAGCACGACACGCTTGTCTACGCCGCCCTTGGCGTTGGGAGCCTCGTCCTCGGTGTACGCGTCGACGAGGAACGCCATCAGCGAACGCGTCAGGCCTGCCGCCGGCTCGATGACATACGGGGTGTACCGGGTGTCGGTGGCCTGCTCGTAGTAGCTCAGGTCCTGACCCGACGCCTTCGAGTGCACCGAGAGGTCGTAATCGGTACGGTTCGCGACACCCTCGAGCTCACCCCACGCACTGCCCTGGAAACCGAACTTGTACTCGATGTCCACGGTGCGCTTGGAGTAGTGCGACAGCTTCTCCTTGGCGTGCTCGTAGAGCCGCAGGTTCTCCGGATCGATACCGAGATCGGTGTACCACTTCATGCGGTAGTCGATCCAGTACTGATGCCACTCGTCGTCCTCGCCGGGCTTGACGAAGAATTCCATCTCCATCTGCTCGAACTCGCGGGTGCGGAAGATGAAGTTTCCGGGAGTGATCTCGTTACGGAAGCTCTTGCCGATCTGGCCGATACCGAACGGCGGCTTCTTGCGCGAGGTGGTCAACACGTTGGCGAAGTTGACGAAGATGCCCTGCGCAGTTTCTGGACGCAGGTAATGCAGACCCTCTTCGTTGTCGACCGGGCCGAGGAAGGTCTTGAGCAGGCCCGAGAACGCACGCGGCTCGGTCCACGAACCGGGCTCGCCGGTCTCGGGGTCGCGGATATCGGCCAGGCCGTTCTCCGGCGGATGGCCGTGCTTCTCTTCGTAGGCCTCGATGAGGTGATCGGCGCGGTACCGCTTGTGTGTGTGCAGCGACTCCACCAGCGGGTCCGAGAACGTCTCGACGTGACCGGACGCCTCCCACACCTGACGGGGCAGGATCACCGACGAGTCGAGCCCGACGGTGTCGTCCCGGCTGGTGATCATGTTGCGCCACCACTGCTTCTTGATGTTTTCCTTGAGCTCGACGCCCAACGGGCCGTAATCCCAGGCCGACTTGGTACCGCCGTAGATCTCGCCGCACGGGTAGACGAGGCCTCTGCGCTTGGCGAGGTTGGCGACGGTTTCGACTTTGGACTTGGGTGCCACTGGCGGAGCTCTCCATCTTCGGTTACATCGTGCTCGGGTTCATCGTGATTGTCGGTTACATCGCACGAGGGGGTGACGCGGGCGGTTTTCGCCCTGATCAGACTATCTGGCTCGGCGGGCGAATCCGAACACCGGTCGAGTTCGGAATTGACATGCGTACTTGTGCATATCACAATGAATACGATTTGCAATAGCGATAACTGCACTAACCTGATGCCATGACATCGATTGTGCAGAGAGAGTTCGCCGAGAACGAGTCGGCAACCGAAGGAGCCGCAACCGTGTCCACCGAGCAGGCCGTTCACACTAATTCGCCAGATCGGCAGGACCCCGAGCATCCGATGCACGAGAACGACCCGTTCGCCGCCGCTCCCCCGGCCCACATTCCGCCGAAGGAGACCCTGGCCGCGGCCGGCGACATTCTGCGCGCGCTTGCGGCCCCGGTGCGGATCGCGATCGTGCTGCAGCTGCGCGAGTCCGAGCGATGCGTCCACGAACTCGTGGTCGCCCTCGGTGTCACGCAGCCGTTGATCAGCCAGCACCTCCGGGTACTCAAGGCCGTAGGTGTGGTGCGTGGAGAACGCAACGGCCGCGAAGTCCTGTACCGACTCGTCGACGATCACCTCTCCCACATCGTCGTCGACGCCGTGGCCCACGCCGAGGAAGGCCGGAACCTGTGACCGAGAAGTCCACCGATACCGCTACGCCGAGACGACCCGTCGTAGTCGGAGTACGAGCCACGAAGCAACGCAGTGCGATCTCGGACTTGCTCGACACCATCGAGGAATTCAAATCTGCACAAGACCTGCACGACGAATTACGTAAGCGCGGTGAGGGAATCGGCCTGACAACCGTCTATCGCACGCTCCAGACGCTGGCCGACGCCGGCACGGTGGACGTGCTTCGCACCGACAACGGCGAGTCGGTCTACCGGCGTTGCTCCTCGGGCCATCATCACCACCTGGTGTGCCGAGCATGCGGATTCACCGTCGAGGTCGAGGGGCCCACCGTCGAGAAGTGGTCCCAGACTGTCGCCGAGTCCAATGGCTTCACCGACGTGAGCCACACCATCGAAATATTCGGCACCTGCAGTCAGTGCAGCGCGGCGGGTCGTTGAACCTCGCTCACGTCAGGGCGTCGGACACGCGAGGCACCACCGCGTCGATGGCGAACGGTATCGACAGAACCGAGTTGTACGTGATCGCGCCGCGCTGATCGGTGGACAGCGGAAGGATCGCATCGTTGCGCGCTGCCTTCAATGTCCCGAAGATCGGATTTTCCGCCACGACGTCGATGGGTTCACCCGTGCCGAGGTACAGCACCACATCGGCGTCGAGCATCGAGATGTTCTCCAACGAGACCGGTACGAAGAAGTTCGTACCGTCGTCCTGAGCGAGAATGGGCTCCGGAACCGTCAATCCCAACGAGGTGACGAACGTACCGCGGGCATCGCCAGGTAGGAACGCACCGAACTGCCCGTCGTAGGGAAGCACCACGGCGGCAGTCCTGCCCGCGAACTCGGGGTGTTCCGTGCGTACCTGCTCAAGCAACGCGGTCGTCTGCGCATTGAGCTCCTCGCCACGCTCGGATTCGCCCATCGCGCGCGCGATGGTGTCGGTGGCCACCTCTCGATCGACGGCGTAGGCCGCCGATCCCGCCGGTCGAGCGATCGTCGGGGCGATGTCACTGAGTTTTGTGTAGGTGGCCTCGTCGAAGCCGGCGTTCAGCCCGGTGATCAAATCCGGTGCCAGAGAGGCGATCAGCTCGAAGTTCGGTTCGGACTCCGAGCCCAGCAGTGTCAGTGGTGCGTCGCCCACCAACTCGTCGGTCCACGGACCGAGTCCGGTCTCGTAGAAGGTGTACCCCGTGTTCCCGACCGGCACAGTGCCGAGGGCAATGACGGCGTCGGCGTCGGACACTCCGAGTGTGACGATGCGAGTGGGCTTCTCGGGAACAGTCGTGCTGCCGTAAATGTGGTCGATGACGACCGGGAAGACACCGTCGGCCGACGGGGTACCCGATTCGCCGGTATCTGCGGTCGAGCAGGCCGTCAGGGACACACCGAGGACGATCACCGCCACCACTGCCGTCAGCATTCGGGTCGACCGCATTGTCATTGCATCCGCCTCTACTCGAAGTAAGTACAGGCATACCTTAACTGACGGATCAGGGCAGCAGGCCTTCGCGCGCTTTCTCGACTCCGGCAAGCACCAGGATGAGCATCGTCAGCATGGCCTCGTCGTCCAGCCCGTTCGCCGGAAAGGTGTAGCGCAGCAACACATCTGCGAGCTTGTCGTGAGTATTGACGGAGATCGCGCCGAATTGCGAATCCGCATTGCGGTCCGAGACCTTCTTGTGCAGAGCCGCCTTGAGCGGCCTGTCCCACGCCAACACCGCGGTGAGCGAGAGCACCTCGAGTTCGGGTGACAGCTGTACGGCTCGCAACGAGCACAGGGCACCGGCATAGTCGAAACCGAGCGACCCCTCCTCGCCGACGGTCACCGTGGCGAACTGCGACAGCGCCAGCCGAGCCCGCGTCTGCAACGTCAACTCATCGGAGCTGTCGATACCCCGTACTTCGTCACTCATATTTCACTCCGCCGAATCGTCGATCACGCGAAGCGAATTCGATACACGCCTCCCACAGGTCCCGGCGGTCGAAATCCGGGAAGAGCTTCTTCTGGAACACGAACTCCGCATATGCGGATTGCCACAGCAGGAAGTTCGACGTTCGCTGCTCCCCCGACGGTCGCAGGAACAAGTCCACGTCCGGCATATCCGCTTCGTCGAGGTACTTCGCGACGGTTGCCTCGGTGATCTTCTCGGGGTTCAGCTTGCCTGCGGCGACCTGTCGGGCAATTTCCCTTGTCGCATCGGCAATCTCGGCACGCCCACCGTAATTGACGCACATCGTCAACGTCATCACGGTGTTGTGCTTCGTCAGCTCCTCGGCCACTTCGAGTTCCTTGATGACGCTGCCCCACAACCTGGGTCGCCGACCGGCCCAGCGGACCCGGACGCCCATCTCGTTCATCTCGTCGCGTCGACGACGAATGACGTCACGGTTGAAGCCCATCAGAAACTTGACCTCGTCGGGACTGCGCTTCCAGTTCTCCGTCGAGAAGGCGTACGCGGACAACCACTGCACACCGATCTCGATACATCCGCAGACGGTGTCCATGAGCACCGCTTCGCCCTGCTCGTGCCCCGCGGTGCGCGGTAGACCGCGATCCTGCGCCCACCGACCGTTGCCGTCCATCACCAATGCGACGTGGCGAGGTATCAGTTCCGGCTGCAGAATCGGCGGCCGAGCGCCCGACGGGTGCGGATCGGGAGGGCGCACTGCCGACTGTCCGTCAGGCCGGGGTTGCGGCTCTCGTCGTCGAATCACGGTCCCCATCCTGCCCGACGGTATCGGCGAACACGGAGTCAGGTTGCGCCAGCGGCACCTGATGCGGGTGCGAGCGTTCGATGAGTGGAAGTGTGCGCAATTGCCGTTCCAGATGCCATTGCAGATGCGCCGCCACCAGTCCACTGGCCTGCTTGCGAACCGCATCGGAGGTGGTGACGGTGTAGTCCCACTCGCCTCGTTCGAGCGCGACCATCAGATCCAGGACCCCGGTCGACGGCGTCGCCGATCCCGGCGGGCGGCAGTGCACACACACCGCTCCACCGGCGGCGACATGAAATGCGCGATGTGGCCCGACTGCGGCGCAGCGCGCACAATCGGTCAGTGCGGGCGCCCATCCGGCGAAGCCCATGGCGCGCAGCAGATAAGCGTCGAGCACCAGCTCGGGAGGGCGGACGTGCTGGGCAAGTGCTCGAAGCGCACCGACGGTCAGCTGATGCAGTCGCTGCGCCGGTGCATGCTCCTCGCCCGCCAGCCGTTCGGCGGTCTCGAGAACGGCACAACCGGTGGTGTAGCGGCCGTAATCGGCGACGATGTCTCTGCCGAACGCGTCGACGGTGTGCACTTGGGTGACGATGTCGAGGTTGCGTCCCGGATAGAGCAGTACGTCGATGTGCGCGAACGGTTCCAGCCGTGCGCCGAACTTGGACTTGGTACGACGCACCCCTTTGGCGACGGCCCGAACGATACCGTTCTCCCTGGTCAACAACGTGACGATGCGGTCGGCCTCACCCAGCTTGTGCTGGCGCAGGACGACTGCGTTGTCACGGTATGGCCTCACGGCTTCCAGTCTCCCACGGGTGCCGCATCGGTGGCCGCTTCCCGCGCTGGAGAGAAGTCGATACTGTGCCAACGTGGATTTTCATCGGTCGACTCTCGTTGCCCAGGCCGCTGCACTCGCGTCGGGTCGCATCACCTCGGTACAGGCGGTCACCGAATCACTCGACCGGATCGAGAAGAGCCAACCCACTCTCAACGCCTTCCGAATCGTGCGTCGCGACGCCGCACTCACCGAGGCCGCCGAGGCGGATCGACTGCGCGCCGCCGGTGGAACCGCGCCCCTGCTCGGCGTTCCGATCGCCGTCAAGGACGATGTGGATGTCACCGGCGAGCCCACCGCCTTCGGCTGCGCCGGGCACTTTCCGCCTGCCACCGCAGACTCGGAGGTGGTGCGCAGGCTGCGCGCGGCCGGAGCTGTGATCGTGGGCAAGACCAACAGCCCCGAGCTGGGCCAATGGCCGTTCACCGGCGGCACCTTCGGACACACCCGCAATCCGTGGGACCGCGAGCGCACCCCCGGTGGATCCTCCGGTGGCAGTTCTGCAGCGGTGGCTGCCGAATTGGTCTCGGCTGCACTGGGTTCCGACGGTGCCGGCTCGGTCCGGATCCCGGCATCGTGGACCAATCTCGTGGGCATCAAGCCGCAACGGGGACGGATATCGACGTGGCCGGACGCCGAGGCCTTCAACGGCATCACCGTCATCGGCCCGCTCGCACGCACGGTGGCCGACGCCGCACTTCTCCTCGACGTGGTCTCCGGTGGCCACGACGGCGATCTGCACCGCCCGGCTCCGTTGACCGTCTCGGACGCTGTGGGACGAAACCCCGGCTCGCTTCGGATAGCGCTGAGCCTGCGCAAGCCGTTCATCCCGACTCCTGCCCCGCTGGATCCGGAGATTGCGGCTGCGGCGTACGAGATGGCCGCGGTGCTGCGATTGCTCGGACACCAGGTGGTCGTCGACGATCCCGCATACGGAATGTTGCTGGGGCTCAACTTCTTACCGCGATCACTGGCAGGCGTTGCCACGTGGCTCGATCGCCTTCCCGATCCGACCCTCGCCGACCCGCGCACCCGAGCCAACGCCAAGAGCGGCCGGGCCCTCGCCGGAGCCCCGTTGCGCGCAGCCCGCGCGGCCGAACCTCGCATCGGACGCCGCATCGGCCGGTTCTTCGACGACTACGACATCGTGCTCGCCCCGACCACGGCAACTCCCCCGCCGCGGGTCGACGCCATCGACGGCATCTCCAACGCCGACACCGATCGGGTCATCACCGAGCACTGCCCCTACACGTGGCCGTGGAACGTCCTGGGCTGGCCGAGCGTGAACGTCCCTGCGGGTCTGACGAAGAGCGGCCTTCCCATCGGACTGCAGTTGATGGGACACGAATCATCGGAGCCACTGTTGGTGTCGGTTGCGGCTCAACTCGAGAACGTGCTGCAGTGGCACCGCAAGCGCCCCGAACCGTGGTGGACCCAGGTGAGTGAAACTTCGTAGTCTGCTCACCTGGGAAGGTCAGAAGCCGAGCTTGCCCATCTGCTTGGGGTCGGTTTGCCAATCCTTGGCGATTTTCACGTGCAGGTCCAGATAGATCCTCGTACCGAGCAACTTCTCGATCTGCAATCGCGACGCCGTGCCGACCTCTTTCAGTCGCGAGCCGCCCTTGCCGATGATGATGGCCTTCTGACTCGACCGCTCGACGTAGAGAATCGCGTGCACGTCGAGCATGTTGTCATGACCCTCGCGGGGCACGACTTCTTCGATGACGACGGCCAACGAGTGGGGTAGCTCATCGCGGACGCCTTCGAGCGCGGCCTCCCGAATGAGCTCGGCCATGAGGATTTCCTCCGGCTCGTCGGTCAGCTCACCGTCGGGGTAGAACGCCGGTCCCGGTGGCAGTTCCGACGCCAGCAGATCGACCAGCTTCTCCACCTGCTCACCGGATTCGGCCGATACCGGAATCACGTGGCTGGAGTCGCCGAGGAGCTTCGACAGCGCCATCAACTGCTGCACGACACGTTCCTTCTTGACCTTGTCGATCTTGGTGACGATGCCGATCAAGGTGGTCTTCGGGGCTATGTGGCGAACCTGCTCGAGGATCCATCGGTCCCCCGGTCCGATCTTCTCGTCGGCCGGGATGCACAGGCCGATGACGTCGACCTCGGAGTACGTGTCCTGCACCAGATCGTTGAGTCGTTGCCCCAGAAGCGTTCTGGGGCGGTGCAATCCAGGGGTGTCGACAAGGATCAACTGCGCGTGCTCGCGGTGCACGATGCCGCGGATGGTGTGCCGCGTCGTCTGCGGACGCGAGGACGTGATGGCGATCTTCGACCCCACCAACGCATTGGTCAGGGTGGACTTGCCGGTGTTGGGTCGGCCTACGAAACAGACGAATCCGGATTGGAACTCACCGTTGTTCTGCTCGGACAAAAGAGCACCTCCAGATTTCAGTGTTGGTGAGTGACGTCCGACGAGTCGTCGTCCTCGGTGGATTCTTCGTCGGGTTCGATCTTTTCGACCAGCACGGTGGTGATGCGGACGCGCCCCTTGGGATCGGCCCCACCTTCGCCGCGCAGCAGCAGTCCGTGGGTCATCACCTGAGCACCGGGCAGCGGTACGCGGCCCAGCTCGTGTCCGAGCAGTCCGCCGACGGTGTCGACCTCCTCGGATTCGATCTCGATCCCGAAGATCTCGCCGAGGTCTTCGAGCGGCACTCTGGAGGACACCCGATAACGTCCGTCGTCGAGCTCCTCGATGGGCGCAACCTCGTCGGAGTCGTATTCGTCGGCGATCTCACCGACGATTTCCTCGATGACGTCCTCGATGGTCACCAGGCCTGCGATGCCTCCGTATTCGTCGACCAGCAGGGCCATGTGGTTTCGATCGCGCTGCATCTCGGCGAGCAGACTGTCGAGTGCCTTGGAGTCGGGAACGAACACGGCCGGACGCATCAGCTCGGACACCTGCACCCCGCGGCCACCATCGGTGGAGTAATACGTTTGCTGCACAAGGTCTTTGAGGTAGACGACGCCGACCACGTCGTCCACGTTCTCGCCGATCACCGGGATGCGCGAGTGTCCACTGCGGACGGCCAACGACGTTGCCTGGCCGGCCGACTTGTCCGACTCGATCCACACCATCTCGGGCCGCGGGACCATGACCTCACGGGCGGAGGTGTCCCCCAACTCGAACACGGATTGAATCATCCGCCGCTCGTCGTCGGCCACGACGCCGCGCTCGCGGGCCATGTCCACCAACTCGCGCAGTTCGATCTCGGATGCGAACGGGCCGTTGCGAAATCCCTTGCCCGGGGTGATCGCGTTACCGATGAGAATGAGCAGCCTGCTGATCGGTCCGAGGAGCCACCCGAGCGCGCGCAGCGGAAACGCTGCCGCAAGAGCGATCGAGTACGCGTTCTGCCGGCCGAGGGTTCGCGGTCCGACACCGATCACGACGTAGCTGACCAGCACCATGACCACTGCGGTGATGACCAGGGCCGTCGTGGAATCGATCAGTTGGGTCAGTCCACCCGCGAGCAGAACGGTGCCGCCGATTTCGCACAGGATGCGCAGCAGCACCATCAAGTTGACGTAGCGCGGGCGGTCGGCGACCACGACGACGAGGCCGGTGGCACCCGGTCGCTCGTCCTTGACCATGTCGTCGATCCGCGCACGCGACACCGTGTTCAGCGCGGAATCGACGGCGGCGAACAGCCCACCGAGAGGCACCAGAAGGACAGCGAAAACGATGAGTGCAACAGCACTGCTCACGCGCTAGAACCTCGCACTTCGACCGGCGGTCCGACCACACACATCACCGATCGACACCGTCGACGAAACCGGCTTTGCCGAGCAACCGTGCATCGCGGGCAGCCTGTTCTGCGGCCTGCTCGGCCCGCCTGGCATCCTCGTACCATTCGGCGAGCAGACGGTTCTGCAGCTCGAACATTTCTTTTTCTTCGTCCGGCTCGGCGTGGTCGTAGCCGAGCAGATGCAACACTCCGTGCACCGTCAGCAATGCGAGCTCGTGCTCGAGCGAATGGCCCGCAGCGGCAGCCTGATCCGCAGCGAACGACGGGCACAGCACGATGTCGCCGAGCATCGCCGGTCCGGGTTCGGGCGCATCGGGACGACCGCCCGGCTCGAGCTCGTCCATCGGAAACGACATCACGTCGGTGGGGCCGGGCAGATCCATCCACCGCATGTGCAGGTCCGCCATCGTGGCCGAATCCACCAGCACCATCGACAGTTCCGCGGCGGGATGCACGTCCATGCCGGCGATCGCGAACCGTGCGACCGAGACCAGCTCGGGTTCGGAGATGTCCATCCCCGACTCGTTGGACACTTCGATACTCATCTAGCCACTACCCACGCTCTCGTTGCCTGTCGTTTCGTACACCTGAATCATCTTCTCGCCGAACGCGGTCCACCGCTGCGGCGTTGCTCGCGGTTGGGAATCACACCTTCCGATGCCGACTCGAAGCGCTCGTATGCGTCGACGATTTCCGACACCAGTCGATGCCGCACCACGTCGCTGCTGGTGAGCTGCGCGAAGTGGATGTCGTCGAGGTCGGTGAGAATCTCGGATGCGGCACGCAATCCCGATTTTGCGCCACCCGGAAGGTCGACCTGGGTGACGTCGCCGGTGACCACGATCTTCGAACCGAACCCCAGACGCGTCAGAAACATCTTCATCTGCTCGGCCGTGGTGTTCTGTGCCTCGTCGAGAATGATGAACGCGTCGTTGAGCGTACGACCGCGCATGTACGCGAGCGGGGCGACCTCGATGACTCCTGCTTGCATCAGCTTGGGGATCGCTTCGTCGTCCATCATGTCGTGCAACGCGTCGTGCAGTGGGCGCAGGTACGGGTCGATCTTCTCGTGCAAGGTACCGGGCAGAAAGCCGAGGCGCTCGCCCGCTTCCACTGCCGGACGCGTCAGGATGATGCGGCTGACCTGCTTGGTCTGCAATGCCTGAACGGCCTTGGCCATCGCGAGGTACGTCTTGCCGGTACCGGCAGGTCCGATGCCGAACACGATGGTGTTGGCGTCGATCGCGTCCACGTACCGCTTCTGGTTCAGCGTTTTGGGCCGGATCGTCTTGCCGCGACGCGAGAGGATGTCCAAGCTCAGGACCTCGGCCGGCGAATCCGACACGCCCTCGGTGAGCATGGCGATCGAGCGGCGGACGGCGTCGGGAGTCAGCGGCTGGGCGCGCTTGGCGAGCGCGGCCAACTCGGAGATCACCCGTTCGGCCAGCGCCACGTCGGCCACTTTCCCGGTGAGCGTCACGGCGTTTCCTCGTACGTGGATGTCTGCCGTCAGCATCTGCTCGAGCGCCCGCAGGTTCTCGTCGGACTGTCCCAGCAGTGGCATCACTGCTTCGGGGGCGAGCTCCAAGGTGGACCGAACATCACGCTCGGCGGGAAATTCGCTGTGTTCACTCACGTGGTGGCTATGGCCTGCTCTCTTGTTTCGGTTGTGGAGACATGGATCGGTGTTCGAATGAAGTTTAACGCCGCAGCATCGATGCGCATTCCTATTACTCGCCGCTTCCGCCCAGCACGGCGTCGAGCGAGAGTGCCCAACACCGCGAATCCGGGTTCAGGAACGCGAAGTGGTCCTCGCCCGGGACCATCGTCAGCCGCGCGTCGTCTCCGGCTGCCCTCGCCGTCTCGACGTACCGCTCGCTCTGCACCGCCGGGACCTGGACGTCCTCGGACCCGTGCAGGCAGATCGTCGGGATCCCGATGGGTGCGCGGGCAGCAGGCGAGGCCGATCGGTACAGCGCTGGGTCGTCCTCGTATCGAGCCTGCAGCAACGCCTCGACCGCCGGATTCGTTCGACCCGACGCACCACGCGGCTCCAGGTCGAGGACACCGGCCTGCGAGACGATGCGCGACGGCCGCACTGTCGTACTCGTTTCGCCGCCGAGCCACACTGCCAGGTGCCCGCCTGCGGAGTGTCCGATGACGCGAACGTCGTCGATGCCGGCCGGAGCGTGGTGCTGCACCGCACCGGCGACGACGTCGAGAGCTGCGAGGACGTCGGACTGCATCTCCGGCCAGTGCCCGCCCGCGCCGACACGTCGGTACTCGATGTTCCACGCCACCGCGCCGGCTCCCGCGACAGCGCGCGCGAATTGGGTGCCGAGGTTCGATCCGTACTGCCCACTCCAGAATCCGCCGTGTATCACCACGACGACCGGCGTCGACGCATCGACCGGCTCGGGCGGCAGATAGAGATGGCCGAATTGCTCGGCATGATCGCCGTAGGCAATCTTGATCCGTGCGCTCATGCGTTCCGAAAATCCGGGGGAAGTTGCGTCCAGCGAGAGGTGAGCACCCCCAGCGCGCCGAGTGCCACGGCTCCTGCCGTCGACGTCCTCAGCACCGTGGGTCCCAGCACCACCGGGGTTGCCCCGGCTTCGGTGAGAGCAGCAACTTCCCGGTCGTCGAGGCCACCTTCGGGGCCGACCACGAGCGCGACCTCGGGAACCGAATCGAACGGCAGGTCCCGAAACGCCGAGGTGGCACCCTCGTGCAGCACAGCAACAACCCCGCCGCGGGCGACGATCGAGCCGACCAGGGCATACACGGCACGCGAATCGTGCAGGTCGGCGACCTCGGGGATGAATGCCCGACGCGACTGCTTGGCTGCCTCCGCTGCGGTGCTCCGCCATTTTGCGACGCCTTTCGTCGCCTTCGGGCCCTCCCACCGTGCGACGCAGCGCGCTGACTGCCAGGGCACAACAGCGTCGACGCCTGCCTCGGTGGCCAGTTCGACGGCCAGTTCCGATCGGTCCGCCTTCGGCAATGCCTGCACGAGCGTCACCACCGGAGTGGGACGCGGCATCTCGCTGCGCGACTGCACGGTCAGTTCCAGTCGGTTCTTCTCCGCTGCGGCGACGACCGTATCGGCCAAGCCGCCCGCTCCGTCACCGAGCAGCACTCGCTCTCCGACGCGAATGCGTCGCACCGTCGCGGCGTGATGCCCCTCCTTACCGTCGAGGACGGCGATGTCGCCGACCTTCGGCAGCGGCGAGAGATAGAAGACCGTGGGGGCCATGGATCAACGACCGCTGAACGCTTCCCGCAACCGCGAGAACAGTCCACCGCTGTGTGCGGAACCGGTGGTGACGACCTCGGCCGAGTCGCGATCTCGCATCGACTTGAGCTGTTCGAGCAGTTGGGTCTGCTTGCTGTCCAGCTTGGTCGGCACGATGACCTCGAGGTGGGCATGCAGGTCACCGCGAATACCGGAACGTAGCTTGGGCATACCGTGCCCGCGCAACACGGTCGTCGAATTCGGTTGTGTGCCTTGTTCTATCGAAATCTCGGTAGGCCCATCGATGATCGCATCGATGTTCACCGAGGTGCCGAGTGCGGCGTCGACCATCGGAACGCGGACGGTGCAGTGCAGATCGTCGCCGTCGCGGACGAACACCTCGTGCTGCTGTTCGACGATTTCCACGTACAGATCTCCCGCGGGGCCACCGCCCGGGCCGACCTCACCCTGCGAAGCAAGACGGATCCGCATGCCGTTGCTCACGCCGACGGGAACCTTGACCGAGATGTCGCGACGCGAGCGCACCCGCCCGTCGCCGCCACACTTGCGGCAAGGATCGGGAATGGTCTCGCCTGCACCGCGGCAGGTGGGGCACGGACGGCTGGTCATGACCTGGCCGAGGAACGAGCGCTGCACCGACTGCACCTCACCGGCACCGCCGCAGGTTTCGCACCGAACCGGCTTGGAGTCGCCGTTGGTGCCCGAGCCGGTGCACAGGTCGCAGAGGATCGCGGTGTCGACGGTAATGTGCTTGGTCACACCGGTGGCGCACTCGTCGAGGGTCAGCTTGGTCCGCAGCAGCGAATCCGCTCCCGGCTGCACACGCCCCTTGGGCCCGCGCTGGGCCCCACCGGCACCGCCGCCGAAGAATGCCTCGAACACATCCCCCAGGCCACCGCCGAATCCGGCTCCACCGAACCCACCGCCGCCGCCTCCGCCGCCCTGCTGCAGCGGGTCGCCGCCGAGGTCGACGATGCGACGCTTCTCCGGATCGGAGAGCACCTCGTAGGCGGTGGAGATGTCCTTGAACCGGGCCTGTGCGGCCTCGTCCGGGTTGACGTCCGGGTGCAGTTCTCGCGCCAGCTTTCGGTAGGCGCGCTTGATCTCCTGGTCAGTCGCCTGCTGGCCGACGCCCAAAGTCCCGTAATAATCCCGTACCACGTCGTCTCTTTCGTCCTAGAAGATGAATCTCGTTCGTTGATGCTGCGTGCCGGCGGCCCGTGCCCCCGCTGCCGGTCTTCGATCGGTTCTCGCTCGTCTCAGCGTTCGGCCAGGACCTCGCCGATGTACCTGGCAACCGCGGCGACCGACGCAATTGTTCCTGGGTAGTCCATCCGGGTCGGCCCCAGAACACCCATTCCTCCGAGGACCATGCCAGCCGACCCGTAGCCGGTGGAAATCACCGACGTTCCACGCATCTCCTCGACCTGCGTTTCCTCGCCGATCCGCACGGTCACGGTGCGGGTGTCCTGCGTCACTGCGAGCAGTTTGAGCACCACGACTTGCTCTTCCAACGCCTCGAGTACCGCTCGGAGCGATCCGGGAAACCCCGCGTCGCCGGCGAAGTCCGCGGCGTTGCGCGTCAGGTTCGCCGTTCCGCCGAGTACCAGGCGTTCTTCGGGGTGCTCGACCAGCGATTCCACCAGCACCGTGGCCGAACGGATCATGGCGTCCCGTAGCCCGGCCGGAGCGTTCTCGGCGAGTTCGGCCACCGCGACGGACGCGGCTGCCAGTCGCTTTCCTTCCAGCGCGCTGCCGAGCAGGCGACGCAGCTGCGACAGATTCTCGTCGTCGAGGACGTCACCGAGCTCGACGATGCGCTGATCGACCCGCCCCGAGTCGGTGATGAGCACCAACAGCAACCGAGCCGGGGTGAGCGCCACCACCTCGAGGTGCCGAACCGATGACGCCGACAGTGTGGGGTACTGCACCACGGCAACCTGCCGGGTCAACTGAGCCAGCAGTCGGACGCCGCGCCGCAGTACATCGTCCAGGTCGACGCCGTTCTCGAGGAATTCCAGAATGGCCCGGCGTTCGGCCGCCGACAGCGGCTTGACGTCGGCGATGCGATCGACGAACTGGCGATACCCCTTGTCGGTCGGTACCCGACCGGAGCTGGTGTGCGGTTGACCGATGTACCCCTCGGCCTCGAGAACAGCCATGTCGTTGCGCACGGTGGCACTCGACACGCCGAGGTTGTGTCGCTCGACCAACGCCCGTGAACCGACGGGTTCCTGGGTGGACACGTAGTCCGCCACGATCGCTCGTAGAACCTCGAACCGCCTGTCGTCGGTGCTCGACATCGGTGCCCACCTCCGTTCTCGTTTCCAATCGTCGCTCGAGTCTAGTAGCCGAGGTACGCATGCTCGTGCAAGGCCTTACTGTGGTCCGGGTGGAAACGTTCTTTCGATTCGGTCCAACGGCTCGGGGCTCGCGATGATCTTCAAGGGTGTTCGTGACGGTAAGCCGTACCCCGAGCACGGCCTGTCCATCCGCGACTGGTCGAGAATCCCGCCACGCCAGCTCCGATTGGACGAGATCGTCACCACGACAAAGGTGCTCGAACTCGACCGATTGCTGTCCGAGGACTCCACCTTCTACGGCGATCTCTTCCCCCACGCCGTGCAGTTCCGCGGCGTCATCTATCTCGAAGACGGTCTGCACCGAGCCGTGCGTGCAGCACTGCGGAACCGAACGGTGTTGCACGCCAGAGTGTTCGATTACGACGCCCTCAGTGCCTGATAGTCCCGGTGTCTGACAGTCCGAGTGCCTGTCAGCTCAGGCCGCTGCGATGCTGCGCACTACCGCGTCGGCGAGCAATCGTCCTCGGTCGGTCAGCACGAGACGGTCACCCTGCGCCGACATCAACCCGTCTACGACCGCCTGTTCGGCAGCGGTGCGCTCGGCCGGCCCGAGCACGCTCACCGGCACTCCCGTGCGGAGTCGGACGGTCAACATCAGCTCCTCCAGGTGTCGATCCTCGGCGCTGAGTAATTCGCTGCCGTGCACCGGCAGCGCCCCGGTGGCCAGGCGATCGGCGTATGCCGCCGGGTGTTTGACGTTCCAGAACCGGGTGCCGCCGATGTGGCTGTGTGCGCCCGGGCCCGCGCCCCACCAGTCGCCGCCGTCCCAGTAGCCGATGTTGTGGCGGCACTGCGCGTCGGCATCGGTGGCCCAGTTCGACACCTCGTACCAGGAAAGGCCTGCTGCGTTCAGAGCCCTGTCTATGCGTTCGTATCGGCTCGCCAGCACGTCGTCGTCCGGGGCGGGCAGCTCACCGCGGCGCACTTTGCGGGCCATGGCCGTGCCGTCCTCGACGATCAGCGCGTACGCCGAGACGTGGTCGACGCCGGCCTCGAGCACGGCGGCAAGAGATTGATCGAGGTCGCTGTCTCGCTCGCCCGGAGTGCCGTAGATGAGATCGAGGTTGACGTGCTCGAACCCGGCCGCGCGAGCCTCCTTCGCCGCAGCGACCGCTCGACCTGGCGTGTGGGTGCGATCGAGAACTGCGAGCACATGCGGTGCAGCGGACTGCATTCCGAGCGAGACCCGGGTGAAGCCCGCGGTGCGGAGTCGGTCGAAGAACTCCGGAGACGTCGATTCCGGGTTCGATTCGGTGGTCACCTCGCCGCCGTCGGTGACGCCGAAACTCGACCGGACCGCGCCGAGTACGTCGGCCAACCCGTCGCCCCCGAGCAGCGACGGTGTGCCACCGCCGACAAAGACGGTGTCGGCCGTCGGAACGCGACCCGTTCCCGCCTCGATGAGACCCGCGGCGATGTCGAGTTCCCGGCGCAGACCCTCCAACCACGACTGCGGCGACGCCGACGTACCGAGTTCCCCAGCCGTGTAGGTATTGAAGTCGCAGTAGCCGCATCGCGTGGCGCAGAACGGAACGTGCACGTAGATCCCGAATGCCCGGTCCCCCACGCCGTCGAACGCCTCGATCGGCAACTCGAAGGTGGACGGGACGGGTACGACGGTATTCACGGTCTCCAGTCTCCCAGAGAGTGCAGGCCCTTCTCCCCACCCGCCGCCGAGAGCAATCGCAGCAGCCCTGCCAGCCTATTTACCCCGAAATCGGGGTAAATAGCCGCCGCGGTCTTCCGTCGCCCCGATGACGTGGCACAATGGCACCCGTGACCGACTCAGGAATTCGACTCGTGGCGCGCCGCCATGTCGATCTCGGCCGTGTCTGCAGCGCGTCGTGTCGACACACGACCGGCTGCTGACCCAGCCTCCTTCGAGCACGTCCATTCGATCCACCGGCTTCCCACTCGTGTCGCGAGCGCCTCGCGCGACGACCCGAAGAATGCCAGCACGGAAGCCGGCCAGCACAGAAGATGCAGGAGCAATGCATGTCGTCGACCAGCGACGCGACCACCGACGCTGCCTCCGCCACACCACGGGAGCGCACGCCGCGGCCGACCAAGCGTCGAGCCGAGGGCCAGTGGGCACTGGGTTACCGGGAGCCACTGAACGCCAACGAGCAGTCCAAGAAGGACGACAACCCGCTCAACGTGCGTGCCCGCATCGAGAACATCTATTCCAAGCAAGGCTTCGACAGCATCGACAAGGGCGACCTTCGCGGCCGCTTCCGCTGGTGGGGTCTATACACCCAGCGTGAGCAGGGGTACGACGGCACCTTCACCGGTGACGACAACATCGACCTGCTCGAGGCCAAGTACTTCATGATGCGCATCCGCTGCGACGCGGGCGCACTGAATCTCGAGCAGCTGCGCACTCTGGCGCAGATCTCGAAGGAGTTCGGTCGAGACACCGCCGACCTGTCCGACCGTGAGAACGTGCAATTCCACTGGGTCGAGGTCGAGAACGTCCCCGAGATCTGGCGTCGGATCGAAGCCGTCGGGTTGAAGACCACCGAGGCGTGCGGCGATTGCCCACGCGTGGTGCTCGGTT
Source organism: Rhodococcus sp. IEGM1428 (assembly GCF_050321865.1). Classification (NCBI taxonomy): domain Bacteria; kingdom Bacillati; phylum Actinomycetota; class Actinomycetes; order Mycobacteriales; family Nocardiaceae; genus Rhodococcus; species Rhodococcus sp. IEGM1428. The sequence continues at coordinate 258,393 of NZ_JBNQFW010000004.1, read as the reverse complement.
CCCCGCTCGCGGGTGAGGCCGTCGACGAGATCCTCGACCCCACCTCGGCCATCGACGAGATCGTCGAGCGCTACATCGGCAAGCCCGAGTACTCGAACCTGCCGCGCAAGTTCAAGACGGCGATCTCGGGATTGCAGGACGTGGTGCACGAGATCAACGACTGCGCATTCGTCGGCGTCGTACATCCCGAACACGGACCAGGCCTCGACCTGTGGGTCGGCGGCGGACTGTCCACCAACCCCATGCTCGCGCAGCGAGTCGGCGTCTGGGTTCCGCTCGCGGACGTTCCCGACGTCTGGGAAGGCGTCGTCTCGATCTTCCGTGACTACGGCTACCGCCGGCTTCGCACCAAGGCGCGCCTGAAGTTCCTCATCAAGGACTGGGGCATCGAGAAGTTCCGCCAGGTCCTCGAGGACGAGTACCTGCACCGCAAGCTCATCGACGGCCCGGCGCCCGAGAAGCCCGCTCGGCCCCGTGATCACGTCGGGATCCAGAAGCTCAAGAACGGGCTCAACGCCGTCGGTGTTGCACCCATCGCGGGCCGCGTGTCCGGCACCATCCTCGCCGCCGTCGCCGACGCTGCGGAGAAGGCAGGGTCGGATCGCGTCCGGTTCACGCCGTACCAGAAGCTGATCGTCCTCGATGTTCCGGACGAGACGCTCGAGCAGCTCATCTCCGACCTCGATGCGCTGGGCCTGCCTGCCCGGCCCTCGCACTGGCGCAAGAACCTGATGGCGTGCAGCGGCATCGAATTCTGCAAGCTCTCGTTCGCCGAAACCCGCAAGCGCTCACAGGTTCTCGTCCCCGAGCTCGAAGAGCGCTTGTCCGACATCAACAGTCGACTCGACGTTCCGATCACGATCAACATCAACGGCTGCCCCAACTCGTGCGCGCGGTCTCAGATCGCAGACATCGGCTTCAAGGGTCAGTTGGTCGACGACGGAGCCGGGAATCAGATCGAGGGTTTCCAGGTTCATCTCGGAGGCAGCCTCGGTCTGGACAGTGCGTTCGGCCGGAAGTTGCGCCAGCACAAGGTCAACAGCTCCGAGCTGGGAGATTACATCGACAGAGTGGTGCGCAATTTCGACAAGCACCGCGAGGACGGCGAACGGTTCGCTCAGTGGGCCGTGCGAGCAGACGAGGCGGATTTGCGATGAGTACCAGGCTGAATTTGACGGTAGAGGAACTGAAGGACATCGCCGAGCGCGGTGCCCGTGAACTCGACGGTGCCAGCCCACTGGAGCTGCTGCAGTGGACCGAGGACAACTTCGGTAACGACTTCATCGTTGCCTCCAACATGCAGGACGGGGTTCTCGTTCACCTCGCTGCACAGGTTCACCCGGGTGTGGACGTGCTGTTCCTCGACACCGGCTACCACTTCGCCGAGACCATCGGAACGCGCGACGCCGTCGAGGCCGTCTACGGTGTTCACGTCGTCAACGCCCGCGCCGAGAAGACTGTCGCAGAACAGGATTCGATCGAGGGCAAGGACCTGTTCGCCCGCGAGCCCAATCGCTGCTGCGCTATGCGCAAGGTCGCGCCCTTGAAGAAGGAGCTGGCGAACTACAGCGCGTGGGTCACCGGCATCCGTCGGGTCGAGGCCCCCACCCGGGCCAACGCCCCACTCATCTCTTTCGACGACGCCTTCGGCCTGGTGAAGATCAACCCGATCGCACCGTGGTCGGACGAGCAGATGCAGGCCTACATCGACGAACATTCGATACTGGTCAATCCCCTCGTCGACGAGGGGTATCCGTCCATCGGGTGCGCACCGTGCACCGTCAAACCAGCCCCCGGCGCCGACCCACGTAGCGGTCGTTGGGCCGGCAAGGCCAAGACCGAATGCGGGTTGCACGCCTCATGACACTCGACCTCACCTCGGCCACCGTCGGCCGAACCCATCTCGATGCAGATCGGTTCGACACCCTCGACGCACTCGAATCCGAAGCCATCCACATATTCCGTGAGGTGGCGGGCGAGTTCGAGCGCCCCGTCATCCTGTTCTCCGGCGGCAAGGACTCGACCGTCCTGCTGCACCTGGCGATCAAGGCGTTCTGGCCCGCTCCCCTGCCGTTCGCGCTGCTGCACGTCGACACCGGGCACAACCTGCAGGAGGTGCTGGACTTCCGCGATCACGTGGTCGCCAAGTACAATCTGCGCCTGCACGTGGCCAGCGTCGAGGAGTACCTCGCCGACGGCCGCCTCACCGAGCGTCCCGACGGCATCCGCAACCCGCTGCAGACCGTGCCTCTTCTCGACGCGATCTCCGAGAACAGATTCGACGCAGTCTTCGGCGGTGCGCGACGCGACGAGGAACGAGCCCGCGCCAAGGAGCGAATCTTCTCGCTGCGCAACGCATTCGGTCAGTGGGAGCCGAAGAAGCAGCGCCCCGAACTGTGGAATCTGTACAACGGCAGGCATTCCCCCGGCGAGCAGGTGCGCGTGTTCCCGCTCAGCAACTTCACCGAGCTCGACATCTGGCGCTACATCGCGCGTGACGACGTGGAACTGGCGAGCATCTACTACGCGCATCAGCGCCCCGTGTACCAGCGCGACGGCATGTGGATGACGCCCGGTGTATGGGGCGGGCCGGCCGAGAACGAGGAGCTGCAGACCCTCTCGGTGCGCTACCGCACCGTCGGCGACGGATCCACCACCGGTGCCGTGCTGTCCGAAGCCGCCGACAACCAAGCGATCCTCGCCGAGGTCGCCGCATCTCGACTGACCGAACGCGGAGCCACTCGCGGCGACGACCGCGTCTCCGAGGCTGCCATGGAAGATCGCAAACGAGAAGGATACTTCTGATGAGCAGCACAGGAACGCAGCTTCTTCGCCTCGCCACCGCAGGTAGCGTCGACGACGGTAAGTCGACCCTCGTCGGACGGCTGTTGTACGACACGAAATCCGTTCTGGCAGACCAGATCGATGCCGTCACGCGGGCTTCGGTGGACAAAGGACTCGCCACGCCGGATCTGTCTCTCCTCGTCGACGGTCTGCGCGCCGAGAGAGAGCAGGGCATCACGATCGACGTTGCCTACCGCTACTTCGCGACGCCCAATCGCTCCTTCGTACTGGCCGATACTCCGGGCCACGTGCAGTACACCCGCAACACCGTCTCGGGCGCGTCGACGGCGCAGTTGGTCATCCTGCTCGTCGACGCCCGCAAAGGCGTGATCACTCAGACCCGCAGGCATGCAGCGGTTCTGGCCCTCCTGGGCGTTCCGCGCCTGGTGCTGGCCGTCAACAAGATCGATCTGGTCGAGGACCCCGCGACCGTCTTCGCCGAGATCTCGGCCGAGTTCAATTCGCTGACCTCCTCACTCGGCTGGTCCACCGAGGACGTCATCGAAATTCCGGTGTCCGCACTGCACGGCGACAACGTCGCGGTGAAGTCCGACAAGACCCCGTACTACGACGGACCCACCCTCATCGAACACCTCGAGTCGGTTCCGGTCGACGCCGAACCGCACCGCGTCGGTCTTCGTTTCCCAGTGCAGTACGTGATCCGGCCTCGCACAGCCGACTTCCCCGACTATCGCGGGTACGCCGGGCAGGTGGCGGCCGGCACCGTGGACGTCGGCGACGAGGTCGTCATTCTGCCCTCCGGTACCAGAACCACGGTCGAGCGCATCGATACTGCGGACGGCGAATTGCGCACGGCTCACGCTGGACGCAGTGTCACCCTCGTCCTCGCCGACGACGTCGACGTCTCGCGCGGCGACACCATCGCCTCCCCGCAGGACGCACCGGAGCCGATCGGTGATTTCGAGGCCACCGTGTGTTGGCTGGCAGAGAAGCCCCTTCGCCCAGGCGCTCGCCTGTTGCTCAAGCACGGCACTCGCACCACCCAGGCCATCGTCGGCACTTTGATCGAGCGGTTCGACGAACAGCAGCTCACCGCACAGGAAAGCCCGGAATCGTTGGAGCTCAACGAGATCGGCCGCATCTCGGTGCGGGTCGCAGAACCCATCGTGGCGGACGACTACGCCGTCAATCGGCACACCGGCAGCTTCCTGCTCATCGATCCTGCAGGCGGCAACACACTGGCCGCCGGGCTTGTCGGCAACGCTCTGGCTGCAGTCGAGCTGGGGTCGGCAGTTCCGGCGTGACCGCACTGATCGCGGTTGCCCACGGCAGTCGTGACCCGCGCTCCGGCGCAGCGATCCATCGCGCCGTCGACGTCCTACGTCGGCGGCGACCGGATCTGGACGTACGCGTCGCGTTCCTGGACCTCACCGAGCCCGGCGTCGGGCACGTCGTGGACGCCGTGGTCGACGCTGGACACACCCGCATCGTCAGCGTCCCGTTGTTGCTGGGCAAGGCCTTTCACGCCAAGGTCGACCTGCCGGAGCTGCTGGCCGACGCACGCACCCGGCATCGGCACGTGTCGATCGTGCAGGCCGACGTGCTGGGCGACGACCGCCTGCTGATCGAAGCAGTGCGTGACCGCATCCTCGATACCGGTGTCGTACTGGACGATCCGACTGTGGGCATCGCACTGGCTGCGGTCGGATCCTCTGCTTCACCGGCGAATCAGCGCACCCGAGTGATCGCCCAGAAATTGCTCGCCGGGACTGGCTGGGCCGGTGCCGTGACCTGTTTTGCCACGTCCGTCGAGCCGTCCCCCGAGGACGCCGTCGCGCACCTGCACACGATGGGTGCCACTCGAATCGTCGTGGCACCGTGGTTCCTGGCCCCGGGACTGCTCACCGATCGGATCGAAGCATCACTGTCTGACCGACCGGATGTGATGCACGCCGACGTGATCGGAGCTCACCCGGGTCTGGCCGAACTGGTATCGCGGCGCTACGACTCGGCAGTTGCCCGCGCCGCATCGGTGGCGTCGGCGATCGTCGGCACCCGAGTCGCTCGCACGTAGACGGTCTCGCCCTCACGAAGACCGAGGGCCTCACTGTCACCGCGAGTGATCTGCGCGGCGAACAGTTCACCCGTGGCCGCGTTCTCGAGCTCGACCTTCACCTCGAAGCCGAGATGCACCACGCGCTTGACGACGGCACGCGTCACACCGGCCGATTCTGCGGTACCACTGGCCTGGGCCTGCGCCAACGAAGGATCACGCCCGACGCGAATATCGTGCGGCCGCACGAGAAGTCCGTTCAGCTTCGCGACCTGGCCCAGGAACGACATCACGAAGTTGTTGGCCGGACGGTCGTACAGATCCTCCGGGGTGCCGACCTGCTCTATCCGGCCCTTGTTGAGCACCGCGATCCGATCCGCGACGTCGAGGGCCTCCTCCTGGTCGTGAGTCACCAGAACAGTGGTGACGTGCACCTCGTCGTGCAGGCGGCGCAGCCACGTCCGTAGATCGGCGCGGACCTTGGCGTCGAGCGCGCCGAAGGGCTCGTCGAGCAGGAGCACCTGTGGGTCGACCGCGAGGGCGCGAGCCAGCGCCATGCGCTGGCGCTGTCCACCGGAGAGCTGCGCCGGGTAGCGAGTCTGGAAGCCGGCCAGCCCGACGATCTCGAGCAGCTCGTCGACCTTCTTGGCGATCTCGGCCTTGGGCCGTTTCCGGATCTGCAGACCGAACGCGACGTTGTCTCGCACCGTGAGGTGTTTGAACGCCGCATAGTGCTGGAAGACGAAGCCGATCTCGCGTCGCTGCGGACTGACCCACGTCACGTCCTCGCCGGCGAGCACCACCCGACCCGAGTCGAGTTGTTCGAGGCCGGCGATCGAGCGCAGCAGAGTGGACTTGCCCGAGCCACTGGGGCCGAGCAGCGCCGTCAACGATCCCTTGGGGATGTCGATGCTGACGTTGTCGAGAGCTGCGAAATCGCCGTAGTGCTTGTTGGCACCGACAACGGAGATCTCGATCTCGGAGGATTTCTCGGTCATTACTTCGTCCTCTTCTTGTCGAGAACCGTCATCAGCAACAGCACGATGACGGCGATCGCCATCAGCAGTGTGGACGCGGCGTATGCGCCCTGTTGATTGAAGTCCTCGTAGCGTGAATTGACCAGCAACGTCAGTGTTTGCGAAATGCCGGGGAGGTTGGTCGAGACCATGATGACGGCACCGAACTCGCCGAGCGACCGAGCGACTGTGAGTACGACACCGTAGGTCAGGCCCCATCGGATCGCCGGAAGGGTGATGCGCCAGAACGTCTGCCAGGAGCTTGCACCCAAGGTCGATGCTGCTTCTTCCTGCTCTTCGCCGATCTCGTACAGAACCGGTTCGACTTCGCGCACGACGAACGGCAGCGTCACGAAGATGGTCGCTATCACCATGCCGGGAAGTGCGAAAATCACCTTGAAGCCGAGACTTTCCACTCCTCCGAACCACCCGTTGGCACCCCACAGCAGAATCAGCGCGACACCGGTGATGATCGGCGACACCGCGAAAGGCAGATCGACGATCGCCTCGAGTACGCCTTTACCGCGGAACCGCCCTCGTACCAACGCCAACGCGGTGACCACACCGAAGACGACGTTGATCGGTACCACGATGGCAACGATCAGCAGTGACAGTTGCAGGGCCGATTGCGCCGCAGGAGTGGTGATCTGCTCGAAGAACGACACGACGCCGTCCTCGAAGGTTCGATACAGGATGGCGGCGAGCGGAAAGAGCACGAGTACGGCGAGATAGATCAACGCAATCGTGCGCAGGGACAGTTTGACCGGGAGGCTGATCTTCACGAGAGCTGCTCCTCTCGTCTGGCCAGCCGGTTTCCGATGATGCGAAGCACGAAAAGCACTGCAAACGCAATAGCCAACAGCACCACCGAGATAGCTGCGGCGTCGATCGGGCGGTCGTACTCGATCAGCTCGCGAATGTACTGCGACGCCACCTGAGTGTCGTTGGGGATGTTGCCGCCGATGAGCACCACCGAGCCGAACTCCCCGATCGCGCGGGCGAACGCCAGGCCCCCGCCCGACAGCACTGCCGGCAACAACACCGGCAGAACGATGCGTCGGAAGATGGTCCAGTTGTTGGCTCCGAGCGACGCGGCCGCCTCCTCGACGTCTTTGTCCAACTCGATCAGCACCGGTTGCACCGCACGCACCACGAACGGCAACGTGACGAACAGCAGAGCGACAATGACCGCGGGCTTGGTTGCGTTGAACACCAGCCCGATCGGACTCGCCGGTCCGTAAAGAGACAGCAACACCAAACTGGCGACGATGGTCGGCAATGCGAACGGCAGATCGATCAAGGCGTTGACGAATCGTTTACCCGGAAACTCGTCCCGCACGAGGACCCACGCGATGAGGGTGCCCAGGAACAGATTGATCACTGCGGCCGCGACGGACACCAAGAGGGTGACCTTGAATGTGGCCAGGGCACGCGGCACGGTTATCGCATCCCAGAAGCCGGCCAGACCGTCGTCGAACGACTGAACCGTCAACGCGGCCAACGGAAGCAGCACGATGACGCTGAGCCACAACACGGCGACCCCGAGACCGAGCGGCCCCACCGACCCAGGGCCCCTGAACTTTCGGCCTTCCCGCCCGGCACGAAACCGAGGTCTCGTACCGGGCGGGACTGGCGAACCCGCAGTTGCGGTTTCGGTGGTCGAAGATGGCATCGATCTCTACCGAGTACTTTCCTGATAGATCGTCGTGATTGCGCCGTTGTCGCCGAACAGGTCGGCGTCGACCTGCGTCCAGCCACCGAGATCGTCGATGGTGTAGAGCTTTTCGGGGGTGAAGAACTTGTCGGAGTACTCCGAGGCGATGTCCGGGTTCGTCGGCCGGAAGCCTGCCTCGGCCCAGATCTTCTGCCCCTCGTCGGTGTAGACGAAATCGTTCAGAGCATTGGCTCGATCGAGGTTGGCACTGCTGTTGATCACTGCCACGGGATTGTCGATGCGGAACGTGACGGGAACGTCGACGTGCTCCACCTTCTGTCCCTGTTCCTCGATCAGCAGCGCCTCGTTCTCGTAGCTCAGCAGTGCGTCACCCTGGCCCTGCAGAAAGGCTTCGGTTGCCGCGCGGCCGGATTCGGGCTGAACCGGGAAATGGTCGGAGACGAGGGTACGGACGAAGTCGAGACCGGCCTGCTTGTCCTGGCCGCCGTTGCTCTTCGCCGCATACGGAGCAAGGAGATTCCACTTGGCCGAGCCGGAGCTGAGCGGACTCGGACTGATGACCTGTACGTCGGGCTTGATCAGGTCGTCCCAGGTACGAATGTTCTTCGGGTTGCCCTCGCGCACGACGATGGTCACCACGGAGCCGAACGGCACTCCGCCGTAAGCGTTCTGGTTCCAGTCCTCATCGACCTTGCCGGCCTTGACGAGTCGGGTGACATCGGGTTCGACCGAGAAGTTGACGATGTCGGCGGGTGCACCGTCGGCCACCTTGCGAGACTGGTTTCCCGATGCGCCGTAGTCGGCGTTGATGGCGGTTCCTTCGCCGTCCTCGGTCGCTGCGAAAGCGGGACCGATTGCGTCCCAACCGTTCTTGGGGACGGCGTATCCCACGAGAGTCAAGGCAGGACCGCTGGCGGTGTCCGATCCGCCACCGACAGCATCGCTCGAGCCGCCACCGCAGGCGGTCAGTAGCAGAGTTCCCACAGCCGCGAACGTGGTCAGGAGGTTACGAGAACTATGCCTCATTGTGGAGTGGCCTTTCGTGATGTGACGAAGAAGAGACTGGGAAGAACGGACAGGAGGACAGTCGAACCGAGGCGAGACCGAAACCCGCAACGAAGATTCAAGAGATCCTCCCCAGCCCAGGGCCGGGGAGAGCTGGGCCCCGAGCAGGCGCACAGCACGCTAGGACCTAGGCGACCCGAGGAATCGATTCGACTGAGGAAAGAATCAACAACAGTCGATATCGGCGACTGCCAACATGCCGACAGCAATCAACGCCAACTGATGGCGGACGCGGTACTCGGCGGCAGAAGACACGGTCAGAAATCTAGCAGAGGTTTCGGACGGACTCTAATTCAGCGGACGCGCCCGGTGACTCGACGGCGCAGCCGTCGGCCGAGCCGTGGCGACGAGGCCCTACCGAGTGAGCAGCCAGGCGATGACAACCAGCACCAGCAGCGCGATCAGCGCCAGCGTTACCCGAGACCGTGGCATTACTGTCCATCCTTCGTCGTGGTGGAGGCGGCAGCCGTCGACTCCGCCTCGCGAGCAGCGCGGGCGTCGCGACCGAGCAGGCGCAGGACCACCGCGAGGAGGCGATCGAACACCCGTGCCAGCAGGAACGCCGTCGGCACGATGAACAGCAGCACGACGATCGCCTGCGGTACGAACGGCAGGCCCGTCACCCACAGTTCGACGCCGTCCCACCATCGCGCAACCGGTTCCACCCTCGCAGCTTAAACCAGCGCGTCCGGTGCCCACGCCACGCCGATCGACGACCAGCAGTGGACGACTGCCACCGTTACGTCGATGATTACGCCATGACGGCATTCGAAGATGTTTCGCCCGTGCCTCCGGTGGCCGACGAGCCCGCGATGGGATCTGGGCACCCAGAGTTGGGCGGGATCGAAGTTCAGGGAGCATTGGGCAGTACCGACGCACCGGTGTCCACCCTGACGTCCTACCGCAGCGCCTTTCCGCCGATCGACGACTACGCGTTCCTCTCGGACTGCGAGACCACCTGTCTGATCGCGCGGAACGGATCCGTCGAGTGGATGTGCGTGCCCCGGCCGGACTCCCCCAGCATCTTCGGAGCGATTCTCGATCGCAGCGCCGGTCACTTTCGCGTCGGCCCCTACGGCCAGTCGGTCCCCGCGGCGCGGCGCTACCTGCCCGGCGGTCTGATCGTCGAAACCACGTGGCAGACCGAGACCGGCTGGTTGATCGTGCGCGACGCCCTCGTCATGGGGCCGTGGCACAACACAGATCAACGCTCTCGCACCCACAAGCGCGCACCGAGCGACTGGGATGCCGAACACATACTGCTGCGCACCATCAAATGCGTGAGCGGCACAGTCGAATTGGAGATGAGCTGCGAGCCCGCCTTCGACTACCACCGGGCACCCGCGAACTGGGAGTACACCGGCAAGGTGTACGAGGAGACCACCGCAACCTGCGAGGCGAGCGCGGACGGTGACCAGCCCACGCTGAAGTTGACCACCAATCTTCGGATCGGCATCGAGGGCCGTGAGGCTCGGGCCCGAACGCGAATGACGGAGGGCGACAATGTGTTCGTCGCTCTGTCCTGGTCCGATCTTCCTTCGCCGCAAACCTTCGAGGAAGCCGCGGAGAAGATGTGGCGCACCTCCGAGTGTTGGCGGCAGTGGATCACCATCGGCCGGTTCCCCGACCACCCGTGGCGGGGATACCTGCAGCGCAGCGCGTTGACGCTCAAGGGCCTGACCTACGCGCCCACCGGTGCCCTGCTGGCGGCATCGACCACGTCGCTCCCGGAAACACCGGGCGGAGAACGCAACTGGGACTACCGCTACACCTGGGTCCGCGATTCGACATTCGCACTGTGGGGCCTCTACACGCTCGGACTGGACCGTGAAGCCAACGACTTCTTCGCGTTCATGTCGGACGTGGCGACGACGGCGAACGGCGAGGTCAATCCGCTGCAGGTGATGTACGGCATCGGCGGCGAGAAGACCCTCGACGAGAGCGAGCTACCGCACCTGTCCGGATACGACGGCGCGCGGCCGGTACGCATCGGCAACGGGGCCTACGACCAAGAGCAGCACGACATCTGGGGCACCATGCTCGACTCGGTGTACCTGCACGTGAAGTCACGTGAGCACGTCCCGGAATTCCTGTGGCCGCTACTCAAACGTCAGGTCGAGGAAGCGATCGCCAACTGGCGCAAACCGGACCGTGGCATCTGGGAGGTGCGCGGCGAACCGCAGCACTTCACGTCCTCGAAGCTCATGTGTTGGGTCGCGCTCGATCGCGGTGCCAAGCTCGCCGACATCCATGGCGAGCAGGACTACTCGGACCAGTGGAACGAGATCGCGGACGAGATCAAGGCCGACATTCTCGAAAACGGCACCGACTCACGCGGAGTGCTGACGCAGCGCTACGGCGACCCGTCGCTGGACGCGTCGTTGCTGCTGGCACCGCTGCTGCGATTCCTGCCGGCCGACGACGAGCGAATCCGTGCCACGGTGCTCGCCATCGCCGACGAGTTGACCGAGGACGGATTGGTTCTGCGCTACCGAACCGACACCACCGACGACGGCTTGGCCGGCGAGGAAGGAACGTTCACGATCTGCTCGTTCTGGCTGGTCTCTGCCCTGGTGGAAATCGGCGAACTGCCCCGAGCGAAGCACCTCTGCGAACGTCTACTCGGCTACGCGAGCCCGCTCAAGCTCTACGCCGAGGAGATCGACCACCGCACCGGCCGTCACCTCGGCAACTTCCCGCAGGCGTTCACCCACCTTGCCCTCATCAACGCAGTGGTGCACGTCATCCGGGCCGAAGAAGCCCAGGCGTCCGGACACTTCCAGCCCGCCCACGCCAACCCCTGACCGGGAAGTTCGGTAGTCGCTGCGTGTGGTTTCAGCGGCCGAGTTGTCTCGCCCATTCGGCGATCAGCTCGGCGGCGGGCTCGGCCTGAGCGCGGCGATGGCCGGTCCCGGCCCACATCGACAGTCCCGACGGGTCACCCGCTGCTGCGGCCTTCGCGCGCATCGGCGCGGTCAGGTAATGCAGATCGGGATACGCCAGCGGTGCAGCGTCCGAGTTCGCGTGCATGAACTCGTTCACCAGACCCCGCGCAGGACGGCCGGAGAAGGCCCTCGTCACTGCGGTGTTCGGAGCCAGTGTCAGCTGTTCGCGGTGGACTGGTTTGGTGCCGGCCTCAGGCGTGTTCAGGAAGGCAGTCCCGAGCTGCGCGGCATGGGCTGCACCCGAATCCAACAGTGGCGCAATGTCGTTGCCGTCCATCAAACCACCCGCTGCGATGCGAGGGAGTTCCGAGATCTCGCGGACCGCAACGAGCAGCTCGGCCAACGGCTCCTCCGGGGCCGACCCGTCGAACGTACCTCGATGCCCACCGGCTTCGGGTCCCTGCACAACGAGAGCGTCGACGCCGTTGGCGGTGGCCACCGACGCGTCGGACGCGGTGGCGACGGTGGCCCACACCTCGGTTCCGACTGCGTGCAGCTGGGCTACCTCGTCCGCGTCGAACGTCGCGAACGTGCTCGAGACCAGCGGTACCGGGTGCTCGAGCAGCCATGCGAACTTCTCGGCGTAGAAGTCGTCTCGTCGCAGCAGCTCCCCCGGTTCGGCATCGAACCGCTCGAACCAGGACGCCAGGTGTTCGGCATAGGACGCCACGTCGGCACCGGACGGTTCCTCCGGCAGAAAGAGGTTGACGCCGAACGGCAGTCCTCGAACCGAATCGATCTGCGCTGCAAAGGCCTCAAGTGTCAGTAATGCGCCCGCGATCATGCCGAGCCCACCCGCCTCCGAGACCGCGCGAGCGAGTTCGGGAGTACTCGGGCCACCCGCCATGGGCGCACCGACGACGGGCACACGGAGCTGCTTCAAGATCGGCGTAGTCACAGGTTCGAAATGTACTCGCCGGCCACGGCCTCGTCTGTCGCACCCGACATGCGTCCGCTACCACACGCCACCGACAGAATCGCGATATCGAATCCTTCTGCAGGGCAATAGTTTTCGATTCGACTATCATTGTCAGTCGAACGCATGTTCGATATACTTGATCCATGACAACGGAGATCTGGCAACTGAGCGAGGCAGAACTCCTCGCCGACTCTGCTGATGTCTCCCACCGAATCCAGTTGCTCGAAGCCCGACGTATCGCCCTCGTCGCCGAGATCGATACTCGCGTCTCCCGCGAGAAGCTCGGATTCCCCGGGCCCGCCGGTTGGCTCACCTCCACCACCCTGCTCACCCCCAGTAAAGCGACCAAGATCGTCGCCCTCGCCCGCGGACTGAAGAACTTCCCCGACATCGCCGACGCCGTGAACACGGGCGTCATGTCCGTCGACCATGCCGCTCTGATCCTCGCCTTCGCCGAAACACCACCGAAGAACCTCCCGCAAGAAGGCCAGGACATCGCCCGCGCCGCCATGATCAAGGCTGCGAGCGGACCCGGCGCACGTACCGGCCGCATCCGCGAAGCGATCACCAAACTCGAGGACACCTACGGCAGCAAGAAACCACCCCCCGAGGCCACCGACCGCAACGAACTCTTCGCCTCCACAACCCTCAACGGGCGGCTGGTGCTCAAGGCCGACTTCGACGCTGTCACCGGAGAAAAACTGCTCACCGCACTCTCACAGCTCACCGAACCCCAGCCCGCCGCCGACGGCACTCAAGACGAACGCGGCCCCGCCAAACGCCGCGCCGACGCCTTCGGACACATCCTCGACCGCTACCTCGCCTCCAGCAACCGACCCACCGAAGGCGGCGAAAAACCGCACCTCAACCTACACATCAGCCTCCGCGATCTCACCGACCTCCGCAGCACCATGAACGCCGACAGCGACTCTGACTCTGAGAATGGCAGCATCGCAACCGAATCCGACAACGACAGCCGGCCAGCCACCGCCGATCGCGGCGCGTATCGCGACTTGTTCGGCGACGGCACCACCGTCGGGTGGCTGCCGTGGATGGGGCCACTCTCCCGCAATACGTCCGGGCAACTGGCCTGCGACTGCCTCCTCACCGCCATCGTCATGGATGAGAACGGTTCCCCGATCAACCTCGCACGCACCGCCCGCACCGTGAACGCGAAACAGAAACGCGCCCTCACCGCCCGCGACCACGGGTGCGCCTTCCCAGGCTGCGGCAAACCCGCCGCCTGGACAGAGGGCCACCACATCTGGCACTGGACCGACGGCGGACCCACCGACATGAACAATCTCGTCCTGCTCTGCGGATTCCACCACCGACTGATCCACCACAGTGACTGGGAAGTGTTCATCGCCGCCGACAACCACCCCTGGTTCGTACCACCGGCGACCGTCGACCCCTACCGACAACCCCGACAATCCCACGCCCGAGCCGGCCCCCACATCACATAACCACCGACAACGAGACCAGCCCCGCACCGAGAACACGGTGCGGGGCTGGAAAAGGTTGTTTCACAGCTACTTCGATATGAGCGAAGGCACCTCGAAGTTGCCAGAGCGCGTGCCTGCGCTACTTCTTGGGCTTGTCCGACGAAGATTCCGAGGACAGTGCGGCGACGAAGGCTTCCTGCGGTACCTCGACGCGACCGATCGTCTTCATGCGCTTCTTGCCCTCTTTCTGCTTCTCGAGCAGCTTGCGCTTACGGCTGATGTCGCCGCCGTAGCACTTGGCCAGCACGTCCTTTCGGATCGCACGGATGTTCTCGCGCGCGATGATGCGCGATCCGATGGCGGCCTGGATCGGCACCTCGAACTGCTGACGCGGAATCAGTTCTTTGAGCTTGGTCGTCATCTTGTTGCCGTAGGCCGCGGCATTGTCCTTGTGCACGATCGCCGAGAACGCGTCCACGGCCTCCCCCTGCAGCAGGATGTCGACCTTGACCAGCGCACCGGCCTGCTCGCCGATCTCCTCGTAATCGAGGCTCGCGTATCCGCGGGTACGGGACTTGAGGATGTCGAAGAAGTCGAAGATGATCTCGGCCATCGGAATCGTGTAGCGCAGCTCCACGCGGGTCTCGGACAGGTAGTCCATGCCGCCGAGCTCGCCACGTCGTCCCTGGCACAGCTCCATGATGGAGCCGATGAATTCGCTGGGCGAGATTATGGTGCACTTGACCATCGGCTCGAACACTTCCCGTGCCTTGCCCTCGGGCCAGTACGACGGATTGGTGACGATGTGCTCGGCACCGTCTTCCATTTCGACGCGGTAGACCACGTTGGGCGAGGTCGAGATCAGGTCCAGGTTGAACTCCCGCTCGAGCCGCTCGCGGGTGATCTCCATGTGCAGCAGCCCGAGGAATCCGCAGCGGAAGCCGAAGCCGAGAGCAACGGAGGTCTCCGGCTCGTAGGTCAGGGCCGCGTCGTTCAGTTGCAGCTTCTCGAGAGCATCACGCAGGTCCGGGTAGTCCGACCCGTCGAGCGGGTAGAGACCGGAGTACACCATCGGCCGAGGCTCGCGGTAGCCGGTCAGCGGCTCGGTTGCGCCCTTCCGGAAGGTGGTGACGGTATCGCCCACCTTCGACTGACGGACGTCCTTGACTCCGGTGATGAGGTAACCGACCTCGCCGACGCCCAAGCCCTTGGTGGCCTTGGGATCGGGCGAGACGATGCCGACCTCGAGCAACTCGTGCGTCGAGCCGGTCGACATCATCGTGACCTTCTCGCGCGGGTTGAGCGCGCCGTCGACCACTCGCACGTAGGTGACGACGCCGCGGTAGGTGTCGTAGACCGAGTCGAAGATCATCGCGCGGGCCGGGCCGTCCGGGTTGCCGACCGGAGCCGGGACCAGTTTGACGACCTCGTTGAGCAGTTCTTCCACACCCACACCGGTCTTACCGGATACGCGCAGTACGTCGTCGGCCTCGCACCCGATGATGTGTGCGATCTCGGCGGCGTAGCGATCCGGGTCGGCAGCGGGAAGGTCTATCTTGTTGAGCACCGGAATGATGGTGAGCTCTTTGTCGAGAGCCAGATACAGGTTGGCCAGCGTCTGCGCCTCGATGCCCTGAGCGGCGTCGACGAGCAGCACTGCCCCTTCGCAGGCTTCGAGGGCACGGGAGACCTCGTAGGTGAAGTCGACGTGGCCGGGAGTGTCGATGAGGTGCAGCACGAATTCTTCGCCGTCGACGACCCACGGCAGCCGTACGTTCTGCGCCTTGATGGTGATCCCGCGCTCGCGCTCGATATCCATCCGGTCCAGGTACTGCGCGCGCATCGACCGGTCGTCGACGACGCCCGTGAGCTGCAACATCCGGTCCGCCAACGTCGACTTACCGTGGTCGATGTGGGCAATGATGCAGAAGTTCCTGATCCTGGACGGATCGGTGAACGTCGTGTCGGCGAAGCTGGGCACTCGTATCCTTCGGCTGGCGTGTTCGAAATGAGCGAACGGGTGTGTCCATCGTCCCACGCCGAGAACGATGCGCCGCCCCCGGCTGTCCGACTCCGGCTTCGACGTCGCCACAGTCTGGGCTGTGAGCAGCAACGTCAGGGTGGCTACACTCGCCGCATGGCTGGCAATTGGAGCAGATTCGGCAAAGAACTGGGCAAGATCGCGATGCGTGAAGGCCCGCGACTGCTGCGTCAACTGCAGAAGTCCGGCGCCCTGCAGAAGGGCAAGGACGCAATCAGTGGCACGACAGCGAACACGTCCGCTCCGGCTCCGCGTCCCGGCCGCCCGGTCGCGTCACAGACGAGGCCGACCGCCCAGCGCGCCCGCACCATCGAGTACTCCCCCGATCTGGACGGCAAGGCCGATCCGGGTGAGATCGTCTGGACCTGGGTGACCTACGAAGAAGACGCCAGTCAGGGCAAGGATCGCCCGGTGTTGGTCATCGGGCGCGAGGGCAACGATCTACTCGGTCTGATGCTGTCGAGCCAGAGCAGTCGCGACGGCGACCGCGACTGGCAGTCGATCGGATCCGGTTCCTGGGACGCCGAGGGCCGACCGAGCTGGATTCGTCTGGATCGCGTTCTCGACGTGCCCGAGGACGGCATCCGCCGCGAGGGCGCGATTCTGAGCAAACCCCAATTCGACTCCGTCGCAGCTCGATTGCGTCGAGACTTCGGCTGGAACTGAGTCGTGGGGGGGGGGGGGGGGGAGAGACGAAAAAAAAAAACAACAAAAACAACAAAAAAAAGAAGGTTTGAAAAAACAAACAAAGAACACCAAACCA
>NZ_JBNQFW010000004.1:0-241656 GCF_050321865.1 Rhodococcus sp. IEGM1428 | reverse complement strand
CCCGCCCTCCCCCTTTTTGTTTGTTTTTCGGTTTGTGGTTGGTTGGGGGGTGAGTGGAGTTACGTTTCTCTTCTTCCCCCCCCCCCCCCCCCCCCCCCCCCCCCCCACGACGCTAGGCCAGTCGCGTGATTTCGACGACGACGTCGAGTGCCGTCGAACCGCCGCCGGAGAAGATGCCCTTGAGCGGGGGCACGTCGGCGTAGTCGCGGCCCAGTCCCACCGAGACGTGCTGCTCGTTGACCGCGATCGCATTGGTCGGGTCGTAGCCCCACCAGGCACCGGTCCACGCCTCGATCCAGGCGTGGCTCTGGCCCTCGACGGTCGCGCCGATCGCCGCCTGCTTCTTCGGGTGCAGGTATCCCGAGACGTACCGGCTGGGGATACCGATGCTGCGCAGCATCAACAGAGTCAGGTGGGCGTAGTCCTGGCAGACGCCCTTCTTCTCCGACCACGCCTCGACGGCCGAGGTGTGCACCCCGGTGGTCCCCGGGACGTACGACATCTCCTGGTTGACCCAGTTCGAGATCTCGACCACCGATTCCTGCGGCGGCAATCCCTTCGAGAGCTTTTTCGCCACCGACGCAAGCTGACGGTTCTTCGGCACGTAGACCGTGTTGTCGAGCACCTCGTTGAAACGGTCGGTCACCGGATCGCTGGCCAGCTCTTCCCAGGACGCGTTCTCGTCGGGGTAGACGAAAGGATCGGTCTCGACCACCGAGGATCCGGTGACCTCGAGCTCGGTGTGCGGTGCGTGCAGATCGAACGCCGTCACCGCCGTACCCCAGTAGTCGGTGTAGCGGTAGGACCGCGTCACCGGGTTCGTCTCGACTCGGTTCAGAATCACGTTCTGCCGGTTGTCACTTCGCGGCGTCAGCCGAGCTTCGTTGTAGGACGAGGTCACCGGTGCGTCGTACTGATAGCCCGTGGTGTGTACGACACGCATACGCCAGCTCACAGTTCACCTTCCAATTGATCTTCGAATGTTCCGGAGCCGGCGTCCGTCCACGCAACCCACGGAGCGGCGTGGAAGTACTGCTTGGAGATCGCCTCACCGAGTTCACGGCAGGTTTCCTGCAGAGAGAGCAGGCGCTCCTGCAGATCGTCGAGAATTTCACCGGGACGGAGGAATTCGAGTTCGCTACGTGCGCGACCCAGTAGCCGCTGAGCCTCGGCCCGTGCACCGACTCGACTGTTGGGCTGATGGTCGAGCTGATCGAGCGACCGTTCCGCCTCGTTGAGTGCATAGAACACCGAACGCGGAAAGAGCCTGTCCAACAACATGAATTCGAGAACTCGCTGAGCGTCGAGCGCGCCGCGGTAGGTGCGCAGGTAGGTGTCGTGAGCACCGGCGGATCGGAGCACAGTGACCCACGCAGGCGACGACGGCCGGTCACCGGCGCGCGAGAGCAGCAGCCGAACGATCATGTCGATGCGCTCGACCGAGCGACCGAGCAACAGGAAGCGGTAGCCGTCGTCGTGACTGAGAGTGGAATCCGCGAGACCGGCGAACATCGCGGCCCGCTCTTCGATGTAGCTGAAGAACTCGGCCGGGCCGGTGCGCTTGGACGCCCTGATGCGCTCGTTCAGTCCGTTGTACGTGGTGTTGAGGCACTCCCACATCTCACTCGACGTGACTTCGCGAGCGCCACGGGCATTTTCGCGTGCGCTGGACAGCGAGTCCACGATGGAGCCGAGCCCGTCACGGCTGAAGGCCACCAACTCGGTGAGCGACCACACGTCGAGCGAGACGTCCGGCTCGTGCTTGAAACCGAGTACTCGCAACAACACTCGCGAGATATGGTCGGGATCGACCGTGGCGTCTTCGAGAAGCTGGTGGACGGTGACGTCGAGAATGCGGGCCGTGTCGTCCGCTCTCTCGACGTACCGTCCGATCCAGTAGAGCGACTCTGCGTTGCGCGCGAGCATTTACTGTCCACCGCCGTTCGAGTCCGAGTTCGTTGCCTGCTGCTGTTGTTGTTGTTGTTGCTGCTGCTGCTGCTGCTGCTGCTGATTCATCTGCTGGTCCATGGTCAGCTCCGGGCCCTGTTCGACCATGGGCGACTCCGGCGGAACGCTGACGATCTCCTCGCCTGCCAGTTCCTGCTCCTCCTGCGAGGTTCGGGTGGCGAGCACCCAGGTGTCCTTACTGCCGCCGCCCTGGCTCGAGTTGACCACCAACGAACCCTCCGGCAGTGCAACTCGGGTCAAGCCTCCGGGCAACACCCAGACGTCGTCGCCGTCGTTGACCGCGAACGGCCGCAAGTCAACGTGCCGGGGAACCAACCGGTCACCGATCTTGGTGGGCACCGTCGAGAGCTGCACGACGGGCTGCGCGATCCAGCCACGCGGATCCGCGCGAACCTTCTTGCTGATGGTCGCCAATTCCTTCGGCGAGGCGTCGGGGCCGAAGACGATGCCGTAACCACCCGACCCTTCGACCGGCTTGATCACCAGTTCGTCGATGCGGTCCAGGACTTCCTCGCACTCGTCGTCCAGCCAGCACCGGAACGTGTCGACGTTGGCGAGCAACGGCTTCTCTCCCATGTAGTAGTCGATGATCGTGGGCACGTACGTGTAGACCAGCTTGTCGTCGCCGACGCCATTTCCGACGGCGCTGGAGATCACGACGTTGCCTGCGCGGGCGGCGTTGACGAGGCCTGCCACGCCCAGCACCGAATCCGGCCGGAACTGCATGGGGTCGAGGTAGTCGTCGTCGATGCGTCGGTAGATGACGTCGACCTGGCGCTCACCCTCGGTGGTGCGCATGTAGACGATGTTGTCCCGGCAGAACAGATCGCGTCCCTCGACGAGTTCGACGCCCATCAGCCGAGCGAGCAACGAATGCTCGAAGTACGCGGAGTTGGCCACACCGGGGGTCAGCACCACCACAGTGGGGTCGGCCTCGTTGAGAGCTGCGGCGGAGCGCAATGCGCGCAACAGGTGCGAGGCGTAATCGCCGACGGCACGCACGCGGTGGCTGGCGAACAGATCCGGGAACACCCGGGCCATGGTGCGCCGGTTCTCCATGACATACGACACACCGGAGGGCGAACGCAGATTGTCTTCGAGGACGCGGAACGTGCCCTGTGCATCACGGACCAAGTCGATTCCGGCGACATGGATGCGCACGCCGTTGGGCGGTGTGATGCCGACCGCCTCACGGTGGAAGTGCTCGCAGGAGGTGATCAGTCGCTTCGGCACCACGCCGTCGCGGAGGATTTCCTGATCGCCGTAGATGTCGGCGAGAAACATCTCGAGCGCTTTGACGCGCTGCTTGATGCCGCGTTCGAGCCGTGACCACTCCCCGGCGGCGATGACGCGGGGAACCTGGTCGAGCGGGAACGGACGCTCCTGGCCGGACAGGGAGAACGTGATGCCCTGGTCGACGAATGCGCGTCCCAGTGCATCGGATCTCGCGTCCAGGTCGGACGCGTTCGCCGGGGCAAGGGCTGTGTGAATGCCCTTGTAGGGAGTCCTGGTTCGTCCGTCCGCGTCGAACATCTCGTCGAAGGCGAGACTGTACTTTCCGACGTCGGAATAACCCCCGAACACCCCGTCGACCTCGGGTTCGACGCGATCCGCTGACTTGGTTTTGGTCGCTTTGGCCTTGGTGGCGGCATGCGTTGCCGATCGCGGACTCATTCTGGTCATGTTGCTACAGAGACTGGAGTTAGGCGCGGTAGAAGCGTTAAATTCTTGAAACGCATCGTCACGGGTGCACCCAATTGGGTTCTGCCCCGCCGGGCTGGTATTCTCGATCTTCGGCGCAGGGCTCCAAGCTCTGCAGCAGACTTCGGGCATTCCAGCATGGATCGCCCTGACCGGAATACCGACGAAGACAAGAAGGATTTTACGCGTGGCCAATATCAAGTCCCAGAAGAAGCGGATTCTCACCAACGAGCGTGCACGCCTGCGCAACCAGTCGGTGAAGTCCTCCCTTCGTACCGTCATCCGCTCGTTCCGCGAGGCACAGGCTGCGGGCGACAAGGACAAGGCTTCCGAGATTCTCCTCGACGCAGGCCGCAAGCTCGACAAGGCCGCCAGCAAGGGCGTCATCCACAAGAACCAGGCTGCCAACAAGAAGTCGGCACTGGCTCTCGCTGTCAACAAGCTCTGATTCACCGCTGAGCTCGACCGAGCCCGCTGCATCCGACACGGAGGCAGCGGGCTTTCTCGTGCCCTGGGTTTTTCGTGCCCTGGAGTTGACACGACGCTGGGGCCCCGAGCGCTACCGGCCCAGCCCCGCGACCTCTGACACCGCCTTTTCCACAGCGTAGTCCGCGTCCGCGGCCTGACCTTTGACGTCGGCGTTCAGTTGCGCCACAACCCGTAGCGCCTGCGCGATGGATCGACCGTTCCAGCCTCGGGCCTGACCCTGCGCCTTCTTGATCTTCCACGGCGGCATACCCAACTCCCCTGCCATGCGGAACGGGTCGCCGCGACCGGCCGAACCCACCAGCGCAATGGTGCGCACGGCATCGGCCAAGGCGTCGGCCAACAGCACGTGCGCGACTCCTCGATGCATCGCCCAGCGGACAGCCTCGAGCGCGCCGGCTTTGTCTCCGATCACCGCTTTGTCGGCGACGTCGAATCCCGAGACTTCTGCTTTGCCCGAGTAGTACCGGCGCACTGCGGCCAGATCGACCTTGCCGCCGGTATCGGAGACCAACTGCGAACAGGCCGAGGCCAATTCGCGGAGTTCGTTGCCGACCGATTCGACGACAGCCTCGATCACCTCGCCGCTCACGCGCACGTCGGCCGCACGGAATTCACCGCGCACGAAGTCGATGCGTTCGGCGGGCTTGGTGAGCTTGACGCACTCGTGCACCTGAGCGCCGCACTTCTGCAGAGCACCGACCATGGCCTTGGCCCGACCGCCGCCGGAATGCATGACCACCACGACCGCGCCCTCGGGCGGATCGGTTGCGGCGTCGAGCACAAGAGCTGCAGCGTCCTTACCTGCCTCGGCCGCTGCCTCGAGCACAACCACGCGATCCTCCGCGAACAGCGACGGACTGAGCAGTTCGGCAAGTTCCGGGGCACTGGCGTCGCCGGTGCGCAACCGTGTGACCGGCAGGTCCTCCCCCGGAATCGCCGCATTGGCACGCACCTGCGCCACGATCGACGCTACCGCGCGATCCATCAGAAGTTCCTCGTCGCCGAGAACCAGATGCAGAGGAGCCACACTCGAAGTCACACCCGTGATCGTGCCATGTGGGGCCGACAGCTCGGGCATCCGCTTCCTTTCGAGCAGCACAGCCCCAGCACTCAACACAGCAGGTGCGCAGTCCACATGGCCAGTGCCGTTATCGCCACCACTGCAGCGCCCCACCGCAGCACCCGAAACCGCAGCGCTGCCAGCAGTGTGGCCGTTCCGAAGGCTGCCAGTGCTGCACCCAGGAGACCGTCGGGGACGACGATGCCCGCTACCGGCACCGACGCGGCCCGCTCGGCCACCGTGATCAACCACCACAGTGGTGCCGACGCCAGCTGCGCCGTCAGCTCGGCGACCGACGTGCTGACGGTGGCGATCACGGCCGTCACGATGCCCACCACCGTGATCGGAGCGACGACCGGTGCCACCAACACGTTCGCAACGACGCCCACCACACTGATCGTTCCCGTCATCGCCGCGACCACCGGTGCCGTCACCGCGTGCGCGGCTGCAGCGACGGCCGATACCTCCGCGGCTGCCCTCGGCCAGCCGCGGGCACGGAGCCAGTCGACCCAGATCGGTGCGACCAGGACGAGTCCGGCGGTGGCGAACACCGACAGGACGAACCCGACGTCCACCGCCAGCCTCGGCCACCATGCGAGCAAGCCCAGCACCGCGCCGCACAGGGCCGGAACGGCCTGCCGCCGCCTGCCGGTGACGAGGGCCAACAGCCCGATCGAACCCATCACCGCCGCACGAAGCACACTCGGCGACGGTCGAGCCACGATCACGAACGCGACGAGCACGACGAACGCCACCGCCACCGTTGCTCGGGGGCCGATCCCGATGCTGCGCAACACCAGCAGAACCGCACCGATCAGAATGGAGAAATTGGCACCCGACACCGCCGTCAGGTGCGTCAGGCCCGCTGCCCGAAAGTTCTCGGCCACAGTCTCGTCCAATCGGGACACATCCCCGACCACGAGACCGGGCAGTAAACCTGCACGATCGGGTGGCATCGAATTCTGCGCCACGGCAGCCAGATTCGACCGGAAGATGCCGGCGGCGGCAGAGATCGCCCCGGGCTCACCGACGGTGACGGGTGGTCCCGATACGCGGATCACCGCCACAGTCATGTCCGGTCGAATCGGTTCGCCGAGCCTGCCCCGGACGGTGATCTGTTGACCCGGCAGCAGTGCCGACCAGCTCGACTCCGGGGCGATGATCGATACGCGTCCGCCGACGTACAGCGCCTCACCTCCGACGTCCACGCGAGTCAACTCGGCCTTCGTCATCACCATCGAAGGTCCTGCGGACGTCAGTCGGCGTGGGTCCTCCTCCAGCCGCACCGATGCGGTGATCCACGCACGTTTCTCCGCGGCCGCAGCCACAGGATGTTCTGCTATTGCGGACATCTGAAGCCAGATCGCTCCGCCGAAGCACAGCGCGAGCGCGATCACCGTGGCCACTCCTGCCCAGCTGGGACCGGACGCGGCGCATCGTGTCGCCAGCCGTCGCAGCACCAGCGAACCGAGCAGCACCACCACAGAGGTCGACGCCGTGGCCGCTACCGCCGCGCCGGGGCCGCCGAGAATTCCGACCGCGGTGATCGACCAGCACACCACCACAGCCGGAACCAGACGTATGTCGAACGGCAGAAACTCCTCGGCCTGCGCAGTGGCGGTCGATACGGCGTCGGTGCTCATCCGACGTGCACGAGATCGCGGATCTTCGCCAGCCTCCCGGGCCCGATACCGTCCACTTCGGCGAGCTGATCGACAGAGACGAAGCGGCCGTTGGTCTCTCGCCAACTCACGATCGATGTTGCGGTCACCGGTCCGACACCGGGCAGGGCGTCCAGTTCGGCGACGGTGGCGGCATTGAGGTCCACCGTCCCGCCGATCGGCGAACCCCCAGGCGGATCGGCCGGGACACCACCGTCCGCCATTCCACCGCTCGATGCCACACCCTGCGTCGAGGACGTACCACTCACCGGCGGGGGTGCCTGTGGCGGCACGACACCGACGACGATCTGATCACCGTCGGCCACTCGCGCGGCCATGTTGAGCGCCAACAGATCGGCACCCTCGACAGGTCCACCCGCCGCGGCGACCGCGTCGGCGATTCGCGAACCCGGTTGCAGCCGAACCAGTCCGGGCTGTACCACCAGGCCGACGACGCTCACGACCAGCTCGGCCTCCACTGCCGGTACCGGTTCGGCCGGGACGTCCGAATTCTTCGTATCGGATGCAACCACAGCCAGCGGTGGAGCGGGTGCAGGCGTCGGCGCATCTCGAAACACCGCGAATGCCGCGACGAGCACGACAAAAACGCCGGCTGCTGCCAGGGCGATGGCACCTTGCCTTCCCGGGTCCACCCGAGCGGAACGCCATCGCTGTGGAAGTACGGTCGACCACGGGGAACCGAGCCGCTGAGAACTCGAGATGAGCCAATCCGGTTCCGGAGTCGTCATGTCCGGGCTGGATTCCTCCATCTCGACGCGCGCGGGTATCCCGTCCGGGCGTGCAGAATCAGGTTGTCTGCGCACGGCATTGAGTCGCGCCACCGTGTGCGCCCGATCGTCGTCACCGCCCATGCATCAGGACGCTAGTTCCGGCGGCCAGGCTCACTCGCAACGAGACGCTGGTCGCGAATTGCCCTGTGCACAACTCGATACCTGTGGACGATCGGTGGGATCGGCCCGACTATCGGCGTCTCGGTGCCACGACGACGCCGACGGCACCGGGGCCGACATGCGCTCCGAGCACGGCACCGAAGGGATATACGTCGATGCTGGTGAAGCCCGGAATTCGGGCGGTCAGCATTGCCGCGACATCGTCGGCACGCTCCGCGCACAGCATATGGTGCACGGCGAGCACAACCCCCGAATCGTCACCGACCTCGGAAGCGGCGGCGACGGCTGCGTCGACCAGCTTGTGCAGCGCCTTGGACGAGGTCCGCGTCTTCTCACGCAGCACGAGTGCGCCGCCGCTGATGTGCAACACCGGCTTCATGGCCAGTGCAGTGCCGAGGAGGGCTGCGGCGGTGCCGATTCGACCTCCGCGTCGCAGATGGTCGAGACGATCGACGACGATGAAGCACCTCGAGGTCGTCGACGCAGCGACGGCACCGTGATAGACCGTGTCCAGGTCCGCTCCCCCGGCTGCCGAACCAGCAGCCGTCAGCACGGCAAAGCCCAATCCCATTCCTGCAGAACCGGAATCGACCACTCGAACGGCAGGGCCGACCTCGTCCGCGGCCTGGCGCGCTGCTTCCCACGTGCTCGAGAGCCCCCGGGAGATGTGCAGCGCAACCACACCGTCCCCTCGACTGCGTTCGAGAGCCGCGGCGTACACCTCGGCCAGCTCGCCCGGTGACGCGCCGGCGGTGGTCACCGGATTTCCCGAGGCGGAGTGCTCGGGGATCTCGTCAACACCCTCACGATGGTCGATTCCGTCCACCAGTACGTGCAAGGGCACCAGCGAGATTCCCCGGTCGGCCGCAAGCGTGGCAGGCAGGCAGGACGAGGAGTCGGTGACGACGGCGACGGTCATGACTTCGGGGTCGCTGCAGGGTTCATGGTCGACGCCGAGGCAGCCACCGGTCGCAACGCCTCGAGCATGGCCGCGGCCACCGCACGATGGGCGTCCCACCCCCAGTGGATGCCGTCGGGGTTCGCGTTCTCGGATTCGATGTTCGGGCGCACCGCGTCGGCGAGATCGACCATCGGAACGTTCTTGTCCGTACTCCACGCCCGCAACGCCCGTACCGCGGGCTCGCGGCCCGAGTGCACCCGCCCGTAGGCATCGCAGCGGTGCACCGACGGATAGGTGCCGACGACGGGAAGCTCGGGACGTACGTAGGCCAAGGCCGCGCGGGCCTGCTCCAGGTAATCGACGCTGAGCCGCGGCGGCAGCGCAACCGGCCAGCCCAGATGCGACAGAACCGGTTGCACCGCTTGATATCCCGCGCGAACGACGCGTCTCAGAGCCGGTGGTCTGATGTACCGGATCTGCTCCCGCAGCGCGGTAGGCAACGGCGAAGGAAGCGAATCCATACCGCCGATGGCGAACACGACGGCACCGGCACGGGGAATCGCGGCCCACACTCGCGGATCCTGAGTCAGAGCCCACCATGCGTCACGACTCGTCCAGCCGATGCGCGCAACCATATCCACTGTCCAACCGAGTTCTGCTGCAACCAGATTGGGCCAGAGCCGCGGATCGTCCACCGGCAGCCCGCCCTCGGGCCCGTAGTAACTCAGCGAGTCCGCGAGCACGAGCAGCGTGGGGCGCACCGCCGTCTCGTCAGAGGACGTCACTGGCCACTCGCGCCGAGGCGTTCCACACGTCCAAACGCCAGGACGGCTGAGCGCCCGCTCCGTGCGCGCCGAGCTGCACCCAGCTGGTGTTGGCGAGCCCGCCGAGCACCGGCCACCGGTCCGTCGGCAAATCGAGCAACGCTGCCGTCAGTGCCGCGATCAGGCCGCCGTGCGCCACGAGTACCAGTGGCCGTTGGTCGCCATCGGCACCCCACTCGGGGACGCCGCTCAGAAGCTCGCGAACCAGCGGAACACTGCGACGGGCGACGTCGATACGGCTCTCCCCGCCCGGTGGAGCGATGGTGGCATCGGCTCGCCACGCCGGCCGAGCGCCGGGTGCGATGTCGTCGACCTCGGTGTGGGTGAGACCCTGCCACTCGCCGAGATGGGTTTCGCGTAGGCGCTCGTCCTGCGTCACCGAAACCCCGGCAGCGTCGCCCAGGGCAACGGCAGTGTCGAGAGCCCGGCGGAGGTCGGAAGAGACGATCCGAATCGGCTCACGCGTCGCCAGCTCGGCAGCGGCCGTCTTGGCTTGGGTGCGACCGAGCTCGGACAGATCGGTATCGAGCTGACCCTGCATGCGGTCGGTGGCGTTGTATTCCGTCTGACCGTGCCGAAGCAGGATGAGCCGTCGGATCATTGCTCCGATTCCGCTGCCGGGTGCTGTCCGAGACCGGGTACCTCGATGGTCGGGCAGTCCTTCCACAACCGCTCGAGGGCATAGAAGTTGCGCTCTTCGTTGTGCTGGACGTGGACGACGATGTCGGAGTAGTCCAACAGCGCCCAGCGACCTTCCTTGGTGCCCTCGCGGCGGACCGGCTTGTGTCCGGCTTCACGCAGCTGATCCTCGATGTTGTCCACGATCGAGTTGACCTGACGCTCGTTGGGCGCAGAGGCGATCACGAAGCAATCGGTGATGTAGAGCTGGTCGGAGACGTCGAGGATCACCACGTCGCTGGCCAGTTTGTCGTCGGCTGCGAGCGCGGCGATACGCGCCATCTCGGCGGCTTCGGCTGTTGCAGTCACTTGGGTGTACTCCCACTCGTATGGTTCGGGTTCGCGGTCATTGCGCTGGTGACCGGCCCTTCCGGTTGCTTCTTCTGGGGTGCCGGCTCCGACATGGTGACGGATCCGTCGAGGCGCAGCGCGCCTCGTGGTCTGTAGAGATTTCTCTTCGAGATGTATTGCACGACGCCGTCCGGTACGAGGTACCAGACCGGCCGATTCTCACCGGCTCGAAGTCGACAGTCCGTCGACGATATCGCGAGTGCCGGGATTTCCATCAATGTGAGGGTGCCGGCAGGCAACGACCGGAGGTGGTTGGCCAGATGTTCGACGCCCAGCTCGAACCCCGGACGCGAGACTCCGACGAACTTGGCGAGCTCGAACAGCTCCTCCCAGTTCTGCCACGTCAGGATCGACTCGAGGGCGTCCGCGCCGGTGATGAAGAACAGCTCGGCATTGGGGTGCTGCGCCCGCAGATCGCGCAGGGTGTCGACGGTGTAGGTCGACTTCTCGCGATCGACGTCCACGCGGCTGACGGAGAATCGGGGGTTGGACGCGGTCGCGATCACGGTCATCAGGTAGCGATCTTCCGCTGGGCTGACCGAGGTCCCTTCCTTCTGCCAGGGGTTTCCGGTGGGGACGAAG
Organism: Rhodococcus sp. IEGM1428; assembly: GCF_050321865.1. Lineage (NCBI taxonomy): Bacteria > Bacillati > Actinomycetota > Actinomycetes > Mycobacteriales > Nocardiaceae > Rhodococcus > Rhodococcus sp. IEGM1428. The sequence continues at coordinate 230,530 of NZ_JBNQFW010000004.1, read as the reverse complement.
ATGACCTCGTCCAGACCGAACTTGTTCGCCACTTCGCTGGCCGCGACGAGGTGCCCGTGGTGTATCGGGTCGAAGGTGCCACCCATCACGCCCAAACGGCGAACGGACTGCTTCCCTGTGTCGTCACCGGGGTCGGATTCGTGCTGCACAACCGTCGATTCTACGTCCGCGGCGCTACCGGGCGTCACACGCCTCACACCGGCAGCAGACGTGAGACCACGGTGGCGAGCTGCTGGGCGGATCGGCACTCGTGCATGGCGATCACGTCGGCGTACACCTTGGCCGCCGAATCGCCGGATCCCCACTGCGCTTTCGGTTCGGGATTGAGCCAATACGCATGCTTGGCCACCGAGACGATGTGGGCCAACGCGGGCAGCTTGGGTTCGCGGTAATTGGTGCGGGCGTCGCCGAGAATCAACACCGAACTGCGACTGGTGACCGCATGCGCATACTTCTCGTCGAACGTCGTCAGCGCGTGGCCGTAGTCCGAGTGGCCGTCGTACGTCACCAGATCGGACTCCCGGATGATGCGGCTCATCGCGGCACCGAGGTCGGAGCCGGAGTCGAAGAATCGCGTCACCTCGTCGGTGGAATCGATGAAGGCAAAGATTCGAACGCGCGAGAACTGCTCTCGCAGTGCGTGTACCAACAACAGGGTGAAGTTACTGAATCCCGCCACCGAGCCCGAGACATCGCACAGCACAACCAATTCGGGGCGTGCTCGACGCGGCTTGCGCTCCACCAAGTCGATCGGAATGCCGCCGGTGGACATCGACTTGCGCAGGGTGCGTCGCAGATCGATCGAGCCGTGCCTGCTTCTGCTGCGCCGCACCGCAAGTCGTGAGGCAAGCAGCCGGGCCAGCGGGGTGACGTTGCGTCGCAGCGCCGCCATCTCCGTGTCCGAGGCCCGCAGGAAGTCGACCTCCTCGGCCAGCTTGGGCACACCGTAACTCGCCACCCGCTCGCGGCCCAGCTTCTCGGCCGACCGCCGCCTCGTCTCGTTCTCGACCATCTTGCGAAGGTCTGCGATTCGTTGCGCTGCAGTACGTTTGGCCACTTCCGATTCGTAGTCGTCGGTCGGCCGATCCGGTGTGTCGTCGGCGCGGCCGAGTAGCCCGTCGAGGATCTTGCGCAACAACGTATCGGGGGCAACATCGCGCAGGGCCTGATAGGCCGAGAACGACGGCCCGTTCGAGGATTTGTATTGACCGAGTTCCTCCACCATCTGCGCCGCCAGCATCTGGGTCAACTCCGCGGCCTCGGCCGAATCGTCGGACAGCAGATCCACCAGCAACTCTCGGAGCGCATCGATGTCTACCTCGCCGCCGTCCGTGCGGGGCAGCGCAGTGTCGATCTGTCCCGAGTCCCTCGTGCCCGACGCCACCGGAAACCACAGGTCGAACAAGGCGTCGAACACCCCGCGATGCGTCGGTCGTCGCAACAACGAGCAGGCCAGCCCCTCACGCACGGCTTCCCGGTCGAGTAGATCCAGGACCGACAGGACGCGTCCGGCATCGACGGTTTCCGACGGCCCCACCGAGATTCCGCGCTTTCTCAAAGCCTCGACGAAGCCGACCAGATGCCCGGGAATTCCGTGCGGGGCCAACATGTCAGTTCAGCCGCAGTTCGGCGGCAGCACGCACCTGATCGGACTGGTGCTTGAGCACCACTCCCAGCGTCGACCGGACCGCATCGTCGTCGAGGGTATCCATACCGAGGGCCAACAGCGTGCGACCCCAGTCGATCGTCTCGGCCACGGAAGGCAACTTCTTGAGCTGCATACCCCGAAGCACACGGACGGTCTTGACCATCTGCTCGGCGATCGCCTCGGGCAGTTCCGGAACCCGACTGGCCAGGATGCGACGCTCGAGATCCGCGTCGGGGAAATCGAGGTGCAGGAAGAGGCAGCGGCGCTTGAGGGCCTCCGACAGTTCGCGAGTGGCGTTGGAGGTCAGCACCACGAACGGAGTGCGCTCCGCAGTGATGGTGCCGAGCTCGGGAATGGTGATCGCGAAGTCGCTGAGCACCTCGAGCAGCAGTCCTTCGATCTCGACGTCGGCCTTGTCGGTCTCGTCGATGAGCAGCACGGTGGGGTCGCTACGCCGAATGGCCTGCAGCAGCGGCCGCGCCAGCAGGAACTCCTCCGAGAAGACGTCCAGCTTGGTCGAATCCCAATCGGCGCCGGTTCCCGACTGAATCCGCAGGATCTGCTTTGCGTGGTTCCACTCGTACAGGGCGCGGGCCTCGTCGACGCCCTCGTAGCACTGCAACCGCACCAGCTCGGCACCCGTCGTCTGGGCCACGGCACGAGCGAGTTCGGTCTTGCCCACACCCGCCGGACCCTCGATCAGCAGCGGCTTGCCGAGGCGGTCGGCGAGAAAGACCGAGGTGGCCGTGGCCTTGTCGGCCAGATAGCCCGTTTCTGCCAGACGCTCGAGGACGTCGTTCACACTCGCGAACAGCGGGGGTGTCGTCGGTAGGGCACGATCCACGTCACAACTCCTGATGATCGGATTTGGCCGGTACGGCAGAGGCGTCAGACATCTCGGACGTGTCCGTCGCCCCACACGGTCCATTTGGTCGAGGTCAGTTCCGGCAATCCCATGGGCCCTCGGGCGTGCAGCTTCTGGGTGGAGATGCCGATCTCGGCACCGAAGCCGAATTGCTCGCCGTCGGTGAAGGCTGTGGAGGCATTGACCATCACGGCAGCCGCATCGACGCGTTGAGTGAACTCGCGCGCGGCACCGATATCGGATGCGACGATCGCCTCGGTGTGTCCGGTTCCGTATCGATCGATGTGCTCGATCGCCTCGTCGATGCCGCCCACGACCTTCAGCGCGATGTCGAGTGAGAGGTACTCCTGCGACCAGTCCTCGTCATGAGCGGGGACCAGCCCGGGCAGGTCGCCGTGCACCGTGACGCTGTGCATCTGGAACGCCTGCAGCAGCCGCGGCACCATCGTGTCGGCGATCGCAGCATCGACCAGCACGGTCTCGGCGGCGTTGCAGACACTGACTCGGCGGGTCTTGGCGTTGAGCACGATCTTCTCGGCCACGTCCGGATCGGCCGTGGAGTGGACGTACACGTGGCAGTTTCCGACTCCGGTCTCGATGGTCGGGACCGTGGCATCGCGAACGACGGCAGCGATCAATCCCGCGCCCCCGCGGGGGATCACCACGTCCACCAGACCGCGCGCCTGGATCAGGTGGGTGACCGTGGCACGGTCCGCACTGCCCATCAGTTGTACGGCGGCCTCGGGCAGACCGTGTTCGCGCAACGCCCCTTGCAGGGCGTCGACCAATGCTGCGTTGGACTGTGCCGCCGAGGACGAACCGCGCAGCAACACCGCGTTGCCGGACTTGAACGCGAGACCGAACGCATCGACGGTGACGTTGGGGCGCGCCTCGTAGACCATGCCCACCACCCCGAGCGGGACCCGCACCTGCCGAATCTCGAGCCCGTTGGGAAGCGTCGAACCGCGGATGACCCCGCCGATCGGATCCGGCAGCGCGGCCACCTGTCGCAGGCCCGCTGCGATGCCGTCGATGCGCGATGCGGTCAAACGCAGTCGATCCAGCAGACCCTCGTCGGTGCCTGCTGCCCGCGCGATCTCGATGTCGGCCGCGTTCGCAGCCAGGACCGAATCCGCAGCAGCAACCACGGCATCGGCGGCGGTATGCATCAACGAGTCCTTCTCGGCGGTGGTCAGCAACGCCAGCGCACGTGAGGCGATCCTCGCTCGACGAGCGGCCGCATGCACGCTCTCACGCTCGTCGAGCGTCGTGGGCACCGATTCGGCCGAGACGGAAGCAGTCATGAACTACACACTAATGGGGCCGGGAATGAAGCGGTGTCGCCGCGTGGTTGCAGCACGACGTGGAGATCACCGACGTCATCGACGTCGATACCGACAGACCGGAGGAACCACCTGTGAGTGTCTTGTTCGAGCCTCTGACCCTGCGCGAGGTCACCTTTCCCAACCGGGTATGGATGGCACCGATGTGCCAGTACTCGGCCGACGACGCCGGCCAGTACGTCGGTGTTGCGGGTGACTGGCACCGCACCCATCTGGTCAGCCGCGCGGTCGGCGGGGCAGGCCTGATCATCACCGAGGCCACCGCAGTCAGCCCGGAAGGTCGCATCAGCCCGTCGGACCTCGGCATCTGGAACGACACCCAGGCCGATGCATTGGCGAAGATCGTCGCCGAGATCGAGTCCTTCGGAAGCGTTCCTGGCATCCAGCTGGCACACGCGGGCCGGAAGGGTTCCACCGCTGCTCCCTGGCTCGGCGGCAAGTCGCTACCCGCGGAGGATCCCCGTAGCTGGGAGACCGTCGGTCCGAGCGCGGTCGCCTTCGGTGATTACGCGACGCCCCGCGAGGCAACCGACGACGACATCGCGAAAATCGTGGACGACTTTCGCTCTGCGGCGCAGCGCGCACTGAAGGCCGGGTTCCAGGTGGCCGAGGTGCACGGCGCGCACGGATACCTGTTGCACCAGTTCCTGTCGCCCGCGAGCAACACCCGCACCGACGCCTACGGCGGCGACTTCGCCGGCCGTACCCGGCTACTGATCGAGGTGGTCGACGCGGTCCGTGAGGTGTGGCCGGCCGAGCTTCCGGTGTTCGTTCGTCTGTCGGCAACCGATTGGCTCGACGAGCCGGAGAATGCTGCAGGAGTGGAGCCTGCGGAACGACCCGGTGGGGAGGGCACAGCCGAACTGGAGGCTCCGAGTTGGACCTCTGATCAGACCGTCGCGTTGTCCCAGATCCTCACCGAACACGGGGTGGATCTGGTCGATACCTCCACCGGAGGAAACGTGCACGCCAAGATTCCGGTCGGTCCCGGCTACCAGGTTCCGTTCGCACGGCGAATCCAGAACGAAACCACGATGCCCGCCGCCGCGGTCGGCATGATCACCGAACCCAAGCAGGCGGAGGACATCGTCTCGCTGGGTGAGGCGACAGCTGTGCTGCTGGCGCGCGAGCTACTGCGTGATCCGTACTGGCCACGGCGTGCTGCCCGCGAACTCGGGGTGGAGATGTCTCCCGCCGTGGCACCGCAGTACGAGCGGGCCTACTGAGGTCTCACACCACGAAGCCGAGCTTCTTGTCCACGACATTGAGCAGGGGTTCGCCCCGGAAGTATCGACGCGCGTTGTCGGCGAACACCTCTGCGAGTCGCTGCTTCCACCCCGACGCGTCGCCGCTCATGTGCGGGGTGAGAATCACGTTCTCGGCCGTCCACAACGGATGGTCGGCCGAGAGCGGCTCGGTCTCGAACACGTCCAGCGCGGCACCGGTGATGTGTCCACTGCCGAGAAGCTTCAACAGTGCCTCGGTATCGAGCAGCTCGCCGCGGCCCACGTTGATCACCCGCGCGCCGGGCTTCATTGCGGTCAACACCGAATCGTCGACCAAACCCCTCGTCTGTTCGGTCAACGGGGCAACCAGAACCAGGTAGTCGGCCCGCGCAACTTCGTCCGCCAGATCATCACTGGCGTAGACGGTACCGAAGTCTCGGTCGCCTTCTCGTGCTGTTCGACCCACGCCCGAGACCGACATTCCCACAGCACTCAGCAGAGTCGCGATGGCGCGACCGATCGCTCCGGTGCCCACGATCATCGCGTGTGCACCGTCGATGCGTTCGGTCTCACGGTGTCGCCAGATCTTCGAATGCTGCAGTGCACGTGAACGTTCGGAGTCCTTGGCGAACGCGAGGATCTGAGCCAGCACGAACTCGGCGATCGGTCGATCGAAGACGCCACGTGAATTGGTCACGACCACATCGGATTCCACCAACTCGTCGAACATCAACGAGTCCACGCCGGCAGCGGCGATATGGATCCACTTCAGCGACCCGCAGCGCGGCCACGCGGATTCGACTGCAGGCGAGAAGAAATCCCACAGCAGCAATGCGTCGGCACCGTCGACTGCATCCGCGAGGGTGTCGGCCGTGGCGTACCTGACGTCGGCGACCTCCGCGACGGACTCGAGTCCGTCGGGAAGGTCGCCGGCGTGCAGAACGACGAGAACCGGTGCCACTTCTACTTCTTGTAGCCGACGAGCTCGACGCCGGACGCAGCGACCTCGTCGTCGTTGTCACCAGGGCACTGAGTTCCGCGCAGTGATCGCCCTGCCGTCTCGGGCATCAACAGAATCGGAACGAACGCGATGGCAGCCGCGATCATCATGTACCAACCCGGGATCAGGTTGGAACCCGTCCGGTCGATCAGGAACGTCAGAATCAGCGGTGCCGTGCCGCCGAAGAGCGCCGTCGAGACGTTGTATCCGATGGCGAACGCTCCGTAGCGCACCTGAGTGGGGAACAGTGCGGGCAGTGTCGACGACACGCAGGAGCACATGATGACCAGCAACACTCCGAGGCCCAGGAGGCCGATGCTCTGGCCGATCAGTCCGGTGTTGATGATCAACAGGAACAGCGGAACGCTGAACACGAAGTACCCGACGCAGGCCGCCAGCAGCAACGGCTTTCGGCCCACCCGGTCGGACAGAGCACCGATCGGGTTGATGATCAACATCATGATGATCATGATCGCCACGAGGGTGAAGTTGGACTGAGTCGTGCTGTGCCCCAACGTGTCGCTCAGGTACGAGGGCAAGAACGTCAGCACCGTGTAGTACGCGATGTTGAGTAGCAGCACGAATCCCATCAGAATCAGGATCCGCTGCCAGTACGTCATGGTGGCCTTGAGTGAGGTGACGGCTCCGCCTGCACCCTCTTCGACCGTGCCGCCGTCTTCCTTCGCTTCGGCGAACACCGGAGAATCCTCGAGCCGGGTCCGCAACCACAGCGCAACGATGCCCAACGGAAGCGTCACCAGGAACGGGATTCGCCAGCCCCAGGCCTCCATGGTCTCGTCGCCGAGCCCGACGTTGAGCAGGGTGCACAGGGTGGCACCGCCCACCGTGCCTGCGAGGGTGCCGAATTCGAGGAACGATCCGAAGAATCCGCGCCGCTTGTCGGGCGCGTACTCGGCCATGAACACAGCTGCGCCGCCGTACTCACCACCGGTGGAGAAGCCCTGCACCAACCGGCAGACGAGCAGCAGCAACGGTGCGGCGATGCCGATGGTGTCGAATGTCGGCAATATACCGATCGCCGCCGTGGCCAATGTCATCATCGAGACGGTCAGTACGAGGACCTTCTGACGACCGATGCGGTCGCCGAGTGGGCCGAGAACGATGCCGCCGATGGGACGAATGACGAACGACGCAGCCAGCACGGCGAACGTGGAGAGCAGGCTCGCTCCCCCGTCCTCGGACGGGAAGAAGTTGGCGGCGATGTAGACGGCGAGATAGCCGTACACCGCGTAGTCGAACCACTCGACTGCGTTGCCGAGTGCCGATCCGCCGATGGCGCGGTGGAGAATCTTGGTCTCGTCCGGGCTCAGGGTGTCGGTACTGGGGGGATATCCGGTCGGCGATGCTGCCGACCCTGAATTTTCGGTCACGGTCGAAATACCTCTCGCTTTTGTGGACAAAGTGGAGCGTCGGTGTGGTACTTCGCAGCGTTCGACATTACGGCGATGCAGAACATACGTTTCGGCCAACCCCCTCGTGCAGCGCTAAAGTCCTGGTAGTGCAGCAATTCTGGTGGCGATCAACGCGTACGCCCTTGCGCTGTCGGACAATTGCCGCACGGCGACGGACTCGTCCGGCCGATGTGCTTGTCTTTCGATCTCCCCGGGACCGAGCACGACGGTGGGTATTCCCATCTGCTGTGCCACAAAACCACCATCGCACGATGCCGTCCAGATGTCAGTGAAACGCACAGGATTGGAGCCTGCGGAATGACCATTCGTTATGGATCCGTTGTCCATAACCGATTGCACTGCGGTAGTGACCAATCCGTTGTTCACGCTGGTCAGAAAGCCCGGCATTTCCATCGCGATACCGATCTCGACATCGATACCGGACCCGGTGAGTTCCGCAGATTCGATGCGGGATCGCAGATCTCCTACGACTCCGGCGGCGCTCTCGCCCGGTAACAGACGGCGGTCGACGGTGACGACACACCGGTCGGCGACCATCGAGGTGCCCGTACCTCCCGCTATCGTCCCCACATTCCAGGTGGCCGGCCCCAGTTCGGGGTCGGGGTTCGCGTCCAGTTCGGCCTGGGAGCCCTCGATGATCCCGATGATGCGTGCTGCAGCAGAGATGGCGTTGGCTCCGTTGCGCGGCTGCCCCGCATGCGCGGAACGGCCCCGAACCTCGATCTCCAGGTTCGCCGCTCCTCTGCAGCCGTAGATGGTGACCAGATCCGTAGGCTCCGCCACCACGCAACAGCTGTACGTGCGGTGCTGCGGTTCAGCGACGAAAGCTCGGATACCGAGTCCGGTGTCCTCCTCGTCGACCAGGCACGCCAACGTCATGGGGTGCTCGTCCGCGAGACCGGAACGCAGCACGGCGGCCATGGCCGCCACCACCGCGGCCAGGCCGCCTTTCATGTCGCAGGACCCGCGGCCGACGATGCGGCCGTCCCGAACCACGGCGGAAAAGGGATCGGTGGTCCAGCCAGTACCAGCGGGGACCACATCGGAGTGGCCCACGAACAGCACCCCTGGCCGCTCGTCGGATCCGATGGATACGAAGACGTTGGGCCGACCAGGAGCGACCTCGACGGTCCGAACATCGAAACCCAGTGCGCGACAGTGTTCGGCAAGGACCTTCGCAGCCTTCTCCTCGGTGTCCCCGGGATTCTCACCGCCCGCATCGATCAAGGCGGTTGTCAGACCGACGATTTCCTTCTCGTCGATCGAATCGAGGAGGGCACGTTCGGAACTCGTGACCGTCATCGAGTGGGATCGGAGGCGAGCAGGTGCTTGGACTTCTCCACTGCCACCGCCAGTCTTCTGATTCCCTCGTCGATGCGTTCGGGAGTCGACGAGGCGAAGCACAGGCGCAGCGAATCGTGGAATTTGCCGCCCACCGACAGTGCCGGTCCCGGAATGTAGGCCACTCCTTCGGCGAGCGCCGTCTCGAACAGGTCTTGAGTAGAGAAGTCGACGTCGTTGCCGCGCAACGTCGCCCAGAGAAAGAATCCGCCCTCGGGGTCGGTCGTCGACATCGAGTCACCGAAGTGTCTTTCGATGCTGTTCTGCATCGCGACCTTGCGCGGCAGGTACACCGACGCCAACGACCGAAGGTGCTCGTCGAGCAGTCCGCGCCGGATGTACTCGGCGATCATCCGCTGCGCAGGCAGGTTGGTGCACGTGTCCATTGCCTGCTTGGCGTTGACGATCAGTTGCCGCGCCTCGGGGGCGGCGTCCACCCATCCCACCCGTAGGCCGGGCGCGATCATCTTCGAGAACGTGCGTACGGAGAAGATCAACGGGTCGTTGGGACTGAGTGTGCCGAAACTGGGGATCGACTCACCCGAGAAACGGAGCAGACCGTAGGGATCGTCGTCGAGAATCACCGATCCCCAACGGTGTGCCAATTCGATGAGCAACCGACGGCGCTCGAGCGACAGGGTCACCCCGGACGGGTTCTGGAAGTTGGGGATCACGTAGATCATCTTCGGCAACCGCCCCGCGCGCTCGACGAGCTCGGGCAATGCCTCGACGATGAGACCGTTGCTGTCCATCGGGGCCTCGAGGATGTCGCCCCCGTAACTGAGTACGGTGGCGGTTCCGTTGGTGTACGTGGGACTTTCGACGATCACCAGGTCGCCCGGATCGACGAACAACTTGCACGCGATGTCGAGGCCTTGCATCCCGCCCGAGGTGATCACCACTCGCTCTTCGGACGTGGGCTCGCCCACCGACTCGAGGTAGGCGAGCAATGCGTCGAGAAGGCCGGGGTCACCCTCGGTGGCACCGTAATCGAACGCGTCCGCGGTGAGTACGCTGGCGGCGATCTCGGTGAATGCAGCAGCCGGAACCGTCTCGGCGGCAGGAGATCCCATCGCGAAGCGCACGATGTCGTGTTTCTGCGCCGCGAGGAGCGATGTCGACGAGTCGATCACCGATCCCACCAGCTTGTCGGTTCGCAGGGCCCACGGAATGGCAGGAGTGGAGCCTGCGGAACGACCTTGTGTGGCAGGAGTGGAGCCTGTGAATTGACCTCGGGTGGATGCGGTCATGCTCACTCCTTCGTCAGTAGTTCTCGGGGGTATGCGGTGAAGGTTTCGAGGCCGGTCTCGGTGACGCGAACGGCCTCGGATACCTCGTACCCGTAGTCGTCCATCCACATTCCGCCGATGATGTGGAACGTCATGTTCTCGGCGAGCACCGTCTCGTCGTCGGTGCGCAGGCTCACGGTGCGCTCACCCCAGTCGGGTGCGTAGGCGATGCCGATCGAGTAGCCGATGCGCGACGGTTTGTGCAGTCCGTGCTTGGCCAGGCTGGTGTTCCACACCTGCGCCAGCTCGGTGGCGGTGACGCCTGCCCGGACGGTTGCGAGCACGTCGTTCAATGCTTCCCCGGTGGACTTGGCGAGGTAATCCAAACGCGGACTGGGCTTTCCGAGCACGATCGTGCGTGCCATCGGGATGTGGTAGCGCCGAAACACTCCGGCCAGTTCGACGACGGTGGTCTCGCCCCGCACGAAGGGTTGATGCGACCAGGTCAGGTGCGGGGTGTCGGCCCCGGCACCGGTGGGCAGCATCGGCACGATTGCCGGATGATCGCCGCCGAAGTCCGCGGTGCCCCGCACCTGTGCGTTCATGATGGCCGCGGCCGCGTCGCACTGCCGCTCACCCACCGAGATCGACTGGTAGGCCGCCGACATCGCCGATTCACACACCTGTGCAGCACCGCGCATCAGGGCGATCTCCGCGGGCGACTTGATCACTCGCACCCAGTTGATGAGCTCGTAGGAGTCGGTGAATCGGTACTCGGGCAGCGACTTCACCAGAGCCTCGAATGCCTTGGGACTGAAGTAGTACGAGTCCATCTCCAGACCCACTTGGCCGTGCTCGAAGTTGTTCACCAGCCCCAGTTCGCGCAGCTTCGCGGCGACCCAGACGAAGGGGTGAGTGTCCTTGCGCTGCACGAACGTTTCGGGGTAGCCGAACGTCCGATCCTGCGGCAGCCACGACGTGCGAAACGCGCCGTTGGCGTCCATTTCGCGGGCAAAGAAATACATGTCGCCCTCGAGCGGGACGTACAACATCTGCGGGGTGTAGAACGAGAGCGCGTTGTACCCGAGCAGGTAGTAGAGGTTGGCGGGATCGGTGACGATGAGTGCGGTGAGGTTCTGCGCTGCCATCCGCTCACGGACGGCAGCGAGCCGGGCGGCGTACTCCTCGTCGGTGAACGTGATCGTCGTGCTGTTCGGAACATCGGGGTACCGCGCCAGGCCGGGAGCGGCCCGTCCTGCAGTGTCTTCGGGTCCGATTGCGGTGACGTATGCGGAGTCGGATGAGTCGTTCACGGGCACCCCCTTCGATCGTGGAGATTTAGTAGATTGTTGACAATCAGGCTAGGCGCTTACGCCAGAGGTACGCAAGACTTCAGATGTAAATGCTGTGTTGCACGCCGAGCGATCTATCCCGGAGTGGCCAGAACCGAGTGTTCGGCGTGCTCCTCGACCATCGCCCGTGTCAAGTCGTGGATGGCGGTGTCCATGTGCTCGTGTACGCCCTTTTCCAGTGCGTCCCAATCGGTTCCGAGCAGTAGATCGACGATCAGTTGATGCTCCTCCACCAATGCCTCCGGCCGGTAGTAGGCAGTTTCGAGGTTGGCCATACAGATACGCGCCTCCGCAGCGAGCGTCGCGTACATCCGCGACATTCGGCTGTTGCGCGTCGCTGCGACCAGGGCGGTGTGAAATGCGAGGTCTCGTTCGGCCAGACCTCGCCAGTCCGCCCGGTCGATGAACGGCTGCATCTGCATCACGATGGCCGAGAGCTCGTCGGCAGCGGTGATCAGTCGGCCGCGATCACCGTGTACCAACGTCCACGCAGCACCGACCTCGATCGCCGCGCGGGACTCGTAGATCTCGGTGACGTCGTCGCTGCTGAGCTCCACGACGAACACGCCCCGGTTGCGGTAGCTGACCAGCAGACCCTCTTGATTGAGGCGCTGCAGCGCCTCACGCACCGGGCCGCGCGAGATTTCGAGTTCGGCCGCCACGTTCGCCTCGTTGATCTGCTCCCCCGGGGCATAGGACCCGTCGATGATGCGATCGCGAATCTGGTCGGCAATCACCATCGACGTGTTGCGTGCGTCGATGGGCGTCAGTCTTCTCGAACTGGGCATGATCGAAAGCCTCCTTCAGCCTCGGGGAATGGCAAAGTATTTGTACTCCAGGAACTCGTCGATTCCGACTTTTCCGCCCTCGCGGCCCAGCCCGGACTGTTTGACGCCACCGAACGGTGCCGCGGGGTTGGAGACCAGACCGGTGTTGAGACCGGCCATGCCCACCTCGAGCCGCTCCCCCATCCGTAGTGCCCGATCGATGTCTCGAGTGAAGACGTACCCGACCAGTCCCCATTCGGTGTCGTTCGCGAGGGCGATCACCTCGTCCTCGGTGTCGAACGGCACGATCGCCGCCACCGGCCCGAAGATTTCCTGCGACATCAGATCCGAATTCGAGTCGACGTCCGTGAGCACTGTCGGCGGGTAGAAGTAGCCGGGTCCATCCGGTGCCGCTCCCCCGACGATCGCTCGTGCGCCACGACCGAGAGCGTCGTCGACGAGTCTCTGCACCTTCGAGCGACCCGCATCGTCGATCAGCGGCCCCACCTCCGTGCCGTGTGCACTACCTGCCCCCACCGTCAACGCACCCATGCGCTCGGCGAGCTCGTCCGCGAACTGCGCTGCGACACTGCGGTGTACGAAGAATCGATTGGCTGCGGTGCAGGCCTCGCCCATGTTGCGCATCTTCGCAACCATCGCTCCGTCCACGGCGCGGCCGAGGTCCGCGTCTTCCATGACGATGAAGGGTGCGTTGCCACCGAGCTCCATCGAGGTGCGCATCACCGTCGATGCAGCTTGCTCGAGCAGGATCTTTCCCACTGCAGTCGATCCGGTGAAACTGATCTTGCGGGCCGCACCGCTGTTCATCCACGAGCCCACGACACCCGCTGCATCGGTGGTGGTCACGACATTGACGACGCCCGCCGGGACACCCGCGTCGTGCAGAATCCCGGCCAGAGCCAGCGCAGTGAGCGGAGTCTGTTCGGCCGGCTTGAACACCACGGTGCAGCCCGCCGCCAACGCGGGGCCGATCTTCCGGGTTCCCATGGCCAGCGGGAAGTTCCACGGAGTGACGAGGATGCACGGTCCCACGGGCGCACGGGTGACCACGATGCGGTTCTTACCGTCTCCGGTGAGGGTGTGATCACCCGAGATACGCACTGCTTCCTCGGAGAACCACCGGAAGAACTCCGCGCCGTACGCCACTTCACCTCGCGCGTCGGCCAGCGGCTTCCCCATTTCCGCGGTGATGATCGCGGCGAGTTCCTCCGACCGCGCCATGATCAATTCGTAAGCCTTACGGAGGATTTCACTGCGGGCACGGGGCGCAGTCGCGGCCCACTCGGCAGCAGCATCGACTGCCGAAGCCATCGCACTCTCGGCATCGGTGCTGCCACCGTCGGCCACCGTGGCAATCACGTCACCGCTGGCGGGATCGATCACATCGAACCGGGCAGCCGAGGCTGCGGCTGTCCAGACACCTCCGATGAACAGGTCGGTGGGGGTCGTCATGGGGGGTCGAGTGAGGCTGGTCGTCATTGCCGCGGTCCTTTCGTCGAACGTGGATCGAGTATTTGAGCCAGGTGCACGGACGCATCACTGGTCAGCTCACCGGTGAGTTGTCGCACCTGCATGTGGCAGCTGAATCCGTCCGTCAGAATCGGAGTGTCGGGCTCGGTGGCACGAACAGCCGGTGCGAGAGCCTGTTCGGCGACTTTCATGCTGAGCTCGTAGTGACTGCTCTCGAAGCCGAAATTGCCTGCCACTCCGCAGCATCCGGTGGCTTCCCGCACTGCCTCGACACCGACGGAGGCCAAAGCGTTGAGTTGGGTCGCGTTGCCGAACACGGCATATTCGTGGCAGTGGGTCTGGACCGTCACCGACGCAGGAACCTGCGCCGAGGGCACCCAGCCCGCCGCGGCTTGATCGATCACTGCTCCCGCGAAGCTCTGTACCCGCGCCGCAACCCTTCTCGCGGCAGCCGTCGGTACCAACTCGGGCATGTCCTTTCGGAATGCCGCGGCACAGCTCGGCTCGGTGACGACGATCGGCCGATCGGTACCGTCGTCGAGCGCAGCAACGGCTTTCGTGAGGTGCTTGCGGGCGGCCTTCAGCTGGCCCGTCGAAATCCAGGTCAGACCACAACACACGTCGGTCCGGCATTCGGTGCTGCGGCCGGAATCCTCGAGCACGCGCTGCGCCGCGCCCGCGACCTCGGGGCGAAAGCCCTGGGTGAACGTGTCGACGACCAACACCACGTCGGCGGCGCGGCCTCCGCCCATCCGTATTTCGTGAGCCAGTTCCTTCGCCGACGCGAAGCGCGGCAACGGCCGCTCGGTGGTCAGCCCACCGAGTCGAGCCGCCAGTGCCGCGACGCGCGGGGTGAGCAGACGGTTGAGCAGTGGTGCCGTTCGCTGCGTCACCTTCAGCCAGCGGGGCAACCATCCCAGCGAGTAGTGCGAGAGCGGTCGCAACCGACCCGCATAGTGATGATCGAGAAACTCCGATTTGTACGTCGCCATGTCCACCCCGACCGGGCAGTCCGAGGAACAGGCCTTGCACGACAAGCACAGGTCCAACGACTCTGCCACGTCCTTCGAGGCCCACCCGTCAGCAACGGTCGGCGAGCTACGCACCATCTCCTGCAGCACCCGGGCGCGGCCACGAGTGGAATCCTTCTCGTCGCCCGTCGCGCGGAAGCTCGGGCACATGACGCCTCCGGAGGTGGTGCGGCACTTACCGACACCGACACACGATTGGGTGGCGTGAACGAAAGGATCCAGATCCTCGCGCGTTCCGATCTGGTGCAGATCGAACGTTGTCTTCCACTCTCGTTGCGGAATACCCTGCAGCATCAGGTTGTCCATCATCGGCTCGGGCTCGGTGATCGATCCCGGGTTGAGAATGCCGCCGGGGTCCCAGATGCGCTTGAATCGCGCGAACGCGTCGAGCATGCGCGGCGAGTACATCACCGGCAGTAGTTCCGAGCGTGCCCGGCCGTCTCCGTGTTCGCCCGACAGGCTGCCGCCGTGCTTGACGACGACCCGCGCTGCGGCGCGCAGGAAGTCGTACATCACCCGTCGGCCGGCGTCGGTGCGTTGATCGAACGTGATGCGCACGTGCATGCAGCCGGCACCGAAGTGGCCGTACATCACTCCGGTCAGTTCGTGCTCGGCCAGTAGCGAATTCAGGTCGGCGAGATACGCCGACAGGTTTTCCGGTGCCACGGCGGCGTCCTCCCACCCGCCCCAGGACTCGACTCCACTGGCCATCCGCGTGGCCAGGCCCGCGCCGTCTTCACGTACCCGCCACAGCGCTGTTCGATCGGCCGGGTCGGTGACGATGCGACCTTCCTTCAACCGTCCGAGCCGGCCGAGCTCCCCGAGCAGCCTTGCCGCTTTGTCCTCGACCTCGGCCGCGTCGGCCCCGTCGAGGTCGACGTACAGCCAGGCATTTCCTGCCGGCAAGCCGCGCACGGAGTCCGGCCCACGCCGGTACTCCATCGTCCGCACGATGTTGTCGTCGATCCCCTCCACCGCGGCCGGCGAAAATTCCAGAATCGCCATGACGTCGGCTGCAGCTGCGACCACGTCCTGGTAGCCGAGGCAGAGCAGCAAGGCGGCAGGCGGTACGGGCACGACCGTGACGGTGACCGAGACGATCACTGCACAGGTGCCTTCGCTGCCGACCAAGGCACGCGCGACGTCGAACCCGTTCTCGGGCAGCAGATGCGACAGATGCAATCCGGACACCTGTCGCGGAATGCGGCCCAGCTCGACCCTGAACAGCGCCAGATTATCGGCCGCAAGTGTGCGCAACTCGTGCGAAATACGTTCGGCCGCAATGCTTGCTGCCGCATCTTCGGCATGCACGGCCGACACGCCACTACGGGTGACCCGCAGTAGATGCCCCTCGGCTGTCACCACGTCCATCGCCACCGTGTGGTCCGAGGTGCGACCGTAGCGAACCGAGTGGTTACCGCATGCGTCGTTACCGACTGCACCGCCCACCGTGGCGCGTGTTTTGCTGGACGGGTCGGGGGCGAACGTGAAGGCCCCCGACGTGCGTGCCACCAGTTCACGCTGCAACTCCGAAATCACGATGCCCGGTTCCACGACGGCGGTGCGCGAATCCGTGTCGACCGAGATCACCCGATTCATGTGACGAGAGAAGTCGAGCACGATTCCGCGGCCGATGGCGTTGCCCGCCATCGACGTTCCGCCGCCGCGGCCGACAACAGCGACTCCGGCCGCGGTGCACAGCGACACCACGGTGGACACGTCGTCGGCACTGCGCGGGAACACGACCGCTGCAGGCGGAATTCGGTAGTTCGAGGCGTCGTAGGAATACTCGGCCACGCGCCGAGACGAGTCGTCGATATCGATCCCCGTCTCCCGCACTCGATGCACGAGTGCGGGGACATCGGATCGGACGGGCGCAGACGTCACAGTACGTTCTTCAGCGTTCGCGACAGCGCGTCGATGCCCTGCCGCATCTCGTCATCGTTCACGATCAGCGCGGGAATGATCCGGACCACGTTGCCGAGCGCCCCGCACGTGAGCAGCAACAGCCCTTCGTCGATCGCGCCCTGCTGTACGCGGAGGGCGGCGGCAGCATCGGGATTGCCTGCACTGTCGACGAATTCGAGCGCCTGCATCAGTCCGAGTCCACGTGCATCACCGATGGCCGAGTGCTCTGCCTTCAGTGCGAGCAGGCCGTCGAGCAGAACCTTGCCCTGGACGGCTGCATTGGCGACAAGACCCTCGTCGCGCACGACATCGAGGGTGGCGACGCCGGCAGCGGCGGCGACGGCATTGCCGCCGTAGGTTCCGCCCTGAGAACCCGGCCATGCCTTGCTCATCAGCTCGGTCGATGCCGCGATGGCAGAGATCGGAAATCCGCTGGCGAGCCCTTTCGCGGTGATGACGATGTCCGGTGTGATCGACGAGTGCTGGTGCCCCCAGAACTTTCCGGTACGCCCGACACCTGCTTGCACCTCGTCGACGATCAGGACGATGCCGTGCGTGTCGGCGCGTTCCCGCAGCCCTTCGAGAAATTCGGGCGGCGTGGGCAGGTATCCACCGTCACCGAGAACCGGTTCGATGATGAACGCGGCGGTGTCGGCGGGGCTCGACATCGTCATCAGCAGGTAGTCGAGTTCCTTCAGCGCGAAGGCGACCGCGGTGTCCATGTCCCAGCCGTACCGGAACGCGTACGGGAACGGTGCGATGTGCACTCCCCCCATGATCGGCGAGAAGCCGGAGCGAAATTTGGTTCCAGCGGTGGTCAACGATGCGGCCGCTACCGTGCGTCCGTGAAATCCTCCGTGGAAGGCGATGATGTTGGGTCGCCCGGTTGCCATGCGTGCCAATCGAATCGACGCCTCGACGGCCTCGGAGCCGGAGTTGGCGTAGAACACGCTGTCGAGCCCGGCCGGCAGTACCTCGCCGAGCTTGTCGGTCAACTCCAGTAGCGGTTGGTGCATGACGGTCGTGTACTGCGCGTGGATGATCTTGCCCACCTGCTCGCGCGCGGCCTCGACCACGCGCGGATGGCAGTGCCCGGTACTGGTGACACCGATTCCAGTGGTGAAGTCGAGGTACTTGCGCCCGTCCGTACCGATGATCCAGCTGCCCTTTCCGTGATCGACGACGATCGGGGTCGCCTGCTTGAGTGCCGGGCTGAGGTGGGTACGAGTCGACGCTGTCATGACTGCCATCGTCACTCAAGCGTTTCCGATTGTCAACAATCTGCAATTGGCATTTCCATCGAGTCGGGCTCGTGGAGAGATACAGTTCGTTCGTGTCCGCCTCGAACCCCCGCATCGTCGTTCTCGGCAGCATCAACATGGATCTGATCACCCGCACGCCTTCCCTGCCCGATCCGGGCGAAACCGTGATGGGGACGTCCTTCACCACCACCCCGGGCGGTAAAGGTGCCAATCAGGCCATTGCTGCTGCGAAAGCCGGATCGTCGGTCGCCTTCCTCGGAGCCGTCGGAGACGACGAATTCGGAGTAACGCTGCGCCACACGCTCACGGCCGCAGGCATCGACGACACTGCAGTGCGTACCGCTGCTGGTTCGAGTGGGATCGCCACCATCACCGTCGACGACCGTGCCGAGAACAGCATCGTCGTCGTCCCCGGCGCCAACGGCACCGTCCGCGATCTCACCGACGACGACCGCACCGTCATCGCAGACGCCGATATCCTCTTGTGCCAGTTGGAGATTCCCATCGATACCGTGGTCGCCGCATTCGAGTTCGCGCATTCTCGCGGTGTGATCACGATGCTCAATCCTTCACCGGTACAGGACTTACCCGACGCCCTCATTGCAGCCACCGACGTCCTCGTGGTCAACGAGGCCGAGGAAGCTCGCATCGGACACCGAGCGGACGAGGTGGAACAAGTGGTGACCACCCTGGGGGCCAAGGGTGCCCGGTACCGCGGATCCGAATCGTTCGAGGTGTCGGCACCACGAATCGAGGCAGTCGACACCACCGGTGCCGGAGATGCGTTCGCCGGGGCGCTCGCTGCATCGTGGTCCGCCGGACCACGCGTGGCAGTCGAATGGGCAACCACTGCAGGTTCTTTCGCCGCCACGAGACCCGGGGCGAGCGCTTCCTCGGGAACCCGGACCGAGATAGACGCACTTCGCGATGCGGCCGCTCGATGAACGCTCCGGACGTGAACGAACTCCGACTGTTGCGTCGCGCACGTGATCGGATGGACCGCGACTTCGCCGAACCTCTCGACGTGCCGACCCTCGCCCGCACGGCACTGATGTCCACCGCGCACTTCAGCCGCCGCTTCCGCGAGGCATACGGGGAGACGCCGTACGCCCATCTGATGACCCGAAGAATCGAGCGCGCCAAGGCCCTGCTGCGCCGGGGAGATATGACCGTCACCGAAGCATGCTTCGCGGTGGGCTGCACCAGCCTCGGTTCCTTCAGTTCACGGTTCACCGAGATCGTCGGCGAGACGCCCAGCGCATATCGCGCCCGTGATCACCGCGACAGCCGAGCGGTACCGAGTTGCCGAGCCATGGTTCTCGGTCGGCCGATGCGTGGCACCGCTGCAGCCGACACCGCCACCGAACCGAGCAGAATCGGAGAAGCAACGACGACCGGGGCGTTCTAGCCTTGCCTCATGACACTCTCACTGAGCCACGTACACATCTACACCGACGACCCCGATGCCTCCTTGGCCTTCTATCGCGACGCCCTCGGACTCGAGGTGAAGAGCGAGGTCGCCAACGACGGCTATCGCTGGATCACGTTGTCTCCCAGCGATCAACCCGAGATCGAGATCGTGTTGTCGCAGCCGCACGCGGGCCGCTCGCAGGAGCTCGGCGATCAGATCGCGGCTCTGCTCGCCAAGGGCGAGATGCCGGGCTTGCTCTTCCGCGCCGATGACCTCGACGGAGCGTTCGAAAAGATCCGATCGGCAGGTACCGCCGAGATTCTGCAGGAACCGACGAGTCAGCCGTGGGGTGCGCGCGACGCAGCCTTCCGCGATCCGGCCGGAAACATGGTGCGCGTCAGCCAAGCCTGACTGGAGCTTGCGGAACGAACGAGGAGTACGCAGCACGGTCCCTTGTCGTACCGATGCTGCACGATGGACGGTATGACGACAGCGACGCACGCGACCGTGGGCAACTTGCGCGATGACGCCGAGAGGTTGTTGCGCGAGCTCGCCGGCCCCGACGCTGTACTGCGGGACGACCAGTGGACGGCGATCGAGGCCCTGGTGGTCCACCGTCGACGTGCTCTGGTGGTGCAGCGAACAGGCTGGGGAAAGTCTGCCGTGTACTTCATCGCCGCGAAGCTTCTACGCGCTCAGGGCCTGGGTCCTACGGTCATCGTCTCCCCCTTGTTGGCGCTGATGCGTAATCAGGTGGCCTCCGCCGAGCGCGCAGGCGTTCGGGCAGCCACGATCAACTCGGGGAACATGACCGAATGGGACGACATTCACCAGCAGGTCAACTCCGGTGAGCTCGATGTGTTGCTGGTCAGTCCCGAGCGTTTGAACAACCCCGATTTCCGCGATCAGGTGCTGCCGTCCCTGGCCGGGGACGCCGGCCTGGTTGTGGTCGACGAGGCGCACTGCGTCTCGGATTGGGGCCACGATTTCAGGCCGGACTACCGGCGTATCCGCACCCTGATCGCCGAGCTGCGCGACGGTATACCCGTACTCGCGACCACCGCAACGGCCAACGACCGCGTGGTGGACGACGTTGCTGCACAGCTGGGTGTCGGCGGTGGCGACACGCTCGTACTGCGCGGCGGGCTCGCGCGCGATTCGCTGCGCATGGCGGTGGTGAAGATCGACAACGCCACCGAGCGGGCCGCCTGGCTCGGCGATCACCTGAAGACTCTGCCCGGGTCCGGAATCATCTACACCCTGACGGTGTCGGCGGCCAAGGACCTCGCGGCCCTGCTGACCGATCAGGGCCACGTCGTTGCGTCGTACACCGGTCAAACGGACCCCACGGAGCGCGAATCGCTCGAAGGTGATCTGCTCGCCAACCGCGTCAAGGCACTCGTCGCCACGTCCGCGCTCGGCATGGGGTTCGACAAGCCCGATCTCGGTTTCGTGGTGCACATGGGGGCTCCATCGTCTCCGATTTCGTACTACCAGCAGGTCGGCCGTGCCGGGCGCGCCACGGAACGAGCCGACGTGGTGCTGCTTCCCGGCCACGAGGATCGGCAGATCTGGAGCTACTTCGCCTCGGTCGCCTTCCCCCGCGAACATCTGGTGCGGCAGGTCATAGAGGCCTTGAACACCGAGAAGGCTCAGTCGACGCAGGCACTGGAGCCGCTGGTCGAGCTGAACCGCAGCAGGCTCGAGATGGTCCTCAAGGTCCTCGACGTCGACGGAGCGGTCAGACGCGTTCGTGGCGGCTGGATGGCCACCGGGGAGCAGTGGACCTACGACGCGGACCGTTACGAGCGCCTCGAACAAGCGAGGAACCGCGAACAGCAGGCGATGCTCGACTACCAGAGCACCGACGGGTGCCGGATGGAGTTTCTGCGTCGGCAGCTCGACGATCCCGACCTCGGCGCACCGGGCAGCGAGTCCGATCGCTGCGGACGGTGTGACAACTGCACGGGTGAGCACCTGTCCGCTTTCGTCGACGCGGCCTCGGTCGATTCGGCAAGAGCACGGCTGGATCGG
The DNA here is from genome assembly GCF_050321865.1 of Rhodococcus sp. IEGM1428. Lineage (NCBI taxonomy): Bacteria > Bacillati > Actinomycetota > Actinomycetes > Mycobacteriales > Nocardiaceae > Rhodococcus > Rhodococcus sp. IEGM1428. The sequence goes on along the minus strand of NZ_JBNQFW010000004.1, from coordinate 209,189 downwards.
CCAGGCATCGACCTGCAGCCGAGAAAGCAGTGGCCGAGCGGCATGAAGAAGCTGGGTGTATCCCTCTCGGGCAAGATCGCCGATCCACACGAGCCGGGACGTGTGTTGGGTCGCTTGACCGACCTGGGTTGGGGCAGCCGCTTGCGGGCTCTGCTGGACGCGCCCGATGCCCCTGCCACCGATGCTCTCGAGAAAGCCTGCATCACAGTGCTGGCCAATTGGGACTGGAAACAGCGGCCCGCTGCCGTTCTCGCCCTCGACTCCCCCACCCACCCGCTGCTGGTGCGGTCGATCGCCGCGCGATTGGCAGCGGTCGGCAAGTTGCAGGATCTGGGGATGATGCAGGTCAGGCCCGGTCACCCGCCGGTATCGGCCGCCAATTCGGCGTTTCGGGTAGCCGGGCTGGTGGACTCGTGGGAGGTTCCGGACGTATCGTCCGTGCCAGGGCCGATTCTGTTGATCGATCTACTGACCGACACCGGGTGGACGTTCACCTGTGCCACGTCTGCTCTGACGTCAGCGGGTGCTTCGGCGGTGTTGCCGTTCGCGCTCGCAACACCGAAATGAAGATTTTCGGCAGACCGGGGTTTATACCGCGCATTTCTGGGTAACGCCTGCCGGGCACCGATCGTGTGAGCACCATCACATTCGGCGGTTAACCTGGGGAAGCATGTCCGTTTCCGGGGTCGATTTCCCGGCGCAGTCGATATGCCAGGGCAACGTTGTTACGTTTGTATTTCCTATGAAGCCCGCATTGCTGAGAGGTACCCCGCTCACTGCGCCGGACGCAGTGAAGTTTCGTAAGCCACAGATCTCCGACGGAGTCCGGCTCTGGGAGATCGCAAGAGATTCGCGAGTTCTGGATCTCAATTCCAGCTACTCGTACGTGTTGTGGTGCCGTGATTTCGCGGCCACCACCGTCGTATCCGATATCGACGGCCGCGCAGTCGGTTTCGTCACCGGATACATCCGCCAGGACGCCCCGCGCACACTGTTCGTGTGGCAGGTCGCCGTGGATGCGGACCAGCGTGGCAAGGGACTTGCCGGTCGCATGCTGATGGAGCTGCTCGACCGCCTCGAACCACAGGGCATCACGCATCTGGAAACGACGATCAGCCCGGACAACGAAGCGTCCATCGCAACCTTCACGAGCCTCGCACGTAAGCGAGGCACCGACATCGTCAGGTCGGATTTGTTCGCGCCCAACGATTTCCCTGATAGCCACGAAGCCGAAGAGCTCTACACAGTAGGCCCCGACGCATCGCGGAATTACGAAAGGAACAAGCAGAACATGACCGAAAAGAACACAGTGACAACAGAGAAGCCCGATGTATTCGAGACCGTCGAGTCCGGCGTGCGTAGCTACAGTCGCCAGTGGCCCGCCGTGTTCACCACCGCGAAGAACTCGGTCATCACCGACGAGAACGGTAACGACTACCTCGATTTCTTCGGTGGCGCAGGCGCACTCAACTACGGCCACAACAACGACATGATCAAGAGCGCGTTGGTGGACTACATCACCAGCGATGGCATCACCCACGGACTCGACATGTCCACCGTCGCCAAGCGTGAGTTCCTCGAGTCGTTCAAGAAGAACATCCTCGACCCCCGCGGCTTGGACTACAAGGTTCAGTTCCCCGGCCCGACGGGCACCAACACCGTCGAGGCAGCGCTCAAGCTCGCTCGCAAGGTCACCGGCCGCGAGGCGATCATCAACTTCACCAACGCATTCCACGGCATGACACTCGGCGCGTTGTCGGTCACCGGCAACTCGATGAAGCGAGCTGGCGCCGGAATTCCATTGGTGCACACCACTCCGATGCCGTACGACAACTACTTCGGCGGCGTCACCGAGGACTTCCAGTGGTTCGAGCGCGTTCTCGACGACTCGGGCAGTGGATTCAACCGTCCGGCCGCGGTCATCGTGGAGACCATTCAGGGCGAGGGCGGCATCAACGTCGCACGTCCGGAGTGGTTGCGCGCGTTGGCCGAACTGTGCTCGCGACGCGAGATTCTGCTGATTGTCGACGACGTGCAGATGGGCTGCGGCCGCACCGGCCAGTTCTTCTCGTTCGAGGAAGCCGGCATCACCCCGGACATCGTCACCCTGTCGAAGTCCATCGGCGGCTACGGCATGCCGCTGGCGCTGACACTGTTCAAGCCCGAGCTGGACGTCTGGGCACCGGGTGAGCACAACGGCACCTTCCGCGGCTTCAACCCGTCGTTCGTCACGGCCAAGGCAGCCATCGACCACTACTGGTCCGACGACAAGTTCGAGAAGGAAACCCTCGCCAAGGGCGAGCACATCCAGGATCGGTTCATCAAGCTGTGCGCCAAGTTCGACGGCATCTCGACCCGCGGTCGCGGCATGGTTCAGGCCTTGGTGTTCGACGACGCCGAGTTGGCCGGCAAGGTGTCTCAGCTCTGCTACGACGAGCGTCTGCTCGTCGAGACCGCAGGCCCCAAGGACGAGGTCGTCAAGCTTCTTCCCCCGTTGACCACAACGATCGACGAGCTCGATCGTGGCCTGGACATCATCGAAAGTGCAGTGGCAAAGGTCCTCTCCTAGAGACCCGTTCACCACACCGATATCGAAGGAGGACATCGTATGATCGTTCGCACCACACAAGAGATCACCGGCACCGACCGTGACATCTCGAGTGAAGACGGCAACTGGCGCAGCAAGAGAATCATTCTCGGCGGCGACAAGGTCGGATTCTCGTTCCACGAGACCACGATCCAAGCCGGCACGGTGAACAACTTCCACTACGCCAACCACGTCGAGGCCGTTTGGCTGATCGAAGGCGAAGGAACGCTCACCGACCGCGAGACCGGAGAGACCTACGAGCTCGGTGCAGGATCGATGTACCTGCTCAACGGAAACGAGCGCCACACGGTCGAGCCGCGTACCCAGATGCGCATGCTGTGCGTGTTCAATCCTCCCGTCGTCGGCAACGAGACCCACGACGAGAACGGCGTGTACCCACTCGTCGAGGTACCTGCGTAACCCTCACTCGTACATCGGCCCGCACCGACGCACCCGCGTCCGTGCGGGCCGTTCGTGTCGGTAGCCCATAGTGCGATCGGTCGCTACCCTGGACGAAGTGAATGCACCCACCGCGTCCGCGACTACGTACGAGCAACTCACCTCGCTGCTCGACGGCCGGACGATCACCGTCGTCAGCGGTGCGGGCATGTCCACCGACTCGGGTATTCCCGACTATCGCGGCCCGCAGTCGCCGCCCCGCAACCCGATGACGTTCCAGCAGTTCATCGGCGACGCCGAGTTCCGTCGTCACTACTGGGCCCGCAACCACGTCGGATGGCGGCACATGGACGCTGCAATGCCCAACGACGGACACCGAGCGCTCGCCCGGCTCGAACGTGCAGGCGTCGTCACCGGAATCATCACCCAGAACGTCGACATGTTGCACACCAAGGCCGGCAGCCGGAACGTCATCGACCTGCACGGCGTCTACGCCCGGGTGCGCTGTCTGAACTGCGAGCGGTTGATCTCGCGGTTCGAGTTGGCCCGAAGGCTCGATCGCGCCAATCCCGGCTTTCTCGAATCCGTCGCACCTGCGGACGGTGTCGAGATCGCTCCCGACGCCGACGCCATCATCTCCTCGACCGCACACTTCCGGATGGTCGATTGCGAAACATGTTCCGGCATACTCAAACCCGACATCGTCTACTTCGGCGAAAGCGTACCGAAGCCGCGCGTTGCCGAGGCCTACGATCTGGTGGACCGGAGTGATGCACTGCTGGTGCTCGGCTCCTCTCTGACCGTCATGTCCGGCCTACGTTTCGTCCGGCACGCGTCCAAGACCGGAAAGCCGATCGTCATCGTCAATCGCGGGACCACTCGGGGCGACGAATTCGCCTCTCTCACAGTGCATGCGGGGTGCTCCGAGACCGCGACGGCGCTGGCCGACACACTCGATCAGGCGGGAACCAGATCGTCGGCGTGAACCACCGGCCGCTGTAGCTCCGCGGCCAACTCCCCCGTCGACCGGCCGAGCATTCCGGCCAGCTCTCCCGAGTCGTATGCGACGACCCCGCGGGCCACCAATGTGCCGTCCGGGTCCATCAGTGAGACCACATCTCCACCGTGAAAGGCACCCGTCACCGACGTGACCCCAGCGGACAGCAACGACCGTCGACGCTCCACGACCGCTCGCACGGCCCCAGCGTCCAGGTGCAGTTCGCCGGCTGCATCGGCGGCATGCCGCACCCAGAACTTGCGAGCGGACAACCGTGTCGGCCGAGCTGCGAATGCGGTACCCACCTCGGACGTCGTCAGAGCCTGGGCAGCGTCGGACGCCGCGGCCAACAGCACGGGCACACCTGCGTCGGCCGCCAGGCGGGCAGCGGACAGCTTGGAGGCCATTCCGCCGGTACCGAGCGCTCCCCCGGACCCTGCGACCACACCGTCCAGATCTTCCGGGCTCGAGACGTCCGGAATCAACGTGGCGGAACCCTTGCGGGGATCGCCGTCGTACAACCCGTCGACATCCGAGAGCAGGAACAGTGCGTCCGCACCGACGAGATGGGCCACCAGAGCTGCGAGGCGATCGTTGTCGCCGAAGCGAATCTCCGCGGTGGCGACGGTGTCGTTCTCGTTGACGATGGCGACCGCACCGAGCGAGCGAAGTCGATCCAACGTGCGCTGCGCATTGCGGTGATTGGTTCGACGCGCGATGTCCTCGGCTGTCAACAACACCTGCCCCACCGTGCGGCCGTACCGATGGAACGACGAACTCCAGGCGTTGACCAGAGCAAGCTGTCCTACGCTCGCCGCGGCCTGCTTCGTTGCGAGATCGCGCGGGCGTCTGGTGAGGCCGAGCGGTGCCATGCCTGCACCGATCGCGCCGGAGGAGACGACCACCACGTCGGTGCCGCTACGCATCCGCGACTCGATGGCATCGGCGAGCAGATCGAGTCGGCCCAGATCGAGACCGGTGTCGAGACTGGTGAGCGCCGAGGATCCGATCTTGACCACGATGCGCTTGGCGTCGGCAATCGTGCGACGGGTATCGGTGAGAGCCGTTACGGGCGAATCGGATTCACGCACCGACACCACGTCTACTCCTGTTCGGTATCGAGCCCGCGGCGTACCTGGCGGGCATGCTTACGTTCGGATGCGCCGATGCGCTCGACCTGATCGAGTCGAGCATCGGTGCCGCGGCCGGTCATGGTGATCTCGACACCGGCCGGTGTCTGCGGCTCCCAGTCGAACGAGACGTCGCCGATGGTGACCGAGGCACCCGGTTGAGCACCGGCCTTGATCAACGCGTCCTCGACGCCGAGGCGCGCGAGCCGGTCCGCGAGGTAGCCGACGGCCTCGTCGTTGGTGAACTGCGTCTGGCGAACCCACCGCTCGGGGCGCGTACCCCGAACGATGAAGCCGTCCGGGATGTCCGGATCCTTGACGACCTTGAAGCTGTCGTCGTTTCGAGCGACGGGGCGCAGCACCTGACGCCGCGGCTCGGGGGCCGGGTGAGCTGTGCGGTAGTCCTCGACGAGCTTCGCCAGCGCGAACGTCAGCGGCTTGAGGCCGGCGCGCGTCACCGCCGAGATGGTGAACACCGGCCAGCCGCGGGACTCGAACTCGGCGGTCACCATCTCCGCGAGCTCGGCACCCTCGGGAATGTCCGCCTTGTTCAGTACGACGATGCGCGGTCGGTCGGCGAGGTCGCCGAGGCTGGCATCGCCGGACAGTGCCGGCTTGTATGCCGCCAACTCGGCTTCGAGGGCGTCGACGTCGGAGATCGGGTCGCGGCCCGGATCCAGTGTCGCGCAGTCGACTACGTGTGCGAGCACAGCGCAACGCTCGAGGTGCCGCAGGAAGTCGAGCCCGAGACCGCGGCCCTGACTCGCTCCGGGGATCAGCCCGGGTACGTCGGCGACGGTGAACGTGGTGTCTCCGCTGGAGACCACTCCGAGATTCGGTACCAGTGTGGTGAAGGGGTAGTCGGCGATCTTCGGCTTCGCTGCGGAGAGCACCGAGACCAGCGACGACTTGCCGGCCGACGGGAAACCGACGAGACCGACATCGGCGACGGACTTCAGCTCGAGCACCAGCTCGCGCTCGATGCCTTCTTCGCCGAGCAGCGCGAAGCCGGGTGCTCGACGAGCCTTGGACGCGAGTGCAGCGTTGCCGAGGCCACCACGTCCGCCCGGTGCGGCGTCGAAACGCGTTCCCTCACCGATCATGTCGGCGAGGACGTTGCCCTTCTTGTCGAGAACGACAGTGCCGTCGGGGACCTTGAGAATCAGGTCCTCGCCGTTGGCACCCTCTCGGTTGCCACCCATGCCCTGAGTTCCGTTGCCCGCCTTGGCATGGCTGGAGAAGTGGAAGTCGAGCAGAGTGTGAACGTTGCTGTCGACGACGAAGATGACACCGCCACCCTGCCCGCCGTTTCCACCGTCCGGGCCACCGAGAGGCTTGAACTTTTCGCGGTGAACCGAAGAGCAGCCGTTGCCACCTTTGCCGGCGCTGACGTGCAGCACCACGCGGTCGATGAATCGTGACATAGCTGTCTTCGATCCTTTCTGAGAAAAAGCGGGAGAAAAAAGCGATAGGGGCGGACCGGTCTCGTGACCCTGGTCCGCCCCTATCGGGAGCTGTGAACGTACGCCGTGAATACTCGATCGAGCAGTTGCTGCTCGAGTCGATCATCTACGAGCGCGAGCGCTGCAGAAGGACTAGGCCTCTACAGCGACCGGAACGATGTTCACGGTCTTGCGTCCGCGCTTGGCACCGAATTCGACTGCGCCGGGAGCGAGCGCGAACAAGGTGTCGTCGCCGCCACGACCGACGTTGACGCCGGGGTGGAAGTGCGTGCCGCGCTGGCGGACCAGGATCTCGCCTGCGCCTACGGTCTGGCCGCCGAAACGCTTGACGCCGAGGCGCTGTGCATTCGAGTCGCGACCGTTACGGGAGCTTGATGCACCCTTCTTATGTGCCATGTTGCATACCCTCCTCGGGGTGAATCAGCTGAAAAGAACTCGGGTCCGGTGAGACCTGGTTACTTGATGCCGGTGACCTTGAGGACAGTCAGCTTCTGCCTGTGTCCCTGACGCTTGTGGTATCCGGTCTTGTTCTTGAACTTGTGGATGCGGATCTTCGGGCCCTTGGTGTGCTCGACGATCTCACTGGCGACCGAGATCTTCGCCAGCTTGTCTGCATCTGTGGTCAGGTCGGATCCGTCTACGACGAGGACCGGAGCAAGCGAGACAGCAGTGCCGGGCGCTCCCTCGATCTTCTCGACCTTGACGAGGTCACCAACAGCGACCTTGTACTGCTTTCCGCCGGTCTTGACGATCGCGTACGTTGCCATCGGAGGGCTACCCCTTGCTTCTTCGAACTTGCTCGCGTTGCACATGGCAACACGACTGGTCTGGTAAAACGTGTTTGCTTGCTCCCTATCGGCCGGCCGGGATGATGATCATCTCGACCCGCTCGAGAACCGTTGTTTCCTGCAGGACCACTACGGCACAGCAGAACGGTGTCACCGGGAGCGACTTATCAAGGTTACGGCAGAGAGACGGCCAGGGTCAAACTGCCTGAACTGCTAGGCATCGATGTCCACCGGAGGACCTGCAGGCCGCGCTGCTGCGCGCCGTCTGCGAGGACGTGCCGTCGGCACCTCCACCGGCTCGACGGGCTGCTCAGCCGCCGACGTCAGTGGTTCCGACACCTCGGCTTCGGTGGCCTCTGCCCCACCGGCAGGGGCGGCGTCGCCCGAAACCGGCACCACGAGAACCACACCGGCGTCCGGGGCCGCACTGGTCGGAGCGGCCGCCTTCCGCGCAACCCGACGTCCACGCCGAGCCTTCGGTGCCACCGGTTCGACCTCGACGGACGGCTTGGCGGCAGGCTGGTCGGCTGCCGACTCGGTGGTCTCGGCAACGAGAGCGACGTTCGACTCCGCATCGGCGACCGACGCGGCGGCAACGTCGACATCCTCGACGGAGACAACCGTCACTACAGCACCTGCGTCCGAAGTCTCACTCGCAGGCGATGTCTCGACGTCGGCGGGGCTGACGTCGGCCACCACGTCGTCGTGGTGTGCCGCCATCGCCAGGGCGACAGGGTGTGCCCTCTTGATCGACGGGTCGACTGCGGGATGATCGGCCCCGTCCGCGGCTCCCGACTGGGAGTTCGAGGTGGTGCGCTCGCTGCCGTCGTTCCCGTCGGCCTTGTTGTCCTTGCCGCGTCGCCGCCTGCTGCTCGTGCCCGAGCTGCTCGACTCCGAGCGCGACGAAGTGGAGCGGCCGTCGTTGTCCGGCTTGGCGTCGATGGGGAACGGATGCACGATGATGCCGCGTCCCTGGCAGTGCTCGCAGGTCGTGGAGAACGCCTCGACGAGCCCGGTACCGAGCTTCTTTCGAGTCATCTGCACCAACCCGAGCGAGGTCACCTCGGAGACCTGGTGGCGCGTGCGGTCGCGACCCAGCGCCTCGGTCAGTCGGCGCAGCACCAGATCGCGGTTGGATTCGAGCACCATGTCGATGAAGTCGACCACGATCATTCCGCCGATGTCGCGCAGACGCATCTGACGGACGACTTCCTCGGCCGCCTCGATGTTGTTGCGAGTGACCGTCTCTTCGAGGTTGCCGCCCGAACCGGTGAACTTGCCGGTGTTGACGTCGACGACGGTCATCGCCTCGGTGCGATCGATCACCAGGGTGCCGCCGGAAGGCAGCCAGACCTTGCGATCGAGCGCTTTGGCCAGCTGCTCGTCGATACGATGCGCGGCGAAGACGTCGACAGAACTGCCGTCGGCCTCGTAGCGCTGCAGCCGCTCCACCATGTCCGGTGCGACGGTCTCGACGTAGTTCGACGTCGTCGTCCACGCCTTGTCACCCTCGATGACGAGCTTCGAGAAGTCCTCGTTGAACAAGTCACGAATGACCTTGACGAGCATGTCGGGCTCTTCGTAGAGGGTCTGCGGCTGCACACCCTTTCCTGTCTCCGCATTGGCCGAGCGCTCCTCGATGCTCGCCCACTGCGCCTGCAGTCGCGTCACATCGCGGGCGAGTTCTTCCTCGCTGACGCCCTCGGCCGCGGTGCGGATGATGACGCCCGCCTCGGGAGGAACGATGTCTCGGAGAATGTCCTTCAGACGCTTGCGTTCGGTGTCGGGCAGCTTGCGGCTGATGCCGGTGGAGCTACCGCCGGGCACGTAGACGAGAAAGCGTCCCGCGAGCGAGAGCTGCGTCGTCAGGCGAGCACCCTTGTGCCCCACGGGGTCCTTGCTCACCTGGACGAGAACCTGATCGCCCGGCTTGAGGGCCTGCTCGATCTTCCGCGAATTGCCACCCAGGCCCGCGGCGTCCCAGTTGACCTCACCGGCGTACAGCACACCGTTGCGGCCACGGCCGATGTCGATGAATGCTGCTTCCATGCTCGGCAACACGTTCTGGACGCGCCCGAGATAGACATTTCCGACCATGGACGCGGTCGCGCTGCTGGTGACGAAGTGCTCCACGAGCACGCCGTCTTCGAGCACGGCAACCTGTGTGGTCAACGGGTGGTCAGGGGTGGCCTTCTCGCGCACGACCATGACCCGGTCCACGGACTCACGCCGCGCCAAGAACTCGGACTCGGTCAGAATCGGCGGTCGACGACGACCGGCATCGCGGCCGTCGCGCCGTCGCTGACGCTTGGCCTCGAGACGTGTCGAACCGGTGATCCCCTGGACCTCGTCCCTGGGGGCGCGGCTCTTGTTCCGCGGCTCCCGCTCGTGCACGACCGTGTTCGGCGGGTCGTCCTCGGACGCTGCAGCCTCGGCCGCTACCTCGGCTCCGGTCTTACGACGGCGACGACGGCGGCGACGGCGGCTGGAGCCGTCTCCCTCCGAACCACCGTTGTCGGAGTCGTCGAAGTTGTCCTGCGCATCCGAATCCGACTCGTCGTCCTTGTCCTCGACCGAGGCGTCCGCTGCGCGGGTGTCGTCCGAGGCATCGTTCGAGTCGGAGTTCTGCCGGTCCGAGGATCGGTTTCGGGTGCGCGACCGACGCGAACGCCTGCCCGAGCCCGACTGCTGGTCGTCACCGGCGGAGGACTCGTCCGAGTCCGCGTCGGACCCGTCGGACGACTCTGCGTCGGCAGAATCGGTGCTGTCGGAGTCACTCGTGGAATCGTCGTCCGAATTGTCGTCGGTCGAGTTCTCGTCCGAGGACTGTTCCCCGCGACCACGGCCCCGGCCGCGACGCCCTCGCCTGCGGCGTCGTGGCTGGGACTGATCGTCGTCGCCGTCATCGTCGGTAGAGCCGTCGGACGCAGTCGACTCGTCGACCGCGGGTACGACGGACTCGGTCTCGTCGGTCCGAGGTGCGGCGGTCTCGGTCGTGGCTGTGTTCTCGACCGTGGCTGTGGTCTCGATGCTGTCGGCGTTCGCAGCCTCGTCCTTCGGCGCTGCCTTGCGACTGCGTCGACGGCGGGCCGGGGGCTCTGCCGGTGACTCCGTGGACTCCGTGGACTCCGGAGCAGCAGCATCCACGGCGGCGGGCTGCAGGAAGAGCGGAGTGGCAAACGTGGTTGCCGTGGCCTGGTCGGTCGTTGCCGCGGGCTGGGCAGGCTCGGGTTCCGTCGCGGGTGCACTGGTGAACAGCTGCGGGTCGGACCACGAGGTCTCGGCCGACGGTACGTCCGCGGAGGGCACCTCGGACAGAGCGCTCGGCTCGGACCGTTCGGCGGGCGAATCGACCACCGGTGCAGCAGGCGCGTTCACCGAGTCGCGGACGGACTCCGCAACGTCGCGGCTCAAGCTCGACTGGGCACTGCGCGCTTCGATGCCGAGTTCACCCAGTGTGACGAGCAACTGCTTGCTGGTGACACCGAGGATCTTGGCCAATGCGTGTACGCGCAGCCTGGTGGGCAGTTCGATGGTGTCGGGTTGCGCCTGGGACACCGCACCTGTTTCCACAGGGGGCACCGCGTCGTCGCGCTCCGGACCTCCCACGTTCTCGTTCTGTACATCTTCGGGCGGGCTTTGATCGGCCACGTAGTCTCCTCGGGCCCCCGGGCGCGTTCATCCGATGTCGGGTGTGACGCGGCCACGCGAGGGCAATCCTTGTGTACTCACGTCGGGTTGGACGTCAGCTGTTCTGTCTCGCTCCGCACTCGAGCCGATGACCACGTCGGAGTTCTCGATGGTCGACGACAGCGCGTGCAGTGCCTGGCTGGATGGTGGTGTCTCGGCGATCCGAGCGCCTGATCATCAAGCAAGAACGCGAACGAGCCTGTCTCTCGTTCGAGCATCTGCGATGACGGGCAGCGGATAGACGACAGTCATCCGATCGAATCCACAACACCGGTCTAGCGAACTTCGGTGAAGCCTTGACTTCGGTGGAGCGTGAAACCTGTACGTACTCGTGCAGTGGAGTCGATCTCCGTCGAGTATCCCACACGCGATGATGCGTACTCGCCACGCCGCACCGATCGAGTACCGAGCGGCTGCGGCGTGGCTGCGTGGATGCGTTGCTGTAGTGCCGAAGATGGAACCGTCAGGCGAGGCCGGGGAACCAGAGCGCGATCTCGCGTTCGGCCGACTCCACGGAATCCGACCCGTGCACCAGGTTCTGCTGACCGTCGAGCGCGAGGTCACCTCGGATGGTGCCGGGGACCGCCTTGGCTACCGGGTCGGTGCCACCGGCGATCTGCCGGAAGGCGGCGATGGCACGGGGGCCCTCGAGAACCGCGGCCACGACCGGTCCGGACGTGATGAACTCGAGGAGGTCGGGGAAGAACGGCTTGCTCTCGTGCTCCGCGTAGTGAGCCGAGGCCAGTTCACGGGAGACGGTCTTGAGCTCGAGTGCGACGATGCTCAGACCTTTCTTCTCCACGCGGCCGAGGATCTCTCCTACGTAACGCCGGGCAACTCCGTCGGGCTTGATCAGTACAAGGGTGCGGTCGGTCACGTCGACGACAGTAATGGACGCGAGCGCAGGCGCGCGCGTCGCATCGCCGAAGCAGGCGCGTCCTCTGTCAGTCCCGTTGCCCCGGCAGCATTCCGCGCCGGATCCGTTCGGTGATGTCCCGGCGCAGGTAGAGCAGATACAGCCAGACCGCGATGAAGATCAGGCCGACCGCCCCGATGGAGAGGTGGAACACGGCCCCGGCCAGCACGAACAGCTGGAGAATCAGATTGAGCTTCATCGCCCACGGCTCTCCCTGCTTGCCTGCGGCGAGAATCATCACGACGGCCAGCGCCACGATGTACGTCGTCGAGAACCAGGTCGCACCGCCGCCGAGGGTCGCCACCACCGGCAGTGCCAGCAGGGTCACGATGGCTTCGAGGACGAGGGTTCCCGCCACGACCCCGCGGAAGCCCTTCCACGGGTCGTTCGTGGGCGGTCGGAACTCTGGCTCGCTCACGCGGGGTCCTTTCCGAACAGAGTGCGAGCTGCGCCGACGGTCACCACGGATCCGGTGACGACGACTCCGGCACCGGAGACTGCTTCTCCCGGCTCGGCGACCTCCTCGGCCAGGCCTATGGCTGTCTCGAGGGCATCGGGCAGGGTCGACGCCACCACGACGCGTTCGTCGCCGAACTTGGCCACGGCGATGTCGGCCAAAGCGTCCACATCCATCGCCCGTGCCGACCCGTTGTGGGTGACGACGATGTCGTCGAAGACCGGCTCCAGTTCGTCGAGGATGGCTCCGACATCTTTGTCCGCCATGACGCTGACGACGCCGACCAGTTTGCGGAAGTCGAACTCGTCGTTGAGGGCGGCAGCAAGCGCTGCGGCTCCGTGCGGGTTGTGTGCGGCATCGAGGAACACGGTGGGGGCATTGCGGACCCGCTCGAGTCGCCCTGGATTGACGATCGTCGCGAATGCGGCGCGGACGGTGTCCTGATCGAGTTGACGATCCGGGCCGGCACCGAAGAACGCCTCGACCGCCGCCAGCGCTAGGGACGCATTGTGAGCCTGATGTTCGCCGTGCAACGGAAGAAAGATGTCGGTGTAGACCCCGCCGAGTCCCTGCAGTTCCAGTTGCTGACCGCCCACCGCGATCTGCCTGCCGAGCACGGTGAATTCCGATCCCGCCCGCGCCACCGCAGCGTCTGCTTGCACCGCCGCCCGCAGCAGAACATCCGATACCTCGGGCTTCTGCTGCGCCAGGATCGCTACGGTGTCCCGCGGCACGAGCGATTCCGGTGCCTTCTTGATGATCCCCGCCTTCTCCCCTGCGATCGTCGCGAGGTCGTCGCCGAGGAATTCGACGTGATCGAGCCCGATCGGGGTGATCACAGCGACCTCACCGTCGACGACGTTGGTGGCGTCCCAACGACCACCGAGCCCCACCTCGATCACAGCGACCTCCACCGGCGCCTCGGCGAACGCTGCGAACGCCATTGCCGTGACCACCTCGAACTTGCTCATTCGCGGTCCGCCCGCGGCCTCGGACTGCGCGTCGATCATCTCGACGAACGGTGCGATCTCGTTGTAGGTGTCGACGTAGAGCCGCGGAGAGATGGGCCGCCCGTCGATGCTGATCCGCTCGGTCGCCATCTGCAGGTGCGGGCTGGTGGTGCGGCCCGTGCGTCGGTGGAAGGCAGTGAGCAGAGCATCGATCATGCGCGTGACCGAGGTCTTGCCGTTGGTGCCGGCCACATGAATCGACGGGTACGCCTTCTGCGGCGAACCGAGAAGGTCCATCAGCGCCGAGATTCGATCCGTCGACGGCTCGATCTTCGTTTCCCCCCAACGCTTGTCGAGCTCGGCCTCGACCAGCGCCAGTTCGGCGAGATCGACCGGACTCGGCGGCGGCGTCGGCAGTGCGGCGTCGGGCTCGGTCACTTAGTTCCCCATCGATTCGATGCGCGCGGTGATCCGGGCGATTTCTTCCTGCGCGATGGACTGTCGCGTTTTGATCTTGTCCACCACAGCATCCGGAGCCTTCGCAAGGAACGCCTCGTTACCGAGCTTGCCGGTGGTCTGCGCCAACTCCTTCTCGGCGGCGGCAAGATCCTTGACGAGTCGAGCTCGTTCGGCGACCAGGTCGACGGTGCCCGAGGTGTCCAGTTCGACGACCACGGTCGCTTTGCTCAGTCGCACCTCCACCGACGCCGTGGCGGCGAAGTCCTCGGCCGGCTCGGTCAGTCGGGCCAGAGCGGTGACCGCCGAAATCTGTCCGTCCAGATCCGCCTCGGATACTCCGACGATGCGGGCCGCGACCTTCTGCGAGGGCTTGAGTCCCTGATCGCTGCGGAATCGGCGGACTTCGGTGATCAGTCGCTGCATGTCCACGATCCGTTGTGCCGCAACGTGATCGAGAGGCTCAGCGGCAGGGGCGGGCCACGTCGCGATCACCAGGGACTCGCCGCCGGTAAGCACCTTCCACAGTGTCTCGGTCACGAACGGAATGACCGGATGCAGCAGGCGCAGCAACGCGTCGAGCACGTTTCCGAGCACTCCGCGCGTGGTGGCAGCGATGGCTTCGTCGGCGAACTGCACCTTGGCGATCTCGAGGTACCAATCGCAGACCTCGTCCCAGGCGAAGTGGTAGAGCGCCTCACAGGCCTTACTGAACTCGTAGCGGTCGAAGGCCGAATCCACCTCTGCCCGAACCTGTTCGAGTCGATCCAGGATCCACCGGTCGGCGTCGGTCAGCTGGGCACGCGGGGGTAGGTCTGCCGGTGCCGCACCGTTCATCAGGGCGAACTTGGTGGCGTTGAACAGCTTGTTCGCGAAGTTGCGCGAGGACTGCGCGTGGTCCTCACCGACCGACATGTCCGCACCCGGGTTGGCACCGCGAGCGAGCGTGAAGCGCAGCGCATCTGCACCGAACCGGTCGACCCAATCGAGCGGATCGATTCCGTTGCCGCGCGACTTCGACATCTTCTTGCCGTACTGATCGCGAATCAATCCGTGCAGGAACACATCTCGGAACGGAACCTGCGGCCCTTGCTTGCCCGCGGTGATCGCGTCGTCGGCTCCGACGTAGGTGCCGAACATCATCATGCGGGCGACCCAGAAGAAGAGGATGTCGTACCCGGTGACGAGAACGCCGGTGGGATAGAACTTCTCGAGATCAGCCGTGGCTTCCGGCCACCCCATCGTCGAGAAAGGCCAGAGGCCGGACGAGAACCAGGTGTCGAGGACGTCGGGATCCTGCTCCCAGCCCTCGGGCGCACTCTCTCCCGGCCCGAGGCAGACGGTCTCACCGTCGGGTCCGTACCAGATCGGAATCCGATGTCCCCACCACAACTGGCGCGAGATGCACCAATCGTGCATGTTGTCGACCCAGGCGAACCAGCGTGGCTCCTGACTCTTGGGGTGAATGACGGTATCGCCGTTGCGCACTGCGTCACCGGCAGCTTTCGCGAGGCCGTCGACCTTGACCCACCACTGCAGGGACAGCCGCGGTTCGATCGGCTCGCCGCTGCGCTCGGAATGGCCGACGCTGTGCAGGTACGGACGCTTCTCGGCGACCACGCGGCCCTGTTCGGCGAGAGCTTCACGAACCTTGACGCGCGCCTCGAAGCGGTCCATCCCGTCGAATTGTGTTCCGGTGTCCGTGATCCGGCCGGCCTTGTCCATGATCGACGGCATCGGCAGCGAGTGCCGCACACCCATCTCGAAGTCGTTGGGGTCGTGCGCCGGGGTGATCTTCACTGCGCCCGTGCCGAATTCGGGATCGACGTAGTCGTCGGCGATGATCGGGATCTGCCGACCCGTGAACGGGTGCTCGAGGGTGGTACCGACCAGAGCCTTGTATCTCTCGTCGTCGGGATGCACCGCCACTGCGGTGTCGCCGAGCATCGTCTCCACTCGCGTGGTCGCGACGATCACGTGCGGCTCGGAATCGTCGAGGGAGCCGTAACGGAGCGAGACGAGTTCGCCCTCGACATCCTCGAACTTGACCTCGATGTCGGAAATGGCAGTCTGCAACACCGGGGACCAGTTGACGAGCCGCTCCGCGCGGTAGATCAAGCCGTCGTCGAACATACGCTTGAACATGGTCTGCACGGCCTCGGACAGACCGTCGTCCATGGTGAACCGCTCGCGGCTCCAATCGACACCGTCGCCGATCCGTCGCATCTGGCCGCCGATGGTTCCGCCGGATTCGCGCTTCCAGTCCCAGACCTTGTCGATGAAGAGCTCGCGGCCGAACTCTTCCTTGGTCTTGCCGTCTGCGGCGAGCTGCTTTTCCACCACGGTCTGCGTGGCGATGCCCGCGTGGTCCATGCCCGGTAGCCACAGCACCTCGTACCCGAGCATCCTCTTGCGGCGACTCAGCGCGTCCATCAGCGTGTGGTCCAGAGCGTGCCCCATGTGCAGGCTGCCGGTGACGTTCGGCGGAGGCAGCACGATGGAGTACGGCGGCTTGCCGCTGGTGGCGTCGGCCTCGAAGTACCCGGCGTCGACCCAGGAACGGTACAGCTCGGCCTCTACCTCGCTCGGGTCCCAGTTCTTGGGCAAGCGGTCTGCTGGATTGTCGGGTGTCTCTGGCACGGAACTGGTCACGCGGCGATTCTAGTGGCCGAGGATTCGCGGCATCGACGCGCTCTCGCCCAGCACGTGCTGCGCCAGGAATGCCAGCACGACCTCGTACCAGACCTTGGCGTGCTGGGGACTCAGGATCCAGTGGTTCTCGGCGGGGAAGTAGAGGAATCGATGCTCGGTGTTGCCCTCGTCGTCGGCCGGCAGACCCGACTCGCTGAGCAGCTCGTACCACAGCCGCAGGCCCTCGCCGATCGGCACGCGATAGTCCTTGTCGCCGTGGATCACCAGCATCGGCGTCGCTATGTCCGCCACGAACAGGTGTGGGGAATTCTCCACGGCCATCTCCGGAGACATCTCCCGCGCCCAGTACCACGGCGCGTCCGTCGTCGGTCCGAACTGATCGAGCGCCCACAGACTCGCATGGGTGACCACGGCGTCGAACCGATCGGTGTGGCCCGCTATCCAGTTGGCCATGTACCCGCCGAAGGACCCGCCCATGGCAGCGGTGCGGGTGTCGTCGATGTCCGGCCGTGCGACGGCAACGTCGGTCAACGCCATCAGATCGGTGAACGGGGCCTTGCCCCACGCCCCCCAACCTCGCTGCACGAACTCCTGGCCGTAACCGGTGGACAGCGCCGGATCGGGCAGCAACACCGCGTACCCACGAGCGACCATCAGCCACGGATTCCAGCGCCACGACCACGTGTTCCACGAACTCAGCGGGCCACCGTGCACCCACAGCAACAAAGGAGCGGGCTCGAGCTCGGATGCCCCGACCGGCAGTGCCAGCCAACCGCGTACCCGGGCACCGTCGGCGACGATCGTGTCCATCTCGGTGAGAGTTCCGGGCAACGGACTGTGGTCGATGCCGGTGTCGAATGCAGTGACGGCACCGTCGGACAGCTCGATCGACACCGGATGCGGCGCAGCCAGATACGAGGCGGCGAGCGCCAGCACCCTGGTGCCGTCCGAGGACACGTGCACATGTGTGTAGGCATCGCTGGTCTGTGTGAGCCGACGCGGTTCTGCACCGTCGCGGACGACGAAGATCGGCGACCGGCCGTCGTCGTCTGCGGTCACCAGCAATCCTGATCCGTCCGGCAGCCACACCGGGTCGCTCGGCCACCGATCCCAACCGGCCGCGAGATCGGAGACCGAAGAGTCGCCGAAGTCGTACCGCTGCAATGTCATTCGCGGCGCATCCTCGGGGGTGGAGATCGACTCGCGCACGAACGCCACGGACCCGCCGTCGGGTGAAATCGCCGGGGCTCCCAGATCGGCATCGGCATCGTCGACGATCGTGGTCCGCTCCCCCGTCTCGATCTCGATGCGCACCAGCACTGTCCGCACCGTCCCGAGCGGGCCGGGAACGACCCAGGTGGACACGACGAACGAACCGTCGGCGCTGACATCGAAGGCTGCTTCGTGCAGCCCTGTGCGCGCATCCGGGGTGAGGTCACGCAGTCCTGTCGAACCGTCCGACGATCCCACGAAAAGGTGTGGAGTCGCCGGACCCAGATCGTGATCCCAGTAGCGCACCGGAACACCGGTGTGCAGAATCGCATTCACCTTGTTGGCCGTGCGCTCGGTGCGCAGAGCGTCGTCGTCCTCCTCGGTGCTCGACGAGCCGAATACCGAGGAGAATCCGACGAGTACGGCCTCCGAACCAGCGGCCTTGATCCCGCTCAGCCCGGCGGATCGGGTCTCGAGCAGTCGCGCTTCGCCGCCCGCGGCAGGCAGAATCCACAGCCTGGCCGGATCGTCCTTGTTCGATCGACGCGAGAACATCAGATCACCGGAAGCGGTGAACACCGGCGCACTCTCACCCCACTCGCCGTGGGTGATGCGCCGGGCAGGTGACCTGCCGTCGACGTCGAGCTCCCACAACGACGTTCGGTACTCGGTCCGCGAATCATCGAGTGCACCAATGGAAATCACCACTCGCGAAAAGTCGGCGGTCACGGCCACATCGGTCACTCGCCGGGCTCCGATGTACTCGTCGACGTCGTCGTAGATACTCATACACCGAGCCTAGCCAAAAGCCCATCCACTCTGGTCGTTCCGCGGGCTCCACTCCTGCCCTCAGTCCTCGCCGAGATCCTCTCGGAGCTGGGCGAGAGTACGAGCCAGGATCCGCGAGACGTGCATCTGCGAGATTCCCACCTTCTCCGCGATCTGAGTCTGGGTCATCGACCCGAAGAAGCGGAGCACCACGATGCGCCGCTCCCGTTCGGGCAGCTTCTCCAGCGCAGGGCGGACGGCGAGGTAGCTCTCCATCTTTTCCAGTTCGGGATCGTCGGCACCGAGGGTGTCCATCAGAGGGAGGCGATCCTCACTGACCACCGAGTCGACCGACACGGTTTGGTACGCGCTGCGCGCTAGCAGCGCCTGCGACGCTTCCTTGACGTCGATTCCGAGTTCGACGGCGATCTCGCTGGCTGTGGGAGCTCGGCCCAACTTCTGCGACAACGAGCCCACCGCCTGCGAGATCATCGAGTTCAGTTCCTTCATGCGCCGCGGCACCCGAACCGACCATCCCGCGTCGCGGAAGTAGCGGCGAGCTTCGCCCATGATCGTGGGCACGGCGAACGAGACGAAGTCCGATCCGCGCTCGATGTCGAATCGGTCGACTGCGTTCACCAAGCCCAGACGGGAGACCTGCAGCAGGTCCTCGTGGGCTTCGCCACGACCGCCGAATCGGCGTGCGATGTGTTCGGCGAGCGGGAGGCAACGGGTGATGATGCGATCGCGCAGCACTCGGCGCTGCGGTGAATTCTCGTCGAGCGCCTGCATCTGCTGAATCAGCGCGACAACGTCGCTGTAGTCGTCGGACTCTCGCCGCGTGCTTCGTTCGTGCACCGGCACTAGATCGTGCTCCTCCGCTTGACCACGTCGATGGCAACCGTGCGAACCGCATCGCTGTCGTCTGCGTCGTCTGCGCGCAGCTCGATGGAGTCGGTCAGGGTTTGCAGAACGTGCCAGCCGAAGCTGTCCTTCTTCGGCACGGACGTGGCAGCCAACGTGGACGTGACGACGATCCGGATTCCGGAGTCACTCAGCGAGAACAGGCACGAGAGCTCCGAGTCCGCCACCGAGCCCTTGATCAGTTGCGAACACACTTCGTCGACGACCAGTTTGACGTCGGCGATGTCGTCGAGCGTGAAGTCGCTCAGAACCACGAGGGTTTCTGCGACGGCGCGTACCACCGGAAGCTGGTCGGCCTCGGCGCGCACCCTCAGCTCGACCGGTGCACCGGAACCTCGCTCCAGTTCTTCGATCTTGCTGACCCCAGCCATCCGCACTTCCCATCGTCGCCGCGCACTGAATTACCGTTTGCCGAGCAAGACTACCCAGCCGACCACGTTTCAATCCTCACAGTTCGGGAACCGGGTCTTCCGGCACCGCAGCCGGACGAACGATCGATGAACGACCCGGTGGCCCGGATGACGCACGGGCGGCGACCTGGCACGATCGACACCGTGGATCACTCGCAGGCACTTCGCACTCTCGCCCGACGTCTCGGCACTTCGACCTCGTATCGGGGCTGGGACGACACCGAACACGAAGTGAGCGACGACACCCTGCAACAGGTGCTCACCGCACGCGGCTACGCCACCGAGTCGGCCGAGGACGTCGACCGAGCACTGGCCGACATCGAGAACGCACCCTGGCGACGGCTGTTACCACCGGTGGTCGTGGCCACGCAGGGCACCGATTCCGCGGTGTGGGTGCATGTGCCGCACGGCAATCCGGTGGAAGTCTCGATGGTCTCCGAGGACGGTGAGTCGATCGATGTCACCCAGGCCGACGTCTGGGTCGATCCACGGGAGGTCGACGGCCACCTGATCGGTCGCGCCACCTTCGTCGTTCCCGGCAACGCCCCGCTCGGCTGGCACAGTCTGACCGCGACGACGATCAGCGAGGACAACACGGTCCGTACATCGGAAGCGGTCGTGGTGGTCACACCGAAGTCGTTGTCGCCCAACGCAGAACTGGCTGATCGACAGCGGACCGGACTGCTCACCCAGCTGTACTCGGTGCGATCGCGACGATCGTGGGGAATCGGCGATCTCGCCGATCTCGAGGACATGGCCGACATTGCCGGCCGCGAGCACGGATTCGACTACCTTCTCGTCAATCCACTGCACGCCGACCGACCGACCACCCCGGTCGAGGCATCCCCGTACCTGCCGACCACGCGTCGATTCTTCAACTCGCTCTACATTCGAGTCGAGAACATTCGCGAGACCGCACAACTCTCGCCGAAACAATTCGGCAAGATCCACGACGCAGCAAGACGGTTCGACAAGGCGAACACGCGAACCAAGAAGCTGGATCGGGACCGGACGTTCACGGCGAAACTTCGTGCCCTCGAACGCGTTCACAAGGTCGAACGCAGCCCGGCTCGCGAATCCGCGTACCGCGCATTCGTCGAGCGTGAGGGCACCGGACTGCGCGACTTCGCGGTATGGAGTGCGCTTGCGGAGAAATTCGGCCCTCAGGATCCGGTCTGGACCGATCGGGCGGCGCATCCACGAACCGACTTCGTCCGAGAGCAACGCGCGAAACTGGCCGATCGCATCGACTTCCACATGTGGCTGCAATGGATCTGCGACGAGCAACTCGCCGCAGCGCAAAGCGGTGCGCTCGACGCGGGGATGGACATCGGCATCATGCACGACCTTGCGGTCGGTGTGGCCCGGGGCGGAGCCGACGCGTGGGCGCTCGGCGACGTGCTCGCCTCGGGCGTCACGGTGGGCGCGCCGCCGGACAATTTCAACCAGCAGGGCCAGAACTGGAATCAGCCACCGTGGGATCCCGACCGCCTGCGAGAGATGGCGTACATCCCGTACCGAGACATGCTGCGCACGATCCTTCGTCACGCCGGCGGCATCCGCGTCGACCACATTCTGGGCCTGTTCCGTCTGTGGTGGATTCCGCAGGAGGCCGAGAATGCCGGCGGCGGAACGTATGTCGAGTACGACCACGAAGCACTGATCGGCATCCTGGCGCTGGAGGCCGAGCGTGCGGGCGCGGTGGTGGTCGGTGAGGACCTCGGTGTCTTCGAGCCGATGGTGCAGGAGTACCTCACCGAACGCGGCATTTTCGGCACCTCGATCCTGTGGTTCGAAGCCGACGAGTCCGGGCCGATCGCGCCCGAGGAGTACCGCAGTCTCTGCCTGACTTCGGTGACCACCCACGACCTGCCACCCACAGCCGGGTATCTCCGTGGTGAACACATCGACCTGCGTTCACGTCTCGGCCTGCTCGAACGCGACATCGACGCCGAGAAGGAGGTCGATGCACGCAAGCGCGAGGCCGTTCTCGACCTGGCGCGCGAACGCGGGTTGCTCGACACCGACACCGCCGCCGACGATCATCGAACGGTGGAAGCTCTGCATCGACTCGTGCAGCGGAGCCCGTCTCTGCTGATCGGTGTCGCACTCGTGGACGCTGTCGGAGAACACCGCATCCAGAACCAGCCAGGAACCGACGAAACCCAGTACGAGAACTGGAAGGTTCCGTTGGCCGACGCAGACGGCAGGCGTGTGCTGGTCGAGGATCTCGTCGACCATCCCCGGATGGTGTCGTTGGCGGCGGCTATGGCCACCGAGTCGACGGACCGATGACACCGAGGTCCACAATCGAAGGATGAACTACCGCATTCGCCGTGAAGACAGCCGGTACTGATGGGCCGCATCACTGCTCGCAGACCGGTGATCCGCCTCCGGGATGGGCACCGCGTCGAGCGCCCGGACACCCTGGTGGTGGAAGAGCCGCTCGAATTACGGGTCGACGGCAAGGCATTGGCCGTGACCATGCGCACCCCCGGACACGATGTGGAGCTGGCACACGGCTTCCTGCTGACCGAAGGCGTGATCGCCTCGGGAGCAGACATCGCTGCAGCTCGTTACTGCGACGGGGTCGACGACGAGGGCGCGAACACGTACAACGTCTTGGATCTCACACTGGCCCAGGGCGTCGCTCCCCCGGAGACGGGCGTCGAACGGAACTTCTACACGACGTCGTCGTGCGGGGTGTGCGGTAAGGGATCCTTGGATGCAATTCGACTGCGCACCAAGCACTCCCCCGCGGCCGACACGGTCGTCGTCACCTCGGAGACTCTTGCCGGGTTGCCGGACACACTGCGCGCTGCTCAGAAAGTCTTCGATGCGACGGGCGGCCTGCACGCCGCGGCGCTGTTCACCGCCGACGGTGAGATGCTGGTGTTGCGCGAGGACGTCGGACGCCACAACGCCGTCGACAAGGTCGTCGGCTGGGCCGTGACCAACGATCGAATACCGCTGCGCGGCATGGTGTTGATGGTCAGTGGCCGCGCCTCGTTCGAGCTTGCGCAGAAGGCCGTGATGGCCGGTATACCGATCCTCGCGGCAGTCTCGGCACCGTCGTCTCTGGCGGTGGATCTGGCGACCGAGTCGGGTCTGACGGTCATCGGATTCCTTCGCGGTCGGTCGATGAACCTTTACTCCTGCACCGACCGCGTACTGGTGTCAGGCGATCACGTCGACCAGTAGTTCGGCTGCAGTCGCGTTCACGACGTCGTCCACGGACACACCCGGTGCGGTCTCGACGAGACGGAGACCGTTCTCGGTGACGTCGAGCACGGCCATGTCGGAGATGATCCTGTGCACGCAGCCCTTGCCGGTCAATGGCAGGGTGCACTGTTCGAGGATCTTCGGCTCACCCTTGCGCGAGACGTGCTCCATCATGACGATCACGCGCCGCGCTCCGTGCACCAGATCCATCGCGCCGCCCATGCCCTTGACCATGTGTCCGGGGATCATCCAGTTCGCCAGATCACCGGTGGCACTGACCTGCATCGCACCCAGGACTGCCACGTCGACCTGGCCGCCACGGATCATTCCGAACGACTGCGCGGAGTCGAAGTAGGAGGCACCAGGAAGGACTGTGATGGTTTCCTTGCCTGCATTGATGACCTCGGGATCGAGCTCGTCCTCGGTGGGGTACGGGCCGACTCCGAGGACTCCGTTCTCGGAATGCAGGATCACCGAGATGTCGGTGGCGATGTAGTTGGGCACGAGCGTGGGCATTCCGATGCCCAGGTTCACGTACTGTCCGTCACCGAGTTCCTGTGCCACCCGAGCAGCCATCTGTTCGCGGGTCATCTTCTCGCTCATGCTCGTACCGTCCTCTGCTCGATGCCGACCTGAACCGGTCCGACGTGGACCACCCGCTGCACGTGGATGCCCGGAGTGTGCACTTCGTCCGGCCCGATCTCGCCGGGCTCCACGAGATGCTCGACCTGCGCGATCGTGATCCGCCCCGACTCTGCTGCAGGTGGATTGAAGTTTCGCGCACTGGCGTGGAACACCAGGTTCCCGTGTCGATCGCCCTTCCACGCGTGCACGAGTGCGTAGTCGGCGACGATGCCGCGCTCGAGCACATAGGTCAGGCCGTCGAACTCGCGTGTCTCTTTCGGCGGACTGGCCAGGGCGATTCCGCCGCTGCCGTCGTAGCGCAACGGGAGCCCACCGTCCGCAACCTGCGTCCCGACACCTGCCGGAGTGAAGAAGGCAGGGATTCCGGCGCCGCCGGCGCGCAGTCGTTCGGCAAGAGTGCCCTGGGGCGTGAGTTCGACTTCGAGTTCGCCGGACAGGTACTGCCTCGCGAACTCCTTGTTCGACCCGACGTACGAGCTGATCGTTCTACGAATGCGGTGCTGTGCCAACAGCACTCCCAGACCGAATCCGTCGGTTCCACAGTTGTTGCTGATGGTTTCGAGATCGGTGGCGCCCTGCGCGAGTACTGCGTCGATCAAGATTTCCGGCACTCCGACCAGTCCGAATCCCCCCACGGCGAGCGAGGATCCGTCCGGGATGTCCGATACGGCTTCGGTGGCGCTGGCCACGACTTTGTCCAACATGAGATCCACGCTACCCGAATTCGTGCGTTATGTGAACATCTTGCCACTATGCGAACACTTCCGTAGGGTAGCTATTGCGTAGATCACCACGATCGTGAGGAACCTTCGATGCTTCATCTCCCGCCCGACTATCGGGATCAAGCGGGCACCAACGCTCCGCGAGACTTCGCCGAGTACCGCACCACGGCTCTGCGACACCCAGCGCAGCCATTGACGCTGCTTCCCCAGCGACTCACCGAGATCACCGGACCGGTACTGGGCGAGGGGCGGATCACCGCCGCCGATGCCGATCTGACTCTGGCGAACGGCGGTGAAGCACTGGGTCAGCGCATCATCGTGCACGGCCGAGTACTCGACAGCGACGGCAAGGCAATCCCCAACACGCTCGTCGAGGTGTGGCAGGCCAACGCGGGCGGGCGATACCGACACACCGGTGACCGCTGGCCGGCACCACTGGATCCGCACTTCGACGGAGTCGGCCGAGTGCTCACCGACCAGCAGGGCCGTTACCGATTCACCACGATCAAGCCGGGCGTATACCCCTGGGGCAACCATCACAATGCGTGGCGTCCCGCCCATATTCACTTCTCGTTGTTCGGACAGGCGTTCACCCAACGGTTGGTGACCCAGATGTACTTCCCGGACGATCCCATGTTCTTCCAGGATCCGATCTACAACGCCGCACCGGAAGACGCTCGCGCTCGCATGATCAGCACGTTCGATTACGAAGCAACACAGGAGAACTGGGCACTCGGCTTCAGGTTCGACATCGTGCTGCGCGGCCGAAACGCCACCCCCTTCGAGGAAGACGACCACGATGACTGACCCAGAATTCGCGCCGCGCTACCCCGTGGTCACCGGAGCCGACTTCACCACCGCCCCCTTCGGACAGACCCCGTCCCAGACGGTGGGCCCGTACGTCCACATCGGACTGCTGTGGCCCGACGGCGAACATGTGGTGCCGCCGGGCACGGACGGTGCCGTCACGGTGACGTTCACGTTGATCGACGGCTCGCGAACCCCTATGTCCGACGCCATGATCGAGACCTGGCAAGCCGATGCCGACGGCCGGTTCGATCATGCCGACGACCCACGGGGCGCAGTTGCGCCACGAGTCGAGGGCTTTCGCGGATTCGGGCGCGCGTTCGCCGACGAGACCGGGACGATGACGATCACGACGATCAAGCCGGGACCGCTACCCGCCGAGAACGACGCCGTCGAGGCTCCGCACATCGACGTCGGCATCTTCGCCCGTGGAATGCTCGAACGAATCGTGACGCGGGTGTACTTCCCCGACGAGGCCGAGGCCAACGCCGTCGATCCGGTGTTGTCCGCATTGCCCGAGCACAAGCGTGCCAGACTCGTCGCACGGTCGGTCGACGGCGGCTATCACCTCGATATCGTGTTGCAGAACACCGACCCGGACGGCGACGAGACTCCGTTCTTCGAACTGTGACGAACGATTCGCGAAGGAGGACAATGGCATCCGAACGAGGTGCACTGTTCGATCCCACGTTCGGCAGCGACTCCATCGCACCACTCGTGGGCGACCGCGCCTGGATGACAGCGATGTTCGACGTGGAAGCTGCACTCTCGCGTGCCGCGGCCTCGGTCGGACTGGTCGATGCCGACCACGCGGACGTCGTCGCCGCTGCAGCCGCGGAGCTCGGCTCGTCGCTGGACATCACGCAGTTCGGGCTCGATGCGGCCGCCGGCGGAAACCCCGTCATCGCGCTGGTGAAGATGCTGCGGACCGCGGTGTCGCCGTCCGCAGTTCCCGGGAGTGCAGTGCATCCCGGTGCCACCAGCCAGGACATCATGGACACGGCACTGATGCTGATCTCGCGCGATGCGCTCGCCGCCATCGAAGCCTCGCTCGACGACGCGTGCCGCGCTGCACGCGATTTAGCCTTGAATCATCGCACCACCCCCATGGCGGCGCGCACGCTCGGCCAGCAGGCGCTGCCCACCACGTTCGGCCTCGTCGCCGCGAACTGGGGGGCGGGGCTGCATCGTGCGCGCACCCGCCTGACAGCCGTTCGGCGAGCATGTTCGGTTCAATACGGAGGAGCCGCAGGCACTCTCGCGGCCGTACATCCGCACGGCCCGGCCATCGCCGCCGCGCTGGCCGCCGAACTGTCACTGGCTCCGCAGGTCGCGCCCTGGCACACCGAGCGCACGCCGATCGCGGATCTCGCCTGCGCGTTGGGCACGGCCGCCGGGGCGATCGGGAAGATCGCCGGGGACATCGTGTCCATGTCCGCCACCGAGCTCGGCGAGCTGTCCGAGGACGCGCCGGGGGGATCGTCGGCCATGCCGCACAAGCGAAACCCTGTTGCGGCCATCACGGCTCGCGCCGCGGCCCGCCGGGTGCCGGGGGCAGTATCGACGGTGCTCTCGAACATGGATCACGAGTACCAACGCGCCGCGGGAGCATGGCACGCCGAGTGGGAGACGATCACCGACCTGCTGCGCCTCACCGGGGGCGCAGCACACCGCATCGCCAGCAGCCTCGGCGGCGTACACGTACATCCCGAGATGATGGCTCGTAATCTCGACGCGACGGGCGGAGCGCTTCTCGCCGAACGTGTCACGGCAGCTCTGTCGCACCATACGAACGATGCCCGGGACATCGTGACCGCTCGATGTGCTGCCGGAGCACCGTTGGACACCGACCCTGCGATCACCGAATTTCTCGCACCGTCGACGGTGCGCGAGTTGCTCGACCCGGCCGGGTATCTCGGCCACGCATCCGATCTGGTCGACACCATCCTGGCCGAGCTCGCTCTCGACACCGACAACACCTCAGACTCGAAGGACTCACGATGACCGTCGCACTGGCTCACCGACTCGTCGAAGGACCGGGCACCGACGCCGAGACAGTCGTGCTGATCGGCTCCCTCGGCTCCGATCGATCGATGTGGAACCCGCAGGTCGGCCCGCTCTCCGCGTCGCTGCGAGTACTCGCCGTCGATCTGCGTGGGCACGGGGCATCCCCGGTGCCCACTGGCCCGTACTCCGTCGCGGATCTGGCCGAAGACGTCCTGGCCCTGCTGGATTCATTGGATCTGCAGCGCGTTCACATAGTCGGCCTCTCGCTCGGCGGTGCCGTCTCGCAGTGGATCGCCATCCATCGACCGGAGCGAGTGCGAACTCTGACGTTGCTGTGCACCTCAGCCAAGTTCGGTGAGCCCGCGCAGTGGCTCGATCGCGCGGCCACGGTCCGCGCGGGCGGAACGGCCTCGGTGGCCGACGCAGTACTCGACCGGTGGTTCACTCCCGAACTCGCCGGTCGCGACGCCGATCTCGTCGAACGGCATCGGCGGATGATCGTCGACACCTCCGACGAGGGCTACGCGGCATGCTGTGAGGCGTTGTCCGACTGGGATTCTCGCGCAGACCTCGGTCGAATCAGTTCCCCGACCCTCGTGATCGCAGGCCGTCAGGACCCCTCGACCACCCCCGAGGATCTGAAGATCATCGCCGACGGTGTCACCGGATCGACGTTCCGAGTACTCGACCCTGCAGCACACTTGGCCAACGTCGAGCAGGCCGGACCCGTCACCGCAGCGATTGCCGCGCACATCGGATCGGATCCGTACGCAGCGGGCCGGGCGGCGGCCCACGACACCGGCATGGCGGTGCGGCGCAGCGTCCTCGGCGACGCTCACGTCGACCGAAGCATCTCCGCGCGAACCGAATTCACCGCGCCGTTCCAGGATTTCATCACCCGCACCGCATGGGGTGACATTTGGAGCCGCCCCGGACTCGACCACCACACCCGCAGACTCCTGACCCTGGCGATTCTGACGGCCGTGGGCAACCAGCACGAGCTCGATATGCACATTCGGGCAGCGCTGCGCGCAGGACTGGCACCGGACGAACTGGCCGAGGTGTTTCTGCACACCGCGGTGTACGCGGGAGTTCCGAACAGCAACAGCGCATTCGGCCTGGCGAACGCGGCCATCGCCGAGACCGATTCGGGTAGCTCGTGAACGCCGACGCGCCGTCGCCGTCCTCGGACTACGTTCAATCACTCGGCCGCGGTCTTGCGGTGATTCGAGCGTTCGACGCCGAGCATCCGCGTCGGACGCTCTCCGATGTCGCGAGAGCAACCGAACTCACTCGCGCCACTGCTCGACGGTTTCTGCTCACGCTCGTCGAGCTCGGATATGTCCGAACCGATGGTTCCATGTTCTGGCTCACCCCGCGCGTGCTCGAACTGGGGTACAGCTATCTGTCGAGCCTGTCCCTACCGGAAGTCTCCGGACCGCATCTGGAGGCTCTCGCAGAACGGGTACGCGAATCGTCCTCCGTGTCGATTCTCGACGGTGACGACGTCGTGTACGTCGCCCGAGTTCCGGTGAGCCGCATCATGACCGTCGGAATCAACATCGGTACGCGATTCCCCGCGTTCGCCACCTCGATGGGACGCGTGTTGCTGGCCGGTCTACCGGCCGACGAGCGCGCGGCATACCTCGACCGAATCCAGCTGACTGCACTGACCGGTAAGACGCTCACCTCGGCGGCTGCCCTCGGACGCGAACTCGAACGAGTACGGACCGAGGGCTTCTGTCTGGTGGATCAGGAACTCGAAGAGGGCCTGCGATCGATCGCCGCACCCATCCACGACAGCAACGGCGTGGTTGTCGCGGCGGCGAACGTCTCGACGCAAGCTGCGCGTCATTCCGCAGACGAAGTCCGCACCGAACTACTCCCGGCCTTGCTCGACGCCACCCGCGCCATCGAGACCGACCTGCTCCGGGTGAGTACCGGACCCAACGACAAGCGAGGAAACAACCATGCCTGACGCCGTGATCTGCGAGCCCCTTCGAACCCCGGTCGGCCGCTTCGGCGGTCAGTTCCGCGATATCTCCGCCCAAGCCCTGGCCGGCACGGTCATCGCGGAACTCGTTGCTCGAACCGGCATTTCCGGAGCCGACATCGATGACGTGATCCTGGGCCAGGCGTCGCCCAACGGCGATGCGCCGGCGATCGGACGTATCGCAGCACTCGACGCCGACCTGGGTATCGACGTCCCCGGCATGCAGGTCGACCGGCGCTGCGGCTCAGGCCTACAAGCGATACTCCAGGCCTGCATGCAGGTGCAGTCGGGCGGCAACGATCTGGTTCTGGCGGGCGGCGTCGAGAGCATGAGCCAGACCGAGTTCTATGCCACCGGCATGCGCTGGGGCGTCAAAGCCGAGGCGGTGGCCCTGTCCGACCGACTCGCTCGGGCACGAGTGACCGCAGGCGGCAAGAACTTTCCGGTGCCCGGCGGCATGATCGAGACCGCAGAGAACCTCCGCGCCGAGTTCTCGATCAGCCGTGCAGACCAGGATGCGCTGGCAGTCCAGTCCCACCGTCGCGCAGTGGCCGCACAGAACAGCGGGGTGTTCGCCGAAGAGATCATCGGAGTGTCTGTCCCCCAACGTAAGTCGGATCCACTCCTCGTCACCACCGACGAACATCCCCGTGCCGACACCACGGTGGAGTCACTCGCGAAGCTGAAGGCGATTCGCGCGTCGATCGATCCCGAATCGACGGTGACGGCGGGAAATGCCAGCGGTCAGAACGACGGTGCCGCGATTGCGATCGTCACCACCCCGGACAAGGCTGCCGCACTGGGTCTTCGGCCCCTCGCCAGACTCGCCGGATGGGGTGTCGCCGGAGTTGCTCCGCGCACCATGGGGATCGGGCCGGTGCCCGCCAGCGAGAAGGCACTCGGACGGCTCGGCCTGAGCCTCGACGACATGGGAATCATCGAACTCAACGAGGCATTTGCTGCCCAGGCCCTCGCCGTCACCCGTTCCTGGGGCATCGAATCCGACGACCCTCGACTGAACCCGCACGGTTCCGGCATCTCGCTCGGACACCCTGTCGGTGCAACCGGAGCTCGCATTCTCGCCACCCTGCTTCGCGAGATGGATCGCCGCGAGGTCCGCTACGGACTCGAGACGATGTGCATCGGCGGTGGCCAGGGTCTGGCTGCGGTGTTCGAGCGCCTCACCTGATCCACGGCGACGGGCGGCCGGCTGCCTGCGGGCGTCACTCCTGCAGCTGAGCCGCCAGTCGCACCGCGGAGTTGGTCTCCCCGTAGCCCTCGTAGCCACCCGTTCGCTGGACCACCTCGAAGAACAGATCGTCGCCGACGGTTCCGGTGAAGAAGTGGAAGAACTCCCCGCCGGACGCGTCCGCGTCGTACAGAATTCCCAGGCGTTGCATCGCGTCCAAGGTGTCGGATCCGAGTTCGAATCGCGCGTCGAGATCGCGGTAGTAGTTGGGAGAGATACGCAACGGGGTGAGGCCGCGGTCGACCATCGCCGACGCCGCAGCGTAGATGTCCTCGCATCCGAACGCCACGTGTCCGACGCCTCCGCGGCGGGCGGCGGGCAACGGGTCCGAGTCGGACGGACGGCCGGGAACCATGTTGAGCGAGAGCCGAATCGTGCCGCCTGCGGTGTCCAGCGTGAGGGCCTGGCTCCGCACCAGGCCGATCGCGTCGACGACGTCCTGCCCGTCGCGGGGCACCATGCCGAACACAGAACGCAGCAAGAGCATCACGCCGTCCCAGCTCTCGGCGGGTACGGCCAGAGCGATGTGGTCGACGTGCGAGACACAGGCGTCATGGCGTTCCGTCACCCGAGGTGCCAGGTCGAACGCCGACTGCCAGGCACCCGCACTGTCTCGGGTGCGCAGGTCGAGCGAGGTTGCGCCGGTCACTGCAAGGCGCACCACCGCGTCGGTCGCGTCCGCAACACCCGGCATGGTGACGGTGGATGCGGTGACGCCGAGAGCGCGGGCCCGAGTGAGCCACAGGTCGGGGCGCTCACTACGGACGCCGATCTGAGCCAACGCGGGCAGGTGGGCCGGGACGCCGGGCGCAGTCCACAAAGTGTCCACGGTCGTGTCGACCGCCACCGCCAGTGGCCCCTGGGTGAACAACGACAGTCCGTGTTCGCTGTGCGCGGCCGTCAGGTCGAAACCCAACTGGCGCAGAACGGTCCCCAGCTGCGCTGCCTTCGCCGGCCCCGCCGCTATCCGCAGGGATACGACGTTCTCGATCGGACCGGGCGGCGGAGGCGAGAAGAGATCTGTTTCTGCAGAGGGTGTTTCGATGCCGCGCACCTGCTCCTGCAGGTACAGCAGCGAGCGATGGGCGTCGGATGCCGTCCGCCCGGTGTCGGAGTGCCGGAAGACGTCGTTGAAGATCTCGAGCGACCATGGTCCGGTGTAGCCGGAGGCCACCACGTCCGCTCCGAAGCGAGCAAGATCGAAGTTGCCCTGCCCGGGGAAACACCGATGGTGGCGGCTCCATTGCAACACGTCCATCACCAGGTGAGGTGCGTCGGCCAGTTGGAGGAAGAAGATCTTCTCGCCCGGTATGTCGCGAATTCCCGCGGGATCGTCACCGCGGGAGAGGATGTGGAAACTGTCCAGGCAGGTGCCGAGTGCCGGATGGTCGACCTGTCGAACGATGTCCCAGGCATGACCGTAGGTATCGACGTGGGTGCCCCAGGCCAGCGCCTCGTACGCCAATCGCATTCCGCGCCGGTGCGCACGCTCGGCCAGAATCGCCATCTGTTCGATCAGCAGGTCGTCCTCGCGCACGGCCCCGGCCAGCGGCGAGGAACACACCAGCAGTAGATCGCATCCCAATTGCTCCATCACGTCGAACTTGCGCTCGATGCGAACGAGGTTGCGGGCGAACTGATCCGGGTCTGCCGAGTCTGCGTCCCGAAACGGTTGATAAAGATCGAGAGTCAGGCCGAGATCGGCGGCCTTCTTCGCGATGTCCTCGGGGAGATCGGGTGAGCTGATCAGATCCGGCTCGAACACCTCGAAGCCGTCGAACCCGGCATCGGCGATGGCACGCATCTTCTCGTCGAGCGATCCGCTGAGCGAGACCGTGGCGACGGACGTCGCGACGGCGCTCATGCGAGCGCTCCGGCTATCGCAGTGGCGGCGATGCGATCCTCCAGCTCGATCAACGAACTCATGTGGGCGATCATGCGATCGGCATCGGCGGTGCGGCCGGTGAAGATCTCGAATGCATCGGCGGCCTGGAATACGGCCATCCCGGTTCCGCTGAGCGTTCGACAACCGACTCTGGCTGCGGCCGAGAGCAACTCGGTCTCCGCCGGACGATAGACCACCTCGGCCACCCACATGCGCGGATCCAAGAGGTGCTCGGGCACGGCCGATCCAGGGTGCTCCACCATTCCGATCGGGGTCGCGTGCACCAGCCCGGTCGCGGTTTCGAGGACGCCGCCGAGCCGATCGAGGCCGGCCGAGAGAATCTCGACATCGGGGAACATCGCCGCCAGGGAATCTCGAAGTTGCTGCGCTCGAACAGGATCGGCGTCCACCAAGGTGAGTGTGGCTGCGCCGCGGCGCGCCATGGCGTACGCGACGGCTGCGCCTGCTCCCCCTGCACCGAGTTGGACCACATCGGCGAGGTCGGCACCGGGCAACCCGCGGCCGAAGTTGCGATCGAATCCGGACCAGTCGGTGTTGTGTCCGACGGCTCGGCCGTCCGCGAACACCACCGTGTTGACGGCCCCGAGTCGGGCCGCGTCGTCGGAGAGCTCGTCGAGGCAACCGATGACGCGTTGTTTGCACGGGTGAGTGATGTTCAGTCCACGAAATCCGAGGTCGGCAGCCGTCGCTACCAGGCGGGGCAGATCCTCGACAGTCAGCCCACGTCGGTCGAGATCGATGATGCGGTAGAGATAGTTCAGCCCCTGCTCGACGCCTTCCTTCTCGTGCATGGCGGGCGTGAGCGACTTGCCGATACCCGTCCCGATCAGTCCACAGAGCACGGATTCCGGCATCTCGATCTCCTAGCAATTTAATGTACTAATTGGTGAGTTAGATCGACGGTACTACGCCGTCGCCCCGCGCCCAACCTTTTCCGCACAATCGACGGCGATAGAGTTGATCCATGCCTCCGCGTGCAACCGCCTCGTCCGACGACAGCAGCGGACCGGCCGTCAAACGTCGCCGCAACAGCGACCTGACCCGGCACAACATCCTCGAGGTAGCTACCGAAGAGTTCGCGGACAAGGGGTTCGCCGGTGCCCGCATCGACGAGATCGCCGAGCGGACGCACACGACGAAACGAATGTTGTACTACTACTTCACCGACAAGGAAGGCCTGTACAAGGCCGTTCTGGAACGGTCCTACCTGCGCATTCGCGAGCGAGAACGAGCCGTGGACGTCGAAGGACTCGGACCGGTCGAGGCCATTCGCGCCATCGCGTCCCTCACCTTCGATCACCACGAACAAAATCCCGATTTCATCCGATTGGTGTCCACCGAGAACATCCTGCGCGGCGAGCACATCGGCACCTCGGAGGCACTGAGCAATCTCGGCAACCCCGCGGCCGAGCTGTTGGCCAGCATTCTCGAGCGCGGTCAGGCCGACGGGCTGTTTCGTACCGACGTCGACGCGTTGGACATCCACATGGCCATCAGCAGTTTCTGTGTGTTTCGGCTGTCCAATCGCTACACCTTCGAGGCCCTGTTCGGTCGCGACCTCACCGACCCGGCACATCGAGAACGACTGCGCTCCATGCTCGGCGACATGATCATCGCGTTTCTCACCAAACCGACCCCCTGACAGGCTCGCCGAGTCCTTCGAATCTCATCCGGGGTTGACACGTGGCATGGATCACGTTCAGTATCTAGGAGCGCCTCGTTTTAACTATTTCGTACATTAGCGATCCGGTCGGCTGGATCGCAGTGTCGAAGGGCACCTCAGCTCCCCCCGTCACACGAAGAGAGACGAACGACGATGGATCCCGTTACAGCCGGACCGACCCCCACACCCCTTCGACCGGGTGCGAACCCGCGCAAAGCCGCCACCGCAGCATGGGTGGGCAGCGCGCTCGAGTACTACGACTTCTTCATCTACGGCACGGCGGCCGCCCTGGTATTCGGCCGTGTGTTCTTCCCCGGATCGAATCCCGCCACCGGCACACTGTTGGCCCTGGCGACATTCGGCGTCGGCTACCTTGCGCGTCCGCTCGGAGCATTGGTGCTCGGACACATCGGTGATCGCTACGGCCGCAAGAAGGTCATGGTCGCCACCGTCCTGCTGATGGGTGTCGCGACCCTCGGGGTCGGTGTTCTCCCGTCGTACGAGTCCATCGGAATCGCTGCGCCGATCATCCTCGTTCTGCTTCGACTCGCGCAGGGATTCTCTGCCGGCGGTGAGCAGGCGGGCGCAAACTCGATGACACTCGAGCACGCCCCGGACAACCGCCGCGCGTTCTTCACCAGCTTCACACTCAGCGGTACCCAGGGCGGCCAGATTCTCGCCACCGCCGTATTCCTCCCCGTCGCGATGCTTCCCGAAGAGCAGCTGCTCAGCTGGGGCTGGCGAATCCCGTTCTTCCTCAGCGCATTCGTCGTCGTCGCCGCGTTCCTCATCCGCCGTTCGCTCGACGAGACCCCGGTGTTCGAGGAAGAGGTTGCGTCCAACGAACCGCAGCGCCTGCCCTTGGCCGAACTGCTGGCCGACCACTGGCGCGCAGTTCTTCGCGTCATGTTCGCCGCTGTCATCGCCTCGGTCAGCACCATCTTCACCGTCTACGCCCTCTCGTATGCCGTCAATACCGTTGGCCTCGAACGCACTCCGATGCTCTGGGTCGGCGTGCTCGCCAACGTCGTCGCATTGTTCTCGCTCCCCTTCTTCGGTTCGCTCTCCGACCGCGTCGGCCGCAAGCCGGTGTTCCTGTTCGGATCGATCGGCTGCGCCATCCTCATGTTCGGTTACCTCTGGTCCATCTCGATCGGTAGCTACGCGCTGATCTTCGTCTTCGGCATCGTGATGTTCGGATTCGTCCACAGTGCTACCGGCGGAGTCTGGCCCTCGTTCTACGGCGAGATGTTCCCGGCTCGGGTGCGTCTGACCGGCACCGCCCTCGGTACCCAGATCGGCTTCGCCATCGCCGGATTCGCACCCACCATCGCCGGAGCGATCGCCGGTGCCGAGATCGGTGCCTGGCTACCGGTCGCCATCGTCACCGCCGTCTTCTGCGCGATCAACGTCGCCATCGTCTCCACCTCCAAAGAAACGTTCCGCACGCCCACCGACGAGCTCGGCACGAAGCCTCGTACCGTCGATGCAACCGCCACCGCGAACTCGCAGTGACCGTCGATGATCAATGCAGAACGTCCGGATACCCCGGGGCAGTGGCGAGTGTTCGCCGTGCAGTATGCAACTCGAACTGCACTGCGCAGCACACACTTCCACTATCCCGATAACCGTGGCGGCGAGCCACACCCCACTGCCTACTACGTGTGGCTCGCCCTCTCTCAGACCGACACCGTTCTGATCGACGCCGGGCTCGCCCCCTCCACCGCCGAAGGAATGCAGGGACTGGACTACTTCGGCTCCCCGCTCGAGATCATCGGCGGTCTGGGTATCGCGCCCGGCGACATCGATCTCTGTGTCTTGACGCACCTGCACTACGACCACACCGGGGTCGTGGCAGATCTACCCCGAGCCCGCTACGTCGTACAGCGGCGCGAGCTCGAGTACTGGAACGGTCCGTGGGCAACGCGCATCGAACAGGAGCGATGGTTGCATTCCAGACCGGACATCGATCACGTGGCCGCGAGCACGCGACTCGACCTCGTCGACGGAGATCGTGAACTGCTGGACGGTCTGTCGGTGCACTCCGTCGGCGGCCATACCGCCGGCATGCAGGTTGTCCGAGTACGCACAGCGCGGGGAAACATCGTGCTGGCGTCGGACGCGAGCCACTTCTACGAGAACATCGAGTCCGACAACCCGTTCGCGATCCTGCATTACCTCCCGGACATGTTCGGAGCCTTCGACCGAATCCAGGAACTGGCCGACGGTCCCGATCACATCGTGCCCGGTCACGACCCACTGGTGTCCGAACGATTCAAGGCAGTCGATCGACAGCCCCACGTAATGAGCCTCGGCTGACTTTCCGAACGACGAAAGAGCCCCGATCATCTCGATGATCGGGGCTCTTTCGTCGAATCGGCGACTGGGTCAGGCCGACTTGTCGCGGCGTTCCGGCCGCTCGGGCTTACGCGGCACGATGGTCGGCAGCACGTTGTCGTTGACCGTTTCTGCAGTGACGACAACCTTCTCCACGTCGTCGCGGCTGGGGATGTCGTACATCACCGGCAACAGCACTTCTTCCATGATCGCGCGAAGTCCACGAGCACCGGTACCACGGAGAATTGCCTGATCGGCAATTGCGTCCAAGGCCTCGGCAGTGAACTCGAGCTCCACACCGTCCATGTCGAACAGACGACGGTACTGCTTGACGAGCGCGTTCTTCGGCTCGGACAGAATCGTGACGAGCGATTCCTTGTCCAGGTTCGTGACCGACGCGATCATCGGCAGCCGGCCGATGAACTCGGGGATCAGGCCGAACTTGATCAGATCCTCCGGCATGACCTCGGCGAAGTGATCCTGGGTGTCGATCTCGGCCTTCGAGCGAACCTCGGCCCCGAAGCCCAGACCACGCTTGCCGACGCGATCGGACACGATCTTCTCGAGACCGGCGAAGGCACCGGCGACGATGAAGAGCACGTTCGTCGTGTCGATCTGGATGAACTCCTGATGCGGATGCTTACGACCGCCCTGCGGCGGCACGCTGGCCTGAGTTCCTTCCAGAATCTTCAGCAATGCCTGCTGGACGCCTTCACCGGACACATCCCGCGTGATCGACGGGTTCTCGCTCTTGCGGGCGATCTTGTCGACCTCGTCGATGTAGATGATGCCGGTCTCGGCGCGCTTGACGTCGTAATCGGCGGCCTGGATCAGCTTGAGCAGGATGTTCTCGACATCCTCGCCGACATAGCCGGCCTCGGTGAGCGCGGTGGCGTCGGCGATGGCGAACGGCACGTTGAGCATCTTGGCCAACGTTTGCGCGAGATACGTCTTTCCGCAGCCCGTCGGTCCGAGCATCAGAATGTTGGACTTCGCCAGTTCGACCGACTCGCCCCGCACATCACGGGCCTTGTCACCGGCCTGGATGCGCTTGTAATGGTTGTACACCGCAACGGCCAGCGTGCGCTTGGCAGCATCCTGACCGATCACGTAATTCTCGAGAAAATCCTTGATCTCGGAGGGCTTGGGTAGGTCGTCGAGCTTGACTTCGCTCGATTCGGCCAACTCCTCCTCGATGATCTCGTTGCACAGGTCGATGCACTCATCGCAGATGTACACCCCTGGTCCAGCAATGAGCTTCTTGACCTGCTTCTGGCTCTTGCCGCAGAACGAGCACTTCAGCAGATCGCCACCGTCACCGATGCGTGCCATTCGGAGGTTCCTACTTCCTTGTCCGCGTACGCCCCACGCCGTCCGACTGTGCCGAGACACCGTGGGCTACTTCCCGGGCTTTCGTCGTGCCGATATCGACCGCCCGAGTTCTTGGGTGCGACGCTACCCGTGTTCGCCGAACATGGGCGGGTTGTTTCCGGTGATTCGCCACCCGATTTCGTCTGTTCCAGAAATCGGGCCGTCGATCGCGATCGCCGGGCGGAGTTTCTCACTCGCGCCCGGCGCCGGAACTCGAGCCGGACCGCTACGGCCCGACCGGTGGTACTCGCTGTGCTACTTCTGTGCGGAAAGCTTGCGGTACTCGAACACGGTGTCGATGATGCCGTAGTCCTTGGCCTGCTCCGCGGTGAGAATCTTGTCGCGATCGGTGTCCTTGCGGATGACGTCGGGGTCCTTACCGGTGTGGCGACCGAGAGTGGTCTCCATGAGACGACGCATGCGCTCGATCTCCGCAGCCTGGATCTCGAGGTCCGAGACCTGGCCCTGGATTCCACCGCTGGAAGGCTGGTGGATCAGCACCCGTGCGTTCGGCAGAGCCGCACGCTTGCCGGGCGTACCGGCAGCGAGCAGGACTGCCGCGGCAGAGGCGGCCTGGCCGAGGCAGACGGTCGCGACGTCGGCGCGGACGTACTGCATGGTGTCGTAGATCGCCATCAGCGATGTGAACGATCCGCCGGGCGAGTTGATGTACATGGTGATGTCCCGGTCGGGGTCGAGCCCCTCGAGCACCAACAGCTGCGCCATGACGTCGTTGGCCGACGCGTCGTCGACCTGCACGCCGAGGAAGATGATGCGCTCCTCGAACAGCTTGTTGTACGGGTTCGATTCCTTGACGCCGTAGCTGGAGTGCTCGACGAAGGACGGGAGGATGTACCGCGAGGACGGCAACTGGTTGGGATCGAACAGGTTTGTCATCGTTTCTCCAAGATGTGAGTGATCGAGGTCGCCGGTACAGGCCGATTTACTCGCCGATTCCGCCGGCCTGCTGCGCGCGGCTGACGACGTGATCCACGAACCCGTATTCCTTGGCGGCCTGGGCGGTGAACCACCGGTCGCGATCGGAGTCCTCGGTGATCTGCTCGACGGTCTGGCCGGTGTGCTGAGCGATGAGCTCGGCCATCTCACGCTTGGTATGCGCGAACTGCTCGGCCATGATGGCGATGTCGGATGCGCTGCCGCCGATACCGGCCGAGGGCTGGTGCATCATGATGCGCGCGTGCGGCAGGGCGTACCGCTTGCCCTTGGCACCGGCCGAGAGCAGGAACTGACCCATCGAAGCGGCCAGACCCATGCCGTAGGTCGCGATGTCGCACTCGGCGAATTCCATGGTGTCGAAGATGGCCATGCCCGCGGTGACCGAGCCACCGGGCGAGTTGATGTACAGCGAGATGTCGCGAGTGGCATCCTCGGCGGAGAGCAACAGGATCTGGGCGCACAACTTGTTGGCGATGTCGTCGTCGACCTGGGTACCGAGGAAAATGATGCGGTTTTGAAGCAGACGCTCGTACACGGAGTCGCTGAGATTCAACCCTGCTGCGGCCGAAGTCATGACGGGACTCTGCTCGTGCGAAGCCGCCGGATTCTGAACAGTCACGGTACCTGCCTTTTCATAACAAATCGTTGGTTCCTGACACAGACACTAACGAAAGACGGCGGCTCCGGAGTCCCGGAACCGCCGTCGTTCGCTGTGAGCGTTACTTCTCTTGTTCGCCCTCGGAAGAATCAGCTGCTTCGACCTCGTCGGGAGCATCGGCGGGGCTGCCGAACAGCTCGGCCGTGTCGACGCTCGCGCCGTTGGTGTCGGTCACGGTGACGCGCTCGACGACCGAAGCGAGGGCCTTACCGCGCTTGACGTCGGCGAACACCGCACCGAGCTGGTTGGCCTGCTGCACCTGCTGGATGAACTGCTCGGGCGGCATGCCGTAGCGCTGCGCCTGGAAGATGATCCGCTCGGTGAGCTCTTCCTGCCCGACCTGCGTGTTCTCGGCCTCGGCGATCGCATCGAGAAGGAGCTGGGTACGCACCGACTTCTCGGCACCTTCCTTGACGTCCTTGTCGAATTCCTCGCGGCTCGAACCCTGCGATTCGAGCAGCTCGGCGAGTGCTTCCTCGTTGTGATCGAGGCCGTGGATGGCCTCGTGCACCTGGGAATCGACCTCGGCCTTGACGACGGCCTCGGGAGCCGGAATCTCGAGCGTCTCGAGCAACGTCTCGAGCACCTTGTCGCGGATCTGACCGGCCTGCTCGACCTTCGCGACTCGCTCGACGCGCGTCTTCAGATCGGCGAGCAGCTCGTCGAACGTGTCGAACTCGCTGGCGAGCTGGGCGAACTCGTCGTCGGCCTCGGGCAGCTCGCGCTCCTTGACGGACACGACCTTGACCGTGACGACAGCTTCCTTGCCTGCGTACTCGCCGGCGACCAGAGTCGAGGTGAACTCCTTCGACTCGTCCGCGGAGACGCCGATGATCGCATCGTCGAGTCCCTCGATGAGCTGGCCGGAACCGACCTCGTGGGACAGTCCGCTTGCGGTTGCCTCTTCCACGTTCTCGCCGTCGACAGTGGCCGAGAGGTCGATCGAGACGAAGTCGCCGGACTGGACCGGGCGATCGACACCGGTCAGGGTGCCGAAACGCTGGCGCAGCGACTGCAGCTGCTCGTCGACGGCCTCGTCCTTGATCTCGAGCGGATCGACGACGACGCTGATGGTCGAGTAGTCCGGCAGTGCGATCTCGGGACGAACGTCGACCTCGGCGGTGAACGTGAGCTCGGTGCCGTCTTCGATCTTGGTGATCTCGATCTCGGGCTGGCCGATGACCTTGACCTTTTCGTTCGTCACGGCCTCGGAGTAACGGGCGGGAAGAGCGTCGTTGACGACCTGCTCGAGCACCGCACCACGGCCGACGCGAGCTTCGAGCAACTTGGCCGGAGCCTTACCGGGACGGAATCCGGGGAGGCGGATCTGCTGAGCCAAAGCCTTGTACGCGCGGTCGAAATCAGGCTTGAGCTCCTCGAAGGGCACCTCAACGTTGATACGGACTCGCGTCGGGCTCAGCTGCTCGACGGTGCTCTTCACGGGACATGCTCCTTCTGGTAATTCTTGCTTGCTGGTGGTGCTTACGGTGCTGGCTTGCGGTCTTACCTCGCTCGCCGCGAAACACGGCGAACCGTGCCTGCGGCCCTCATTTGTCGGGGTGACAGGAATTGAACCTGCGACCCTCCGCTCCCAAAGC
This sequence comes from Rhodococcus sp. IEGM1428, assembly GCF_050321865.1. Taxonomy (NCBI): domain Bacteria; kingdom Bacillati; phylum Actinomycetota; class Actinomycetes; order Mycobacteriales; family Nocardiaceae; genus Rhodococcus; species Rhodococcus sp. IEGM1428. Next base: position 168,255 of record NZ_JBNQFW010000004.1, on the reverse strand, counting down.
GGATGCGCTACCAAGCTGCGCCACACCCCGTCGTACCCACACCATTGAACAGCAACCGATAGTAGCCCCTCATCGGCGCCCCACCGATGACGTTCGGGCGAACCCGGCGCGGCATGCCGGTTTGGAATCCGGCGACGGCTTTGGGTACAGTCTTGAAACGCAGGCGACGGAACTGGCGATCCCACGACTGTTGTTTGCACGCCGATGTAGCTCAATGGTAGAGCCCCTGTCTTCCAAACAGGCTACGCGAGTTCGATTCTCGTCATCGGCTCCATCGAAAAGCCCCGCACTTTCAGTGCGGGGCTTTTTCGTGTCCGCGTACCCTGAAACGGAGTCCGAATTGTCCGAACGAACCGGACATGCACCGTCGGCGGAAGGCCCGAAGTGGAAATAGTCCTGATCGTCCTCGTCATCGCCGCAGTGGCCCTGTTGGTGCTGCGAAGCAAGAAGAACTCGGCTGCGGCGGCCGAAACTGCGCTGGCCGACGCCAAGGCCGACGCCCGCCAGTCGATCGAACGCCTCGGCGGTCAGGTCTACAACCTGATCGGCACCGACACACCGTCCAAGCAGGCCCTGGCCGACGCGTCCGAGCGCAATATCGCCGCCGGGTCGCAGATCGATCAGGCCACCACCCCCGAACAGGCCCGACTGGCCAAGCAGACGGCGCTGGAAGGGCTCTACTACATCCGCGCCGCGCGGTTGGCCATGGGCATGGATCCAGGCCCGGAGGTGCAGGGCATCGACGGCCAGCAGCAGGCAGGACGAGTCACCGAGGAGCGCAAGGTCGACTTCGAGGGCCGCGAGATCGCAGCGTCACCCGATCCGTCGGACCGCACCCCGAACTACTACCCGGGCGGCCGAGTAGCAGGCCGTCCGGTCCCTGCGGGCTGGTACTCCGAGCCGTGGTGGCGGCCTGCGCTGGTCGCCGGCGCGTGGGGAATGGGTTCGATGTTCCTGTTCTCGGCGATGTTCTCCGGCATGGCGGGAGTGCCGGACGAGACGGCGGCGGGCGGAGACATGGGGGCCGACGGCTCGGGCGATGGTTCCGGCGGCGACGACTACAACGGGGACGGTTCCGGCGGCGACGATTACAGCGGCGGCGACACCGACTTCGGTGCCATGGACGGCGGCGGGGGCATGTTCGACGGCGGAGGCGACTTCGGCGGTGGAGGCGACTTCGGCGGGTTCTAGGCTGCCTGACAGACGGGGCACCAGAACAGGTTTCGGGCCTGCATCGTCGAGTGCAGGATTTCGGTGCCGCACACGCGGCACGGAAGGCCTTCCCTGCGGTAGACGTACGAGCGTGGTCGGCGGGCACCGTAGGTGTCGCCGTGGTCGTCCTCGGGCCGGATGGTGATGATGCGGCCGCGTCGAACACCGATCTTCATCAGCTCGACGAGGTCGAACCAGATCGCGTCCCACTCTGCTCGATCGAGATCCCTGCCGGGACGCATCGGGTTGATCTCGTGCCGGAACAGGATCTCGGCGCGGTAGACATTTCCGACTCCGGCCAGCACCTTCTGATCCATCAGTAGTGTCCCGATCGCGGTGCGCGACTTGGAGATTCGCATCCAGGCCGCGTCCGGATCTGCATCCTTGCGGAGCGGGTCCGGCCCGAGCCGCGCCAGAAGGGCGTCGACCTGCTGTTCGGTGTAGATCTCGCACGCGGTGGGGCCGCGCAGGTCGGCACCGTACTTCTCCCCCACCATGCGCAGACGTACTGCGCCCACCGGATCATCCAGTGGCACTGCCTGTTCGGTGAACTTTCCGTACAGGCCCAGGTGAATGTGCACGATCAGATCGGTCTCGTAACGGTGCAGCAGATGCTTGCCCCAGGCCTCCGCTCTTTCGAGCACGAGCCCGTCGATCAGCGCGGCACCGGAGGTGAACCGTCCCTGGGGACTGCTCGCCTCGACCGGTGCCCCGCCGAACCGTCGTTGATGCAGCCGAGCGAGTCGGTGCAGGGTGTGGCCTTCGGGCACTTAAGCGGGCTTTCCCGGAACCTCGGGTGCCTCGCCACTGCGCTCGTATTCGGACAGGATGTCGATGCGGCGCTGGTGGCGCTCCTCGCCCGAGAACGGAGTGCCGAGAAACGCGTCGACGATGGCGAGGGCTTCGGGCAACGTGTGCATACGGCCACCGATGCCGATGAGCTGAGCATCGTTGTGCTCGCGGGCCAGCTTTGCGGTCTCGACGCTCCATGCCAGTGCGCAGCGAGCGCCCGGCACCTTGTTCGCGGCGATCTGCTCGCCGTTTCCGGAGCCGCCGAGCACCAGTCCGCGGCTGCCCGGATCGGCGACGACGCGGCGTGCTGCGTCGATGCAGAAGGCCGGGTAGTCGTCGACGGGGTCGTAGTCGAAGGCACCGCAGTCGACGGGCTCGTGCCCGGTTGCTGTCAGGTGTTCGATGATCTGATTCTTGAACTCGAGGCCGGCGTGGTCGGCACCCAGGTATACGCGCATGCCTAGAGTCTGACAGGTGAACTCACGAGCCGAGAAATTCGCCGGTGTCGACGGCGCGAAGGGTGCGTGGGTGGTTGCAGTCTTCGACGGTTCGAGATTGACGTGGACCGGCTGCTCCTCCGTGGCCGAGGTGTTGGAGCACACCCGAGACTGCGCGCGAGTGGGCGTCGACATGCCACTGTCTCTGCCGGTGTACGGCTATCGCATCAGCGAACTCGAGGCGAAGGCGTTTCTCGGCCGGGCGCGAAGCTCCATATTCCACACGCCCGTTGTCGACGTTCTCGACGCCTCGACGTACGAGCAGGCCTGCGCACTCTCGCGGAGCATCACCGGCAAAGCGATCAGTAAGCAGACCTGGCACATCCTGCCTGCTGTGCAGGCATGGCGTGAGGCGGACTTCGATCCGGACATCTACGTCGAGGTACATCCCGAATGTTCTTTCCGGGCAATGTCACCGACGACGCCGTTCGCATCGAAGAAGAGCGGCCGCGGCGTCGGACAGCGGTTGGCTGCGCTGGGACGGTTGAGCGAGCATCTCGACCTGGGCGACCTCCCTGACGGGCCGGTCGTCGACGACTTTCTCGACGCCGCCGCAGCGGCGTGGTCGGCGAGGCGATTCCACGTCGGCGAGCACCGAACTTTCGGTACCGCCGACGCGTCGGATCGCATTGTTGCCTAGTCACCCCGCGCGTGAAAGTTCGCCTCCTGCTGCGAATTTCCACGCGCGAGGTGCTCGCTCGATCAGTCGAACTGTGGATCCTCGTCCCGCGTGCGCTTGAGCTCGAAGAAGTGCGGGTACGACGCGAAGATCACCGACGCGTCCCACAGCTTGCCCGCCTCTTCGCCACGCGGGATTCGCGAGATCACCGGGCCGAAGAACGCGACTCCGTTGACGTGGATGGTCGGGGTGCCCACGTCCGGGCCCACCTTGTCCATTCCTGCGTGATGGCTGGTGCGCAGGTCCTCGTCGTAGTCGGTGCTCTCGGCTGCCTTCGCGAGATCGGCAGGCAGGTCCAGTTCAGCCAAGGACTCTCGGATCACGACGTCGAAATCCTTGTTGCCCTCGTTGTGGATTCGCGTACCCATGGCGCTGTACAGCGGCGAGAGGATCTCGTCACCCTTCAGCTTCGCGGCGGCGATCGCCACCCGAACCGGACCCCACGCCTTCTTCATCATCGTGGCGTATTCCTCGGGCAGATCGCGGCCCTCGTTGAGTACGGCCAGGCTCATGACATGGAAGTTCACGTCGATGTCTCGCACCTGCTGCACCTCGAGAATCCAGCGCGAGGTTATCCAGCACCACGGGCACAGTGGGTCGAACCAAAAATCCGCAGTGTCTTTCTGTCCTGAACCGGCCACTGTCTACTCCTTGGAAGTCGAGGTCAACATCTCTTCTTGCGATAACAACCGCCCACCGCGCATACATTCCGCACTACCGGTCGGCCAGCGCGAGCCACTCGTGACGTGATGGGATGGACAGCACTACCCATAACTACACGAAGAGGTGTCGACTGAAGTGGTTGCTCCCAACCTGACGCGTGACCAAGCCTCCGAACGTTCGGCGATCATCGGGGAAACGAAGTACGCGATCGTTCTCGATCTCACCGACGGCGAAGGCAATCCGGGCGAGAAGACGTTCCGCTCGCTCACCACCATCACGTTCGCGGCCACCGCCGGATCGTCGACTTTCGTGGACATCATTGCGAGCACGATTCGCTCCGCGACGCTCAACGGCACCGCCCTCGACACTGCGAACTACGACGAGTCGACGGGTATCGCACTCGAGAATCTGGCCGAACACAACGAGCTCGTCATCGACGCGGACTGCCTCTACTCGCACACCGGTGAGGGCCTGCACCGATTCGTCGACCCGTCCGACGGTTCGGTGTACCTGTACTCGCAGTTCGAGACCGCCGACGCCAAGCGCATGTTCGCCTGCTTCGATCAGCCCGATCTCAAGGCCACCTTCGACCTGAAGGTCACCGCTCCCGAGAGCTGGACCGTGATCTCCAACGCCGCGCACGGTGCCGAGCCTGCCGCGGGAGAGCACGTGTTCGACACGACCCCGCTGATGAGTACCTATCTCGTCGCGCTGATCGCCGGTCCGTACGCGGAGTGGACCGACTCCTACACCGACGATCACGGCACCATACCGCTCGGAATCTACTGCCGCGCAACGCTTGCGGAGTACATGGACGCGGAGCGCCTGTTCACCGAGACCAAGCAGGGCTTCGGTTTCTACCACGAGAACTTCGGCACCCCGTACGCCTTCGGCAAGTACGACCAGCTCTTCGTACCGGAGTTCAACGCCGGTGCGATGGAGAACGCCGGCGCCGTCACGTACCTCGAGGACTACGTCTTCCGGTCCAAGGTGACACGCGCCTCGTACGAGCGTCGCGCCGAGACCGTGCTGCACGAGATGGCCCACATGTGGTTCGGCGATCTGGTGACCATGACGTGGTGGGACGATCTGTGGCTCAACGAATCGTTCGCCACGTTCGCATCGGTTCTCTGCCAGTCCGAGGCCACCGAGTACACGAACGCGTGGACCACGTTCGCCAACGTCGAGAAGGCATGGGCGTACCGCCAGGACCAGTTGCCCTCGACGCATCCCATCGCCGCCGACATCCCCGACCTGGCCGCGGTGGAGGTCAACTTCGACGGGATCACCTACGCCAAGGGCGCGAGTGTGCTCAAGCAGCTGGTGGCCTACGTGGGCAAGGAAGACTTCCTGGCCGGGCTGCGGGCCTACTTCGTCGACCACGCCTTCGCCAATGCCACCTTCTCGGATCTGCTTGCTGCTCTGGAGAAGTCGTCGGGTCGCGACCTGTCCGACTGGGGCACGCAGTGGCTGCGCACCACCGGCCTGAACACCCTGAGCCCGGACTTCGACGTCGATGCCGACGGTAAGTTCACACGCTTCGCGGTTCGGCAGAGCGGTGCCGCGCCGGGTGCAGGCGAGCATCGAGTCCACCGTATCGCCGTCGGCATCTACGACGACGTCGACGGCAAGCTCGTGCGCACCGACCGAGTGGAGCTCGATCTCGATGCAGCCGAATCGACGAATGTCGATGCGCTGGTCGGCGTCTCGCGAGGCAAGCTGGTGCTGGTCAACGACGACGACCTGACGTACTGCGCGGTGCGTCTGGACCCGGACTCGCTCGAGACGCTCCTGTCTCGGATCGGCGACATCGCCGAACCACTCCCCCGCACCCTCGCGTGGTCGGCAGCGTGGGAGATGACTCGATCGGCCGAGATGAAGGCCCGCGATTTTGTTGCCCTCGTCCAGCGCGGGATCGGCGGCGAGACCGAAGTGGGTGTGGTGCAGCGTCTTCTGCTGCAGGCGGAGACCGCCATCACCAGCTACGCCGACCCCGCCTGGGCGGCCGAGCACGGCTCCCCCGAGTTCGCCGACGCACTGCTGGAACTGGCACGCGGTGCCGAGGCGGGCTCGGATCACCAGCTGGCGTTCGTCAACGCCCTCACCGGTACCGAACTCCACGACCGCCACATCGACGTGCTGCGGGCCCTGCTCGACGGTGATGCAGACGGTCAGTCCCTGTCCGGCCTCGGCGTCGATACCGACCTGCGGTGGCGAATCGTCACGGCGCTGGCGGCGGCCGGCGCGATCGACTCCGACGGGCTCGATTCGCCGGTCATCGATGCAGAAGCGAGCGCGGACAACACCGCCGCCGGGGCAAGGTCGGCCGCGGCTGCGCGGGCCGCTCGACCGAGCGCCGAGGTAAAAGAGCAGGCCTGGACAACTGTCGTCGACGACGACTCGGTGCCGAACATCACGGCGCGCTCGATCATCGGCGGCTTCGCGGGGCCCGGCCAGGGCGAGTTGCTCGAGCCCTACGTCGCCCGCTACTTCGATGCCATCCAGGGTGTCTGGTCCCGTCGATCCAGCGAGGTGGCGCAGACCGTCGTGATCGGGCTGTACCCCTCCTGGTCGATCAGTGAACAGTCACTCGCGGCCGCGGACGGGTTCTTGGAGGGCGAACTGCCTCCGGCACTCCGTCGCCTGGTGATCGAGGGACGGGCCGGCGTCGTCCGGGCTCTCGCAGCACGGGAGTTCGACGCGAGCTGATCGCTCCTGCACATACGACCAGGGCCGGTTGCTCCACCGTGAGGTGGAGCAACCGGCCCTGGTGACGGCTAGGGACTGAGGATGGACGCAGCCATCACCCGCACGGAGGCGACGAGACCGTCGATCAGGTTGCCGTCGCGGAACGGGCCGAGGGCGGCCGTCACACCCAACTGCGCGACGCGGTCGGTCGCTCGGTTCGATACCCGCTTACCGCTGCGAATCTCCAGGGCGTGCCGATTGGGGTCGACGGCGATCAGAATCGATCGAACAGCGTCGGGCGTGCTCGGAAACACCGATTCGACACCAGCGGCCGGATCGTCTCCGAGATCACCGATGTAGATGTTGAACCGAATCTTGGTCTGCCGAGTCGCCTCGGTCAGCGCGTCGTCGAGGGCCACCAGTTCCTGCGTCGCAAAAGGCAGGTGCTCCGGATTGACCGTCCCGAACTCGTGAGCAGCCGAGACGCGACCACTCGCCGTCACAGCAGCCCCGAACGGCAGGTCTTCTTCCTTGATGTCGCTGCGGACGAGTTCACCACTTGCCACTTGCAGCACCTCCGATCGAGTCGGCTGCGTCCGCATCGTGCGATCCGTGGCCTCCGAAGGGAGTCACCTCGTCCGTTGCGCTCCACAGCAATGGCTCGCGCGTCCACTCGTCCGTCAGTCGGTAGGGAGGAACATCCATACCGGGCTGCTTGTCGGTCAGGTAGGACAACGCGCCGATGAGTCCGATCACCGCAACCGGAATCACCCCGAAAATCAGCGTGGTCTCAAAAATGCTCACAGGGTGTGACGTTAGTCGACAATTGCGCGTCGGACCACGTCGGGGCCGGTGTTGTGACCGAAATGGTCACACCGGTCGACCGTCAGGCCGCACCCTCGCCGAGATACGCCAGCCAACTGGGGTCCAACTCCTTTGTCGTCGCCAGCAGACGCCAGTGCGGGCCTTTCGGTGGCACCAGCTGCGCGCGCAACGTCCACCCGATCTCACTGAGGAGTTTGTCGGCCTTGCGGTGATTGCACGACGCGCAACACGCGACGCAGTTCTCCCACGAGTGACCGCCTCCGCGGCTTCGCGGCACCACATGGTCGACAGTCTCGGCCTTGCTCCCGCAGTACGCGCACCGAAAGCGGTCGCGATGCATCAACGCGGCGCGTGTCATGGGCACACGGGCCCGATACGGAACGCGAACGAAGGTCCGCAACCTGATCACCGACGGCACCTGCACCGAGAACCCGGCCGATCGAATGAACGGTCCTTCCGGATCGTCGTGCACCACGTCGGCCTTCCCACAAACGAGAAGAACCACCGCCCGGCGCATCGGAAGCGCGGTCAGTGGTTCGAATGTGGCGTTGAGGAGCAGCACACGGCGCTTGACCCACGCCGGTACGGCGTCGTCGCCCGTGGCATCGTGGGCCGTCGGCACCACGCGCAGCGGAGAAGCCCCCGAGGCCGTCTCACGCTGGTCGTGCGCGATGCGGCCCTCAGTGGGCGGGAGTTGTCGATGGCGATGTTGAGAGTTCTTCATGCGTTACTCCAGAAGCAGTCGGCGCCCGCGCATGGCTTGCGTGGAACACGATTCACAGTGGAACACGAATGCACCGCCCGCGCACAGGCTTTTTCTCCGCATTTCCTGTTGCCGATCGGTGAACATTTCGCATACTCACGCTCGGGACGGCCGAACGACGCCGCCATGCGCTGCATGACTGGCGAGAATTCTGGGTCTCCGTAGACTTTTCGGGTGTCTGTATCAACCCTTCTGTCCGCATCACCCCTTTCCGAGCCGTCGCTTCGGCGGGAGCTCGACACCCGAGCCTTCGAGCTGACGGATACCGGACGCGACTGGCTGGTCGATCGGCCGCTGCAGGTCCTCGGTTATCTGGTCCTCGCAATCGTGCTGCGCCTGTGTCTGCACCGGATGATCAACCGTTTCACCGACAACAGCAGCGGAAAGTCGCCGATCCTGCTGCGACCGCTTCGCGACCGCTCGTCGGGCACCGTCAAGGGTGCAATCCTCAACGAGCGTCGCAAACAACGGGCCAGCACGATCGGCTCGGTGCTCAAGTCGGCCGTCTCGGTCATGATTCTCACCTGGTTCGTACTCTCGGTTCTCGACGTTGTCGGCGTCAACGTGGCACCGTTCATCGCGTCTGCGGGCATCGTCGGTGTCGCACTCGGATTCGGTGCCCAGAACCTGGTGCGAGACTTCCTGTCCGGAATTTTCATGCTGCTCGAGGATCAGTACGGAGTAGGCGATGTCGTCGACCTCGGTGAGGCCACCGGCACCGTCGAGAGCGTGGGTCTGCGGGTCACCACGATCAGAGATATCAACGGCACGGTGTGGTACTGCCGCAACGGCGAGGTGCTGCGCGTGGGCAACATGAGCCAGGGCTTCGCGGTGGCCGTTCTCGATCTCCCCATCTCGCACACGGCGAACATCGAGCACGCCTGCGAGGTGGCCGAACGCACCACTACGTCGTTGGTCAAGTCCGGCGACTTCGAGAAAGACATCCTCGAACCGCCCGAGATGCTCGGAGTCAACGCGGTCAGCGCAGACACCGTCACCATCCGCATCACGATCAAAACGCGCCCCGGACGCCAGTGGGCCGTCCAGCGCCGCCTTCATCAGGACATCCTCGAGGCCTTCGTCGACGCCGACATCAAAGCGCCGTATGCATTGGGGCGTCCGGGTGGGGTCGCGGCCGACTCCGGCTCCTGAGGGACAATGAGCGGTGGACGCCGATCGAGAGCCTGCAGGAACGACGAGAAACAAGAGAGAGTGTGATGACCGAACCGCAGCAGACGTTCTACGACGCGGTCGGCGGTGCCGAGACGTTTCGGTTACTCACGGCGAAGTTCTACGAAGAAGTCGCCAAGGACGAGATCGTTCGCCCGCTGTATCCCGAGGAGGATCTCGGACCGGCCGAACGGCGGATGCGAATGTTCCTCGAACAGTACTGGGGTGGTCCGCGGACCTACTCGGACGAACGTGGCCATCCTCGATTGCGGATGCGGCACAACCCGTTTCGAATCGGGCCGATGGAACGAGATGCGTGGCTTCGATGCATGCACATCGCGATCGCGTCCATAGACCCGTCGGTGTTGGACGCTGCACACCGTGCGCAGCTCACCGATTACATGGACATGGCCGCGAATTCGATGGTGAACTCGGCTATCTGAGAAGGCGGGTGGTCACAGCGACCCGACGCGCTTCGGATTCGCGCCCCTGGACGTTGCGCGCTTGCTCACTCTGCTCCGCAGGGCACCGGCAAGCTTGAGCGCGAAGCTCACCGGCCGGGGCAGGTGTTGGCGGAGGATGGCGTGCTTGCGCACGTAGTTCTCCACGTGCCATTCGGTCCAGGTGCCCGCACGAAAGAGCGCCGCGTCTCCGGCGACCAGGGTGCGCGGTGCGTGATCGTCGCTCGAGACGATCACCGAACCATCCATGATGTGCACGATCTCGTCGACCGCGAAGAACCAGCGGAAACGGCCGGCCGTGCAGTCCCAGACATTGGTGGTCGTCGTGCCGTCGATGCTCTTCGACCACTCGGCGACGCGTGCGTGCGGGTTCCCTTCGAGAATCCACGTCGGCTCGATGGGACTGTCGTCGAGCGCGATGTCTCCGAGCCGTACTGCTTCGATGGTCGACGTAGTCATGGCGTGGGTCGCGTCCTCACCGTCGGGCGCGGCTTGAAGCCGCTACTGGTTTCCGATGCAGAACATACAACACTTTCCAAAGCAACAGGCACGTGTCGGTCATGTGAATGAGCACAAAGCTTTACTCGACGTTGACCGCGAATGATCGGTCCGATCGACCCCAGCGCCCCTGAATCGTTACGCGGCCGGTCGTTTGGCACTATTGCCACTTGTGACCGATCCGATCGAGAGCTCCGAGTTGTTGTGGTGGCAGGACGCCGTCTTCTACCAGATCTATCCCCGGTCTTTCGCGGACTCCAACGGCGACGGGGTCGGTGACCTCGACGGTATTCGGGACAAGCTCGGCTACCTCGAATTGCTGGGGATCGACGCCGTCTGGATCGGCCCCATCACCCGATCACCGATGGCCGATCACGGATACGACGTGTCCGATCCCCGCGACATCGACCCACTGTTCGGTAGCCTCGAGATCTTCGATGCACTGGTCGACGAGGCGCATGCTCGCGACATCAAGGTCACCATGGATCTGGTTCCCAATCACACCAGCGTCGAGCACCGCTGGTTCAGGTCCGCCTTGACCGCGCCACGTGGAAGCGCCGAGCGGGCTCGCTACATCTTTCGCGACGGCCGCGGTGACGACGGTTCGCAGCCGCCGAACAATTGGCCGAGCATCTTCGGCGGCCCGGCGTGGACGCGAATCACCGAGCCCGACGGCACCCCAGGGCAGTGGTACCTGCACATCTTCGCGCCCGAGCAGCCGGATCTGAACTGGGACAATCCCGAGGTGTTCGAGGATTTCGCGCGCACGCTGAGGTTCTGGCTCGCCCGCGGCGTCGACGGATTTCGACTCGACGTAGCGCACGGCATGGCCAAGCCTGCCGACCTGGCCGACATGAGTCTCGAACTGAACGCGTTGATGAAGAACGACGACGACGATCCTCGGTTCAACAATCCCCACGTGCACGATCTGCATCGACGCATCAGAACCGTCATGGACGAGTTTCCCGGAACGGTGACCGTCGGTGAGATCTGGGTTCAGGACAACGTTCGGTTCTCCGATTACATCAGGCCGGACGAGCTGCACCTGGGGTTCAATTTCCGTTTGGCCAGTGTCGATTTCGACGCCGAGACCATCCGCGACGCCATCTCCAACTCACTTGCGGCCGTCGAACTCGTCGACGGCACTCCAACGTGGACGCTGTCCAACCACGATGTCGAACGTGAGGTCACCAGGTACGGCGGCGGCGATGTGGGCCGCACCCGCGCCCGCGCCATGATCCTGGTCGAATTGGCTCTTCCCGGCACGATCTTCGTCTACAACGGTGCCGAGCTCGGGCTGCCCAACGTACAGCTGCCCGACAACGCGCTCCAGGACCCGGTGTGGGAGCGCTCCGGGCACGCCGAACGGGGACGCGACGGCTGCCGCGTACCGATGCCGTGGGAAGGACACGAGCCCCCGTTCGGGTTCTCTTCCACCGATCGCACCTGGCTACCGATGCCCCGGGAGTGGGACGGACACACCGCCGAGGCGCAACTCGAAGACGTCGATTCCATGCTGAGCCTGTACCGCACGGCCTTCGAGTTGCGGGCCCTGCGTCCGGAATTCACCGGTGCCGGAATCGATTGGTACGGAGCGCCTCCCGGCTGCCTGGCGTTCCGTCGACGCGGCGGACTCATCTGCGCCCTGAACGCATCCGACGAGCCGATCCCCCTGCCCCCCGGCGAGTTACTGCTTGCCAGTGCCCCACTGGTGAACGGCCGACTCGACGCGAACGCCGCAGCCTGGCTCGTCTAGCGCTCCACCGTCAGCGACAGCTGGTGGCCGGCGCGGCGAACGTACACCGAGCCGTAGCGGGCGTCGAGACGTAACCACACCGGTGATATGCGTACCCGAACCACCTCGTCGGCGGCGATCCGATCCGGATCGACGTCGATCGTCATGGGGTCACTGCCACTGTGGGGCACGAATCCCATTGCCGTCAAGGCGAATACGGTGCGCATCGAGATCGACACTTCGTCGACGTCGCCGGTGACGTGCAGCACCTCCTGTTCGAGCAGCGAACTCGGCGGGCCATGGCTGCTACCGTGCTCCTTCGCCAGGGCCGCGCCGCGTTGGGCGAGCCCGACCAGTATTCGGGCCGGAACGTCGTCGAGATGCTCGAATCCGCCGTCCGGCGGCAGTGCGCCACGCCATGCAGAATCCATCGAGAATCCTGGGTCGACCACACCGTCGTCCGCCCGCTGCAGCGCAGCAGCCAACACGTCGGCACCCGCGCACGTGTCGTCGGGCACCACGGTTCCGGTGATCACTCGCGCCGCCAGAGCATCGAAACCCGTTGTAACCCAGCAGGACACACTGCCGCCCGTTCGCGTACGCATCCGGATCACCGCCGCTTCGTCCAGACGCAGCGCCTTGGTGCAGAACGTCGCCAGATTCTCTCGATCGACCGCTTCGGGAACGGTCAGTACGCGCTCATACACGCTGCCAGCTCACCAGAAACGCACGCTCTTCCGGGGTGAGCCTGCGCAGCCGCTGTGCATCGATATCGAAAGCTGCGATCTGCGTCGAGGCCACCACGGCCGCCGGAGTATCCAGCGATGCACCCCGCGCCCGCACCTCGTATCCCACAACGAAGTCCACCGCACGGACCGCGTCGATCCACATGAAGACATCCAGCGGACCGTCCTCGTGCCGAAGCTGGCCTCGATACTTCACGTGCAGATCCGCGATCACTGCTCCGTGGCGCAGATTTGCCGTCGGCCTGCCGTCCACCAACAGCCATGGGATGCGCGCCTCTTCGAGAAGCGTCACCATCCGGGCATGGTTGATGTGTTGGTAGACATCCATATCCGACCACCGCACGTCCACGGCGGCATGAAAGCCCACTCGCTCGGTTGCAGGTCGTTTGTCGGACAGATGGTCGTCGGGCACACTCACGTGGTCGTTTCCTCTTCTCGGTCGAGTGTCGCGGATTCCGTTGCTCCGCTTTCGGGTCAGGGCATCATGTTGCGGACCTGGCGGGCGGCAACCGACAGCGTTGCCAAGTCCAGGGTTCCCGACTCGGCGATCTCGGTCAACGCAGCACGCGACCTCGCCAGGCGCGAGGAGTTGGTCGATTCCCATTCCGCGATCTTTTCTGCCACCGACTCGTCCGGTTCGCCGCCGGCCAGCACCGCCTGCGTGATTCCTCTCAGCGAGGAATACAGGTCGTCGCGAAGAGCCAAGCGCGCCAAGGAGTGCCATCGATCTCCACGGGCCAATTTCGAGACGGCCGTGAGCAGCCAGTCGATTCCGATGTGCGCATCCAGCGCGAAGTAGAGCTCGGCTACCTCGGCTCCGTCTCGATCGACGATATCCGCGATATCGATGATGTCGAGTAGGCAGTACACGTCGAGCAGGCCGTAGATGCGCCTGGCCAGCCCGGCCGGTGCACCTCGTTCGATCGCGGCTGCCGACCGCGCGTCCAGATCACTGGCCTGGTGCCCGGAGATCCACGTGGACACCGACGGTTGCAGGGCCCGCACCTGACCGGCGTACCGACTGATCTCCGCTCCGACAGCCAGAGGCTGTGGGCGGTTGGCGAGCAGCCAGCGCGACACACGATCGAGCATCCGGCGCGATTCGAGCAGCAGTTCAGCCGAGACTGCGGTCGGCACATCCGCGGCACGGATGGAATTCCACACCTCGTCGAGTCCGAATATCTCGGTGGCGGCGGCGAACGCCCTGATGGCGTCGGTGCCCGCCGCACCGGAATCCTCGGTCAGCCTGTAGGGGAACGTGATTCCGCCGCAATCGATGGCCTCGTTCGCCAGTGTCGTCGCCACCAGCTGACGCCGGAGCGGATGCGCCTTGATCGCCTCGGCGTACGGCTCCCGCACTGGTTCGGGGAAGTACTTGGGCAAGCGCGGAGCAAAGACGTCGCTGTCGGGGAGCTCGCTGTCGAGCAGCTCGGCTTCCAACGCCAGTTTCACATGCGCCATCAAGGTGGCGAGTTCCGGCGACGTCAGTCCTCGACCGTCCTGCTTTCGTCGTCGTAGATCGGCCTCGGTCGGCAGGGCCTCGAGCTCACGGTCGAGTCCCCGACGTACTTCCAGATCCTCGATCACTCGACTGTGCACGGTGACGAGACTGGGCGCATCGAACCTGGACGTACCGAGCAACTCGTTCTGCATGATGTTGTCCCACAACACCAGTCGGCCCACCTCGTCGGTCATGGACGCGAGCAACTCGTCCCTGTCCTCACGTGCCAGGTTCCCGTTGGTGATTGCTGTCTCCAGCAGGATCTTGATGTTGACCTCGTGGTCGGAGCAGTCGACGCCCGCAGAGTTGTCGACGGCGTCGGTGTTGATCTTGCCGCCGGCTGCGGCGTATTCGATACGCCCGAGTGCGGTGGCACCGAGGTTGCCACCCTCCCCCACGACGGCCGCTCGTACATCGATCCCGTCGACGCGAACCGCGTCGTTGGCCTTGTCGCCCACCTCGGCGTTGGTCTCCGTGGAGGCCTTGATGTAAGTGCCGATTCCGCCGTTCCACAGCAGATCGGCGGGAGCCTTCAGGATCGCGTTCACCAATTCCGGCGGAGACAACGACTCGACCGAGTCCCCCAGCCCGAGCGCCGTACGTGCTGCGGCGCTGATGGGAACCGACTTGCGCGTCCGCTCCCACACTCCGCCGCCCTCGCTGATCAGCGAGGTGTCGTAGTCCGCCCACGACGACCTCGGCAGCGCGAACAGGCGCTCTCGTTCGGCGAACGACGACTCCCGCTCCGGGTTGGGATCGAGAAAGATGTGCCGATGGTCGAAGGCGGCGAGCAGGCGAATGTGCCGGCTCAACAGCATGCCGTTACCGAACACGTCCCCACTCATGTCACCGACACCGACGACGGTGAAATCCTGACTCTGCGTGTCGATTCCGAGCTCACGGAAGTGTCGCTTGACGCTTTCCCACGCGCCCTTGGCCGTGATACCCATGGCCTTGTGGTCGTAGCCCGCCGACCCACCGGAGGCAAAGGCGTCGCCGAGCCAGAAGCCGTATTGCGCGGCAACGTCGTTGGCCATGTCGGAGAACGTCGCGGTGCCCTTGTCTGCGGCGACGACGAGGTAGGTGTCGTCTCCGTCTCGGCGCACGACGCCCTCGGGTACCGACACCGAACCTGTTGCACGATCGAGATTGTCGGTGATGTCGAGCAGCCCGGCGATGAACAACCGATAGCAGGCCTTGCCTTCCTCGGCGTATGCCTGGCGATCTCGATCGGCGTCACCGGTGACCACCGGCGGACGTTTGACGACGAATCCGCCCTTGGCACCGACCGGGACGATGACGGCGTTCTTGACCATCTGCGCTTTCGCCAGCCCGAGAATCTCCGTGCGGAAATCCTCACGGCGATCCGACCAGCGCAGGCCTCCGCGGGCCACGGCACCGAACCGTAGGTGCACTCCCTCGACGCGGGGCGAGTAGACGAAGATCTCGAATTTCGGCTTCGGCTTGGGCAATTCGGCGATCGACTGCGGGTCGAACTTGAGCGAGAGGTACTTTCGGCGGCTGCCATCGGCCCCCGTCACGAAATGGTTGGTACGTAGTGTCGCGCGGATCAGCTCGAACATGCTGCGCAGAATGCGGTCGGCGTCGAGGCTGACGACCTGATCGATCAACTCCCCCAGCTGGGTGCCGATCGCCTGCGCGTTCTCCTCGGAGCTCACCTCGGGGTCGAACTGCGCCTCGAACAGGCCGACGAGCAACCGCGCCGTGCGCGGATGTGTCAGCAGTACACCCTCGATGTTGAACTGACTGTAGGGAAAACCGGCCTGGCGCAAGTACTTCGCGTACGCACGCAACACCACTGCCTGCCGCCAGTGCAGGCCGGCACGCATCACCAGTTCGTTGAACCGGTCTGCCTCGGCCTGACCGCTCCACACTGCTGCGAATGCATCGGTGAAGCGGTGCTGAACTCGGCTCTCACGATCGGCGGTACCCGCCTCGGACAGCTCTGCGTCGATGTCGCCGTCGATTGCCGAGTGCAGCATCTCTCGCGAAGCAGACAGCCCGAAATCGTAGATCCAGCAAGACATTCCGTCCGGTCGCACCACAGGGTACGGCCGTTCGTCGTCCACCTCGACACCGAGACTCTGCAGGATGGGCAACACCTGAGACAACGAGACTCCCGCGCCGCCGATGTACAGCGAGAAACGCCAGCTCCCCACCGCCGACTGCTCGTTGCGATAGAGCTGCATATCGATCGACTCGTCGCCGAGCGCTTCGAGGCGAGCAATGTCGGTCACGGCCCGTGCCGGACTGAAGTCCTGCTTGTAGGCCTCCGGGAACGCGTCGGTGTACCGCTGAATCCGCAGTGGATCGACCGTACGGTCGAGGGAGACGGCGTCGCCGAGCGAATCTTCCCAGGTTCTGGTGGTCTCGGTGAGTGCCGCCTCGATCCGAGTGATGTCCTCGGCCGACAGTTCGGTCGCCGCAGTCCCGGGTGCCCGACGCACGGTGACGTGCAACAGTGCCAGATCCGATTCCGTCACTCGCGCCGTGTAATCCAGCGAAGTTCCGCCGAGTTCGCGGAGCAATCGATCCTGGATAGCCAGGCGGACACGGGTGGTGTACCGATCTCGCGGTAGATACACCAGGGCGGAGACGAACGAGCCGCTGGCGTCGGGCCGCACGAACAGCTTGACCTTGCGCCGACGGCCGAGCGCAAGCACGGCACTCGCCGTCTCGAACAGCCACGACGCCGTGGTGGCGAACAGTTCCGAGCGCGGCATCGATTGCAGCACTTCGAGCATGGCCTGACCCGAGAACGATCCGAGATCGTGGCCTGCGCGGGAGATCACCGAGCGCACCCGCCGCTCGATGACCGGAATGTCGAGCACGTTCTCGTGCAGCGCAGTCACGGTGAAGACGCCGACAAACCGATGTTCCGCGGAATCGTCGTCGTCGAGAACACTCACGAAGTAGGGGTAGACGGCGCGATGCACCGTGGCCGGGCTCGCTCCTTGGGTCAACGTCACCAGATCGCGCTGTCCCACAGGTTCCGAGCCGTCCACGTGGTGCACAGAGTCGCGTAGGACCCCGAGACTGCTCGACTCGTCGCCGGTCGCTGTCCGGTCGCCGTCGACCTGATCGATGCGGTAACGCCGGTAGCCGAGCAGCGTGTAGTGGCCGTCGCCGAGCCAGCGCAGCAGAGCAGCTGCGTCGCGATGTTCGACGGCACTGCCGGTATCGGAAGCGTCGGAATCCGCGCCGTCGGCCCGCTGAGCGACCTCGTCCAGGCGATCGGCGACCTCTGCCTGTACTCGACGCATTCGATCGGTGTCGCCGACAACCTGACGAACGTCGGCGAGTACGCGGCTCGCCTCCGACTCGAGCCGGGCAACCGCATCTTCGGAGGTGGAGGGATGGAGCTGAACGTGGATCCAGGACTCGTGCGATCCGCTCGAGCTCAGGCCCGTCAGCACGCCGTCGGCCTCGCGGGCGACCGACAGAATCGGGTGCACCACGTCGGTGTACTCGATGCCGAGACGGGCAAGAAGCGAAATGATCGATTCGACGAGGAGCGGCATGTCGTCGGTGACGATCTGCAGATAGCTTCCGGCGGCCTGCTGCGCTGCCGAACCCGACTCACTCGGTCGGTGAACGGCCACGTTCGCCGTCTCAGGCCGACGTTGGGCAGCGAGCCGAACGTGCCGGCGGAACGACGTGATGTCGGGCGCGTGTGCAGACGCCCCGACGGCGGTGGTGTCCACGTGCTCGAAGTACTCGGCGCGCAGCTTCTCCAGCTCGCTCAGAAGTCGGTCGTCGAGCCCGTCGGCCCAGTCGTTGTCGGTCAGGTCCAGCGAGCGCGGCATGGTGTTCGAGTACTCCCTCGTGAGGATTTTTCCCGACGCCCGCCGATCGCCGGTCGTCGATGACTCCTCGACCTTAGTGTCGAAGACTCGATTACCGCAGTGACCTTGCAGACCCAGCGCGGCGAACTATTCCGGGTACTCGATTCCGGCGACGAGATACTCCGTGAGGAGACGTCGCTCGTCCTCGCTCAGAGCCCGAGACGAGGAGGTTGCAAGATCGAAGGCGACCATCAGCGCCTCCGCCCTCGCGCAGACCGTTCCATCGCGGTCGGTGACCACATGCTGGACGCCGTAGGAGGTGTTCCCGATTCGCGTGATCCACAGTTCGATCGTCAACGGTCCCGAGTCGTCGAGTATCGGATGCAGAAAATCGGTGGTGAGCTTACGAACCACCGCTGCGCCCCGTGGCCCCGAACCTCCCAAGACCGCGTTCAGGAACTGAACGCGGCCTTCCTGGAGGTATTCGACGAACCTGGTGTTGTTGACGTGGCCGAGGCGATCGGAATCTCCCCACCGCACCTGAAGAGTGCAGGTGAAGGTCTTTCCCGACATGTCAGTCCCTGGTCAGCTTCCGGTGTGTGACGCGATGCGGACGTGCTGCGTCGGGCCCGAGACGCTCGACCTTGTTGGCCTCGTAGCCCTCGAAGTTGCCCTCGTACCAGTACCACGCTGCCTCGTTGTCGCCGAAGCCACCTTCCCACGCCAGGATGTGCGTGCAGGTGCGGTCGAGGAACCAGCGATCGTGCGAGATGACCACGGCGCAGCCGGGGAATTCCTCGAGCGCGTTCTCGAGCGATCCGAGCGTTTCGACGTCGAGGTCGTTGGTCGGCTCGTCGAGCAGGATCAGGTTGCCGCCCTGCTTGAGCGTCATCGCCAGGTTCAGACGGTTCCGCTCACCACCGGAGAGCACTCCGGCAGGCTTCTGCTGATCGTGGCCCTTGAATCCGAACGAGCTGATGTACGCACGGGACGGAAACTCGGAGCTGCCGACGGTGATGAAGTCCAGTCCGTCGGAGACGGTTTCCCAGACCGTCTTCTTCGAGTCGATGCCCGAGCGGTTCTGGTCGACGTAGCTGAGCTTGACGGTCTGACCGATCTTGACCTCGCCGCCGTCCGGCTCCTCGAGCCCGACGATGGTCTTGAACAGCGTCGTCTTACCGACACCGTTGGGGCCGATGACGCCGACGATGCCGTTGCGGGGCAACGTGAACGACAGATCCTTGATCAGCACGCGGCCGTCGAAGCCCTTGTCGAGGCTCTTGACCTCGACCACGACGTCGCCGAGACGCGGCGGGTTCGGTATCTGGATCTCGTCGAAGTCGAGCTTCCTGGTCTTCTCCGCCTCGGCAACCATCTCGTCATAGCGAGCCAGGCGAGACTTGCTCTTGGCTTGGCGAGCCTTGGCACCGGAGCGAACCCAGGCCAGTTCGTCCTTGAGCCTCTTCTGCAGCTTCTGGTCCTTCTTGCCCGAAACCTCGAGACGCTCGGCCTTCTTCTCCAGGTAGGTGGAGTAGTTGCCCTCGTACGGGTACAGGTGGCCGCGGTCGACCTCGGCGATCCACTGCGCGACGTGATCGAGGAAGTACCGATCGTGGGTCACGGCGAGAATGGCCCCGGCGTAGGCGGCCAAGTGCTGCTCGAGCCACAGCACGCTTTCGGCGTCGAGGTGGTTGGTCGGCTCGTCGAGCAGCAGCAGGTCCGGCTTGCTCAGGAGCAACTTGCACAGCGCCACACGGCGCTTCTCGCCACCGGAGAGGTTGGTGACGGGTGACTCGGGCGGCGGGCAGCGGAGGGCGTCCATCGCCTGCTCGAGCTGAGAGTCGATCTCCCAGGCATCGGCGTGGTCGAGCTTCTCCTGCAGCTCGCCCATCTCCTCCATCAGCTCGTCGGAGTAGTCGGTGGCCATCAGCTCGGCGATCTCGTTGTAGCGCTTGAGCTGGACCATCGTTTCGCCGAGACCGTCCTCGACGTTCTCGCGAACGGTCTTGGTGTCGTCGAGAACCGGCTCCTGCATGAGGATGCCGACCGAAGCACCGGGAGCGAGGAACGCCTCACCGTTTCCGGGCTGATCGATTCCCGCCATGATCTTGAGGATGCTGGACTTACCGGCGCCGTTGGGGCCGACGACGCCGATCTTCGCTCCCGGATAGAAGCTCATCGTCACGTCGTCGAGGATGACTTTGTCGCCGTGCGCCTTGCGCACCTTCTTCATGGTGTAAATGAATTCAGCCATGACGCCCAGCTTATCGGTGCGAGCGCGTCCGAACACCATCGCCCGAGAACGTGCCGAGCCCGCATCCGCCGTCCACACTCGATCGCAGCTTCCGCTGCAGCGTGGACGGCGGATGCCGGCAGTCGTTCAGGCCGGTACCGACTCTCGAACGTCCTCGTCGATCGATTCGCGGTCCGCCATCGACTCCCCATCGCGGTCGAGAGGTTCCGCCGCTCCCGGATCTCCGTCCGTCGCCGCCTCGGGCACCACTGCTTTGGTCCGATGGATCGAGACGTTGCACCGCGCGAGGTCCGGTCCGACAGCACTGGCGCTCATCTCGAGATCGGCGCGCTCGAGTCCGTCCCGATTGGTGTATTCGTTGGTTCGCAACTGTCCGTAGGCGATGATCGGATCGCCCTTCATCAGTGAGGCTCCGACTCCGCGCACCAGACGGCGCCAGCACGTGACCGTCAGGTAGAGGGTTCCGCCGTCGGTCCATTCACCCGTGTTGCGGTCCTGACGCCGAGCGTTGCTGGCCATCCGAAAGCTGAGGACTTCGTCGCCGGTGGGTGTGGACCGCTTGACGGGGTTGGTGATGACTGTGCCGACCACGGCGCATTGTGCTTCGTACATGGTTCTCTGCCCTCTCGATTGAAGTATCGCGTGATTGCGATCGAATTCGAGACTGCTACGCGCAGGGCGTCCGTGGTGAACGTGTTCGCAAAATGTGGACAGACGCGTGCCCTGTGGATGAACGGCCCGGATCGGGGCTCGTCCGACCCCAGAATGTCGGTGTGCTGTGCTAGTCCGGAATCTCCACGTACATGTGCCCGCTGCGTAATGGGGCCACGCGTCCAGCAGTGAGCGAAGCAACAAGTGCCGCAACCGAATCGGCGTCCGCGGCCGCAACGGTCAGGACCGCGCGGGCTGCGTAGGAAGTCCCCACCACGAGCACTCCGTGCCCGCGAAGTTCCGATTCCACTCGACCCACCTCGGCGTGATCGAGTTCGAGGGTCAGTATCTCGCGTCGCTCCCGGATGAGAAATGCCGCGCCCGTCAGCGCCTCGGTCACCGCGCCGGAATAGGCGCGGGCCAGACCACCGGTGCCGAGCTTGGTTCCACCGAAGTATCTACTGACCACTGCGACGACGTTCGTCAGGTGATGTCCACGCAGCACCTCCAGCATCGGTATCCCGGCCGTGCCACTGGGTTCACCGTCGTCGTTGGACCGCTCGATGCGTTGATCGGTGGACGACGCGTCGACAATGAACGCCGAACAGTGATGCCCAGCAGCAGGATCGGCCTTGCGGGCGCCGTCGATCAGCACTCGCGCGTCTGCTTCGGCGGCCGCGCGATCGACGACCGCGACGAAGCGAGATTTCTTGATCTCGATCTCGCACTCGACGCGCCCCGCGATGGTCCGCAGTGGGATCACCCGGTCTCACTCATGCAGCCACACTGTCCACGACATCGTCTGCGGCTCGAACCAATTGGGCGTACATGCCGCTCTGCTCCAACAGGGATTCGTGGCTTCCGACCTCACGCACGACCCCGTGGTCGAGGACGGCAATGCGATCCGCGGAGCGCACCGTCGACAGTCGATGCGCGATGAGGATGGTCGTTCGACCGTCCATCAGGCCGTCGAGTGCCGTTTGCACTGCACGTTCGGTGCGGTTGTCGAGGGCACTGGTCGCTTCGTCGAGCACCAGAATCGGCGGGTTCCGCAAGACGGTGCGCGCGATCGCGATCCGCTGCTTCTCACCACCCGAGAACCGGTATCCGCGCTCACCGACCATCGTGTCGTAGCCGTCGTCGAGTCCATCGATGAAATCGTGGATCTGCGCCGTTCGGGCGGCCGCGAAAATCTCCTCGTCGGAGGCATCGGGTTTGGCGAACCGCAGATTCTCCCTGATGGTGGCGTGGAACAGGTAAGTCTCCTGTGAGACGACGCCGACCAGGTCGGCGATGTTCTCCGACGCCATCTCCCGCAGATCGATGCCGTCGATGGTCACCGATCCGGACGTCGGATCATGCAGGCGCGCAACGAGATAGCCCAGCGTCGTCTTACCCGATCCGGTGGCACCGACCAGGGCGAGAGTGCTTCCGGCCGGGACCTCGAGGTCGATGCCGCTCAAGGTCGGAGCTGTAGCCGCGGCATAGGTGAAATCGACGCCGCGGAAGGCGACGTCGCCGTGCACGGCCTCTCGGGGCAGCGCCACCGGATGCGCCGGCTCGGCCACGTCGATCGGCAGATCGAGGTACTCGAACACCCGCCCGAACAGGGCAAGTGAGGCCTGCACCTCCACCCCGGTGTTGAGCAATTGCATGGTGGGCCTGAACAATTGAGTTTGCAGAGCGGTGAAGGCGACCAGAGTTCCGATCGTCAACGCGCTCCCCTGACCGATGGTGATGCCGGCGAACCAGTACACCAACGCAGGCATGACAGCGAAACTGATCTGGATGGTGGCCATTCGCCACTTTCCCGCCATCATCGCCGCGAGCTCGACGCCGGCCACTTCGTGGGATCGGTCGGCGAACTTCTCGGTCAACACCTGTGCGGAACCGGTGGTCTTGCCCAGCAGAATGCCGCTGACAGAAAGGGATTCCTCGATCTGGACAGACAGATCACTGAGCAACTTCTGTCGCCTGGTCGAGATCTTGCGGCGCTCGTCGCCGATGCGGCGGGCGACCCGAACGAATACCGGCAGGATGATCAACGAGAACGTGGCGAGTTTCCAGTCGAGCAGGAAGAGTGCGATCACCGTCGCGACGACGGTGGTTGCGTTCTGAGCGATGGACGTCGCGGTGTTGGTGACGACCGATTGCATACCGCCGATGTCGTTGGCGATACGCGATTGCACCTCACCGGTGCGCGTACGAGCGAAGAATCCGAGGGACTGCCGCTGCAGGTGCGAGTAGACCTGTACGCGGAGGTCGTGCATGAGTTGCTGGCCGACGCCGTTGGACATCCAGGTCTGTACGACGCCGAGGGTGTTGGTGGCGACTGCAACTGCGATCATGCCGAGCGCGATGAGGGTGACGAGGGTGACGTCACGGTTGGGGATCGCATGATCGAGGAGTTCGCGAAGGAGTAAGGGAGAGGCGAGGGCGATGATCGCACTGGCCACGATGATCGCACTGACGATGGCGATCTTGCGCCGGTAGGGCGTGAACAGAGCCAGGACTCGGCTGACGGGTGCTGGATCGGATGCGGGAAGAGAACGTTCGGGTCGGCTTTCCAAGTAGACCTCCAGGGAAGTTGAAGAGCAGGGTCACTGAAGCAATATGCAGAGGTTACCTCACTATGAGGTTGCGGGCAACCCTCGCTATGATCCGTTCCATGGATCCCGGACCTTCGACCAATCTGAGCGAAAGTTTCATGGCTGTCGCGCGGCGCATCCGGCGCAGCCACATGAGTGCGCTCGAACCGTTCGGACTCAATCCCTCACAGAGCCGGGCCCTGCACGTCCTGGCCCGTGAGCAGGAATCGATGCGTCTGCGCGATCTCGCCGAGCACCTGCGCATCGTGGCGCGATCGGCCACCGACATCGTCGACTCGCTGGAAGCGGCGCAGCTGGTGATGCGGCAGCCGGATCCGAGTGATCGGCGGGCCGTGCTGGTGACGCTGACCGATACCGGTCGCGCACTACTGGACCGGATCGACGACGCGCGTCGTCAGGTGTCGTCCGAGATGTTCGACGGCCTCGAGTCGGCCGAACGCGTCGAGCTGAATCGACTACTCGGCAAAATTGCCGAGAGCGAATGACCCGGTTCGGTCAGCGTCCACCCGTCTGATCTCGTCGGGCGAGCTCGGCGAACATCGCATTGTGGGCCGCCAATTCTGCGTCGTGATCGCGCTCGGCGGCGCGGTCGCCGCGCCTGGCATCTCTGTCGTCGCTCCGAGACCACTGGATCAGCAGCGCCAACATGACAAGCACCAGCGGAACTTCGCCGGTGGCCCAGGCGATACCGCCGCCGAGCTTCTGATCTCCGAGCAGGTCGGAATTCCAATCCAGTCCGAGGGTCCGGTAGAACCAGGCACCCATCACGGTGTTCATGCTCATCAGGGCCACCCCGAAGAACGCGTGGAACGGCAGTGATCCGAACACGACCGCCAGCTTCGTGACCGGCGCGATCTTGCGCGGCGACGGATCGACGCCGATGACCGTCCAGTAGAACAGGTAACCACTGAGTACGAAGTGCAGATTCATCAGCAGGTGCGCGCCGTGACTGTCCAGCACGGCTCCGAATATCCCGCCGAGGTACAGCACGTAGAAGCCGCCGACGAAGATCAACGCCGCCACGAGTGGGTGAGTCACGAACTGCGAAATGCGACTGTGCAGGCCGAGCAGCAACCACTCGCGCATTCCGGGGACACCGTCCTTGCCTGCTGCGGGCAGGACTCGCAACGCCAACGTCAGTGCTCCGCCGAGCGCGAGGAGGACAGGTGCCAGCATCGAGAGCATCATGTGTCCGGTCATGTGCACGCTGAACACCGCGGTGGAATAGCGACCGATTCCCGAGGACGTGCTGATCAGCAACGTGAGGCAGCCGAGAATCCAGGCGACGGTTCGTCCCACCGGCCACGCGTCGCCGCGCAGCCGCAGACGACGAACGCCGATCAGGTACACCACGGCCATCACGATCGCGGCGGTGCCGAAGATCAGGTCGAAGCGCCAGTCGAAGGCCATCCGTGCGAACGTGGGCGGTCCGCTCAGGTCGTATCCGAGTGCCGCCTCCGCGGGTGTGAGATTGGGATCGATCTCGGCCGGCGGAGGTGTGCGCCCGAGCCCGACGGCCAGGCCGATGGTCGCGGCGAGAACGAGCACCTCGGCCCCGGCGAAGCGAAGCAGCGGTCCGCGTGCAGTGGGGTCGGCGACCAGCGCGGGCAGCGCCCGACGACGCTGCATCCACCCGAATCCGCCGAGCACGATCAGCGCGACGATCTTCCCCACGATCAACAAGCCGTAGGTGGTGGTGAACAGGTCGGCGATCGAGACCCGAACCAGCGCGTTGATGACGCCGCTGATACCCATGACGACGAAGCAGATGCCGGCGATGGTGGAGAACCGGCGCGCCGCGACGTCGGAGTGCGCGCCGCCCCTGCGTACGTGCGCCAGCAACGCGAACAGCCCGCCTGCCCACAGTGATGCAGCACCCAGGTGCAGGATCAGGCTGTTGGTCGCGACATCGTGAGACCCGCCCGCCGACGAGTGGCCGCTCAACGCGATCGGGAGCAGCGTCGCGAGGGAGAACCCGAGCAGCGCGGGGGTCCAGGACCACCGCAACACCGTGCGCGAGAAGATCGCCAACACCACGGCCATGATCGCCGTCCAACGCCACGCACTGGCAATCTCGACTTGATCGAGCGCGATCCACAGGTTCGCCGGCTTGATGGCCTCCGTGAACGGCTGGCCGGAGGTGTCGGACAACGTCAGGGGCACGAGGAGAAGCGAGCACACAGCCCAGACGATGGATGCGACCGAGCCGGTGCGCACCGCCCGGTAGCCGTCGACATCGAGGACGCCGTTCTTCTGCGGCGGCACCAGAAATGCTGCCAGCAAGAAGGATCCGATGGCGATGACGGCCGCGATCTCGCCGATCGCCCGCAGAGCAGGCAGACCGTAGGTGGTGGCCGGGCCCGGGTCCGGGATTCCGAGCAACACCAATGCGTCGGACGCGGAGAGCATGACGATGAGGGCGGCCACCACACCGGCGATGACGCCGGCAGTGACGAACACCGTCGTGGTGGCCGACCGCGGTTCCCCGTCCGTCCGTGTATCGCCCGCCGAGGGTTCAGCGGTCGAGGGTTCGGTCTTGTCGAGATCCGGCGTTGCCATACCACCAGAGTAGGAGGTGATCGGCGATACTCGAAAGGCGAGTCCTACACAGCGTCGTACTTGCCCCCGCGCCCGTCCTCGGTAGCGTCGTGGTGGATGCGACCGTGTCGGGCCCTTAACGGTTCACCTGTGCCGCCCCAGCGGCGCGCGATGATCTCCGCCGCGATCGACACGGCAGTCTCCTGAGGCGTTCGGGCACCGAGATCGAGACCGATCGGGCTGGCCAATCGGGCGAGTTCGGACTCGGTCAGCCCCGTTGCCCGCAACCGAGCCGTGCGATCGTCATGAGTACGGCGTGAGCCCATCGCACCGACGAAAGCCAGGCTCGGCAGACGCAACGCGACCTCGAGCAGTGGCACGTCGAATTTGGGGTCGTGGGTGAGCACACAGACAACAGTCCGCTCGTCCAACTCCCCCGCCGACCACTGCTGAGCCAGGTAGTCGTGTGGCCAGGCGACGACGACCTGTTCGGCGGCGGGAAACCGCTGCGGGGTCGCGAAAACTGCACGTGCGTCGCAGACGGTGACGCGGTAACCGAGAAAAACGCCCTGCTGCGCCACCGCAGCGGCGAAATCAATGGCCCCGAACACCAGCATTCGGGGCGGCGGTGCATGGCTGGACACGAATACCTCCATGCCCTCACCTCGTCGCTGACCGTCGGGACCGTACGTCAGGACGGCCGAACGTCCCGATGCCAGAAGCCCTTTCGCGTCGTCCGCGACGGCCGCGTCGGCCCGCGCACTGCCGATCGAACCGCGGGTGCCTGCCTCTCCGACGACCAACCTCCGGCCGACGCATTCCGGATCGGTGTGCGACACCACGGTCGCCACCGCGACGGGAATGTTGTTGCGCACGTCCGCCACGACCGAGTCGAGTTCGGGGAACGTCTGCCGGGAGAACACTTCGACGAAGACGTCGAGTGTTCCGCCGCAGGTGAGCCCGACGGCAAAAGCATCGTCGTCGGACACTCCGTATCGAGCGAGAACCGGAGTTCCGGTGCGCAGGACGTCCTGTGCGAGTTCGTAGACCGAGCCTTCGACGCAGCCGCCCGACACCGACCCCGCAACCGTGCCGTCCGCGCCGACCAGCATGGCCGCTCCGGCCGGACGCGGTGCAGAATCGAACGTGCGGATCACAGTTGCCACCGCTGCGATGTCGTCGGACTTCCATGCGCTCATCGCGTCGTCGAGGATGTCGTGCATCGAACCTCCTTCGACATGCTTCGGAACGTTTCCGAGACCTTTGCTTTCCCGCTACAGCCGTCGCCCAACCCATGCCTGCGCGATCGACGTATACGGAAAGGTACACTCGTCAACCGTGCTCGAGCGGGTTCGCCCGTACGTGCCAGCCTCCGTAGCTCAGGGGATAGAGCAAGGGCCTTCTAATCCCTTGGTCGCAGGTTCGAATCCTGCCGGGGGCACACTCTGACCAGTCGAAATGCATATCGCACTCGGTTCGCCGCGACCGATCCCAGCGAAGTCACTGGGTGACCGACGCGCGCCACAGCCCGACCATGGCATCCACCAGATCCGTCCCGAAGCCCGTCCACTCGCGGGGGTTGCTTCGCTCTCGCTCGGCGCTCATGTGGACCATCAGCTGCCTCACCATGTCTCCGCGCGTCCTGCGCACCGATTCCGGGAGATCGCCGACGCAGCTCCGCACTCCCTCCAGAATCCTTCGTAGGGCAGGCGATTCCAGTGCGGTCTCGTAGACCAGGCCGCGCAGTGTCGGATCCGTCATCACCTGCGCACTGAACCGAGCGTAGGACGAGGACTCACCGATCGATGCGAGATGCTCGATGTAGGGAAGGACGAGGCACGACACCCAGTCACGAAGATCGGTAGACCCCTCGACCTCCGTCAGCATCCGGACGCGGCGCTCTTCGATAGGCCGCGCATGTTTCTCGACGATGGCCAGTACCAGGTCGTCCTTGGTCCCGAAGTGGTAGCCGACGGCCGAACTGTTCCGCTGTCCTGCACTCTCGCTGACCTGACGATTGGACACCGTGAACACGCCACGCTCGGCGAACAGCCGTTCGGCGGCCACCAGGATCACTTCGCGCGTGTCGTCGCTGTGCATGTGCACCCTTCCGTTTGCCATGTTCAATCACATGACTTAACTTATTTAAGTCAGCCGGTTTAAATACTTTACCAACCAATTACCAGAGGAGCGGCATGTCTGCAATTTCACCCGACGACACGGCACCGAAAACGCTCGGCACCAACGGGATTGTTGCAGTCCTCGCGTTTGCCGGCATCGTCGTCGCATTGATGCAAACACTCGTCATTCCGATCATTCCGCAGCTGCCGACACTGCTGAACGCCTCCGCAGCGAACACCGCGTGGGTCGTGACGGCAACGCTTCTGGCCGGCGCGGTTGCCGTTCCGGTCATGGGGCGCCTCGGCGACATGTTCGGCAAACGCCGCTTACTCCTCGTCGGACTCGCACTTCTCATCCTCGGTTCCGTTGTCGGCGCGCTCAGTGACACCGTCCTTCCTCTCATCGTCGGCCGTGCGCTCCAGGGTCTCGCATCGGGTGTCATCCCCCTCGGCATCAGCGTGATGCGCGACGTCCTGCCCCGAGAGAAACTCGCCGGTTCCGTCGCTCTCATGAGCGCCTCGCTCGGAGTCGGCGGCGCGCTCGGCCTGCCGGCCGCCGCGTTGATCGCGGAGTACGCCGACTGGCACTTCCTGTTCTGGACGTCGGCCGCTCTCGGCGTCGTCGTTACCGTTCTCGTCGTTCTTGTCGTCCCCGAATCGACGGTACGAGCGGGGGGCAGCTTCGACTTCCCCGGTGCCGCAGCACTGTCGATCGCGCTCGTGTCGTTGCTTCTCGCGATATCGAAGGGTTCGAGTTGGGGCTGGACCAGCGGAACGACGATGGGGATGCTCGCGCTCTCCCTCGCTGCGTTTCTGTTCTGGGGTTGGTGGGAGCTACGCACACCGCTACCCCTCGTCGACCTCCGAGTGACCATGCGGCGCCAGATCCTGTTCACGAACCTGTCTTCGATCGCCATCGGATTCGCTTTGTTCGCAATGTCTCTGGTCTTCCCTCAGGTTCTGCAGCTGCCCACCGAGACCGGATACGGACTGGGCCAGTCGATTCTCGCCGCGGGTTTGGTCATGGCCCCCTCGGGCATCGTCATGATGTTCGTCGCGCCGCTGTCGGCCCGCATCACCACTACGCGCGGACCGAAGACGACACTGATGTTGGGTGCTGCGGTGATCGCGGCCGGCTACCTCGTCGGTGCTGTCACGCTCGGTGCCGTCTGGCTCCTGGTCCTGATCTCGTTGGTGATCGGCGCAGGCATCGGGCTGGCGTACGGCGCGATGCCTGCACTCATCATGGGCGCGGTCCCGGCGTCGGAAACCGGGGCAGCCAACAGCTTCAACACGCTGATGCGTTCTCTCGGAACATCGTTCGCCAGCGCGGTCGCCGGCGTCATTCTGGCTCAGCTCACCGTCAGTGCCGGCGGCCGGGAGATTCCGTCGGAAGCGGCTTTCCACGTCACGATGGGCGTGGCGGCCGGTGCCGCCGTACTGTCTTTGGTCCTGGCCGGTTTCATCCCAACGTTGCGTGCGGCTCCAGCGCGTACCGTCATCGCAACCGAGGTACCCGAGCTCACTCGAGAACGATGACTACGCCCTGACCAGCGCGAACGTAATCCGTCCCAGCTCGCTGTGGTTGACTTGGAGGTAACGAAGGGTCATACGTGCATCAGCTCACTCTCGGAGTCCTCTCACGTTCGCGCAAGCCCGATGAGCGTCGACTACCGATTCATCCACTGCATTTCGATCGAATCGACGCCGATATCCTCGCCCGGATGTTCGTCGAATCCGGCTACGGCGAACCGTTCGGAATTTCGGACGAGCACCTGGCCGGCCAAGTGGCAGGCATTCGCACACGCGAGGAGCTCATCGCCGAGTGCGATGTGATTCTGCTGCCCAAGCCGCAGGCGGAGGATCTTGCATCGTTGCGCCCTGGGCAGACACTGTGGGGCTGGCCCCACTGTGTGCAGGACGAGAAGCTCACGCAGATCGCCGTCGATCGCAAGCTGACACTGATTGCATTCGAGGCCATGAACCACTGGACCCACGAGGGTTCGTTCAATCTGCATGTCTTCCACAAGAACAACGAGTTGGCCGGCTACTGCTCCGTGCTGCATGCACTGCAACTGATCGGGTCCACCGGCGACTACGGCCGCCGGTTGCGTGCTGCGGTCATCGGCTTCGGAGCCACCGCTCGCGGTGCGGTCACCGCACTCAACGCCCATGGCATTCACGATGTGGACGTTCTCACCCAACGCGGAGTCACTGCGGTGAGTTCACCGATCCATTCGGCCAACATCGTCAATTTCGATCTCGACGACGCCGACCCTCGCCAGAGTCGAGCACTCACTCCGGACGGCCGAGTACCACTGTCACACTTCCTGGCCGACCATGACGTCATCGTCAATTGTGTTCTACAGGATACCAATTCACCATTGACGTTCCTGACGAACCAGGACCTACCCACCCTCGCACCGGGCACCCTCGTGGTGGACGTCTCCTGCGACGAGGGTATGGGATTCGAGTGGGCCAAGCCCACGTCGTTCGCCGATCCCATGTTCACAGTGGGCGACAACGTGCGGTACTACGCCGTCGACCACAGTCCGTCCTATCTGTGGAATTCGGCCACCTGGGAGATCAGCGAATCGCTGTTGCCGTACCTGCGGATCGTGCTCGACGGCCCCTCGGCGTGGAGCGCCGATTCCACCATCGAGCGATCGATCGAGATCCGGGGCGGCGTCATCGTCAACCCCAATATCCTTGCCTTCCAACATCGCAGTGCGGAGTACCCGCACACTGCAGCGTGAACGACAGCGCGACATGAGCATCACCTGGGTCGAGGACGGTACCGAACGCACCTCCCGCTGGCAGTCGGAGAACGGCGCTCCCGCGCCTCGTGTGGTGCGCATCGTCGACGATTCGACGACCGCAGACGTGGCCTACAAGCTCGCCACGATAGGCGACGCTCTGCTGTGGCGCGGTGACTACAACAATGCGCGACAACTGTTGTCCGCGATGACCCGTCGGGTTCCGCCCGCCAAACGGGCGCCCGATGCGTCGCCCGCCGAGCAGTTCCATCTGCATCGCCAATACCAGGCGCGCCGCGCTCGAGTGCTCGGAATGCTTCTGGTGGAACTCGATTCGAGTGCCCGCCTCGATCTCGGCCGGGCACCGGATGTCCAGGCCGCAGTGTCGGAGGCCATCGGCCCCGACGCCGCGCCGTGCGTGCTCTCGTTGCGCGAACTCCTCGGCATGGTCGGTGCACACGAGTGGCGTCGCAAGGGCGTCTTCGTCCCGGCTCTCGACGCCTCGATCCACCCGCACTACGGGGTCTTCTCCCCCATTCGCGGCGAGTACATCCAACTCGTCGCCGACGCACCACTGCCTCCCACGGACCGCGCGTTCGACATCGGTACCGGCTCGGGCGTTCTGGCTGCAGTGCTCGCCCGCCGCGGCGTGAGCTCGGTGGTCGCCACCGACAAGGACCCGCGATCGGTCGCCTGCGCACGAGAGAACTTCGACGCACTCGGTTGCACCGATCGAGTCGAGGTGGTGCAGACCGACATCTTCCCGACCGGGCGCGCGGGATTGATCGTGTGCAATCCGCCCTGGATTCCCACGAAGCCGACGTCGGGCATCGAGCACGCGGTCTACGACCCGGGCTCGCGGATGCTCAAGTCGTTCCTGAGCCGCCTCGGTGGGCACCTGACACCGAACGGCGAGGCTTGGTTGGTTCTGTCCGACCTCGCCGAACTGCTCGGATTGGTCACGCGCGCAGACCTTCTCGGGGCTTTCGACGCGGCAGGGCTGGTGGTTGTCGACCGTAGCGACACCACACCGACGCACTCGCGAGTCACCGATTCCTCCGATGTGCTGCACGAGGCCCGCTCGCGCGAGACGACGTCACTGTGGAGACTGCACCGCCGCTAGATACGACGAAGCCGCCCGAGCATTACTCGGGCGGCTTTGTCGATAGTGCTCTACCTCAACGACGGTCGCGAGTCTCGAACTCTCCGTTGATCACGGTGCCCAGCGGGGCGTCACGCTCCGCTTTCTTCGCCGCTTCCCGCATTTCGATGCCATCGGTGATCAGATCTCCGATTTCACGGGTGACGTCGCGGACGGCTCCGGTGATGATCACCACGATCCGGCCGACGTGATTGGCGGCAGATTCGGTGAACTCCTGCACGGTGTCCTTGTTGCGCTCGAACTTTCCCACCAACAGGACCGCCCCCTTCGAAGTCGTCACGCTGCGCTGGTCTTCTTACGCTCGACGATAACACTGGCCGGAGCTGCCGACCCCGTGAGCGAATTGGGCAGGGCGAGCTTGAAGATCTTGCCCCATACGGAACCGATCTGTTGGAAGAAGCCGCCGGTGTTGTAGGGCAGGTCGTACTTCTCGCACAGCGCCTTGACCTCGGGCGCGATCTGCGGGTAGCGGTGCGCGGGCAGGTCCGGGAACAGGTGGTGCTCGATCTGGTGCGAGAGGTTGCCCGACATGATGTGGAACAGCGGGGTTCCCTCGATGTTGGCCGATCCCAACATCTGACGCACGTACCACTCGCCGCGGCTCTCGTCGGCGGTCTCTTCCTGGCTGAAGGTCTGGACCCCGGTCGGGAAGTGGCCACAGAAGATGATCGAGTAGGTCCACACGTTGCGAATCAGGTTCGCAGCAACGTTTCCGACCACGGTGGACGCGAAGAACGGTCCGGTCAGCGCCGGGAAGATCACGTAGTCCTTGAGCGCCTGCTTGCCCGCCTTGCGCCACATGCCCTGCAGCAGCGGCTTGACGTCGTGCCACTTGCGCTTGCCCGCGACGATGTTCTCGGTCTCGAGGTCGTGGAGCATGACGCCCCACTCGAAGAACGTCATCAACAGGAACGCATACACCGGGTTGCCCAGGTAGTACGGATTCCATTTCTGTTCCTGGTCCATCCGCAGGATGCCGTAGCCGATGTCGCGGTCCATACCGACGATGTTGGTGAAGGTGTGGTGCATGTAGTTGTGCGAATGCTTCCACTGGTCTGCGGGGCAGACGGTGTCCCACTCGAACACCTCGGAGTTCAGACCGGGCTCGCGCATCCAGTCGTACTGGCCGTGCATGACGTTGTGGCCGATCTCCATGTTGTCGAGGATCTTCGCAACGCCGAGGGCACCGACACCGGCGAGCCATGCCGGTGGGAGGAACGGCAGATACATCAACGCGCGTCCGGTGATCTCCAAGCCGCGCTGCGCTTTGATGATCTTGTAGATGTATTCGCGGTCCTCGTCGCCGAGCTTGGCGACGGTTCGGGCACGCAGGTCGTCGAGCTCACGGCCGAGCTCCTCGACCTGTTCGTAGGTCAGCACGGTCGGCGCGTCCGGCAGTGTCTCGTTGCGGCGAAACGGTAGGACCGCGGTGGGCAGGATCGAGAGAATCGTTCCGAGCATCTGATGATCTCCAATTCGATCGGGTCGAGATGGTCTGTGTGTCGAAATGTTTTGGGTGGACCTAGATGTCGATGTCGACGTCGCCGACGGCGACGGACACGCAGAGCTGGATCTTCTTGTCGGATTCGGTGTCGGTCTCGCCGGTTTTGATGTTCTTGGTGCAGCCGGACTTCTTCACCGAGGTGCAGGTGAAGCAGATTCCCATCCGGCACCCGTTGGCCGGCGAGAGACCAGCGGCCTCTGCCTGCTCGAGCAGCGTTTCGCCGTCGTTCTCCGAGGACACATCGCTCCCGGAGAACGTGGTGACTCCGGTGACGTCGTCGCCGACGGTGGCGAACGACGGCGTGAACTCCTCGAGGTGCAGTCGCTCGCCGAGGCCTGCGTCGTCGAAGAAGGACCTCACGCCCTTCATGAGTCCGGGAGGGCCGCACAGGAACGTGTCCGCGTCTGCGAACCACGGGGCCACGGCATCGAGGTGCTCCTGGCCGAAGAACCCGTACAGGTCGCCGCCCGTCTTCTGCTCGGTGTACGCGAAGACGATGTTCACGTTCTCGTGCTCGGCGGCGATCTTCTCCAGGTCCTTCTTGTACGCGACGTCGTTCTCGGTGAACGCGTAGTGCAGGAAGGTCAGGTCGCTGCTGTACCCCTCGTCCAGCAGCGACCTGAGCATCGACAACACCGGCGTGATGCCGCTGCCACCGCTGATCAGCAACGTCTTGGCCGGGCGTGGTTGGGGAAGCTCGAACGTGCCGTCCGCCTGCGACAGGCTGACCACGAGGCCGACATGCGCGTTCTTGTGCAGGTACTGCGACACCAGGCCTTCGGGATGCGCCTTGATCGTCAGTTCGATCCGGCCGTCCTTGCGGTACTGCGAGCAGGCGGGCGAGTAACAGCGCGTCTGCCGAACACCGTCGATGACGACACCGACCTGGACGAATTGACCCGCCTTGAAGCCCTTCCACTGACGTGTCGGGCGGATGGTGAGCGTCAACGAGTCTTCGGTGGACTGGTGTATCTCGGTCACTTCTCCGCGCAGGTCGCGAACCGTCGTCATAGGATCGACGAGCTCGAGGTACCGATCGAGCGCGTGGGGTGTGGCCATGGCCTCGAACAGGGAAAGAAGCGAGAACTTGCGCGAACCCGACGTTCGCGACGGACGTTCTTGAAGCGTCATTCCATCCTCCCTAACCGGATCGAAACCAACGACCCATTCAGTGAACGATTGTGCACTAACATGAGTGTGACAGAGCGACACCGGTACCTGTCAACGTTTATGTGACCGTCGTTACACAGCAAAAACGGCCGTCGACGGGGGCCCGGGTAGAACCGGAAGGAAGGTCACAGAATGCGCGCCCATAAACTGGACGTTGTGACAGAACCGGGGACCCGCGCCGAGCGCAAGGAGCGCACGCGCCAAGCCCTCATCGAGGGCACCCTCGACCTGCTACGAGAACGATCCTTCGCCAGTGTCAGCCTGCGAGAGGTCGCCCGATCGGCCGGCATCGTTCCCACTGCGTTCTACCGCCACTTCGCCTCGATGGAGGATCTGGGCGTCGCTCTCGTCGAGGACAGCATGCGCATGCTGCGGCAGATGTTGCGCGATGCCCGCCGCAACCCGAGTGCCAAGACGGCCACCGAATCCTTCGGCATCCTGGTCCGCCAGGTTCGCAGCCACGAGGATCAGTTCCGTTTTCTCAGTCGCGAGCGGTACGGCGGCGTCACCGAGGTTCGGCGTGCCTTCGCCACCGAGCTGCGACTGTTCGTCAGTGAGCTGACCATCGATCTCTCCCGCATGCCCGGTCTCGAACAGTGGGACGTCGCCGATCTGGAGATGACCGCCGATCTGCTCGTCTCGACCATGCTCACTGCGGTGGTCGGCCTGTTGGAAATCGACAGACCGGGTAGTCAGAACGAGAAGGATCTGATCGAGCGAACCGAAAAGCAGATCCGCATGATCATGCTCGGGATGAGCCGATGGGAACCACGGCGGGCTTGACCGTTCGAGAAGAACACGTCCACGAAGGGAAGTTCATGTCCGAGGTAAGTGTCGGCGCGTACGTATTCGAAGTTGCGATGGCGGGCCCCTCGGATGGAGTTCCAGTTGTTGCGCTGCACGGCTTTCCGCAAACCAACGCGTCGTGGACGAGCGTGACACCCGGACTCGTCGCCGCGGGTTGCCGCGTGATCGCGCCAAATCAGCGGGGATACTCCCCCGGCGCCCGCCCGATCGGGGTCGAGCACTATCGCATCGAGCAGCTCACCGGTGACATCCTCGGTTTGCTCGACGCGCTCGATCTACCGTCGGCGCATCTGGTCGGACACGACTGGGGTGCGGTGGTCGCCTGGCACCTGGCGGCCGAACACCCCGATCGTGTCCGCACGCTCACCGCGGCATCGGTTCCGCATTCGGCGGCGTTCAACTGGGCCATCCGCGAGGATCCGGATCAGCAGGAGCGGTCGCAGTACTTCGGCCTGCTCCGGAAGCCGGAGAAGGCCGAGCGAGTTCTGGTGGAGAACGACGCACAGCGTCTGCGCGCGATGTTCGGTGCCGAGAGCCTCGACGACGAGTACGTTCGGCATCTCACCGTCCCCGGGGCACTGACGGCCGCATCGAGTTGGTACGCCGCGATGACCAGGGAGTTCGCGAACCTCCCTCCGGTGACCGTCCCCACCACGTACGTCTGGAGCAACGGCGACACCGCCATCGGCCGAGCCGGTGCCGAGCGCTGCGGCGAATTCGTCGACGCGCCGTACCGATTCGTCGAACTCGACGGCATCTCGCATTGGATCCCCGAGGAAGCCCCCGGGGAACTCACGACCGAGATCCTGGCCCGTATCGACTCCGTTTAGACCTGCTCCGGAGCCCGCACCTTCAGCAATGCCAGCAGACCGGCGGCAAGGACGATGATCAGCCCGGCGATACCTGCCCGGTCGGCGTCGAACATCCACACGAACAGGCCGAACAGGGACGGCGCGAGGAACGACGCGGCACGACCCGTTGTCGCGAACAGTCCGAAGAACTGACCTTCTCGCCCGGGAGGTGCCAGTCGGGCCAGGAAGGTACGCGCAGAGGATTGTGCGGGCCCCACGAACAGGCACAGGATCAGCCCGAAGATCCAGAACATCGTCGGTCCCGACACGAACAGCAGAATGGTGCCGGCCGCGATCATGGACGTGAGCGAGAAGACGATGACCTTCTTGGGTCCGATTCTGTCGTCGAACCGGCCGGCGACGATGGCACCGAGGCCGGCGATGACGTTGGCGGCGACGCCGAACAGCAGTACGTCCGCCGCGCCGATGCCGTAGACGCTGACGGCGAGAACGGCCCCGAAGGTGAAGACACCTGCCAGTCCGTCACGGAACAGTGCGCTGGCGATCAAGTAGTAGACGGCGCGCCGGTCTGCACTCCACAACTCGCGCACATCGCGAAAGAGAACGCGATAGGACTCCGCGAACCCGGCCTGCGCAGCAGTGGGATCGGCAACGGCCCTGGGCACTTCGGGAACTGCGAACATCACCGGGATGGCCGAGACCGCGAACCATACGGCCGCGAGTACGGCGACGAGTCTGATGTTCAGGCCACCGTCGGTGGTCAACCCCAGCAAACCCCGAGTGTCGCCGTCGCCGACGATGAAGCCCAGGTAGCACAGGAGAAGCAGCACGATCCCACCGAAATAGCCCATCGCCCAACCGAATCCGGATACGCGACCGATGTTCTCCGGAGTGGAGACCTGCCGCAGCATCGAGTTGTACGGGATGCTGGCCAACTCGAACATGATGGATCCGAGACCGAGCAGCAACAGACCGAGCCAGAGATAGTGATAGTTGTCCTGGACGAAGAACAGACCGGCCATGGCCACGACGGTCAGTGCGGTCAACACCCCCAGCAACCATCGGCGTTTGCCGCGCGCGTCGAAGTACTGCCCGCAGACCGGCGCGAGGAGCGCGATGACGACGCTCGACAGTGCGATGGACCAGCTGAACCAGGTGGTGGCCGAGATCGAGCCGGGCAGGTCGTCACCGACCGCATCGGTGAGATACACCGAGAACACGAACGTGAGAATCACGGCGTTGAACGCAGCCGAGCCCCAATCCCAGAATCCCCAGGCAGTGACCTGTTTACGAGTGGTTGCGACTCCGACGACGGCGGCCTCCGGCTGGGTTCCCATGGTTGCCAACACTAGACCGCGGAATCCGAATTCTTCGGTGCACCTAGTTGCATAGTCACCACGTTGCATACATACTCTCGGTTGTGGCTTTGGAACACGCGATTCTGGTTTCCCTCACCGAGCTCAGTGGCTCGGGGTACGAGCTCGCCCGACGGTTCGACAAGTCCATCGGCTTCTTCTGGAGCGCAACGCATCAGCAGATCTACCGGACGCTGACGCGGATGGACGGGGCCGGGTGGATCACCGGTGAGGCCGTTGCACAGGACGGCCGTCCCGACAAGAAGGTCTACTCGGTCGCCGCCGCGGGCCGCGCCGAGCTCGATCGCTGGATCGCCGCGCCTACCGATCCCTCGCAGCTACGCGAGGAACTCGCCGTCAAGATTCGCGGTGCCGCGAACGGTGACATCGACGCTTTGAAGGTCGAAGTCGCCCGCCATCGCGATGTTCATGCCAC
This sequence comes from Rhodococcus sp. IEGM1428, assembly GCF_050321865.1. NCBI lineage: Bacteria > Bacillati > Actinomycetota > Actinomycetes > Mycobacteriales > Nocardiaceae > Rhodococcus > Rhodococcus sp. IEGM1428. Next base: position 130,045 of record NZ_JBNQFW010000004.1, on the reverse strand, counting down.
CCGCCTCGACGTCTATCGACTGATCGAGAAGCAGGACTTTCCGGCCCCCGCTGCCCTCACCGGCACCGCGTTGCACCAATACCTGGTGCTGCGCGGCGGAATTCGCGTCGAAGAAGGATTCACCGAGTGGTGCACCGAAGTATTGGAGAAGCTGTGAAGACCGAGCAGTCCGTTGGCCCCTATCCGATTCTGTTGTCGCCGTTGAACGTCGGTGCGACCACGCTGAAGAACCGGGTGATCATGGGCTCGATTCACACCGGCCTCGAAGATCGCGCCCGCGACACCGGCCGTCTGGCGGCCTACTTCGCCGAGCGAGCCCGCGGCGGCGTCGCCCTCATCGTCACCGGCGGTTACGCCCCCAATCGCACCGGTTGGCTCCTGCCGTTCGGAGCCAAGCTGACCAACCGTCTCGAGGCCCGCCGGCACCGCCGGATCACCGCGGCGGTGCACCGAGAGGGTGGCAAGATCGCGCTGCAGATCCTGCACGCCGGTCGCTACTCGTACCAACCGTTCAGCGTGTCGGCTTCCTCGATCAAGGCCCCCATCAATCCTTTTCGGCCGCGGCGGTTGACGTCGAGGGGCGTCCGCTGGCAGATCCGCAACTTCGTGCGTTGCGCCCGGCTCGCGCAGAGCGCCGGATACGACGGCGTCGAGATCATGGGCGGCGAGGGATATTTCATCAATCAGTTCCTCTCCGAGCGCACCAACAAGCGGCGTGACGAGTGGGGCGGTTCGGCGGAGAATCGCCGCCGAATGGCCGTGGAGATCGTGCGACAGACGCGGGCTGCAGTGGGCCCGGACTTCCTCATCGTGTTCCGGCTGTCGATGGCCGACCTGGTGGAACAGGGCCAGAGCTGGAACGACATCGTTGCCCTGGCGGAGGATGTCGAGGCTGCGGGCGCGAACATCATCAATACCGACATCGGCTGGCACGAATCGCGGGTGCCGACCATCGTCACCTCGGTTCCGCGAGCAGCGTTTGCCGACATCACCGGCAAGCTCGAGAAGCACGTAGCCATTCCCGTCGCGGCATCCAACCGCATCAACATGCCCGAGATCGCCGAGAACATCCTCGCCCGCGGCGACGCGCAGCTGATCGCGATGGCCAGGCCGATGCTGGCCGATCCGTTCTGGGTCCAGAAGGCAGCCACCGACTCCGCGGACCAGATCAACACCTGCATTGCCTGCAATCAGGCCTGCCTCGACCACGCCTTCGTCCACAAGAAGGTCTCGTGCCTGGTCAACCCCCGTGCGGGCCGCGAGATCGACCTGCAATTGCTGCCGACGAAGAAGACGAAGAAGGTCGCCGTCGTCGGAGCCGGGCCCGCAGGCTTGGCCGCAGCCCTCAATCTCGCACAACGCGGCCATGCGGTCAGCCTGTTCGAGGCCAGAAGCGAGATCGGTGGTCAGTTCGGTATCGCACGGCTGATTCCCGGCAAGGAAGAATTCGCAGAGACGATCCGCTACTTCTCCAGCGCGCTCCGCACCGCCGACGTCGCCGTCCACTTGGGCAGCCGAGTCTCGGCCGCGGAGCTGATTGCCGGCGAGTTCGACGAGGTGGTGCTGGCTACCGGCGTCACTCCCCGGATTCCGAGCATCCCCGGCATCGAACACCCCTCGGTGTTGTCGTATGCAGAACTGGTTCGGGACGGCAAGCCAGTCGGTGATCGGGTCGCGGTCATCGGAGCCGGCGGAATCGGCATCGACATCTCCGAGTTCCTCACCACCGACGCCTCCCCCACGCTGGACCTCAAGGAATGGAAGCAGGAGTGGGGCGTCACCGAGCCCGAGGCCGCGCCAGGAGCGTTGACCACACCGGTGCCCGCGCAGTCACCGCGTGAGGTATATCTGCTGCAGCGCAAGCCGGGACGCATCGGCGCAGGGCTGGCCAAGACGACGGGTTGGGTTCACCGCGCGGCCCTCAAAGCCAAAGGCGTGCATCAGCTTTCAGGCGTCAACTACGAGAGAATCGACGACGCGGGCCTGCACATCTCGTTCGGCGAGAAGCATGAGCGCGCGCGTCTGCTCGAGGTCGACACCATCGTGATCTGCGCGGGCCAGGAGTCGGTTCGCGATCTGGTCGACGAGCTGAAGGCCGCGGGTACCACGACGCACATCATCGGCGGTGCGGACGTCGCGGCCGAGCTGGACGCCAAACGGGCGATAGAGCAAGGCACCCGGCTCGCGGCCACGATCTGATCTGTCCGCTAGCCTGTCTCACCGTGAGCCTGCCCAAGCCCAACCCCGATGCCCGCGCCGTCGTCACCGGAGCCTCTTCCGGTATCGGTGAAGCCCTGGCCACCGAACTCGCCGCCCGTGGTCACTCGCTGATCGTGGTGGCTCGACGCGGCGAGCTGCTCGAGGCGTTGGCTGCGAAGCTCACGGCCGAGCACGGCGTTGCCGTCGAGGTGCGTCAGTCGGATCTGTCGAATCGTGAGCAGCGGCAGGCACTGGTCACCGAGCTGTCCGAGCGCGAGATCTCCATCCTCTGCAACAACGCGGGCATCGCGACGTTCGGGCCGGTGGCCGGTCTGGACCCGGCGTACGAGCGCGATCAGGTGGAGCTCAATGCCGTTGCCGTGCACGACCTCACGTTGGCGGTCATGCCCGGCATGATCGGTCGCGGAGCAGGCGGAATCCTCATCACCGGATCGGCGGCGGGCAACATGGCCATCCCCAACAACGCGACCTACGCGGCGACGAAAGCCTTCGTCAACACCTTCTCGGAGTCGCTGCGCGGCGAGCTCGCGGGCACCGGCGTCAACGTCACCCTGCTCGCTCCGGGCCCGGTCCGCACCGAGACACCCGACCCGGCCGACGCCTCGATCGTGGACAAGATGGTTCCCGACTTCCTGTGGATCGACAGCGCCTACACCGCGAAGCTGTCCCTCGACGGGCTCGCGAAGAACAAGATGCGCGTCGTCCCGGGCCTGCTGAGCAAGGGTATGTCGGTCGCCGGGCAGTACAGCCCACGCAGCATCTCCGCACCGATCATCGGCAGTTTCTACAAGAAGCTCGGCAGCTAGCGCCGGCGCCGGCGTCCGGTTCCGAAGATGCTGCGCGAGATTTCCCGCCCGGCCGCCGAAGCAGCCGATCGCAGGAAGCTCTTGACCGCCGGGTTGCCCATGATGCGCTCGGCAGTTGACGGGCCGTCCGGCTCGCTCGGGGGAAGATCGGGCAGATCGGGCAGATCGGCAGGCAGCGGCGGGATGTCGAACTTCTCGGTCGGAGCGGGCACGTTCGCCACGCGCGCGTTCATCCGCTCGTAGGCCGACTCGCGATCGATCGTTTCACGGTACTTCGCGGACAGGGTGCTCGACGACACGGCCGCCGCAATGGCGTCGTTGCCGATGGTGTCCATCAGTGAGCGGGGCGGACGAATCTTCGTCCACGCCACCGGTGTCGGCGCGCCTTTCTCCGAGAGCACCGTCACGATTGCTTCGCCGGTCCCCAACGACGTCAGCGCCTTTTCGAGGTCGTACGCGTCGGTCTTGGGGTACGTGCGCACCGTCTTGTTCAACGCCTTCTGATCATCGGGCGTGAAGGCGCGCAGAGCGTGCTGAATACGTGCGCCCAGTTGTGAGAGCACGTCGTTGGGAACGTCGGTTGGCAGCTGCGTGCAGAAGAAGACGCCGACGCCCTTCGAGCGAATGAGCTTGACGGTCTGTTCCACCTGCTGCAGAAACGCCTTGGACGCATCGGCAAACAGCAGGTGTGCCTCGTCGAAGATGAAGACCAGCTTGGGCTTGTCGATGTCACCGACTTCGGGAAGCGTCTGAAACAGGTCGGCGAGCACCCACATCAAGAACGTGGAGAACATCACCGGCCGCGAAGCCTGCGCCCCGAGCTCGAACAAAGTGATGACCCCTCGGCCGTCCGGTCCGACGCGAAGCAGGTCCTCGGTCTCGAGTTCCGGCTCACCGAAGAAAGTGTCTCCGCCGTCTGCCTCCAGGTTGACCAGCGCGCGCAGAATCACTCCTGCGGTGGCCGAGGAGACCCCGCCGATGCCCTTGAGATCTGCCTTTCCCTCGTCACTCGTCAGGTGCATGATCACCGACCGCAGGTCCTTGAGGTCGAGCAGGGCGAGCCCCTGGGAATCGGCCCAGTGGAAGATCAGACCGAGGGTGGATTCCTGAGTGTTGTTCAGGCCCAACACTTTGCTGAGCAGAATTGGCCCGAAGGCCGTGATGGTGGCGCGGACCGGAACCCCGATTCCCTCGGTGCCGAGAGAAAGAAACTCCACCGGGTGTCCGGCCGGAGCCCAGTCCGTGAGCCCGGTGTCCGCAGCGCGGCTCCGAATCTTCTCGTTGTCCTCGCCCGGCGCGGACAGTCCAGACAGATCGCCTTTGACATCGGCCATGACGACGGGAACCCCTGCCGCAGAGAGCTGTTCGGCAATCCCCTGCAGCGTCTTCGTCTTACCGGTTCCGGTGGCCCCGGCAACAAGACCGTGCCTGTTCAACGTGGCCAACGGAATTCGGATGCGAGCCGCCGGATCGGTGACGCCGTCGAGAACCACGGTTCCCAGTTCCAGTGCCGCACCTGATGATGCGTAACCGGCGGCAATCTCGGCAGCCTTGCCGTTCGCTATCGGTGTCGACCCTTGTTCCGCGGCAAGCGCCTCGGCCTCGGCGGCGTCCGCTGCAGCCAGAGCTTCGGCAGCCACCCGTGCGGCTTCGACGGCCGCCGCCTTGGCCGCCTTCGCCCTCTCGGCGGGGCTGAGTGTGGGTGCCGGCTGGGTCGGGTCGACTGTCATGTCCGCGTCCTCCGTGAACGTGTGCTGGTGCTGAACTGGTTCGATCGCCACCGCAAACCCTAGTGGCATCACAGCTCGCACTAGTGTGGAGCGCGTGCAGGACAAACTCGTGTGGATCGACTGTGAAATGACCGGCTTGGACCTGAGCAAGGACAAGCTGATCGAAATTGCGGCGCTGGTGACCGACAGTGAGCTGAACATCCTCGGAGAGGGTGTCGACATCGTCATCCACGCCGATGACGACGCGTTGGCGAACATGCCTGCCGTCGTCACCGACATGCACGCCAAGTCGGGCTTGACCGACGAAGTGCGCGCATCGACTGTGACGCTGGAGGAAGCCGAGCAGCGCGTACTGGCGTACATCAAGGAGCACGTCCCGGTGGCCGGAACTGTTCCGCTCGCGGGAAACTCCATCGGGACCGATCGTGGATTCATCTCTCGCGACATGACCGCGCTCGACACCTACCTCCACTACCGAATGATCGACGTCAGCTCGATCAAGGAACTTTCCCGACGGTGGTACCCACGGATCTATTACGGACAGCCGGCCAAGGGCCTTGCACATCGCGCCCTGGCGGACATCAAGGAGTCGATCAAAGAACTGCAGTACTACCGCCGGACGGCCTTCGTGGCTGCGCCTGGGCCGTCTACCAGCGACATTAGTGCCGTTGTTCAGGATCTCGACACGCAATCGGGGGCGGATTAGCAACCGCGGATTCAACCCGCTAGTATTGTCGACGCTGCTGATGGAGAGCCCCAAAAGGTTCTGCGGACGCGTGCAATGGTGGGCGTAGTTCAGCTGGTAGAGCACCAGGTTGTGATCCTGGATGTCGCGGGTTCGAGTCCCGTCGCTCACCCCATACGAAGAAGGCCGGTCTCCTCGTGAGACCGGCCTTTTTCGTGCGTTCATTTCACCCGCCTCAGACCGGCCGGAGGTGCCGACGCACCCACCCTGACCTCGAATTACGTTGTTGTAATTCAACTTTCAGGTTTCCTGTGGGGTTGATGTGACGTACGGTTACTAATGGCACTTTTGGGGAAGAAAAGTACCAATGTGATTCATGTGTTTTTGCTACGTGAGTTCAGCGTGCCCCGAAGCGTCACCGAACGTGTTCTTACGTCCTCCGCGCACCCATCCGACGGTGCGCGGAGGACGCAGACGAGGAGGCTTTTCGTGGGTCGCAGAATGCACAGAGTCATAGCGGGTTCGATCTTGTCGGCAGCACTGTGCATCGGCACAACCGGCTTGCTCAGCCCAGCGGTGGCCACCGCTCAACCCACGATCGAACTACCTCAGATCCCGATTCCCCAGCCCGATGCCCAACAGCGGGCCGCGATACTCGCCGCGGTGCTCGACGCCACCGGTGTTCTCATCAACCAGGTCGCGGCGATCGTTCTCGACGGCGACGTGCTGTCGGTACCGGATTCGCCGGACGCTCCGAGCACTGTCGATGTTCCCGAGATCGAACTACCGACCGCACCGCCGACCGTCGGTCTCGGCGGCGCCGTGCTGCCGATCGATGCAGGCAAATACCGCATCACCTCCGGCTACGGCGGACGCAACAACCCGACCGGCAACGGCGCGCAATACCACCAGGGCGTGGACCTGGCCGCCGACAGCGGGACCCCTATCCATGCGGTGACCGGCGGAACCGTCGTTCAGGCCGGCGACGCGGGCGACGGCTACGGCAAGCTCGTTCGGGTCAAGAGCGGTAATACCGAGACCTACTACGGCCATCAGTCCAGCCTCGCGGTGTCGGTCGGCGACGAGGTGGCACCGGGAGACGTACTCGGCGCAGTCGGCAGCACCGGCAATTCGACCGGACCGCATCTGCACTTCGAGGTACGCAACAACGGCTCGAGCATCGAACCGGTGGCGTACCTGAAGACACTCGGCATCGATCCTTCGCTCTATCAGACCCGCGATCGAAGCTGATCCACCCGATCGAAACCGATCAGACCGTGGTGGCGTTGCCCGCTTTCCACTCGTCCCACGGGATGTTCCAATCACCGAGGCCGTCGGTACCCGACAGCGTTCCACCGAGGGTGTTCTTCACGACGACGATGTCGCCGCGCTTGGTGTTGTCGTAGACCCACTTGGCATTGGTCGGGCTCAGATTCAGGCAACCGTGCGAGGCGTTCGAGTACCCCTGTTGCCCCACCGACCACGGTGCGGAGTGGAAGAAGATGCCGCTGTAGGACATTCGCGTCGCCCAATCGACGGGCGTTCGGTATCCGGTGGACGAGTTCACCGGCACCCCGTACGTCGAAGAATCCATCACGAGATGCTCGAAACGGTCACCGATGATGTAGACGCCGTTGTCGGTCGGGGTACTGTCCTTGCCCATCGACGTCGGCATGGTGATGACGTCCTGGCCGTTGACGTTGAACGTCACCTGCTTGGTGTTGTCGTCGGCGGTGGCGATGACGGCATCACCGATCGTGAACGACGTCGTCGCGTTCTCCTGACCGTAGATGTCGTCACCGAGGTCGCGCCCGTACACGTTCACCGCCACGTCGACCTTGGTGCCCGGTGCCCAGTAATTCTGTGGTCGCCAGCGAACCTCTTTGTTGTTGACCCAGTAGAACGCGCCTTCGACGGCAGGCGTCGTGGTCACCGTGATGGCGTTCTGTGCAGCGAGCTTGTCGGTGATCGCTTCGTCGAACTGGACCGCGACGGGCTGCCCGATACCCACGATGTCACCGGGATTCGGCAGAACGTACGGCTTGGTGAAATTGCCGGGCTGGCTGGTGGTGAAGCTGGTGATCGTGCTCGACGCTCCCCCGAGTCCGTACGCGTCGGCCTGCACGCGATACTCGCGGTCGTAGCCGAGCGGCTCGGTGTTGGTCCACGACAACCCGTCGGGCGCGATTGCCCCCGACACCGGCTCTCCCGCCGGATTGAGCATCGTCACCGAGGACAATTTGCCGTCGGACACCGAGACGGTCACCGGGTCGGCCGGCGAGAATCCGACCGCTCCGTCGAGGACACTCGACGTCAACTTCGGCTTCATCAGCTCGGTCATCGGATTGGAGTCGATGGGAACCGAGGGCTCGGAAATGTCCGACGCAGAACTGCATCCCGACAGGACCGCCACCGAAGCGACTACTCCCACCGCGGCGAGTACGAATCCGCGATTCACCCTCATCAACCACACCACTTCCCACTTCGAGCCCGACTCGCACGATTGTGCCAGCGGAGAATCTTCACATTCCACTCGACAGCCCGTTCGATGAATAACGTTCGAGTACCAATCGCGAGGCGCAAAGTTCGTGTTACCTCCTCACCCCATGCGGTGCGTTTCACGACACGAGATCACCGAGCCTCGCACCGCGCGGTGAGGACAACGTCATATCGGGCTAACTGACGTGTAATGGCCGCGCACCCTGGGGCGGGCACTGTGGAATCCATGGTCACCACGGTGAAGACACTCTGCGCGTACTGCGGTGTGGGATGCGGCATGGTGCTCCAGGTCGGCGGCCTCTCGACGTCGGCGGACGCACGCCCCGTAGTCACCAGGTCCGTAGTCACCAAGTCCGTCGGCGACAAGTCTCACCCGGCCAACTTCGGCCGCCTGTGCACCAAAGGAACGACCACTGCAGACATGCTGGCCGGTCCCGGTCGACTCGAGAAAGCGCAGATTCGGCATCGCCGCGGCGAGAGCGCGGAAAGCACGGACACCGCGGTGGCGATCAACGACGCCGCCGGGCGGCTCCGCACCATCATCGACGAGCACGGTCCCGATGCAGTGGCACTGTACGTATCAGGGCAGATGTCGATCGAAGCTCAGTACCTGTCGAACAAGTTGGCCAAGGGATTCATCGGCACCAATCAGATCGAATCCAACTCGCGCCTGTGCATGGCAAGCGCAGGAACCGGATACAAACAGTCGCTCGGTGCCGACGGCCCGCCCGGATCCTACGAGGACTTCGACCACGCCGACGTCTTCTTCGTCATCGGCTCCAACATGGCCGACTGCCACCCCATTCTGTTTCTGCGGATGATGGACCGAGTCAAGGCCGGCGCGAAGCTGATCGTCGTCGACCCTCGACGTACCGCGACCGCAGACAAGGCCCACCTGCATCTGAAACTGAAGCCGGGCTCGGACCTGGCCCTACTCAACGGGTTGCTGGCACTCATCGTCGAGGACGGCAACACCGACCCCGACTTCATCACGAAATTCACCGACGGGTGGGACGCGATGCCGGAATTTCTCGCCGACTACACCCTGGACAAGGTCTGTGCTGCAACAGGTCTCGACGAGCAGGACCTGCGCGCCGCGGCCGCGATGATCGGTGATGCGAACAACTGGATGAGCTGCTGGACCATGGGCCTCAACCAGTCGACGCACGGAACCTGGAACACCAACGCACTGTGCAACCTTCATCTGGCCACCGGTGCCATCTGCAAGACCGGAAGCGGACCCTTCTCCTTGACCGGGCAACCGAACGCCATGGGCGGACGAGAAATGGGCTACATGGGCCCTGGACTCCCGGGACAGCGATCGGTGATCAGCGATGCCGACCGTGAATTCGTCGAGAATCGATGGAGCATCCCCGAGGGGACGCTCCGCACCGACGTCGGCGGCGGAACCATCGAGATGTTCTCCAAGCTCGCCGCAGGGGACATCAAGGCCTGCTGGATCATCTGCACCAATCCGGTTGCCTCGGTGGCCAACCGAACGACAGTGATCGACGGCCTGGAACGCGCCGAGTTGGTGATCACTCAGGATGCATTCGCCGATACCGAGACCAACAGCTACGCCGATGTCATGCTGCCCGCGGCCCTGTGGACGGAAGCCGAGGGCGTGATGGTCAATTCCGAGCGCAACCTGACGCTGTTCCAACCGGCAGTCGAGGCACCGGGCGGGGCTCTGCCGGACTGGAAGATCATCGCCGACATGGCCTGCGGGCTGGGATATTCGGAGGCATTCACCTATTCGAGCGCCGAGGAGGTGTTCGAGGAGATCAAGCGATTCTCGAACCCCGACACCGGCTACGACATCCGCGGTGTCACCTATGAGCGCCTGCGCGAGAATCCACTCCAGTGGCCGTGCCCGCCCGATGCAACGACCACAAGAAACCCGATCCGCTACCTCAACGACGGGGTCAGCCAGAAACAACGCGTCTGCGAGGACGGATCGATTCCCGCACTGTCCTTCCCCACCCCCAGCGGACGAGCACAGTTCTTCGCCAGGCCCAGCATGGCACCGGCCGAGATGCCCGACGACGACTACCCGTTCGTTCTCAATACCGGTCGCCTGCCCCATCAGTGGCACACCATGACCAAAACCGGCAAGGTCGCCAAGCTGAACAAGCTCGATCCCGGCCCGTTCGTCGAGGTACATGCCATCGATGCCGACCGTCTCGGTCTCACCGAGGGCGACAGTGTCGAAATCGTATCTCGACGGGGCCGAGCGGTACTCCCGGCAGTCGTCACCGATCGAGTTCTCCCGGGCAACTGTTTCGCTCCGTTTCACTGGAACGACGAGTTCGGCGAAAATCTGGCGATCAATGCGGTCACCAACGATGCGGTCGATCCGTACAGCCAGCAACCCGAGTTCAAGGCGTGCGCAGTCACACTCACCAAAGTTGCTGCAGTGGAGCCACCGTCGCCTGTGGTCGAGAACGGTACCGAGGATCCGATCGACGCACTCGCCGAGATGGTCGGCCGACCCGCCCGCCCGTCGGCACCGTTCACCGCGGTCGAACAGAGCTACATCGCCGGGTTGCTGGAGGGCCTGGGTAGCGCGGCAGGCCGTGCGGCCGCGGGAACTCCCACCCTGCCGGCGCAGACACCCCTGTCCCCCGAGACTCACGCCTGGCTCGACGGAGTTCTCGCCGGATTGTTTTCGCGCAGAATCGACTTCGACGGCGCGCCGACCACGGCCGCGGCCCTCTCACCCGACTCGTCGGGGCGGCCGCTACTTCTGCTGTGGGCCTCGCAGACCGGGACTGCCGAGGAATACTCGCAGACCTGCCTGTCACATCTGAAGGGAGCAGGGCTGACCGTCGCGGAGCACTCGATGGACTCCTTCACCGTCGATCGACTGCCCGCCGAGGCAGATGTGCTGATCGTCAGCAGTACCACCGGTGACGGCGAAGCTCCGGACAACGGGGCGACATTCTGGGACAGCCTGGTCGCCGAGTCGGTGCCCGGTCTGAATGGAATCCGCTACGCAGTACTCGCTTTCGGCGACTCGAGCTACGCCGACTTCTGTGGCCACGGCCGCAAGATCGACGAGCGCCTCTCCGAATTGGGTGCTACCCGGCTCCTCGACCGAGTCGACTGCGAACCCGATTACGAAGACGAGGCCGCATCGTGGCTCGACGCGGTGGTGGTCTGCCTTCGCAACGATGACACCGCCACCCCATCGAACAAAGGTGGCCCCGTCGCGCCGACGACGGTGGAGAAGACCCGACCCGTCGAACAGACAACTCGCGATGCCGCCCCGGCGCGCTTCAGCAAGAAGTCTCCGCTCGTCACGACTCTCGTACGCAACCGAGTACTGAATTCCCGCGGATCGATGAAGGACGTGCGCCAACTCGGCTTCCATCTACCCGACGGAACACTCGACTACGAGGTCGGTGACGCACTCGGAGTCTGGCCGCGCAACAGCGATGCTTTCGTCGACGAGTGGTTGCTGGCCACCGGACTGGACGGCGACACGAGTGTCGACCTCAGCGGATCCGGCGACATGACGTTGCGCACCGCACTGCGCGGTCATCTCGAGATCGCCCGTGCGACACCGGATCTGTTGAAATTCATCCACCGCCGGACTGCGGTCGACGATCTCGAAGAGATGCTACATCCCGACAACAAACATGCGTTGCTCGATTGGATGTGGGGTCGTCAATCGATCGATGTCCTCGCTGCCCATCCGGTCAGGGCGTCGACAGAAGACTGGCTGGGAGTTCTCAAACCGCTGCAGCCGCGCCTGTATTCGATTTCCTCGAGTCCGAAGGAGAATCCCAACGAGGTACAGGTGACCGTGTCGGCGGTGCGGTACAACGTGCACGGAGTTCCGCGGCGCGGCGTGTGCTCGACGTATCTGGCCGACCACGCGGCGAACGACGAGGTGGGGATCTTCGTGCAGAAGTCCTCGCACTTCAAGCCACCGGACGACCCCACCACCCCGATGATCATGGTCGGCCCCGGCACGGGCGTCGCCCCGTTCAGAGCGTTCCTGCACGAGCGTCGGGCTCTGGGGCACACCGGCCGGAATTGGCTGTTCTTCGGTGAGCAACATGCGGATACCGATTTCTACTACCGCGACGAACTGACGGAGATGATGCGGGACGGGTCGCTCAGCCGCCTGGACGTTGCCTTCTCACGCGATCAGAAAGACAAGGTCTACGTCCAGGATCGCATGCGTGAGCACGGGGCCGAGTTGTGGAACTGGATTGCTCGTGGCGCCCACTTCTACGTCTGCGGCGATGCCTCACGAATGGCCAAGGACGTCGATGCTGCGCTGAAGGGGGTGGTGGCCCAACACGGAAAGCTCGCTCCCAGCAGTGCCGAGGCCTACGTCAAAGCTCTTGCTGCGGAGAAGCGCTACGTGAGGGACGTCTACTGACTGTGCGGTGGCACGGTGCGCGTCAGGAACTCGAGCTGATCTGCCACCACCCTCTCGAACGCCTCTCCCAGATAGATCTCGAAGTGACCGGCGTCGTAGGTCCTGATCTCACCGAGCGGAGCCTTCCGTGCGTACCGCAGGGTGGCTTTCGCGGGCGCGACCGAGTCCGTCTCGCAGACGACGAACAGAATGGGGCATCGAACATCCTCGGCTCGACGTCCGGGCCGGTGCCGCACGATCTGCAGCGCAACTCTGGCCGCTACCCGATTGTGGAACGATTCGTCGGCGTCAGGGGCGAGGGCCAGATAGCCGTCGTAACTGTCGGGTGAGGTCATCAGCGCGGTCGTCCCGGGTCGCCCAGCCGTCGCCACCATCAGTGGCGGGCGCCCGATCACCGATCCCGCGAGGTCTGCCAGGGCCCGGCCGGACAGCTTCACCGAGGTCCACGTGTTCGACGCCAGCCCCGACGCAATGCCGTCGGTGAACGGGCACTGCGCCACGACGGCCACGACCTGTTGGTCTCGGGCGGCAGCGACGATGACGTGGCCCCCGCCGAACGACGAGCCCCACAACACGATTCGACCGTCGTCCACATCGGTACGCGAACGCGCATGGGCGATGGCCGAAGCCCAGTCCTGCAATTGGGACTCGATATCGAGCAGCTGACGCGGCTCGCCGCCGCTGGCCCCGAAATAGCGATAGTCGAACACCAGGCAGGCGTACCCAGCGGCACGGAACCGCTCGGCATAGGCATCGAGTCGCATCTCCCTGGTCCCGCCGAGACCGTGCGCCATGACGATCACCGGAGCCGGGTGTGTGTCGTTCGGAAGATAGAGCCATGCCGCGCAGGAATCCCCGTGCGAATCGAACGTGACCTCTACACGATCAGGGAACGAGCCCCCCGGCTGCGACTTCATGGGCAGACAGTAGCCCACGCCAGGGCAATCGGTCGATCACCGACCGGAGTGCTCCGCGGCATAGGCGTCGACGCGTCCGTAGGCGATCTTGGGCGTCCAGTCTCTGTGCACCAATCCGAAGTTCTGTTCGGTGTCGGCGGTGTTGGAACCGGCGTCGCGGAGGCTGTAGACGTAGGCAGGTCCGAGCCAGTCGTTACCGAGGACAGCATCGAGCACGATCCCGATGCTGTCCGATTGCACCTGCTCACTGACGCTGTTCGGAGATGTTCCGGTAGGAGCACCGAACTCGGTGATCCAGATCTGCTTGGCACTGTCACCACCGGCAATCATGGTGTCTCGCATGGACCACATCTTCATGGCGGTGTTCCACGACGCGGTGCTGGGGTCGTTGGGTAGATACGGCCATGTGTACGGGTGGACGTTGAAGGCGTCGAAGTACTTGTTCGACCCCTGCGCGTACATCTGCGACAGGAACGACGTACCGGAGATGTTTCCGTTGGTGTCCTCGGAGGGTGCCATCCCACCCGCCAGCACCGTGGATGCGGGTTGCACTTGCTTGATTGCGGTATAGCCGGCGCGCAGTAGCGCCGAGTATGCCGTCACATCGGGGGCCGGCTTGAAGAACGTCACGATGTTCGGCTCGTTCCACACCTCCCAGATGCCGATTCGGCTCGAGTACCGTTGCGCCACGGTCTTGGCGAACGCAGCAAAGGTGGCGGCATTGGCAGGTCGGGAGTGCGAATCGTTGATGGCAGCCGCCACTCGTGCCCATCTCGGGGTGTAGGCGATTATGCCGTGCGGGCACATCCCGTGGGCCACAATGGCGTCGATAACTCGGTCCGTGCGACTCCAATCGAAGCGGCCCCGAGTCGATTCGATTGCAGACCAATCGATGTCGACACGAACTGCGAAGGCCCCGGCGTCTCGAGCAAGCATGAGTTCCCGATCCAGATCCGCCGGAGACAGCGTGCCGATCGACGCGCCCGGCGATACCCCGATCCGAACTGCATCGGACTGCCGATTACACAATGGACTTGCGGCCTGCTGGGACCGCAGAGCAGATGCCGCAGCGGGTACCGACCCAGCAGCGAACCCCAACAGCACGACCAACAGTGCTGCACTCGCTCGTCGCGTCGAATTCCTTCTCATCGACAGATGCTAACAACAACGGGGCGCAGCCATTCACGAATGGATTGTCATACGCATTGTGGCAAAGGCGGCGTCTGTTCGAGAATCGAAAGGTATCTTCTCGCGGCAGTCATCGGTACGACAACTTTGCCTGTACTACCATTTGCCCAATGACTACAGGCTTTCCCGGTTTCGACGCGCGTCTGAACGAGCTACTCGCCCGGCAAGCGGAGAAATCCGGGCTTTCCACCGACGAATTCATTCGGCGCGCAGTGGTGGACCGACTCGTTCGCGAACTGTCCGACGATCAGGACTCCGACGTGGGTGCGTTGCTGCGGGCTTTGCAGGCCGCATCGGAGAAGGGCGTCGAACCGGTCGAGGTGACGCGGGCATTCGGTACCCCGATCGACGACCCCGAGAGGTTGGCAGCAGTGACTCGGACAGGGTTGATGGACACCGGATCCGACGCCGGCTACGACCGGATCGTCGCGATGGTCGCCGATGCATTGAACGCCCCGTCGGCCGCATTCTCGCTTCTCGACGACAGACGTCAGTACTTCAAGAGCGCACTCGGACTTCCGTCGGAACTCGGTGGCGCGCAGGAGGTTCCTCTCGAAGCGTCCATCTGCCGTTATGCGATCGATCTAGGCCAGCCGCTGGTGGTAGAGGACGCGAGACTCAACGACGCCCTCAAGGATCATCCGTCGGTCCAGAGCAATCTGTTTGTTTCCTACCTCGGAGTTCCGCTCGTCGACGACGGCGGCCATTCTGTGGGAACCCTCTGCGTGTGGGATCGACAGCCGCGGCAGTGGACCACCGGCCACGTTCAGATACTGCAGGACTTGGCCTGGATTATTCGCGAGCGAGTTTTCGAATAATGGCCGCTTTCCCTAACTGCTAATAGCTTTTCTCGGCCCACAACCGACCTCGGGTTTTTTTCATGAAGTCGACCGGGTGACCTCTTTCTCGGCGGTATACATTCAATGGGATATCAAAGACTTACCCATCCGAAACTAGCCACCGGGAAGAAGCTGTGCCCGAAACACTCGAATCACCGCACACTCGCCCGCGGTCTGTCGAGCCCGACACCGCTGCGGTCCGCCGCACACTCGTGGACCGACTACGGGTCGATCCGCTCAACACCGCGATCACCGTCGCGGTGGATGTGCTCGCCGGCGCCGTCGCTTTGATCGGAGCGCTACTGTGGCATTCGGGCAGCCTCACCGACACCGGCTGGCTCCCATGGCTGTTCCTGCCACTACTCATCGGAATCATGGCCGGCAAGTCGATGTACCGGCGCAGCCTGCGCCGCAACTTCCTGGACGAGATCGGGCCGGCCGAAACGGCTGTTGCGTTCGCATCGCTCGCTTTGACGGTCGTGATGTTCCTGGCCGACACCGACTACCGGCCCAGCGCGGTCGTGTTGCGACTGTGGCTGCTGAGCGCGCTCACGATTGCGATCGCCCGCCTGATCCGCGTCGTCGTTCAGCGCTTGCTTCGCACCAAGTTCGGATCCGCAGCGCCGGCCATCGTGCTCGGCAACGACCCGATCGCACATCAACTCGTCTCTCGCACAAGACAATTTCCCGAGTACGGTCTTGCTCCGGTCGGTTACGTCGGCGATGCCCCGATCGCCGACGTCTCGCCGCAGAGCGAGCTACCCGATCTGCCACACCTCGGGCTGCCGGGCGATTTCGAGGCAGTTGCGCGTAGGACGGGTGCGGAAGAACTGATCGTTGCATTCGCTCCGACAGAAGACCGAGTCCTGGTCGGAGCGATCAGAACTGCGCATCGGCTCGGTATGCGGGTGTGGGTGGTGCCCAGGTTGTACGACGCCGTCGGTGTCAACACTCGAGTCGAGCACATCGGCGGCCTGCCGTTGATGGTGCTGCCGCACGTGAACCCCAAGGGGTGGCAGTTCGCCCTCAAAGGTGTTCTCGATCGAGTCCTGACGGCATTCGGTCTCCTGCTGCTCTCCCCCGTCTTCCTGACGCTGATGCTGCTCGTGCGCCTGAGCTCCCCCGGCCCGATCTTCTTCGCGCAGGAGCGGATCGGGCGGGACGGATTGCCCTTCGATTGCCTGAAGTTTCGCTCCATGCGGCCCCCGCGCGCATCGGATGCCGCGTTCGAGAGAAAGGCCGGGGACGCGCCCGGTGGCGTCGAGGGAGTCGATCGGCGCACCCGTATCGGAAAGATCATGCGACAGACCTCGTTGGACGAACTTCCCCAGCTGATCAATGTCATTCGCGGTGACATGAGTCTGGTCGGCCCTCGGCCGGAACGACCCGAGTACGTGGACCTGTTCGAGATGCAGATCCGTCGATACGGCGAACGCCACCGAGTCAAGGCCGGTGTGACGGGATGGGCTCAGGTTCACGGCCTTCGCGGCCAGACCTCCATTGCGGACCGCGCGGAGTGGGACAACTACTACATCGAGAACTGGTCCGTCTGGCTCGATATCAAGATCCTGTTCCTCACAGTGCTGGCCGTTCTGAAACGCGCCGAGGACTGATCGTGGTCTACGCCGAATACGGCTACGTTCGGGTCACCCCGTGATCACGTACGTCGCCATGGGTTTCGGCGCGGTGGTGGTCGTTGCGCTCGGTTGTGCAGTGGCTGTGACGATCTACCGGCGACCCCAGCGCGGAATACTGTTGCTCGCCGCATTCGTTCCACTGCACGGCCTTCTGGTTCTCGTTCCCCTGCCCGGCGTGGTGTCCGGTTGGAAGGAAGGTCTTGTCGTCTTCACGGTTCTGTGTGCGTGGTTGCGCCGACCGCGACACGTCCGTGGCTCGACCCCTCGAGTGTTCATGCCGTGGTGGCCGGCGGCGGCCCTGTTCGTCGTACTCGGCAGCATCTCCGCGTTCGCCACGTTCGGCATCGTCGGCATATTCGGTATCAAGGTGACGTTCTTCTACGTTCTGCTGGTTGTCGTGATGTGGTTCGCACCGTTCGACGCGAAGGATCGCGATCACCTCGTCTCCATCCTGATGGGTATGGGTGTGTTCACCTCGGCGGTGGGCATCGCACAACTTGTGGCCGGACCGGCTGCGCTGGTGTCGCTCGGGTACGAGTACGGCACGCAAGTGCGAACCTCGGGCGGCCTGCTCCGAACGTTCAGCACGTTCAACCTGCCGTTCCCGTTCGGGCTGTACGTGATGCTGGCCTTGCTCGTGGGCGGAGCCGTTGCGTTGGCCGATCCGCACCGACGCCGAAACATGCTGTTTCTCTGGGCGACTCCGATGATGGTGGTCGCCATGTCCAGTTCGATCGTGCGAGGAGCAATTCTCGGGCTCGCGGTCGGGGCCATCTACTTGATCGCTGTGCGTTTCCGCTACCTCGCTGCGCCTCTTGCCCTGGCGGCACTGGCCGTGGCGGTCACGGTTCCCTTCGTACCCAAGATAACGTCGGTCTTCTTCTCGTCGAGCAGCCTCGGCCAGCGTGGAGACGGCTGGGCCAACATCATCGCGAGCATTCTCGTTCATCCGTTCGGAACAGGACTGGGATCGAGTGGTTCTGCGGCAGACCGTATTTCCACTGCCGAGGGCACGGCGTTCACGCAATCCGGTCTGTCGACCAACTATCAGCCGGACAACTACTACGTGAAGGCGCTGCTCGAACTAGGCCCCATCGGTCTGTGGGTCGTGGTCGCCTTGCTCGTCACGTCGCTGCTGTGGTGCACGCGCCTGTCGCGGACACTGCCCGGCGGGGACGGCGCACTGGCGCTGGGAGTCGGTGCCTCGATCGTCGCAGCCATGTTCGCCAGTCTCGTCTCGACGTACTTCGAGATCTTTCCGATCGATGTCTATTTCTGGCTCTTGTTAGGAGTGGTGGGATGCGCAGCAGCGCAACACGAATCGTCTTCGGGGCGCTCGCCCTCCGACCGGGCGGAAGCGGCGTACAGACCTACATTCGCGAACTACTGAACGAGCTACCGCACTGCCTGCCGAACGCCGATCTCGCCGCATCGGTGCAGCGCGACGCGGTGAGCGAGCTCCCACCCTCGGTTCGGCCGATCGAGCGGCCCGTCTCGAGCGGTGCGGCTCGGGCGGTACTCGGAGCACTCCCTCTCGGAGCGTGCGATGTGGTTCACGGGCTGGACGTCGATCTCCCACTGCTCACGAAAGCCTTCACCGTCGCAACGGTGCACGATCTTTCCGTCATCGACATGCCGTCGGCATCGAGCCGTTTTCGGGCGGCGGGTGAACAGCGGCTGGTTCGCCATGCGCTGCGTCGTGCAGATCTGTTGATAGCGGTATCGCGATTCACCGCCGATCGGATCGAAGCAGTCAGCGGCCGCGAAGCCACTGTCGTCGGACTTGCACCGGCCGCGTGGGCGGCCGTTCCCACCGACGCCGAGGTGGACGCCGTCCGCAAGAAGTTCGCTCTGCCGCATCGATTCGTCCTGCAGGTCGGAACAGTGGAGCCACGCAAGAACGTTCGACTCGTGGCCGATGCGGCGGAGGAGATCGGACTACCGTGCGTGTTGGCCGGTGCCGGTTCCACCGGTCCGAGCGCCCCGCACAATTCGCATGGTCTCGGCTACGTCGACGTTACCGACCTCCCGGCGCTCTACGCTGCTGCGACCGTGACCGCCTACGCCTCTCGGTACGAGGGTTACGGACTCCCGCCGGTCGAGGCGATGGCGTGCGGCGGTGCCGTGGTCGCCAGCGCAGTCGGAGCCCTACCCGATGTCGTGGGTGACGGTGCCGTTCTGGTGAAGTCGGAAAACGTGGACGACTGGGTACGGGCAATGCGGCCCATCGCATTCGACACGGACGCCCGCGCAGCCCTCGTCGGTGCTGCGGCCGAAGCTTCACGCCGGATCAGCTGGCGTCGAACGGCGGAACTCACTGCCGACGCGTATCGAGCCGCAGGCGCGGTCTGATGGCCGAGGACCTCGCGCTCGACGGCACCGAGCAGCCCCCCGACTACCGCGCAGTCGCCGCGGATCCAAAAGCTGCGGCCAAGGCCACGATTGCCGTCCTGATCAGCCGAGTGATCATCGCAGCCCTGGGATGGGCAGGCAGTGTCGTCATCGCGCGATCCCTCGGACCGGACGACTGGGGTCAGTTCAGCTTCGTCTTCGCATTGCTCGGCTTGATGTCCGTCGTCACCGATCTGGGAGTCGGACGCGTCGTGCTGGCGAAACTGATGGACGACGATCCCGAAGAGATCGGTCGAACCGCGTCGTCGTTCCTGGCTCTGCGTACCGTCCTCGGGTTGGCGGGGTACGTGCTGGCCGTCGCGTACGTTCTCCTACTGCAGTATCCGGCGGAGGTGGTGCTCGCGACAGCGCTCGGCGGATTGGTCGTCGTGTTCGCCACACCGGGCCACGCCTTGAGCGTCCTCTTCCAGAGCCGTCACCGCCTGGTGCTGGTGGCCGTGGCCGAAAGTGCCGGCCAGGCAATCCAATTGGCCTTGACCGTGCTGGCGGCAGTGCTGGCCCCCACCCTGCTCATCTTCGTTCTTCCAGCAGTGGTCAACGAAGTGTTCAAGCTGGTCACGAAGGGTTTCGGTATAGGCAACCGCTCCATGGGGCTACGACCGTCGAGACACATCGAAGTGCGCCGCTGGGGGCCGTATCTGAGAGAGGCCGTGCCGCTGGCGATCGGCTTCGCCCTCACCATCGCCATGCTCAAGATCGACATGCTGATGCTCAGCCTCCTCGACACCTTCGAGGCCGTGGGACTGTATTCCATCGGCTACAAATTCTCCGACATGATCGACACCTTCGTGTTGGCGGCGGTGGCACCGATCAGCACTTTGCTCGTCGCATCGTGGCCCCACGACACCACAGCATTCCGAGCTCGCTCACGTTCGGCCGCACTGCTGTTCGCGCTGTTCGGCGCGATGGCTGTCGCGGCGTTCGTACCGTCGGCCGAGCCGTTGATCGGTCTGCTGTACGGCGACAGATTCGTCGACGGTGCTCACGCTGCCCGTCTGCTCGTGATCGGCGCAGCGCTGATGTCGTTGGTGATGCTGGGCATATTTCTGCTCGCATCGGCCGGAATGCAACGTCACTACCCCGTGGTTGCGTTGGTCGGTCTGGCCCTGAACATCGGGTTGAACCTCGTATTGATCCCGCGGATGTCGTACGACGGAGCTGCTGTGTCCACGGTCGCGACGATCGGAACCACCCTCGTCCTGCTGTGGATCGTGATCGCTCGAAGCATGCCCGTCCCCAGACTGTTTCCATTGCAGTCCATTTCGATCGTCGTCGTGATCACCGTTGCCACGACGGTCGGGGGCTGGTTCCTGGTACAGCACTACCCCGGTCTGTGGCTGCTCGTTTCCGTTGCGGCAGCCCTACTGGTCGCGCTCTCGCTGTACGCGTTCGTCGCCATCGGACTCGTCGAGTCACCGTTGCCGGGATCAGCCGAGAAAGGACGACACCGTGCACACTCGCAGTGAGGCCCGCAGGTACACCGGACACATCACCCGATTCGGTCCGCGCGCTGCGGAGTCGAAGTTCGGTTTCACGATTTTTTCGTACCGCTGCGCATGTTATTCCAATGTTGTTGATATGCAGCTCCATTCACGAACGGCACGGCTGCGCGAACAGCGCCGATGCCCGGCTATCATCGAGCCCATCGGCTCCACGAATCACCGAAGCGGTACACCCGCTCGCATCGACGACGGAAGGGTACGCGGTTGATGTCCGTCCACGATGCCGTACACCGGGGCGACGTGCCCCCACCGATCGACCTCGCGGGACACATGCGTGAGCTCGGCCGGGCACTGCTGCCCGCCGTGATCATTGCGGCGCTGGTCGGTGCGGGCGTGTTCTACCTCAGGAGCGAGCTCACCGACAAGCAGTACGCCGCGTCGATCGTAGCCGAGATCGAACCGGTCCAGGCCCTCGTTCCCGGTGACGCGTTCATCGAGCAGATGCGTGCACCGTTCATCGAATTGGCAACCGATCGCGGCGTGCTCGATCAGGTCCTCTCACAGGTGGACGCCGGTATGGACGCGGCGGAACTGGCCTCGAGCGTAGAGCTCTCTCCCGGTACCTCGCCCGCGCTGCTGACCGTGACCGTGACGACCCGATCCCCCGAACTCGCCGCCGATCTTGCCGAGGCGATGGTGTCGACGATGGCAAGTACCGCCTCGGACAATGCGATCCGCGACTCGCAGGAACGAACAGACGAGGGACAGTCCGCCATCGACGCGAAACAGGCGCAGGTGAACGCTCTTCCCGCCGACGATCCCAATCGGGCTGCAGCGCTGTCCGAACTGGCCGAATTACGGACCCGCCAAAGCGAACTAGAGGCCGCTGCGAGTGGAGATCGACTGGTTCTGTTGTCGAACCCCGAGCAGAGCACCACTCCGGTCTCACCGAAACCCGTCTCGGAGGCACTCGTCGCAGCTCTCGCAGCCCTCATCGTCGCGGCCGAACTGATCGTGTTACTTCGAGGACGATTCGGCCGCAAGCCCTCTCGCTCCTGGGCGCGTCGCGTGTCCCGCAAGTACGGTGCACACTTCGACCAGGCAGCCGGCAACACCGTGCCTCCCGTCGTCGCTTCACGGATTGCGGCCCTCGAGCGCGGCGACCGGCCTGCGTCCAGAAGTGCGCGACACGCTGCTCCCAAGGGTGACAGCGTGATTCTCCTGTTGGTCGGGGACGGCGCGGTCTTCGAGTCGACGCGGGGTCGGGGGCCGACAACCGGACATCACGAAGCCACAGCGGAATTCGGCCTGTCGGAACAGTGGTGGCAAGACACCGACGTGGGTGATGTCGAGACCGTCGTGGTGCTGGTGTCGAAAGGTGGACGAGACAAGAAGGCAGCAACTGCGGCGCTACGACGACTGGGCGACTTCGACATTCCCGTACACCTGGTATTGCAGAACAAGACCTCGACCCGACGAGCGGAACAGACCGCGCAGACGATCGCGCCGGAAGGCCAACGCAATGCCAGCTGACAGAATTGCCGTCGTTCACGAACGATTCACCGAAATCGCCGGATCCGAGCACGTCATCGAACAACTTGCCCTGCACTGGCCCGCGGCCGAGGTGTTCGCACCCATCTCCCGGCCGTCCGGGGTTCCGTCGGGAATCAGCCGCGAGCCGCACACGTCCGGCCTCGATCGCGTGTACAGCGCTTTGGGCCAACGGTCGTACGCACCTGTTCTTCCGTTGATGCCGTTGGCCTTTCGCCGCATGCCGCTCCGCGGTTTCGATGCAGTGGTGGTGAGCCATCACGCCTTCGCAACTCAGGCCGTGTTCGCCACCGACTCCCCGGTGGTCGCCTACGTACACAGCCCCGCACGGTGGGCCTGGGACCCCGAACTGCGCGCAGGCGAAGGCGGCGGCAGAGCCGGAGCGGCGATCTTGACGGCGCTGTCGGCCGTGGCCCGTCGATGCGAGATCGCTGCCGCACCGAAACTGACGACCGTGGTAGCCAACTCGACTGCGGTCGCTCGTCGGATCGAAGACTGGTGGGGCCGCGACGACGCCGTGGTGGTCCATCCGCCGGTGGACACCCAGGGCTTCACTCCTGACCCGTCGATCGAGCGTGAGAACTTCTTTCTGCTCGCCGGCCGACTGGTCCCCTACAAGCGTCCCGACATCGCGGTGCGTGCTGCCGCCGAGGCCGACGTTCCCCTGGTGGTGGCGGGAGACGGCCGTGCGATGGACGCCTGCCGGGAGCTGGCCGGACCGAAAACGACCTTCCTGGGACGGGTTTCTCACGAGAAGCTTCTCGAACTTCACCGAACGACGCGTGCCCTTCTGATGCCCGGAGTAGAAGACTTCGGCATCGTCCCCGTCGAGTCCATGGCAACCGGAACCCCAGTCATCGCGTTGGGTGACGGCGGTGCCATGGACTCCGTGATTCCAGGCAAGACCGGTCTGCATGTGCAGCCGGGCACCGACGAGGCAGTCGTCGCCGGGTTCGCCGAGGCCATGCGGTCGTTCACTCCCGATGACTTCGACCGCAGTGAGATTCGCGCATGGGCCGAGGGCTTCTCGCGGGCCAACTTCCGGAGTCGTATGCAGGAGGTCGTCGATGCCGTCCGCTGAACGTAGTTACCGCTCGACCGCGCTGGACCGTGTGTTCGCCGATACCCGAATAGTCACCGCGGTCGGCCCCGTTCGCGGACTCGACATAGAGCGCACGCGTCGAACGCTCACCGCCGCCGAACACGTCGACGCGGCACCGCACATCGCGCTCGAACCACGGTCGGATGCCCGACGGTGGCGGTACCGCAGCGACATCGCCGGCGACAATGTGATCTCGAGCAGCAGCCCCACCGAAGACCTGGGGCAGATGCTGACCGACATTCGATCTCGAAGAGGTACCCGAGGTCCACTCGAAGTGGTCGTGTTCGACGACCATCTCGCTGTCGACTATTCGCACGGAATCGGGGACGGCCAGATCGGCGTCCTGATGTTGGCGGCATTTTGCGACGATGCCGACGGGTCATTGGTTCCGGGGCTGGCCGCAGGCTTGCCGCCGAGCACGACATGGAAAGCGCTGTGGCGTCACTACTCTCGAAATCCGAGAACGCTGGCGGACTTCTGGGCACTGCGCGCTCGCCATCGGTCGGAGACGAACGGCGGGTCCGGTCCCCGGCGCCGGATCGAGAACTGGGAAGCCGGAAAAGTCAGCCGAGCCGGGTACATGAGCAGAGCCGTAGTCGACGAACTCAAGCGCTGGACGGCCGAGAACCTGCCTGGAGCGACCCCTGCGGCGATCTCGATCGCCCTGTGGAGCGCTGCACTTCGAGCAGAAGCCGTCGACGTCGACGATCACATCATGGTGTTGTTCAACAGCAGGCGCTATCTCGATCCGGCGCAGCAGAGTTCGCACGGGAACTTTGCCGTCGGCATTCCACTTCACCTCCCCGCGAGCACGACGCCCGTCGCCATCGCCGCGGCAATGCGTGAAGTGATCGAATCCGGCTGGCCCATCGCAGTACTGGGCATGTCGCATCTCCGCGATGTGGCCTCGCGTATTCGACCTTCGGCGCAGTCGCCCGATGAGAATTCGGTCGTCGAGGTTCCAGAGACGTTGCGGTTGGCCGTCAGTGACCTCGGCCGAGTGCGAGTGTTCGATCACCTCGACTGGACCGATGACGGCAGGCCCCCGCAGATGGCCGCATCACTCGAACCGGACGGCCCGGACGGCTGCACGATGCTCATCGCCGAAATTGCCGGTGGGCGTACCTACACGGCCTCGTTCTGCAGCAAGATGGTCGACGTGTCGGTCATGGATGCAGCGCTGCGGAGACTGTGTGACGACCCAGTGGCGCTGCTCCGCGATGTGTATTGATCTGCCGGAACGACCTTCGCTGCACAGACGGGCCCACAGATGACCGAAGAATCGACAGTGCTGTTCCTGGCCCACACCGGGCAGGTCTCCGGTGCCGAGAAGGTCCTGCTGGACTTGATCGACGAGGCCGAGCGCCGCGGCCACGACACTGTGATCGCGTGTCCGAACGGCCCACTGGCCGATCGCGTCCCCAGGACGACGCGACACATCCCCATCGGCGAACTCGGTCTCGGTGGCGAACGAGGTGCGGCCAGAGGGATCGCGGCGATGCGGATGTTCGCGAGGTGGTTCACCGCATCACGTTCGGTGCGCACGATTGCCCGCGCGCCGGGTACGGCCACAGTCGTCAACTCGCTCTTCGCCCTCCCCGTCGCCGCATTGTCCCGCCCGCCCCGCGGTGCCTCATGGCTGGTCCACGACACCATGACGTCCCTCAAGCAACGTCTGGTAGTTCGCTACGCCCGCTCCGCAATTCGGGTGGCGGTTTCCGTATCGGAAGCCACTGCGGTACCTCTCCGTGCGGCCGGCCTTCCGGTCGTGGTCTCGCACAACGGAGTCACGTGGCCGGTACCGCGTTTCGGCGGCGAGCTGCATTCCCCGCCGGTTGTCGGCATACTCGCCCTCCTCACGCCGTGGAAGGGCCATCGGATACTGCTCGACGCCGTGGCCACCCTCCCCGATGTTCGTGTCGAACTGGCAGGGGGCAGCTTCCCCGGTGACCGCGAGTACGTCGCGGAACTCCACGAGCGAGCGTCTCGACCCGACCTCGCGGGCCGTGTCGAGTTCCTCGGACACACCGACGCCCCATCGGCACTGCGCAGATGGGATGTGGTTGTCTCGGCAAGTACGTCACCGGAGGCCGGTCCGTTGTCGGTGCTCGAAGCAATGTCGTACGGACTGCCGGTGATCGGAACCGACCACGGTGGCACCCACGAGTTCCTCGCCGACGGTGCCGGAATTCTCGTCGCACCCGGTGACGCTGCGGCCCTCGCCGGTGCAATCTCGACCGTCATCGGCGATTCGGAGGGACGTCGCGCTCTCGGAAGCGCCGCGAGATACCGAGTCGCAAGCCGCCACGACATCGGTCAGACGCTCCCCGAACTGTTGGCACGCCTGACCAGCTGACCGGAAAGGCGAACGGACAGGATACGAGTGAGGACTCGGCCAAAGTCGATCCTCGGCAATCGAGGCTGTGTTTCAATCGGTTGCCGATTGGAACGATAGGGGCCGAAATGACTCGCGCTGCGACCAGATCGAACGAGCATTATCAGTGGGGCGTCGGGGTGATGACGTCTCTCGCCATCACCACGGTGGTCAGACGCATCGTCTCGGCGGCCGCTCTGTCCATGGCCCTCGTGGTCACCCTCGAGCTCACGTTCGGCTACGGCGCAACCACACCGCTCCCGTCGATCGTGCAATGGACGTCCATGATCGCCGCGTACATCATGGGCGCGTTCTGGTGGTTCGGTCCATGGCCGACGCTCGGGCAGGCGTTCGCTTTCGTCGTCATTGCCGACCTCGCGATCTTCGGAGCCACCATCACCGCGAACTTCGCGCCCGAGGTCACGCTCGGGAAATGCACGTTCCTCATCCCCATGGGAATGCTGGCCGGCTTCTTCTTCGACAAGTGGCGTTTGGCCGCGCACATCGCACTGTGCTTGGTCGGTACATCCATCGTCGCGGTGTTCATCGTGCTGGAGCGGGACGTGGACATATTCGTCGCGGTTGTTCTGTGGGCACCGATCGTGGTGACGCTGACCGGCTTCGTGTTGATACTCCAGGCCACGACGCAATCCATGCGCCTGGAGTTCGAGTAACGACCGGACACTCGATCAGAAGGTCAGTAGGACCTTGCTCGATTGAGACGCGTCCGCAGCCAGCGCAAAGGCGTCGAGCGACTCCGCCACGGGATACTCCGCAGTGATGACGGCTTCGACGTCGAGAGAGCCGTCCGCCAAAGCCTCGATGACATCGTCCATCTCGTCGTTGAAACGGAACGAACCGACCAGGTCTATCTCGCGGGTGATCGCCAGCGACACCGGCACCGGCTGATCCCCCGCCGGAGGTAGCCCCACCATCACCACTCGCCCGCCGCGCATGGTGCCGTCGATCGCCGAAGCCAGCCCGCGGTGGTTGCCCGAGCACTCGAACGTGACGTCCGCCTCCACCGAGGCGATCGAGGCGGTGTCGCGAGCATCGATCGTTCGATGCGCACCGAGCGCACGTGCCACCTCGAGCGAGTAGTCCTCCAGGTCGGCCCCCACTATGTGTGCCGCGCCCGCCCGCGCGGCGACCGCCACGATGAGGGCACCGATCGGGCCGGTGCCCACGACGAGGACGGTCTTGCCCGAGACGTCGGCGGCGCGCTCGACGGCGTGCCAAGCGACGCTCGCAGGCTCGGCCAACGTTGCGATCCTCAGATCGAGTCCCTCGGGCAATGCTCTGAGCATCCGTGTCGGGACGGCGACATGCCCGATGAAGAGTCCGTCGTTGTGCGGTACCTGCGCGGCGCTGCCCATGTACCGGCACCCGGGCGAGAGGTTCGGACGATCCGCCGGATACTTCGCGCCCGTTCCGCCCGGTGTTGCCGGGTGGACCGTCACCGTGGTGCCCTCGACGGGGCCGCTGCCGTCCTCGGCCCGGCGAACCACCGTTCCCGATGCCTCGTGGCCCAACCTCATCGGCGCTTTCAACACCGATTGTCCTGCCGCGCCGTGCTGCCAGTAGTGGAGATCCGAGCCGCAGATCCCGCCGTAAGCGACGGCAATGATGGCCTCGTTCGGTGCCGCGGGTGTCACGACCACGGTGTCGAGACGAAGATCGTCGGCGGCGTGAGCGATCAGGGCAACGGTCTTCTCCGGAACCTGCATTGCTTCGGTCATCGTGGTTCAGACCTTGCCGAGTACGGGATCGGTTGCATTGGCCGGATCGGTCAGGTCCCTGTCTCGGGTTTCCGGAGCGAACGACGCGGCCACGAGCACCGAGATCGCCATGATCATCATGTAGACGGCGACGGGAACCCAGGATCCGGAAAACGCGGTGATAAGAGCGGCGCACAGCAGGGGGGCGATGCCGCCGCCGAACACCGATGCGAATTCACGGCCCAAAGTCACTCCGGCGTAACGGTATCGGGCTCCGAACATCTCCGGGAAGTAACTCATGGTGACTCCGACGGCACCCTGGCACGCCAGGATGAATCCGATGATCATCACCACTGTGATCAACACGTGCGAGCCGGTGTTCAATGCCATGAAGGTCGGGAAGGGCAGGACCACGAGCAGGCTGACGATGCCGATGTACACCGGCTTGCGACCCACCTTGTCCGAGAGCCAGCCGAAGCCCCACGCCGCGATGCCGCCGCAGATCGCGCCGATGAGCAATACCTTCGGGATGAACGTGGCATCGACGCCGATGTCGTTCTTCATGTACGAGGCCATGAACACCTGATAGGTGTAGGACTGTGCACTGATGCCGACGGTCATGAACATGACGATGAACAGCGGGCGCTTGCCGTTGGTGAACACTTCCTTTACCGGTGCCTTGGGGCGCTCCTGAGCTGCCTTGAGTTCCTGGAAGACCGGGGACTCGTTGAGCTTGCGTCTGATGATGAACGCGGCAATGGTGACCAGAATGCTGCTGAGGAAGACCATCCGCCAACCCCAGGCCATCAACTGATCGTCGGGAAGCAATTGGGCCAGAATCCACGCGATGGCTCCGAGCGCAGTGCCGAGAGCCGCACCGGTCATGACGAGGGCCGCGAGTCTCCCGCGTTTACCTATCTCGGCAGTCTCGGTGAGAAGGGTTGCGCCACCTGACTGTTCCGCACCGGCACCGAAGCCTTGGAAGAACCGGCACAGCACCAGCAACACCGGGGCCAGCAGCCCCACCTGCTCGAAGGTGGGCAGCAGTCCGATGGCCATCGTCGCGCCACCCATCAGCATCAGTGTTGCGACCAGAACCCACTTGCGGCCGAGGCGGTCGCCGTAACGGGAGAAGAACAGTCCGCCCAGGGGACGAGCAAGGAAGCCGACGGCATACGCGCTGAAGCTCGCGATGATGCCCGCGGCCGGAGAGATGTTGGGGAAGAACAGTTTGTTGAAGATCAGCGCCGACGCCGTGCCGTAGATGACGAAGTCGTACTGCTCGAGTGTGGTGCCGATGAGACCGGCCCACGCTGCACGACGTACGGCAGACGGATCGTGCTTGGCCGGAGCGATTCGGGGAGAGTCCGACGGTTCTGTGGTTGTGTCCATGATTGTCCTCGGGTGAAGTTTCGGCCGCGGCCGAACGAAGGAAGGAGAATGGTTCAGTCGAGTGTGGTCCGGGATGCCGTGACGACGGGGCGGAGCGATGAGCTCGCTGCTTCGACCACTGCGGCCATCGGACCGTGACGAACAACAGTATCCACCAATTCCGCAGTGCGTGTGATGAATTCGGGAAACTGCGTCAACTCGATGGGGAGAATGTCGCCGCGCTCGAGAACCGAACGGACGAAATCCTCACTGGACGCTGCCGAGGCGGCAAGTCCTGCCAGACGCGCACGTGCAGGGTCGGCCATCGCACGGGCGTGCGGGCCTGGGTCGAAACCGTCTGGCGGGCACATGCAGCAGAGGTACGCAGCCAAGGTCAATGAGAGATATTGCGGTACAACACCGTTGCGCAAATGGTAGAGCACTGGGGTCGGAATTCTCTGCGCGAGCTTCGCCGAGCCGTCGGAACCGACCTGCGCGGTCTTGTGCCCCAGAGCCGAGTTGGACCACCGCACGAACAGCTGGGCGATGTAGTCGTCGATGTCCACCCCGTCCGGCACGAGCACGGTCGGGAGATACTCGTCGACCAGCACTGCTCGGGCCGCAGCCTCGACGAAAGGGCGACCGATCGAGTCCGGAATTGTCGCGCAGCCGTCGAGTGCGCCGAGATATGCGATGAGAGAGTGGGTTCCGTTGAGCAGCCGAACTTTCATCAGTTCGTACGGCTCGACGTCTTCGGCGAACACGGCACCGCCGGCTTCCCACTGGGGACGCCCCGCGGCGAATTTGTCCTCCATCACCCACATCGTGAACGGCTCCGCCGGTACGGCAATGGTGTCCACAGCGCCCAATCCGGCGGTGGACTCGGCGTCGTACGACGATCTGCTGGACGGGACGATGCGATCGACCATGGAATTGGGGAACGTCACCGCCGTTGCCAGCCAGTCGATCACATCGTCCGCACCGCACCGGGTGAGGAATTGGCGTACGAGAGCGGCGGTGCGATCACCGTTTCCCAGCAGGTTGTCGCAGCTGGCCACCGTGATCGGAGCACCGTGAGTTCGAGCCCGTACCGCCAGGGACCGCGCCAGCTGTCCGATCGTGGTGGTCGGCACCTCTGCCCGTGATAGATCCTGTTGCACTGCAGTTGATTCCAGATCGAGGGCGCCCGTCTTGGACGAGAAAGTGTAGCCGAG
The DNA here is from genome assembly GCF_050321865.1 of Rhodococcus sp. IEGM1428. Taxonomy (NCBI): domain Bacteria; kingdom Bacillati; phylum Actinomycetota; class Actinomycetes; order Mycobacteriales; family Nocardiaceae; genus Rhodococcus; species Rhodococcus sp. IEGM1428. The sequence goes on along the minus strand of NZ_JBNQFW010000004.1, from coordinate 99,947 downwards.
CTCCGTGACGGTGATCGTGACGATCCGAACGTTCTGGTCCGCGATGGCAGCCACGACGGCGGCGGGGTCGTGGGCCGCCACCATGACTCCGGTGTGCGCCCCGGGCACACCGACTCGCGCGCCGGACGGCGAAATCTCTACGACGCCGTACAGCAGGTCCTGGGCGAGCATCGCATCGGTGACCGTACGAGATCTGTTGGCGACTCCCAGGATTCCCCAGGATCCACCATCGCGCTCCAGTGCCGCGGCCGTGTACACGGCTTGATGCGCGCGGTGGAAGTTGCCCAGTCCCAGGTGCACGATTCCGGTTCCGTCCGGCCGTACGGGAACGAGTCCCGAACCGGCGAGCGCCGAACGGGACAGTCTCGGTTCGATCATCTCGTCACCAATCCGTCATGGAGCCGTCGAGGCGACGCGCAACCGGTAGATATGCGGGCTCGTACGGGTATCTCGCCGCCAACGACTCGTCCATGTCGACGCCGAGACCGGGCGCATCACCCGGGGTGAGGTAGCCGTCGGCGAACGACCATGCGTGCGGGAAGACTTCGTCGACCAGCGGGTCGTAGCCCATGAATTCTTGAATGCCGAAGTTCGGGGTCGCCATTCCGAGGTGCACGCTCGCGGCGAGGGTGATCGGCGAGACGTCGGACGGTCCGTGGGGCCCGCAGCGCACCTGATGCACCTCGGCGAGCGAAAAGATCTTGCGCACATGGCTGATGCCGCCGGCATGCGCGATGGCGACGCGGATGAAGTCGATCAGCTTCTCGGAGATCAACTGCTGGCAGTCCCAGATGGTGTTGAACACTTCACCGATGGCGAGCGGGGTGGTGGTGTGATGACGCACCAGCCGCAGGGCGCTCTGGTCCTCAGCGGTGGTGACGTCCTCGAGCCAGTACAGGTCGACGTCTTCGAGCGACTTACCCAGTCGCGCAGCCTGTTGCGGTGTCAGTCGGTGGTGCGCGTCGTGCAACAACTTCAGTTCGGATCCCACGTGGTCGCGCACAGCTGTCAGCACTCCGGGGACGTGATTGAGGTAGGCGTCGGTATCCCACACCTCCTCCACCGGAAATGCTCCGCGCCCTGCGGGTTCGTAGCCCTGCGCTCCCCGGTGCACGCCGTACACGGAATCCAGTCCCGGCACCCCGGACTGGGCGCGCACCGCACGAAAGCCCTGAGCCCGACGCCGATCGACCGAATCGATCAGTTCCGAGGTTTCCCAGCCGGTGGCATGGGTGTACGAGAGAATGCGGTCTCGGACGGCTCCGCCGAGTAGCTGGTACACGGGTTGGCCCAGCGTCTTTCCCTTGATGTCCCACAGCGCGAGATCGACTGCACCGATCGCGGCCATCGTCACCGGGCCTCGACGCCAGTAGACACCGCGGTAGAGGTACTGCCAGGTGTCCTCGATGCGCGCTGGATCTCGGCCGATGAGCAAGGGAGCGACGTGATCCCGTAGGTACGACGCCACGGCAAGTTCCCGGCCGTTCAAAGTCGCATCGCCGTAACCGACGACGCCGTCAGCGGTGGTCACTTTGAGGGTGACGTAGTTGCGAGCGGGGCTGCAGACGATCACGTCCGCGGCGATGATCCGATCGGTCATGAGATCGGCACCTCTGCGGTGAAGTTATCTCCGGCAACCACATTGGTCAGGGGTTCGCTCTTTGCGAGTCGACCGATGTTGGCAGTGATGTCGTCGACCCTGCCCTGAAAGGTTTCACCGGTGATGCCCGAGGAATGGGGTGTCATGAGGACGTTGGGCAGGGTGTGAAACGGACGCGGCGAGGGCGCACCGATGCCATCGGGCGACGGGTAGTCATACCAGACATCGATGGCGGCACTGCCGAGCGATCCGGTGGACAGCCCCTCGAACAACGCGTCCTGTTGCACCAGTGGGCCACGTCCGACGTTGATCAGTACCCCGTCGGGTCCGAGGGAAGCGAGTTCCGCGGCACCGATCATGCCGGTGGTGCGCTCGTTCAGTGGCGCGGACACCACGACGACGTCTGCTTCGGTCATGAGATCGGAGAGGCGGTCCGTCGATGCAGCCCAGGCCAATCCGTTCTCGGCCGCATTCACGGATCCACTGCCGGTGACCGCGATGCCAGTGCACCCGAACGCCCGCAGCAAGGCCCACGATCGAGCGCCGATGTGACCGAAGCCCACGAATCCGACGGTAGCCGAACCCAACGAACTGGACTGCCGAAGTGTCCGGTCGTAGACCGGAGACGACCACCGGTCTTCTCGCAGTTGCCGGTCCTGCTCGAGGAATCCGCGGCGGAGCAATACTGCCGTTGCGGCAACGTACTCGGCAATCGAACGCTCGTGGTGAAAGGTGTTGGCCACCAGGGTGTGCGGACTCAGGGCGTCGAAGTCCACGCCGTCGGTGCCGGCTCCGGCGACATGCACCAATCGCAGCTCCGGCGACGCCTCGGCCAGGGCGGCCGGGAACTTCCCGCCGACGTACACGGTTGCATCGGCGATGTCGGCAGCAATCGCATCGATGTCGAAACTGTCGTGCCAAGACAGGTCGACGCCGGGGGCGACCCGATCCTCGAATCGTCGGCGATGGGGCAGAAGGTTGGAATCTGCGATGACGACCTTCACTTCGAATCGTCCTTTCCTGGAACGAGAGTGCGGTTGTGGACGGGGCCGGACGAGCCCCGGACCACGAGTTGGGTGGGGAGATGAATGGTGCGCGCCGGGGAGTCGGGTTCGGCTGCGCGTTGGAACACCAGATCGGAGCTGACGAGGCCCGCCCGGCCCATCGGAACGTTGATGCTCGTCAGCGCAGGATGCGCCAGCTCGGCGAGAGGCGAATCATCGATGCCGATGACGCTGAGGTCCCCGGGAACCGTCAGACCCATCGACCGGACTCCGTTCATGACGCCGATGGCCATGGGGTCGTTGTGAGTCATGACCGCAGTGGCTCCAGTGGCGACGACGCTGGCAGCCGCGGCGTGACCGCCCGCCAGGGTTTCCTGCTGCCAACCCAGAACGTCCAGCACGATTCCTCTTGCCGCACAGAACTGTTCGACGGCGTCAACGCGTCGCTCGTTGGACCAGGACCGCGGTGATCCCTGGACGTACGCCAGATGCGAATGACCCAGAGCTGCGAGGTAATCCACGGCCTGCCGAATTCCATCCTCCGAATCGGCCACGACGCAGTCGCATTCTTCCGAGGATCGGTTGATCAGCACCAGCGGGGTATCGCCGGCAAGTTGCACGATGTCCTCCGCGGGCAGACGTGGCGCACAGACGATCAGCGCGTCGACCCGACCCTGCAGCTCCCCGATCACCTCACGCTCCCGATCGGAGCTTCCGTCGGTATCGGTCAGAACGATCGTCTGCCTACGATGCCAGCCCTGAGCCTGCGCGGACTTGACGAAGCTCGCGAAGACGGTGTGGCCGATATCGGGCACGACGACAGCAACTGTAGTTGCGGCAACACGGGTGTCCGACGATCGGCCCGAGGCCGCGACGTAGCCGATCTCGTCGGCGACGGCGATGATGCGGGCCAGTGTGTCTGCACCGATACGATCCGGATTGCTGAAGGCGCGCGACGCCGTCGACAACGACACACCTGCTTGTTGAGCCACCTGCGTGAGGGTGGGTGCCATGGTTCACCTCGAATGTCGTTTGTGATTCCGAGCACAACACTTGCAGGTATTGCGCAATATTGTCAATACCTTGCGCAAACGCCTGGAGGTAGCGGCCCACCCGTCTTCGACAGACTCGACCCGACAGCTCGACCGGCGAACAGGAGATCCACCGTGCGCACCTTTCCCCTCCCCCAGACCGGCGCAAGCGTCTCGAGCATTGTGCTGGGGTTCATGCGCATCACCGATCTGGACGAGAACCAGATCAGAAGGTTGGTGGACACCGCCCTCGACGTGGGCGTCACCGTGTTCGACCACGCCGACATCTACGGCGGCACCCCGCACACGTGCGAGAAGCGATTCGGAGATGCGGTGAAGCTGACTCCGGCCCAGCGCGAGCGCGTCGACATTCAGAGCAAAGTGGGCATTCGCGAAGGCTGGTTCGACTTCTCCAAGGATCACATCGTCACCACGGTCGAAGAATCCCTCACTGCACTCGGTGTGGATCATCTGGACACGTTGCTGCTGCATCGACCGGACAGCCTCGTCGAACCGGAGGACGTGGCGGCGGCGTTCGACGAGCTGCACGCGTCGGGCAAGGTCCTGACCTTCGGCGTCTCCAATCACACACCCGGACAGATCGAGTTACTGAAAACTGCTGTGAAACAACCGATTCTGTTCGATCAAGTGCAGCTGAGCATCGTTCATTCCCCCTTGATCGCGGCCGGCCTGACCGCCAACATGCGCTCGGAGGATCAATCGATCGATCGCGACAACGGATTGTTGGACTACGCGAGGGCGCGCGGCATCACCCTGCAGGCGTGGTCGCCCTATCAGAGTGGCAGCGCCTCCGGCGTCTTCGTAGGCGACCGAGTGAATTATCCCGAACTCAACGCCGCACTCGATGAGATTGCCGAGTCGCACGGCTCGACCCCGTCGGCGATCGCGACAGCGTGGATCACTCGGCATCCCGCGAACATCCAGGTTGTGCTGGGCACCACGAATCCCGATCGAGTGGTCGAGGCCGCCGCCGGTTCGGACCTGCGTTTGACCAGGCAGGAGTGGTATCGGCTCTTCATCGCCGCAGGTCACACCTTGCCCTGAGCGTCGCTCAGCTGCCTCACATCCACCGTTACCAACCCGTTATTCACTCGCTACCGCTCCGTGATGGAGAGGCCTCGATTCGGTGACGTTGCGCTGTCAAGATTGCCGCACGGCATACGACGGAACCTGTAGCCCTCGGGTTCCACCCAGAGCATGCCGGTCGCTAGGCCATCCGAACTGAGAGGTTCGCACCGTGACTGTCACCGACCACCTCGAATCTCGAATCGCACCCATCGTGCGCAGCCGTCCCGGCTACTCGATCACGACCGAGTCGTACTCGGCAGACCTGACTGTCGTCCGGGCAACCGGCGATCTCGAGCTGAACTCCCGTGCCGATCTGGAACACACAATCCGGGAGGCCTTGCACAAGGAAACTGTTGTGCTGCTGGACTTGTCGGCGGTGTCGTTCATCTACTCCGGGGCAGCCAGCGTGATCATCGACGCCGCTTCCCGCAGCGCCGGCCGGCTCGAAGTTTTCGCACCGACGCGGCCGGCGCGCATGATTCTCGAAGCCTTGGGTGCAGCGGCGATCGTGACGGATCCGCGCCGGTACTGACAGCTCAGGTTTGCAGAAGGCCGTATCCGGCAAACCCTCGGTGGACAGCGACTCCGGGGCGGCTCTCGTATCGCCGTCCGGAGCACTTCATGCACCGAGGCGAGGATCGACGATGTCCGACCAGTTCAGCAAGACCGACCCCACTGCCGCATTCCCGATGCCGGAGCGGGCAGAGCAGCATCGCTTGGACCACCCCGGGTTGACGCGCGAGATGGTGACCGCCCCCGATCACGGCGAGAACTCCTACCGGGGATCGGACCGTCTGCACGGTCGCAAGGCCCTGGTCACCGGCGGAGATTCGGGAATCGGGCGGGCCGTCGCACTGGCTTTTGCTCGCGAAGGGGCCGATGTCGTCATCGCCCATCTCGAATCCGAGGGTTCTGACGCGCAGGCCACAGTCGACCTGATCGAGAGTGCCGGCCGAGCAGGCAGGGCGATCGCGTGTGACCTGACCGACGAAGAGCAGTGTGTCCAGCTGGTGGACACCGCGTCCGACGTTCTGGGCGGGCTCGATATCGTCGTCAACAATGCCGCGTTTCAGATGGCTCAGATGGGGGGCATCGCCGACATCACCACCGAGCAGTTCGATCGCGTACTCAAGACCAATCTGTACGCTCTGTTCTGGATCTCCAAACGCGCTGCGGAAACCATGGACGCAGGCGCGACCATCATCAACACCACCTCGATTCAGGCATCGAATCCATCGCCGGAGCTGATGGATTACGCCACCACCAAAGCGGGAATCGTAGCCTTCACCAAGGGTCTCGCCGGCGACCTGGCAGCACGTGGGATTCGAGTCAATGCCGTTGCACCAGGACCGATTTGGACCCCACTGATCCCGGCCACGATGCCCGCCGAGAAGTACGAGAAGTTCGGCGAGACCGTCCCTCTCGGACGACCCGGCCACCCCGCGGAGCTGGCTCCGGCGTATGTGTTCCTGGCATCGAACGAGTCGAGCTACATCACGGGCGAGACCATCGCCGTCACCGGCGGCACGCCCTTCAACTGACCCCGTCGGCGTCCGTGTGGTCACGCCACGCCAGAAGCACACCGCCACCCTCGGGGCGTCGCCACGGCAGGAACATCGCAACAGCGATTGCGCACGCCATGGCGGCTCCGACGGTGACGAACGATGCGAGCTGAAAGCCTTCCAACGAGGCCGCCTTCATCGCGTAGATCAGGTCCGCCTTCTGCGTCGCGAAGATCGGGTTGGTGGGCGCTTTCACGATCTCGATGACGCTGACAACCGTTTCGCGAGCGAACGCTTTTTGGTACGGCTCCATGATCGCGTCAGGTATGGCGTCGATTCTCGGACTCACCTGTGCGGTGTAGATCGACGCGACGATCGATCCGAGGACGGCAACTCCGAGGGTTCCGCCGACCTCCCGGGTGGTGTCGTTCACCGCGGAGCCCGCACCTGCTTCGTCGAGCGACACCGAAGACATGATCGATTCGGTGGCCGGGCCTTGCACGATTGCCAAACCGAGGCCCATCAGGACCATCGACACCACGACCGGTCCCAGATAAGGGGTTTCGACCTTCACCTGGCCGGCGATGAACATCCCAACGCTCATCACCACCAAGCCGAAGACGATCACGGCCGTAGTTCCGATGCGCTGTGCGATCACCGTAGCCATGGGTGCGCCGATCGCGATGGACACCGCGAAGGGCAGAGAGTGGATGCCGAACTGCAGCGGCGTCAGCTCCATCACACCTTGGAAGTACTGGGTGATCATGAACAGGAAGCCGAACATACTGAAATAGGCGACGGCAATTGCCAAGGCCGGCAATGAGAACCGCCTGTTCCGAAACAGATTCAGGTCGAGCACCGGGGATGGCGTCCGAAGCTCCCACCAGACGAACCCCGCAAGGGCGACCGCACCGGCAACGTAGGCAACGACACTCGTCGCAGACAACCATCCATTGTGCGGCGCTTCGATGATCGCCCACACCAGCACTGTGATACCGGCCAACGACAGTGCGATACCCAGCGGGTCGTATTTCCCGACGTGCTCGGCCCGCGATTCCGGAACGCACCACACAGCCGCGATCAGAACCAGCAGCGCCACAGGAACATTGATCCAGAACACCGAGTGCCACGAGAAGTGCTCGAGCAGAAAGCCGCCTGCTGTGGGGCCGATTGCGATCGCGAAACCTGCCATCGCGGTCCAGGCGGCGATGGCCAGCGCACGCTCCTTGGCGTCGGTGAAGATATTGATGATCAGCGCGAGGGTTGCCGGGAACACTGCTGCCGCACACACACCCATCGCCGCCCGAGCCAGGACGACCTGCCCCAGATCCGCGGCAAGAGCGCCGCCGACGGACATGACCGCAATACCGGCCAGCCCGAGAATCATTACTTTTTTGCGGCCGTAGCGATCACCGAGGTGACCGAACGCAAGCAACAGTCCGGCAAACGTCAGCGTGTACGCGTCGACCACCCACTGAAGGCCGCTGATATCGGCACGAAGCTGCAACCCCATGGAGGGCAGCGCCACGTTGACGACGGTGTTGTCGAGAACGACGAGCAACTCGGCTGCGCAGATGACGAGCAGTGCCAGGTATCGCCGACTCCGCGGCGGGGCATCTGCGCGGTGACGGGAAGTTGTAGGCAACGACATCAGGATCCCTTCGACTATGACGATCGGCATAGTTCTCGAATGGAAAGTAACTGTAACTGAGCGTTATAGCAACAGCGCCGACTGCGACCGACTCACGGACGAGGAGGGTTCGACGCGTCCAGTACTGCCCCGAGCAGGGCCAACAGTTCGGTTTCCGTCCGGTCCAGAGCGGTAATGGATCGCTGCGCCTTGGCCACGATCAGCGCGCCTTCGATGGCGGCGATCGAGAAAGTCGCCAACGTGTAGGACCGCTCGCGGGCCAATCCGCGCTGCCACAGAGACGCCGCGATCACGTCCTCCCAGGACGAGAAGGACTCACCTGCCGCCGCGACAGCGGCCGGCGCATGCAGCCCCTCGAGCGCAGCAGGCGCGACCGGGCACCCTGCAACGTAATCCGTCGCCAGCAGCTCGCTGCGGAATCCGTCGATGATCGCCCGTACGGTTGCCGCCGGACCGGCCGAAGCCAGGCCGGCCGAGATCATCGCGCTCATCGCGGCACCCGCGGTTCGCGTTGCCTCCTCCACCAGCTGAGGCTTCCCCCCAGGGAAATGGTGATAGATCGAGCCACGCGGCGCGCCCGCGTGATCGATGACGTCGGCCAACGAGGTGGCTTCCACTCCACGCCGACGGAACAATTGCGCGGCGCTGCGCAGCATGTCTGCCCGCGCGCTACTCCGATTGGCCATTCGAACCCTTCTGGACCGTTATTGACGTAACGCGGAGTTACACCTAGAGTCGCGATGTCTATGCTGCTGAGCATAGCCCGCAACGGCTATCCACTGGAATCGGAGCAACGCCATGTCCCCCGACACCGAGGTCATCGACCTGAGCAGCCCTCTCACACTCGCCTGCGGGCAGATCCTGCCGAACCGCGTGATGAAGTCGGCTCTGAGCGAGGGACTGGCGACGGCCGAGCATGCACCCGACTCTCGCCTCGAGACGCTGTACCGCCAATGGGGTGCGGGCGGCTACGGCCTCGTGGTGACCGGCAACGTCATGGTCGACCGATCCCATCTCGGAGAACCGGGCAACGTCGTCATCGAAGACGACCGCGACCGCGACGCACTTGCTCGGTGGGCAAAGGCGACATCCGACGGCGGCGCACCCATCTGGATGCAGCTCAATCACCCGGGCCGACAGGCCAATCCGATCGTCACCCGCACCAAGCCCGTCGCACCGTCCGCCATTGCCCCCAACATCCCGGGCATTCCGGCACCGCGTGCGTTGAGCGAGAACGAGATTCGCAACATCATCGACCGATTCGCCACGGCAGCAGCTGTGGCCGAGTCGGCCGGCTTCGACGGCGTCCAGATCCATGGCGCGCACGGCTACCTGGTGTCTCAGTTCCTGTCGCCACTGTCCAACGAACGCGACGATGCGTGGGGCGGCGACCTCGACGGGCGAATGCGGTTCGTTCTCGAAGTGGTCCGCGCCATCAGGTCAACGGTGTCCCCCAGCTTCGCCGTGGGAATCAAACTGAATTCGGCAGACTTCCAGCGCGGCGGGTTCGGCGAAGAAGAATCGCGGATCACCGTCGAGCATTTGGTCCGCGAATCCGTCGATCTGATCGAAATCAGCGGTGGTAGTTACGAATCCCCCGCAATGATGGGCACCTCGAGTACCCGAGAGCGCGAGGCCTACTTCCTGGAATACGCGCGGACGGTACGCGACGCCGCAGGAACGGTGCCACTGGCCGTGACCGGAGGATTCCGCACCCGTTCGGTGATGAGTTCGGCGGTCCAGTCGGGCGAGTGCGACATGGTGGGTCTCGGCCGTCCCACGGCCCTCGACCCGGCCGTCGCGAACTCTCTGGTCGACGGCACGCTGGATCGGGTCGAGTCGCCGCGCGTAGCTCTGCGCGTCCCGTCGAAGTCCAGCGCGTTCAAGCAGATCAACGGCGCTCTCGATCTGCAGTGGCACACCGACCAGTTGCAACTCATCGGCGCTGGGCGGCAACCGAATTCGAGTCGTCCGGCGTGGAAGACTGCCGCCACGATGGTGCAGCGCAACGGCTGGGACGCGTTCCGCAACCGTCGCGGCACGGGCAATCCGACCAGCGCTGCCAGTGCTGCGAAGTTTCGACACGAGCGCTTGATCGGCAAATACGTCGCGAATCCCATCGTCAACGGATTGACATCCATCGGTGTGACAACCTCGCTGGTGACCGACATCGAGACGGTGGGCCGCAAAACCGGGCTCGCCCGGCGCGTGCCGGTGTCGGCGTCCTTCGACGACTCCGGTGCGTGGTTGATCTCCCAACACGGAACCAGATCCGGCTGGGGAGCCAACATCACCGACGAGCCGAGGATCCGCATTCGCGTGGGTAGCCGGTGGCGCACCGGAACAGCAACGTTCGTGCCCGACGACGACGTCGCCCTCCGAGCACGATCCTTCTCGAACAATCCGGTACTCGGACGCATCATCGGTGCCGGCTTCCGAGCGTTGCAGACCGACCCCATGTCGGTGCGAGTCGAGTACGACGTTTGACCAGTTCTTCACAACTTAATTAGGTTTGGTTTACTTAAGTCGTGAAGACACTCCCCCACTTGTCCGTCGCCCTCGGCGCGGTCCTAGCCGTATCCCTGGTTTCGTCCTGTGGTGCAGACACCGAGCCGGCGGCGACAAACTCGGAGACCCATTCGGTCACAACGCAGTTCGGCACCGTCGAGGTACCGGACCGAATCGAGTCGGTCGTTGTGATCGACGGCCGCCGCGACCTCGACATAGCCTTGGCATTCGACTTACCCATCGTCGGAATGCCGGTGGAAACCGAAGCTCCGCCCGAGATTCCGGGTCCTCTCACCGAGCCCACCAGGATGCTGCTCGCAGACGGAGTGCCCGAGCTGTATCCGCGAAACACCGTCGACCTCGAAGCCATCGCACGCGTCGACCCGGACCTGATCATCGGTCGCGACGAGGTGATCGAAGAAATCCTCGACCAGTTGAGTGCGATCGCGCCGGTGTTGCCGGTGGGCTCCACCGGCACCGGAGTCAGCTGGCAGGAGGACGTGACAACGATCGGCGCGGCACTGAATCTGCAAGACGAGGCCCGAACGATAATCGACGAATACACCGCTCGCGTAGACCAACTCACGACGCAGTACGCCGATGCGATCGCCGATACCGCCGTCCTGCCTGTCAGCACGTCGGAGCAAGGCGGGATCTCGATAGGACGCGACCGGGTGACATCCATTGTGCTGGAGGATGTGGGAGCCCGCTTCGGCTCCGCCTGGACCGCTGCCACCCCGGAGATCGAATACGGACCCGAGAACGTCAGCGCCGCCTCCGACGCAGTGGCGATGATCGCCGCGATCACGTCGGAGGAGGATCTGCAGGCGATGAACGCCAACCCACTGTGGACCGGATTACCGGCGGTGCGCAGCGACCGGATCGTGCGGACCGACAAGTTCACCAACGACGGTGGTCCCCTCACCGCCATGTGGGCCCTCGGCTTGGTGGAGAAGCTCTACGACCCGAGTTGACCGTCGCGTGGTCCGACACCCGTCGGACGGGGTGGACTCGAATTCCTCCACGCGACAAGTGACACAGGCCACACCCGCGGTGATGATTGATGCATGACCAACTTCCCCACTCTCGACCCCGAACTCGCCGCAGCCGTCACGATGCTTCCGAGCATCGATTTCGGCGACGTTCCGTCGGCGCGGTCGACGTTCAGCTCACTCCTCGATGCCATGCTCGCCGATCTCTCGATGGACGGAGTATCTCTACGCGAGCTCACCGTCCCCGGGCTCGACGGTGCTCCGGACGTCGTCGTCCGATTCTTCACGCCGGAGCAGTCCGACGGGCCGGTGCCCGTGTTGGTATGGATCCATGGCGGCGGATTCGCAATCGGGACAGCCGCTTCCAGTGATCCCTACTGCGTGGATGTCGTTCGGGAACTCGGATTCGCAGTGGCGAGCGTCGAGTACCGGCTCGCCCCCGAGACCGCGTTTCCCGGGCCGCTCGACGACTGCTACGCGGCGCTTACGTACATCCACTCGCACGCGGACGAATTGGGAATCGACCCGACGCGGATTGCCGTGGGAGGGCAGAGCGCCGGTGGTGGCCTGGCAGCCGGAACGGTTCTCCGCGCTCGCGACGAGGGTGTCGTTCCGGTGGCCTTTCAGTTGCTCGAGATCCCCGAACTCGACGACCGCCTCACCACCGTGTCGATGACCGAGTTCGTGGATACACCGATGTGGCACCGCCCCAACGCAATCCTGTCCTGGCAGTACTACCTGGGCGAGTCCTACAGCGGACCGAACGACCCGAACGTCTCGATCTACGCCGCCCCGGCTCGCGCCACCGATCTTGCCGGTCTCCCACCGACGTACGTCTCGACGATGGAGCTCGATCCGCTTCGCGACGAGGGCATCGACTACGCGGTGCGGTTGCTGCGAGCCGGAGTGAGCGTCGAACTGCATTCCTTCCCCGGCACGTTCCACGGCTCCGCGCTGCTGGCGACCGCGGAGGTGAGCAAGCGCGGACATGCGGAGGCGTTGGACGCCCTTCGCCGGGGCTTGCGCCTTCGTGTACCCGCCTCGTAGCGTCGGTCCATGCAAGGACTGATGTACCGGCTCGCGGAGCTCGACGCCGACTCCGCGGGTCTGGTGCGTGTGATCGACTATTTCGATGCACTGATCAGGCACGGCGCAGACACGTCCGCGATGCTGCGCGCCAGCGCGGCGCTGGCCGACTGTGTCGTCGGAATTGATATCACCGGAGCGTCCGGCGGACACCGACGGCATGCGCGCTGCGATCCGAAGGGTCGCTGGCTCACCCAGGCCGTCGCCGAACGGTCTGCGACCAAGGACGTCATCGTCGACGACGTGGTGATGGGCTCGGTGTGGATCGAACGGGTGGGCCCTGCACTGGCACTCGACGAGATGCTCGTCGATCGAATGGCCCTGACCGCAGCCATCATTCTGGTGCCCCGGCACACACTGTCCACCGCCGAACACACCCGAGCGGTGTTGTTTCCGATCGACGACATCGCACTGTTGAGTTCGCTGACCGCGTTGCACATCGAGCCGACGGCACGGGTACGAGTTGCCATTGCTGCTGCCGGCTCTCCGACGGAAACCAGCATGCCGACCGCCGGACGATCCACCCCGATCTCGGTGGACGACCACGCGATGTATCTACTGCAGGGTGAACCGTCCGCAGCCCTGGTGGGCTCCGGTTGCATAGGCGTTTCGTTGGCCCTGACGGCGTCCGAACTCCATCGGCATCTCGGAAATGCACGGTTCGCTCTGGCACAGGCCGGCGAGCTCGAGCCGGTGGTGATCGCCGACAGATTCGGCGCATTGAATCTGTTGGCGAGGGGAAATACGTTGGCAATCAGCGATATTCCCGATCTCGTACGCATAGCCGAACTTCGCACGACCACTCACGGGATCGAGCTCATCAGCACCCTCCGCACCTACATGGGTTCGGGCAGCTTGCGTGCAACCGCCGACCGGATGCATCTTCACCACAGCAGCGTCGCGCATCGTCTGGCCAAAATATCGGAGGCGGTCGGCTATCCGGTCGATTCCATCGAGCACCGTGCCCGTGCAACGGCAATGATGATGGTGCTCGACGGCAGTGGTACCGGAGTCGCATAATCACTCGATGGCACCGATACCTACGGGGACACTGAGAACCACCGACACCGGCTTCGCCCTCGAATTGAGCAGAACGATCGCTGCACCACGCGAGGACGTGTGGGCGCGCCTCACCGAATCGTCCCGGACGGCACTGTGGTTCGGTCCGTGGGAGCGCATTTCGGACGACGCCATTCGGGTCACCATGAGTTTCGAGGAGGGCGAGCCGGCCTCGGAGATGATCATCGAAACATGTGAGGCACCGGGCCTCCTGGCAGTCCGAATGACCGGCGAGGGTCAGTGGCCACTCGAGGTCCGCCTGACCGAGAGAGACACAGCGACCGTTCTCGTGCTCGTACACAGCTGCGAAAGCACGGACGGTCTGGGCGACATCGGACCGGGGTGGGAGTACTACCTGGACATGTTCGTCGCGGCCGGAAACGGCAACCCCCTCCCAAGTTTCGACGACTACTACCCCGCCCAGCAGGAGTACTACTCATCGCTGCGCCCGCAATGAATCAGTGGTGTCGGAGCGCGTCGATGAGCTCCTCCTTCTTCAGTTTCGAGTAACCCTCCAGGCCCAGTTCTTTGGCTCTGTCGGTCAATTCGTCCACGGTCCAGTCCTCGTAGGATCCGGACTTCCCACCTTTCTCACCGATCTGCTCCCTGCCCTCCTTCGCAGCTGCGTTCGAGATTCGAGCAGCCTTTTCCTTCGAGTTGCCTTCTTCGCGAAGCTTCTCGTACAGGCCCTGATCCTTCAACTGCGGCTGGTCGTCGGTTTCGTTGTTCTTCGCCGGCATCGGAAACTTCCTCTCGCTGGACTACATCGATTGTTGGAGCCCTACCCGGTGTGCAGGACGACAAACCCATCTACGTGTGGTGTGCATCGAGTGTCATCGGGTAAGCGAACTGGATGCACTTGGATCGACCGGCCTCAGCGGGCCCGGACACCACCGACAACACACACGCCACCGACGCAGACGACGCGCCGCTCTCGGTCGGCGTGGTCAGTGACGACGGCTTTGCGTCGACCGTCGCGTCCGCCATCATCGAGAATTTGCCCGATCACGCGATGATCGACGGGCACCGGCGAGAACTACGGGTGTCCGGAGCATCGGTTCCGCTCCCACCCACCGCAACCGGTGCCGCCCCACTCGGTCAGTGGCTGGCATCGGTGCAAGCCACCGACAACTACGACATCGTGTTGTGTGTGTCGGAGGTTCCTCGCCGTCTGGGGTCGCGCCCGGTGATCGCCGAGATTCGCGGCGGTACGACAGGCGCGCTGTACGTGCCCTCCTTCGGGACACTGGCGGTCCGGCGACGCGCTGTCTCGGCCGCACTGGCGGTGTTGCACGAGTTGATCGAAGCCGACGACCCCTCACGGCAACCACGGAGATACTCTCGCTCTCGCTGGGCTCCGAGTGATTCCGGGGAAGGTGCCGAAGTTCTCCTGACGTCGAGCATATTCGGGCGAATCAGGTTGGTATCGGGAATGATTCGGTGTAATCGTCCGTGGCGATTGGTTCCCACGTTGTCGAGCGCGCTTGCAGCCGCGAGCGCAGCGTCCGCCTTCGGTGTGTTCTACGCGAGCATCTGGCAGATGGCAGCGTCGATGAGCCTAGGACGACTGGCGATGATCGGAGTCACCGCAGTGATCGCCATGACGGTGTGGGTCGTCTTCCCCAATGGGCTGTGGGAGAAACGATCGTTCCGAAGCTCGACGATCGATCGCTGGATGTACAACGCAGCCACCCTGGGAACGGTCCTGACCGGTGCGCTCTGCATGTACGCGCTGCTGTTCGCAGTCGTACTGTTCTCGGCAGCGGTGGTCATTTCGCCGGACTTCCTGACTGCACAGATCGGTCGCGACGCAACTCTTGGTGACTATCTTTCCCTCGCATGGCTCGCCGCTTCGCTGGGTACGGTGGCAGGCGCAGTCGGCTCCTCCGTGGCAAATCGCGAGGACATTCTCGGTGCCACCTACGGTCACCGCGAACTGATACGTCGAGAGTCGGCGAGCGCGTCCTCGTGACCACCGTCGAACCCTCGGCGTTGTGAGTGAGAACAACCATATGTGGGTACGTTCGGGATATGCCATACCTCGAACGAGTTGCCGATGTCTTCGTACTGAACCTCGGAAGCCGAGGTGTCGACGACACCGAAAACCGCATCAGTCCGGATTGGGTTGCCGAGATCAACACCCTGCTCGACGAGGTCCAGGCCAGTTCCGGTGCTGCTGCGCTCGTCACGACAGCGACAGGCAAGTACTTCTCCACCGGAGTGGATCTGTCGTGGGGTGCCGAGAACCTCGACCAGATCAACCGATTCATCGGCACCGTTCAAGAGATGTTGGTGCGCTTTCTGACGCTTCCGATGCAGACAGTCGCGGCCATGCAGGGACACACTTTCGGTGGTGCCGCATTTTTCGTGATGGCGCACGACTACCGGATCATGCGATCCGATCGCGGCTTTCTCTGCTTCCCCGGTGTCAACATCGGCGCGACCTACAGCCCGGGAACCGTCGACATGGTGCGAGCGAGACTGGCGCCGCATGCCTTCCACGAGGCACTCACCACCGGACGCCGCTACGGCGGAGGTGACGCCATGGCACTCGGACTGGTCGACGCCGTATCGACCGCCGATTCACTGCTCGACGACGCCGTCGCTCGCGCCGGCGAACTGGCCGGAACGCGAGGCGACGTTCTCGGCGAAATCAAGCGAACGATGTACGCCAACGAAATTCGGTCACTGCTCAACCCGGTTGCCGGCGTCGACGAGATGGAATGGGCCTCGAACTAGGTAGGCCTCATTTTCCAGTCACGAGGGGCGCGACCTCGGTACCGAGCAATTCGATGCCGCGAAGCAGATCGCGGTGCGCCAGCCGTGGATTGGTCATCTGTAGCGACAGTCGATCCACACCGCCCAGTTGCTCCCCGACTCGCAGAATCTTGTCTGCCACCGTCTGCGGATCGCCCATGAAGAACGCGCCGTTCGGGCCGGAAGTGGCGTCGAACTGTTGCCGGCTCGGTCGGGCGAATCCACGCTCACGGGAGATCTTGGTGAACATCTCGTTCCAGCCGGGATAGATGGTGTCGGCTGCAGCCTGGGTTGTCTCGGCGACGAAGCCGAACACGTGCAGACCCACCTTCAACTGCTCGGGCGGGTGACCCGCTTGCGCGCCGGCGCGGCGGTAGAGGTCGACGAGCGGAGCGAACTGGCGTGGCTCGCCACCGATGATGGCGATCATCAGCGGGAGTCCCAGAAGTCCTGCGCGAGCAAAGGATTCAGGGGTGCCACCTACACCGACCCAGATCGGCAACGGGTCCTGCAGTGGGCGCGGATAGATCCCCTGACGGTTGAGCGCCGGACGGTGCCGACCCGACCAGGTGACTTCCACGTTGTCGCGGATCTGCAGCAGGAGGTCCAACTTTTCGGCAAAGAGCGAGTCGTAATCGGCCAGATCCAGGCCGAACAGCGGGAACGATTCGGTGAAGGAACCGCGACCCACGACCAGGTCGATCCGCCCTTTCGAGATCAGGTCCAGGGTGGCGAACTCTTGGAACACCCGCACCGGATCGTCTGCGCTGAGTACCTTGACGGCGCTACCGAGCCTGATGTTCTCGGTTCGCGCAGCCGCGGCAGCCAGGATGATCGACGGGGCCGAGTCGTAGTACTCACTGCGATGATGCTCGCCGATGCCGAACGAATACAGCCCCACCTGATCGGCGAGTGCGATCTCCTCGAGCAGGTGACTCATCCGCTCCTCTGGAGCGATCACCCGGCCGTCCGTCGGGTCGGTCACGGAAGAAACGAAACTGTCGACGCCCAGATGCACGATGGGACCTTTCGATCGATGATGGACGTATTCGTCAGCGTAGGTGAAACTTCAATTATTCCGCGGCAGACCAGAAGGGGCGTCTATTCTCCCCAGCGTTTCAACTCGTCCCCCGCGAAGTACATCTGTTGACTGCCGCCGAAGCGAACCAACAGTTGGTGCTTCTCCTCGTAGAACCAGACCACGGTTCCGTAGACACCACTCATGGGCCCGCTCAGCGGTGTCACGCCGTCGCCTATTCCGAATCCGTCCATCCCTGCACCGTACCGATCGAGGTTGCCGGAATCGGACAACCTACGCACACTCGCCGTTCTGCTTATCGCCCTCCGCGCTTACGTGCGCGCCGTTCGTCCAGCTTTCGCTTTCCATAGCCCCATGTGATGCGGCCGAGACCCTCGAAGAGTCGGCTGGAGAGACTTCTGCGGCTGCTCATACCGTGGCCTCGTTTCCGGTGGTGATCATGTTCTGTTGGTCCCTTTCTCGAAGCAGCGAGCCTTTCCGGTACGCCGTGTACCTGGTAGCTGCGCCGAGTAAGTCGAATCGAACACGAGCAAGCACACATCGGACATGCGTGATCTACATCACTGACTACGTGCTGGGTATCGAATTACACCTGCGCGACAAGTCGATCGATCCACCCGATCACCTCGGGGTAGGCAGCGGCATTGGCGGCCGGATGGTCGAATGCCGGAACCAGATCGGTTCCGAAGTCCAACTCACGCACAGTGATATCCGTGGCACCAGCGGCACGCCAGCGCTGCGCCAGGAGCCGGCTCTGCTCGATTCCGACGGACCGGTCGTTGATGCCCTGCACGATCATCACAGGTAGGTCGGGTGCGGTGAACCCGACGGTGTTCGCCGTCGTCAGTGGGCCCAGTACGGGACCCACCATCAGCGCGCTCAGCGACGTGCCGTCCGCAGTCAGGTCTTCGGACCGCAGTGATCCGTAGGCGAGCGAGTCGGTGTTGCAGAAGTCCAGTGCAGCATCGAGCGCTGCCCGACCGCGTTCGTTGAAGAGGGCACGTATCTCGTCGGCGCGGTCGGGATGCGCTCCGATCAGGCCGTCGATCGTATAGAGCATCGTCGCGGCCCACGCAGAGCCGTCCTGGCCTTCGACGCGGACCACAGGATCGGTCGGTGCGGCACCGACGAAGGCCCCGACCACGGACACGTCGGGCGCGTACGCAGAGGCGAGCTCTGCGGCGGCAGCCGACGCGACGCCGCCCGCCGAGTAGCCGTAGAGCACGACGGGTGCGTCGGTCTCACGTGCCGCGGCCCGTGCCGAGTCGAGCAGGGCACGTGCGCTGGCGACCCGGCCAAGGAACTCGTACTCGCCGGGTGTTCCGAGACCTTGGTAGTCGGTCGTGACCACCTGGTACCCCTGCGCCAAAAGCGGCAACAGCGCCGGCATCGTCGTTGTCAGTCCCAACTCGGAGGACCCCGAGCAGCGGTCGGCGATCCCGTAACTGCCCGGCGCATAAGCGATCACGGGACGGGGTCCGGGCCCCGTCCACGCACGGGTGGGTGTGATCAGAAGCCCCGACACCGCTACCGCACGATCACGGGGATCGGCAGATCGGTACAGAATGCGCTCGGTGTGCGACCCCAGAAGGTCGAGCTGCGGCACGGGTTCTCGGCGCACGATGGACCCAGGTGCGTACGCCTCCAAATCGGCAACGGGAGCACCATAGAAATCGGCACTACCCGGTGCCGCCGAGACGGGTGCGGCCGACAGAACGAGGGACCCGACAAGGACGGAGAGGGCGAAGGTGACGGAAAGAAGTCTCATCTCGCGGCCAAGTATGCGGCCCCGAGTGCTGATCCGCATTCGCTGTTCGCCGTCTTCCCGCTACTTTCCCGGCTTGATCCACGTCGGGACGAGGGTGCGTACCTGTGGTGCACCGGCCAACAGCGGTGCCACTTGACGTTCGTACTCCCGATAAGCGGGACGCTGGAGAAATGTGACCGCATCCTCGGCGGTGCGATAGTGCTGAAACGCAGTGATGCGATCGGGATCGTCGGAATCGAGACAGTAGTAGTACGCCAGATGCCCGGGATTGTCGAGCACAGCCGGAGCCATGTGCTTTTCCCACAGGGCTCGGACAGCGTCGCGCTGGTTCGGCTGGGTCGTGTGAGAGACGACCACCGTGACGCCGGGGCCGGCCTCGGGTTCTGTTGACATCTCGGTTTCCTTTCGGTCGACGCGTCCAATGCCAGCGATCATGCACCATGGGTCGGACATTCGACTGTGGCGCGATCGTCCGGGAGCCGGACTCGTCCGGCCTGTAGTGTCGCCGATCATGATCATGAGAGCTGTGGCGAGATTGGCGGTCGTCGATGGCGCGGACATCGCGTCGACCGTCTGTGTTGCGGCGCTTGCACATTGGCACCCAACGCGGTGACCATGGCATACCGCGATCCGCTGGCGAACACAGTACGGTTCGCCGTTGCGTGACACACGCACGTCGGAGTCGACGCTCACGGATGGGCGGATACGTCCGTGATGTGGACTGCGTGGCGATTGAACCGGACATCGCTGCTGATCTCGCTGAGCATCATCGCGATCCTGATCGTGGCAACCTTGACGGCTGGGTTCTACGTTCCACGCTATCCGCAGATATCGTGGTCGTTCTTGCGAATGTGTTCTCGATGGAACGATGTCGGGCCGTGCAGACCGGAGACCGCACTGACCTTGTCGACGCTGTGTGCGTTGCTTGCACCGTTGCTGCTTGGGATGTTCGTCGGAGTCCCCGCATTCGCCCGTGAAGTGGACGCACGTACCCATGTGTTGGCGCTGACCCAGTTCACGAGTCGAATCAAGTGGTACCTCGCGCCCGTCATCGTTGTCTTCCTACCCATCTCGGCGGCCATGACGTGTCTCGGCTTGGCACTGCATTGGGCAACGGGCCTGTCTCGGGATTCCTCGAGCGTCCTTGTTGGACCGTCCCTCAGTTTCTCGTGGTTCGACTTCCCTCACTTCGAAACAGCCGGCGTCGTTCTGGGTGCTTACACACTGCTGATGCTGCTCGTCGGCAGCACGTTGGTGCTGATGTTTCGCAGCGGAGTTATGTCCATGCTCGCCACCCTCTTCATTTTTCTCTTCTTCGTTCCGGTGGCGTTCACGTGGATCGCACGCGAGCACTACGGATCGCCCACCGTCGAGAGTGAGCCGATCAACGGCTTGTATCGCGAATCGGAATATCCCCCGGACCCGTACTACGCCACCGATGGAACGTGGGTCGTTCACGCCGGGTACGTCGACGCCAGCGGAGCCGCCATAAGACCTGAAACAGATCGTTGCGCGCAGCCGTACCCGGACGATTACTGGAATCCACGTCCCGGGGAGACGAACGAGGAGCGTACGGAGCGCACTCGACTCGAAACCCTCGATCGTGCAGCACGATTCGACGAGTGCCTACGTGAGCAAGGCGTCGACCGCTACGACATCCGTTTCTACACCGAAGACAAGTTCTGGCGATTCCAAGCCATCGAAACCGGCCTCATGCTCACATTCGCTCTCATTGCGAGTGGCATGGGAATGTGGAGAGTCCGGCGACTGACCTGAGAACGACTGTCGGCAGCTATTTACGAAAACCGACTTGCTCATCGCATGACAATTGTCTGCGAGGGGTTGTCGACGAGCGTGCAAGTATCGACCTCGATGCGACGGTGGTCTGAGCAGGAAGGGAACCCATGAATACAATGCGTCCGCGATCCTCGAAATCTGCCTGGTCGACGGCCGCTGTGATTATTGCGATCGTGGCAGTCGGCGTCGTCGTGGCGGGACTGCTGCACAACCCTCAGCCCGATGCGATAACGATCCCCGGGTGCGACGAGGTTACGCAGCCCGAGGACCTGCACCGCGTCAATTTCGCCTACGTCCCGAATGGGTCCTACGACAATCCGGATTACCCCTGGTTCTCGCAAGCCAAGGCGGCCGCGATGTCTGAGGCACTGGCCGGAGCGCTACCCAGAGGTGCCACTGCAGAGCCCGATTCGATGGGGCCGAGCTTGGTGTTCGGACCGATCAGTAGTTCCCCAGGGGGAGGCATCGCCGGCGGGGACACCAGTGCGAGTGGAGTCCTCTCGATCGGCAGCGTCGAGGGTGGCCTGACGGTGACAGTGAGTAAGTCCGATCAGCCCCCAGGCCCGTGTTTCGCCGGCTACGTCGACGAGCGACGCACCCTGGCCGACGGCATCGTCGTCGATATTTCGGATGGCGAGACGAGCAGACGCGTTCAGGCATTCGCACCGGACGGCAGTCGGATCGATGCTTCCTCGGCTGGACTACTCACGGTCGAAGAATTGATGGACATCGTGACTGCACCGGGTTTGAGAGTGAGCGTCCCAGTCCCCTCGTGATCGGCATCGAAAACGATCACGGGCGTAGTGGACGCCGCGAGGTGAGCTCGTTCGAGCGCGGATCCGCACGGTAGATTCGCTCGACCGGCCTACGTCCGTCGGACATGGTCCACTCTGCCGGACGCGTGTCGACCAGCGTCCAGCCGGTGCGTTCGTACAGTTCGATCGCTTTGCCGGAGCGCTCGATGACATCGAGCACCGACGCACCTCCAATTCGCGCCTGCCGCAACAGCGCATCTCCGACGAGCGAGCCCCGGTGTCTCGGTCGCACGAAGAGTCGGGACACCCAGAGGGCGCCTGCCTTGTCGACGATGACGACGTGTCCGACGATGCGATTCTCATGCTCGGCAACCCACGCGGCCGCCATGTTCTCGGGTGTCAACCAGTCAGCCGGATCGTGTGGCCAACGATGCGGATAATCGTCGGATTGGTGGACCTCGATCAGCGCCTCCACACACCGCGGCAGGTCAGCTGGATCTCTCGATCGGACGACCACCATCGATCCAGTATCCCGCACCGACAGCCGTCGACGCTGATCACGTCGCTCGGACACCAGCGATCGCGCACGGGTGGTTTCTGTTCAACGACGCCGACCCCGAGCCTTCACGTCCCACCGCACCGCGGCTCCGTCGCAGATCATCCGAGAAGCCGGTGGCAGCAACATTTCCGACGATTCCTGGACCACCGCATCGTGGGAAGCCACAGCCCAACGCGACCCCGAGTTCATCGTCATCGTCGATTACGTTGCCGGACGGTCGAATTCGACTCCTCCTCGAAACGTATCGGTTAGGCAGAGCTGCCAGGGACCGAATCAGGTTCCAGCGCTCAACTTTCGATCGTTACGATCGGCGATGCCTGCTGGACGGTGTACGAGGTCCACGGCAGGGTTGCGAGGACGTCGGGGAGGCCGGGGTAGTCCGACACCCACGCTGTTGTGGGATCGACGCCTTCGGTAACGCACGATGCCAGCGCAACATAGGTGCCGGCCGGGATATCGGTGACGTGCTGGGTACTGATTCCGGCCTGGCCCGCGTCGTCGGTCGAGTACAGCGACTGACCGTTGCCGACGACCTCCCACACTGGAGGCAGCACTCCGCCCGGTGCGGGAGCCAACGATGTGCCGCAGGTCAGTTCGCTACCGGAATTGTTGGTGATCGTGTTTGTCACGGTCGACCCGTCGACCTCGAACGCGTACGTCACGTCTGTCGACTGCGTCGCCGAGGCCGTCGCGGGGAACACCAATAGTGCTGGGGCGCAAAGTAGAGCCCCGAGCAGAATTTGACTGGTCGATCGCATGGCAATTCTCCTCGTTCGAGCGAACTATGTCCGGGTTGCCAGTCTGCCTCAAAATATACCGATCAGCATCTTTCGAACCGAATGCAGCCTGAGGTCGCACAAAACAGGATCGAGAACCGTTGTGTCGGTGTCAGATTGCAGACGTCTACCGTCGACGAGTTTCCTTCTCCGATTCCGCGAGCTTCTTGATGTACGCATTCCGAACGCACAGGACGCGCCGAAGATACAGCTTGCCGGGGACGTCCAGGATCACAGCGCCGAGTCGTCCGCCACGGAATGTCACCGACATGATGTCGACCATGTGCGTGTGTTCACGTCGTGCGAGAAACAAATGCTCATGACGCATCGAGGCAAAGGGGCCGATTATTTGCTCATCCACGAAATATCGTGAGGGCTCGTACTCCGTGATGCGACTGGTCAAGGTGAACCACACACCGAGGTGCCTGGAACGGATTTCGATTTCATCGCCCAAGCGAAGATCACTTCGACCCGAGTCAACCCGCACGCGCTCATCGAACGAACCCTGAGACTCGGCGTGAACGACAGCATCCGATTCCAGATCGAAGACCACAGCCGGGTCCGCATCGATCGACGTCGTCAGCCTGATGATGAAAGCCATCCGCACAGCTTCGCAGGACACCCGTTCCGCTACTCGGGACGGCCTTACGCCGATGCGGAATCCGGTCCACCGGGCGTGTGAGGACTCAGCCGTGCCTGCAACCCGGGAAGAGTTCACTTGGATCCCCCCGAGCGCTCGAACAGGATGTCCCGTCTGAAGTTCGGTGTCGACGACAGAGCAGTTCGGGTGTCGTCGGCAGCCGGTGGGCGCGGCCACTCTCCAGGTGCACCGATTGGACGGTGAAGAGGTCCGCCAGCACCCACCCCCGCCCTCACCTGGTGATTGACATCACACGCGCAGGCGGCTACATTTCAAACTGACATCAGTTCAGTTTGGAACGACGGTTGAATGACTTCGAGCTTCCGGGTCGAGTCTGCGATCGGATGTCGAACGACTCCACGTCTCCGGTGGCTCGCCGAGTCCGCGGAAAGTTACCGACGTGCCCGAAAGGAACGCAGGCATGAACAAGTTCAGGACGACGACAGTTGCCGTGATGGCGACGGCCGCGCTGATAGGCCTCACCGCGTGCGGAGGGTCGTCTTCCTCCGCGTCCGCGCCAGTCGAGGGCGACTGGAATGCTGTGGTTGCTGCCGCGAAGGAGGAGGGCAGCGTGATGCTCTATTCGAGCCAGAAGCCGGCCAATCTCGATGCGCTGACTGCGGCATTCGAGGCGAAGTATCCGGAGATCGACATGGAGTACGTGCGCGGCACCGACTCCGAAATCAATCCCCGGGTCGACACGGAGAACCGAACAGGAGCCGGTATCGCCGACGTCCACATGACCACCGACGCGTCCTGGATCGAGAACGCCGCCGAATCCGGTAAGTTCTCGACCGATCTGGTCGGCCCCGACCTGGACGCGCCCGCATTCGATCCGGCAGACAGTGTCATCAACGACCGGTTCTTCCTCTCCAGTGCAGCAGTGTTCGGACTTGGGTGGAACACCTCCGCGGTACCGGACGGCGTCAGCGCTCCCGAAGATCTGATCGATCCGAAGTTTCAGGGCAAGATCGGCATCGTCAATCCCACCGGGTTCGCGTCGTACGTCGATCTCTACAAGTACTACTCCAAGACGTTCGGTGCGGACTACTGGAACCAGATTGCCGAGCTGGCACCGAGGGTGTACCCCAGCGCGCTCGCAGTGGCGCAGGCACTGACGTCGGGCGAGGTGACAGTGAGTCCGATGGTTCAGCCGCTCGTCACAGAGGTTGCCGCCGGCGCTCCGGTCGACTGGGTCTTGCCCAGCAAGCCATGGGGAACACCGTGGTACACAGAGGTTCTCAGTGCTTCGCAGCACCCCAACGCAGCGCAGGTGCTCGCGAACTTCATGGTGACGGCCGAAGGACAGCAAGCACTGAACAGCGGTTATGCGGCCGTTCTGCCGGACATCGAGGGTGCCGTCGCTCGAGCTCAGGACATCGCGTCTCCGGACATCGCCGAGCTGACGCCCGAGAAGGTAGAGCAGTACTCGCAGGAGTGGCAGACCCTGTTCCAAGGCTGACTGTCGACAGCTGCAGAAGAACGTCGGCCCTCGCCTCCGCGACCGGACTACGAAACATCATGTGACAGAAGCGAACATCAGTCGACGTTCATCGTCTGCGGGTGTGCGTACACCGATGCTCCGAAAGTGAGTATGCAATGACCTCTCGATTCGCGGTCTCCGGACTGACGAAGACCTACGGTACGAACGTCGTCGTAGACAGCCTCGACCTCGAGATCGAGCAGGGCGAGTTTCTGGTCCTGCTCGGACCGAGCGGCTGCGGAAAGACCACGACGTTGCGATGCCTCGCCGGTCTGGAAACACCTCAGGGCGGTTCGATCTCGTTCGCGGGTCGGACCGTGTTCGATGCGGCGTCGAAAGTGCATGTGCCGGCGCACAAGCGAAGTATCGGCATGGTGTTCCAGTCCTACGCACTGTGGCCCCACATGACGGTCGCCGAGAACATCCGGTACCCGTTGAAGGTTCGTAAATTGAAGAAGGCGATTGCAGACGGAGCGGTGGAGTCCGCCGCTGACATGGTCGATTGCGGTGCCCTACTCGACCGGTACCCGTCCCAACTCAGCGGTGGCCAGCAGCAACGCGTTGCGGTGGCGCGAGGGCTGGTAGCGCAGCCGGATCTGGTGTTGTTCGACGAGCCGCTGAGCAATCTCGATGCGCGCCTGCGAGATCAGGTTCGTTCTCAGATCCATCAGCTCCATCAACAGCTCGGCTTCACCGCGGTGTTCGTCACCCACGATCAGTCCGAGGCATTTGCACTCGGCGACCGGCTCGCGATCATGAAGGCCGGAAAGATCGAGCAGTACGACGAGCCCGAGCACGTGTTCGAGAATCCGGCTTCGGAATACGTGGCTGCATTCATCGGGATGGGCAATCGCCTCGAACTCCACCGTGGCCACGACGGTTGGGTCACCAGCGGCTCGGACGTGATCGACCTGCAGACGGCCACCGTCCGTGAGCGTGCCGACGAGGGCACCCGTGCCGTAGCCAGATTCCGACCGGACGACGTGCTCCTGCACGACAACGTCGACCAGGTTCCCGCGGGAAACATAGCTCTGCACGCAGAGCTGGTGACACACGAGTACGGCGGTCGGTACTTCGACGTGGGGGTCAAGACCGGCGACGAGCAGTTGACACTCCGAGCCGCAGCGGCCGACCACAGCGCGGCGCTCAGACGAAGCCGCCCTGGGCAACCTGTCGTCGTCAGCTTCGCGCCCTCGTGCCTGAGGGTGTACCCACTTCCCGACGCGTCCTCCGCCACGAGCTCCGAGCTCGTCGGTTCCGCGGGAAAGAGCTCGTGATGGCAACCGCCGTCGACATCGAACGCCCCGAGCTGGTCGAGTCGCCCGGCAAGCGCTCGCTGACGATCTCGCCGACCTGGCGTGCACGAATCGGATACGCCGCCGTGCTCGCCGTTCTCGCCTACCTGGTCGTACTCCCCATGGTGCGACTACAGATGCTGGCCTTCGAGGACGGCGCTGCCGGATACCGAAGTCAGTACGGCCGCTTCGACATCGGAGTCACTCTTCGGACCACCGTGGCGTTGGCGCTGGGATCTTTGGTCATCGCCATGGTGCTGGGAACTTTGCTGGCTTTCGCTGCGAGCAGGCTCCCCGCCAAGCTCGGTTGGCTTCGCGTCATCCCTATTCTGCCGATCGTGATGCCCGCGGTGGCGAGTGTGGTCGGGTGGGCGTTCCTGCTGTCCCCCGGGCCCGGCTACCTCAACGTGCTCCTACGGGTGTTGCCCTGGTGGAGCGGATCCGACAGTGGTCCGATCGACGTGTACACCGTCCCGTGGATCATCATCCTCACCGGCTTCGGCCTGACGTCCTTCGTGTATCTGTTCGTCAGCTCCGGTATGCAGAACATCAGCTCCGAGCATCTCGAAGCGGCTCAGGTCAGCGGATCGTCCACCGTGGGAATCTTTTTCAAGATCGTCCTTCCCCTGCTGCGACCGTCCCTCATCTACGGCGGCGGTATCGCGCTGCTCCTCGGTCTTGGCCAGTTCACCGGGCCGTTGCTGCTGGGTGCGAACAGCGGCGTCAAAGTACTCACGACCGAGATGTATCGCCGGGTGTCGGAGTCCCCATCGGACTTCGCTGCCGCGGCCGCGGCAGGATCTCCGCTGGTGATCTTCGGACTCGTCCTGGTGTTGGCGCAGAAAGCACTGCTGGGCAATCAGACTCGCTTCGTCACCCACGGCGGTAAGGCGTTCGCACCATCCACGGGGAAAGCCACCTGGGCCACGGTCACCGTCGTCGTGTTCGCGCTCTTTGCCTTGGTCATCCCACTACTGGGCCTGGTCATCGTGTCGCTGACACCCTATTGGTCGGGATCGTTGTCATGGAGTCTGTTGACGCTCGACAACTTTCGGGCGCTCCTGGACACCACTGCGGTGGTCGAGTCGGTCCTGACGAGTGTGCTGACGTCACTGGGCGCGGTCGCCATCTGTATTCCGCTCGGCTACCTCATGGCGAACCTACTCGTCCGGGGCAGGCGGTTCAGAATTCTCGCGCTGATCGCAGACCTCATGACCGCGCTGCCGCTGGGCATACCGGCCGTGATTTTCGGCGTCGGATTCTTGCTCACGTACACCGAGCCGCCCTTGATCCTCTACGGAACCAGAACGGTGATCATCCTCGTCTACATCGTGTTGATGCTGCCGTTCTCGACCAGGATGCAGATGACGGCAATGCTGTCGCTCGGCAACACGTACACGGAGGCGTCGGCCACCAGCGGTGCGTCCCCGTTCGTCACCAACCTTCGAATCATGTTGCCGCTCATGCGTCCGACAATTCTCAGTGCCGTTGCACTGATGTTCATTCTGCTCACCCATGAGTTCGCCGCGTCACTGCTGGTGCGAGCGTCGACCACCCAGGTGATGGGCACGCTGCTGTTCGACATGTGGCAGAACGGCTCCTACCCGCTCGTCGCGGCGATGGCGCTGCTGATGACAGGCGTGACCACTATCGGTGTCGCCGCGGCCATGCTCGTCGGCGGACGCAACGTGCTGAGCAAGCTGTGACCGGCGTGCTGTCTCGGCTTCAGGACAAAGTCGTTCTGGTCACCGGGGCAACCGGAGGAATCGGCAGCGCCATAGTCGAACGTCTGGCGTCGGAGGGCGCCTGCCTCGTTGTGACAGATCTCGACGGTGCCGCATGCGCAGCACTGGTGGACCAACACACCGGCAGCGAACGACATCTACCGATCGGCTTGGACATTACCCGAGAGGAGCAGTGGCACAACGTTGTCGACACTGTGGCCACGCGGTACGGCCGGCTGGATGCGGTAGTCAACAACGGTGCCATCGGAAGTCTCGGAACGGTGGTCGACGAGGATCTCGACCGGTACAACCGAGTCGTCGAAGTCAGTCAGACCGGGACGTGGCTCGGAATGAAGCATGCGGGCGCGTACGTCGAGCGATCGGGTGGAGGTTCCGTCGTCAACATCTGCTCCATCCTCGGCAGCGTCGGCGGCCTCGGTAACAGCTTCGCCTACGCTGCAGCCAAAGGCGCTGTGCGGACGATGACCAAGAACGCTGCCCTGCACTGGGCCACCAAAGGTGTCCGCGTCAACTCCATCCACCCCGGCTTCATCGGCACCACGCAGCTGCTCGAACGCTACGAGGGATCCGACCGGCACAGCGCCATGATCGCGCACACCCCGATGGGTCGACTGGGAACCGGGGCCGAAGTGGCTGCTGCCGTTGCCTTTCTGGCCGGGGACGACTCCACGTTCGTCACCGGGACCGAGCTGTACGTCGACGGCGGCTGGACCTGCGACTGACCGATCCGGCAGGGCTGTCGGCCAGATTCCTCAGCAGGTGGTGAAGAAGTCCACCCCGTCGGAGGTCTGCGCCGACAGTCTGCCGCGCTGGACCAGAACGTCCAGGTGCGCAAGCGTCTCGCAGGTCGCCACCATCTGGTTGAAGCTGTCCAGGGTGGCGAAGGATCGATCGTGTCGGGTCCACATCAGTGCGGATGCCACGTCCAATCCGGTTGCGCGACCCGCAGATCGGACGGCGCTCTCGGTAGCGGCGAGGCGTCGATCATGGTGCGCGAGCAACTGCCGGCAACGCTCGTGCACGCCCGCACCCGGATGGCCGTGCGACGGCAACATCGTCCGGTCCGGTTCGTCGAGCATCACGGTCAGAGACGTCAGATACTTGGCCAGCGGGAGGTCCCACTCCCCCAGCTCGAACCCGATCGAAGGCGTGATGGTGGGCAGCACGTGGTCTCCGGTGTAGCACAGGTTCCGGTCTGCGTCGTGAAACACCATGTGGCCCTTGGTATGTCCAGGGGTGTGTGCAGCGACTACCGTATGGCCGGGAATGTCGAGGGGACCGGGCTGCAACCACGCGTCCGGCAGCTCCCAGTCCGAGGCGTCGAAGGGTTCGGCCGTCCCGCTCTCCAACGCGGTGCGGGCGATCTCGAACGCGGCGGCTCGCTCGAGCTCACGGATCGAGCTGACCGGAACGTTGCTACGCAATCGACCCATCGCTTCGATTCCGGGGGCCTCGGCGGCACCGAGATGCACCCGGGTCCCGTATCGACGCCGTAGCTCGACGGCGAACGTGTAGTGATCACGATGCACGTGGGTGACGTACACGTCGTGAATCTCGGACGGCCGACGTCCGATGCGAGACAAGGCGTCGACGAGCTCGTCGTGGGTGGAGGCACGGTGCCACCCGCCGTCGATCAGGACCAGACCGGAATGACTCTCCAGCACATACACATTGATCGCACGCAGGCCGTCTTGAGGCATCTGGAGAGGAACTCGATGAACGCCGTCTGCCACCTCGAAGCAGCCTGGGTCGGCCCACGACGACGTCATCCCGCGTCGCTCGCGAGGGGCACCATCGTCTTCTCGTCGCCGTACCACATCATCCGTCGGCCACCCATGGTTCCGACGTGGTCGACGGCCGCTTTCCACTCGTCGCTGGCCAAGGCGGCCTCGAGTGCGTCGCGCGACTCGAAGCTGAGCACCGACAACCCGTCCCACCCTTGCGATTTGCCTCCGAATGCTTCGAGTAGTTCGGTGTGCTGCCAGCGAAGCAAGCCGGGTAGCGGGTACGTGACATCGGCGTGCTCGCCCCGCCACCACGTGATGAACTGCTCGTGAGTCCACTCGTCCGGACGGGCGGCGACAAGTACCAGGTTGTACATATTTCTCCTAAGTGAATTCTGTTCAGTTCGTTGGTGCGCAGGATACCGCGTGACAACGCTCGTGCTGCTACTTCCGTACGACCCGGATGGCCGCGTCCGTGACCAGAACCGTGATGTCGTCGATGGTCAGTCGGCCGTCGGGCCGGTACCACCGCCATACGCTGACCACCAGAGCGAGGACCAAACGCGCTGACATTGTCGGATTCGACTCCGCGAACTGGCCCGCCTCGATCCCCCGCCCGATCAGAGCGGTCCAGTCCTGCTCGATCCGTTGAACGAGCGCACGGCACTCGACTCGTTCGGCCTCTTCTTTGGCGGACTGCCGTTCGGTCGCCAGGAGGTCCATGTGGTTGTGCAGAATGCGGCGGGCCAATGCGTCCTGAGGCGATGCGGCCAAGGATGCGGCAATCGCGGCACGAAGGGCGTCCTCGGCGTGCGTCACGCCATCGGTGGCCGCTACGAAACGGGCAGCGGAGTCCGCGAGTTCGATGCGCATGATGGTCAGCAAGCAGTGTGCTTTGGACTCGAAGTAGTGGTAGAGCGCGGTCTGACCGATGCCGACCTCGTCGGCGATCGACGCCCATTTGGTGTGCTCGTAGCCCACCTTGCCGAAATGGTCGATCGCCGCGGACAGAATGCGCGTTCGCTTGGACCGCGGGCTCTCGCGACGGACGTCGGTTCCTACGGTCATGGTTGCCCCTACTGATAGCGCGTGTTCCAGCTTCGGTCGAGTTTACATTTTTCGATGTGAATTCGAGTCAGTTGTAGCAGCGAGCTGCCGAGCCAATGCTGTCGCATCGGGTCGCGACAGCTTTCCGACACGATTCTGCGGTAGATCGTCCACGGTGAACACGTACTCCGGCCACTTAGACTTGGGGAAGTCTTCGATCGCCAATTGCGCTGTGATGTCGTCGAGCCCGAGCTGCTCACCACCGGTGACGACGAGAGCCGCTGCCCTCTCACCCAGCAGGTCGTCGGGTACCGGCACGACGCAGACCTGCACCACGGACTTCAGGGAGGCAATGGCCGACTCGACCTCGTTGATGTCGATGTTGCGTCCGCCCCGGATGATGATCTGCTTCTGCCTGCCCATCACGCGAATAGAACCGTCCGACGCGACCTCCACCAGATCACCCGTTGGAAGGAAGCCGTCGGGCGTCAGTTCGGGCGGCACCGGAGTCCCGACTCGTGCGTAACCGACGAACAGTGACGGGCCTTTGACCTGCGCCGCGCCGATGTCGTCCGCAGGGAGCGGACGGCCGTCCGAGTCCACGGCCCGCACGGTGGTGCCGGGAAACGGCCGACCGTCGCGTCCGAGGCGGATCGACACCGGGTCGTCGAGAGCGGGTGTCGTGTGGCCCAAGCACTCGGACATTCCGAACACCCGGAGGAACGTGGTGTGCAACCACTGTTCGGCCTTGGCGAGCGCGCGCTCGTTCATCGGTCCGCCGCCGACCGTCATGGCGCGCATCGTGTCCAGTGCGCCTTCGGAGTTCGGTGCGACCGAGAGCTGCAGCGCCATGGTCGGTACCAGCATCGTCCAGGCAATCCGGTGTTCCTTCGCCGCCCGCAGAGCCACCTCCGGGGACCACTTCCCGATGGCGACCATCGGACCTCCCAGTAGCGCAGGCAGATACATTCCGAAGCAGAATGCGGCAACCGACGACAGCGGAACGAAGGCACCGATCGCCTCGCCCGGGCGGAGACCGACGGCATCGATGGTGGATCGAGACGCATATCTGATCGCGTCCTCGGATTGCACCACGCACTTGGGCCGGCCGGTCGAACCCGAGGTCATAGCAATCGCATCGCCTCCGTTCCATCGCGCGACAGAGGCGAAGGCACCACTCGTCGCTCGTACGCGGTACGAGCCGAAGGCGGGCTTGTCCACGGGAAAATGCTCGTCGGGCACACCCCAATGACGAAGGGCCTCGGGCGTTCCCACGACGACGTCCGGTCTGATGTCCTCGAGTGCCAGCGCGAACTCCGACTCCATTGCGTGCGGGCTGACCACCGCGACCACACCGCCGGCGAGACCGACACCGAGGGCAGCCGCCACGGTGCCCCAGGTGTTGTCGGCCTGAATCACCAGGGTCGGTGGGCTGGGGTCGGTGCCGCCGAACACGTCGGCGAGGGATGTCGCCGCCTCGACCACGGTCCGGATCGTGTGGCTGCCGTCCTCGTCGACGACTGCGATGGCATCGGGGGTCTGTTCGGCGCGGATGACCATCTCGCGGGCAAGCCGTTTCACTGGTGTGACTCTTTCCTGGTACGTGATGCGCTCATGTCGAGAACTGCACGGCCGGTGACGGATCCGTCCCGCAACCGGTCGTATGCAGAGATCGCCTCGGTGAAGGGGAAGATGGTGATTTCGGCGCGCAGCAGGCCGTCCTGCGCAAGTTCGACAACGGCTTCGAGATCGGCACGCGTACCCCAGAACGGTGCATCCACCGTCCATCCTGCGGCCAGACCGACATCCTTCCCGACTGTCAGTCGGCCGCCGGCGCTGCCTACCACCACGACAGAACCCCCGGAGCGCAGCAAGGCGGCCGCCGGGGCGGTCGTGGTCGGCGCACCGACGAAGTCGAGGACGAGATCTGCCCCGTCCAGTGCCGTGAGCCGTTGCGTCGCAGCGGAAACGGACTCGTAGAACTCGTGCGCTCCCGAGGACTCGGCCAGGGCAGCAGCGTCGGACTTGGAGTCGATTGCGATGATGTGCGGCACGCCCATGGTGCGCAGGATCTGCAAGGCAAGGTGGCCGAGACCGCCGACTCCGATCACGACCACGTTGCTTCGGTCGTCGATCACGGCGGAGTTGGTGCGAATGGCGTGATACGCGGTCAGTGCCGCGTCCGCCAGAGGCGCGGCACCGAGAGGATCGAGATCACCGATCGGAACCAGTACGCGCTCGGACGGCACCAGCATCAGCTCTGCGATGCCGCCCGGGTACCCCAGACCGTTTCCGATGGGGGCCAGCCGACCGTCGGGACGCCGAGCGAGACTGCGACAGTAGTTCTCTCGGCCCCGCAGACAGTTCGGGCACGTTCCGCAGCTCCAGATGCCGTGTACGACCACGGCGCGACCGATCCAGGAAGGGTCTGCCGTCGGTCCCGCCGAGACGACCGTTCCGGCCACTTCGTGCCCCAGCGTCAGCGGCAGGTCGTAGTCGAAAGTCTCTGCGCTCGAGTTCATCACGTGCAGATCGGATCCGCACAGTCCGGCTGCGTCCACCTGGATCGATAATTCGTGCCCGGTCGGCACCGGGTCCGGCACCTCCTGGAACTCCGGTGCGCTCCCCCACTGAAGGACCTGCACGGCCAACATCAGCGAGCAGTCCATCCGCCGTCGACCACCAGGGTCTGACCGGTCATGTAAGAGCTGGCATCCGAGGCCAGAAACAGCACGGCTCCGTCGATCTCGCCGTCGACGCCGCCGCGTCCGAGCATGGTGTTCCGCCGCACCCACCCTGCGGACTTGTCGTTGGTGAACAGGCCATCGGTCATCTCGGTATCGAACCACCCCGGCACCACGGCGTTGACGCGAATGCCTCGTCGACCCCACTGACCGGCCAGTTCACGGGTGAGGCCGAGCGTGCCTGCCTTCGACGCCGCGTAACTTGCACCTCCGATAGGCGCAGTGGACACCAGCCCGATCACCGAGGAGATGTTGATGATCGACGCTGTTGCCTCACTCGGCATCTTGCCGACCGCATACGTGGCCAGATGGAACCCGGCGATCAGGTTGACGTCGAGGATGGACTGGAAACCGTCCAGCGTCTCGTCCTCGGCGTTGGGCGGACCCGGCTTGCCCGCGTTGTTGATCACGACGTCGAGCCGGCCGTATTCCTCGAGGCATCGATCGACGAGTGCTCGGCGGTCGCGGTCGTCGGTGACGTCGCAACGAACGGGCACGATCGCCGGAATCTCGGCCGACAACGCTTCGAGCCGGTCGAGCCGTCGCGCGGCCGCGTACACCGTAGCGCCGGCCGCGGCGAGGGCCCGGGCGAAACCGAGGCCGAGCCCCGACGAGGCACCGGTTACCACAGCGACGCGGCCGGTCAGCGAGAACATGTCCTGGGTCATGTGTCCACTTCCAAACTGATTGTCGGACAATACGAGTGATCGGTCAGTACACCGAAGTACGGCCGCCGTCGACCGGAATGATCGCGCCCGTCGTGTACCCGGCTTCGTCCGATGCGAGATGAGTGATCAAGCCGGCGATCTCGTCGGGCCGCCCCAGCCGCCCGGCCGGGAGCCGGTCGACGATCTTGCCGATGAACTCCTCGTCCCAGTTCTCGGACATGTCGGTGGCGAAACCTCCGGGCATCACACAGTTGACGCGCACAGTAGGCGCGTATTCCTGGGCGAACGCTCGGGTCAGCGCATTGAGCCCGTTCTTGGCTGCTGCGTACATCGCCTCGGGTGGGCTGGGTCGCTCGGCTCCGATGCTCGAGATGTTGATGATGGATCCACCTCCGGCAGTAACCATCCGGTCCCCTGCCACGGCCATCAGTCGGAACGGTCCCTTGAGATTGACCTCGATCGTTTTGTCCCACAGCCCCTCGGTCACCGATACCAGGTTCTCCGCCAGCGGGGCGATGCCGGCGTTGTTTACGACGATGTCCAAGCCACCGAATTGCGCGATGATGTCGTCGACTGCCGGTTCGATGCTGTCCCAGTTTCCGACGTGAAGTGCGTACGGATGTGCGCTGCCCGGGCCCGCATCACCCAGGCTCGCCACTGCGCTCTCGCAGGCCTCGAGCTTGCGGCTCGACACGATGACGGTCGCGCCTGCGTCCTTCAGACCCCGTGCGATCGCCAGACCCAGCCCACGGCTGGCTCCTGTCACCAGTGCGACTTTGCCGTCCAATTTCGGTGTACTCATGCGTACCTCTTGACTTCGAGTCGGGCGATGGTCCGCAGATGGACCTCGTTGGGGCCGTCGGCAATCTGCAGAGCTCGGGTGATGGCGTAGAGCCGAGCGAGAATGGTGTCGTTGCTGACTCCGGCCGCACCGTAGGTCTGCACCGCTCGGTCGACGACCTTGTGGGCAACCTCCATCGCAGCCACCTTGATGGCCGCCACTTCCGAACGGGCCGAGGCATTTCCAGCGGTATCCATCAACCAAGCCGACTTCAGCACCAACAACCGGATCTGGTCGATCTCCATGCGGCTGCGCGCAATCCACTCACGCACCACGCCTTGGTCGGCCAACGGGCCACCGAACGCCTGACGTACGAGCGAGCGCCGACACATCATCTCCAGAGCGCGCTCGGCCATACCGATCGCGCGCATGGCGTAGTGCATGCGGCCGGGGCCGAGTCGACCCTGTGCGATGGCGAATCCGTCGCCCTCTTCTCCCAGCATGTTGGCGGCGGGCACACGTACGTCGGTGAACTGGACTTCGCCGTGGCCCAGACGATCCTGGAACCCGAACATGGGGAGGTCACGCACCACTTCTACGCCGGGGGCGTCGGCCGGAACCAGAATCATGCTCTGCCTGCGGTAGGTGGAACTGTCCGGATCCGACTTCCCCATGAAGATCATGAGCCTGCAGTCGGGATCGAGAACGCCGGAGGTGTACCACTTTCGGCCGTTGATGACGTACTCGTCCCCGTCACGGGTGATGGTCGAGGTGATGTTCGTGGCGTCCGAGCTGGCGACATCGGGTTCGGTCATGGCGAACGCAGATCGAATGGTGCAGTCCAGCAACGGCTTCAGCCATTGTTGCTTCTGCTCCTCGGTGCCGTACATGGCCAGAATTTCCATGTTGCCGGTATCGGGTGCCGAGCAGTTGATCGCCTCGTTCCCGATGATGGAACGGCCGACGATCTCGGCGAGCGGCGCGTATTCGAGATTGGTCAATCCCGCGCCGAGGCCGTCGTGGGTCATGAACAGGTTCCACAACCCGAGTTCGCGGGCGCGTGCCTGCAGATCCCGCATGATCTGCGGTTGCTCGTGCGGATTGTCGTTCGCGGCGATCTGAGCGTCGTAGACACTCTCGGCCGGGTAGACGTGGTCGTTCATGAATGTCTCGAGCGTGGCCGACAATTCGGCCGTCCGCTGTGAGTAGGAAAAGTCCACTTCCGTGTGCTCCTGTCGAGTGAAGGGGGCGTCAGCGCGCGAGCAATGCGGTGCCGGTGTCGATCAACCTGCGGATGGTCGCCGGCAGCTTTTCCTGATCGGGGTCGATGTGGCGACCTTCGCGGTGCCGACGCAGATTGTGACCCATGATCGCCGCCATCTTCAGTCGTCCGAGGGCGTCGAACCACGTCATGTCCGGCAGCGCCGGACCGCTCGCGGTGTAGCAGGAGATCAGTTCTTCGCTACTGGGCAGACCGGGCACGTCTCGGCCGACCCCGGGAAAGTTGGTGCCGTCGGCGAAGACCAGGAACCACCCC
This sequence comes from Rhodococcus sp. IEGM1428, assembly GCF_050321865.1. Classification (NCBI taxonomy): domain Bacteria; kingdom Bacillati; phylum Actinomycetota; class Actinomycetes; order Mycobacteriales; family Nocardiaceae; genus Rhodococcus; species Rhodococcus sp. IEGM1428. The sequence goes on along the minus strand of NZ_JBNQFW010000004.1, from coordinate 63,310 downwards.
AGTTCGACGCGTGGATCACCTGCGCTCCAGATTTCCCAGTCGATCAGAGCCGCCGGCTCGAGACCGTCGGAGATGATGTTTCCCAGCCGGTAGTCCCCGTGGACGAGTGTCGGTGTGATCGCTTCCGGAATGTCTCGACGGAGAAGTCGAACCAACTCGTCGGCACCCTCGACCAGTTCCACCGGAACCGCAGCGAGCGTCTTGGACCACCGGTCCAATTCGTCTGCCGGCGAGAGGATGTCGCCTGCGTTCGGGATGGTCTCGAGCGGGACTGCGTGCAACGACGGCAATACCTCCGCCGCGCGCCGCATCCGAGCGGCCGCGATACTCGGTTCCACCTCGGGGTCGTCGAGCACCGGTTCGAGCGACTCGCCGACGACGAGCTCCATGGCGAACCACGCCGGTTCCTGCTCGTCGACCGCCACTATTGCCGGTACCGGCACCGCTGTATCCGCCAACGCGCGCAGAATCGAAGCCTGCCGGAGCATGTCGTGCCGCCCGACCGAGCGCTGCCCTTCGGGGACCGCCTTGACGACGAAGTCGCCGCCGGACGTTCCCACCCGATAGGTCAATCCGGAATGGCCACCGAGGAGCGGTTCGAATGTGCTCACGGTGACGCCGAGCTCGGCGTCCAGCGCGGCGGACACGCGTGTGCGCAGGGAGGATTCGGTCATGGTCGTGGCTCTCTCGGCAGACCGAGCACGCGCTCGGCGATGATGTTGTGCTGAATCTCGTCGGTACCACCGGCAATTCGATAGCCCGGGGCTCCGAGTAGATGCTCGGACCACGCGAACGTGCCCCACCCTCCCGAGTCGGACGTCAGTTCACGCCCGAGCAGCAAGCGCGCGACTTCGGAGGTCCTGGCCATCGTGTCGGTGGCCAGCAGCTTTCCCAGTGACGCTTCCGGACCTGGATCGTTGCCCGCGATGACGGCACCGGCCACTCTCATGTTGCCGATTCGCTGCACGAAACTACGCGTCACCAGATCGGCTACGGCGTCGCGCTCGATCTCGGTCAGCTCGCGGCCGAGGTTCTGGGCAAGGGCCACAGCACGATCCGCGTTCGCCAGGCCGAGGTTTCCGCCGTCGAGGCGTTCGGCCGCAAGCACTGTCAGGGCAACCTGCCAACCCTTCCCGACCGGGCCCAGCCGAAGGTCGTCGCTCAGGTGCACCCCGTCGAGGTACACCTCGTTGAAGGAGCTGCCCCCCGTCATCTGGCGAATGGGACGTACGTCGACCCCCGGCGCGTCCATCGGGATCAGGAACATGGTCAGACCGGCGTGCTTGGCGACGGTGGAGTCGGTGCGGCACAAAGCGACTCCGTAGTGTGCGACCCGCGCCCCCGACGTCCACACCTTGTGCCCGTCGATCGTCCACGAGCCGTCCTCGGCCTGGGTTGCGCGCGTCCGGACCGCAGCCAGATCGGATCCGGCTTCGGTCTCGGAGAACAACTGACATGCGATGACGTCGGCCCGAAGCATGGCGCGGACGAACCTGACCCGCTGCTCCTCGGTTCCCCACTGCGCAATGGTGGGCGCAACCAACTGTTGAGTGACAGAGAACATCTCGGTCCTCTTGGGGACGTCGAACGTGTCCTCGACTCGCCGGAAGGCGAGTACGTACGACAGCGGTAGGTCGCGGCCACCGTACTCGACCGGGGAATTCAACGCGCCCCACCCCGCGTCGAACTTCGCCTGCTCGTACGCGGCGATCTCGTCGGTGTGCGCCTGCTCTTCCTCTGCGGTCCAATTCTCGAAGACAGCGACCGTATCCGGCCCGTCGCCCCACACGGAGTCGGTGCGCGGCGCGGCCACGGTTGTCAGCCACGCGGTCGCCTGCTCGCCGAACTCGGCGATGTCCGGAATCGTTCGTTGTGTCACTGCATTACCTCTGGTTCGTCTCGGGTCAGACCGTCAACACGGTGCAGGCACTGATGCCCGGCGCGCCGTACACGTGGGTGAAGCCGACACGCGGATCGCCCGGCACTTGGCGTTCGCCGGCTTCGCCACGTAGCTGAGTGACGATCTCGTGCACCTGGCGCAGACCGGAGGCTCCGATGGGTTCTCCGTTCGCGATGCAACCGCCGTCGGTGTTGATCGGCAGGCGCCCGCCGATGTCGGTTTCTCCGGCCGCGATCATGGCTTCTTGCTCACCGGGCTCACAGAAACCGCATTCGGCCATGTGCATGATTTCGGCACCGCTCTCGGTGTCCTGCAGCTGCGCGACGTCGACGTCACCTGGAGCGATACCGGCCTGCTCGAAGGCCGCACGTGCTGCGTCGGCGCTGACACTGGTGGGTTCGCCGTCGCCCTGAACGGAGGGGCTGAAGACCTCGAAGGACCCGAATCGGCGGGTCCGGTGGGTGATAGCGGCAATCTTGATCGGCCGACCGGTGGCTCGCGCGACGTAGTCCTCGCCGGCGACGACGATTGCGGCCGCTCCCTCACCGGGTGAGCAGAACATGTATCGAGTCAGTGGATCGTTGACCATGTCGGCTTCGGCGATCGACGCGGCGTCCATGGCCTCCCGACGCCAAGCGTTGGGATTGAGAACGCCGTTGCGGTAAGCCTTTTCGGCGACCAGGGCCAGCGTCCGACTCGAGATGTCGTGCTGACGCATGTAACGGGAGATCTTGGCACCGAAGAACTGGGTGGTCACCATCAAACCGGCCTCGCCGTACCCGTCGGGCAGTCCCCACTCCGCCGGCCGTGGGTCGAATGCTCCACGCGGATGTTTGTCGAAACCGACTGCGAGAGCGACGTCCGCGGAGCCCGACCGCACGGCATTGACGGCCGAGAACAGCGCGCTTCCGCCTGTTGCGCAACCGTTCTTGACGTTCGTGAACGGGATGCCGGTGAAGCCGAGTTCGGCGACGAGGGTATCGGCGAGACCCGAGCCGTCACTGCCACCGAACGCTACCTGTACGTCCGGCCAGGACAGATCGGCATCGCGCAATGCGTTGTCGATCGCGGTGACGGCCATCTGACGGCCCGACACTCCAGGTTGCCGTCCGAACTTGGACAGTCCGGCACCGATGATCGAAACATTCTGTGTCACTGGCTGATTCCTGTCGGTTCCGGTTGCGTGCCGACCGTGTCGACCGCGAATCGAGGCACCGGTGCGGTGGATGTCAGACGCACCGGTGCCCCATCCAGTTCGTCGAAGCTCTCACCATCGAGTATCGCTTCGATCTTGATGCCCTCGGGCAGTTCCACGTAGCCGACTGCGAAGGGAACGAATCCGCCGACCGGCGGCACGTAGGGAGGAGACTTGGGCGCGAAACGCTGAACCGTGTAGGCCCACACGGTGCCCAGCGTGCTCAACGTGATGTTCTCCGCCGTGGGCGTGGCACACCTGCTGCACATCGCACTCGCGGGGAACGCCACGGTACTGCACACAGTGCACTTGCTGCCCTCGAGCGCGACGGCCGTTGTCTGCTCCATGATGCTGCCTTTCGGACTGTTCGATCAGAACGCGGAATCGGTGCGGGTCAGCGCCCGACCCACTTGGGCTCACGCTTCTCGAGGAATGCGGTGACGCCTTCCTTGCCGTCCTCGGACTGGAGAGCATTGCCGACCGCGAGGTGCTCCATGACCATGAGCGACTGGATGTCCGCATCCAGGCCGCGGTCGATGCACATCTTGGTCAGCTTCATCATGAACGGGCTCTTGTCAGTGAGGTTCCCGATGAACTCGTCGACGGTCTTGTCGAGGTCCTCGGCCGGCGCGGACGCATTGATCAGGTCGAAGTCGACGGCCTCGGTGCCCGAGAGCAGCTTGCCGGTGAGCATGAGTTCCTTGGTCTTCCGGATGCCGATCATGCGGGGCAGGCGGTAGATGGGGCCGGCACCACCGAACAATGCACGTCGGATGTGGAAGTCGCCGATTCTTGCATCGTCGGCCGCGATAGCGAAGTCGCACGAGATCATCAACTCGAATCCACCGGCGGTGACGTAACCCTCGAGCACCGCAACGGAGGGGGTGTTCATGGAGTACAGACGATCGCACACCTTCGCCGACAGGACTGCGACGTCCATGGCGGTGGTGGTGCCTATGAAGTCCGACAGCAATTCGTCGAGGTCGAAGCCCGAGCAGAAGGTGTTGTTGACTCCGCGGAGCACGAGAACCTTGAGGTTCGGATCGTTGTCCACCTCGACGATGATCTCGTCCAGACGATGCAGCAGCTCTACCGTCACAGCGTTCTTCTTGTGCGGGCGGTTGAGCCAGACGCGAGCGACGTCGCCGTCCTTCTCCAACAGAATGTGGTCGGTGTCGATCATGTGACAGCCTTTCGAGAGAGCAAGTTGAACTGGATTCACTTCAGTATTGATCATCGAGGCGATGGCGTCAATAGCCGATCACCTGCGACGCAGGCTTTCGGTCTACACAGCGAGCAAGTCGGCGATCCGCGCCCGGTGCGCACGCGAATCACCCTGCAACGCTTCGTTTCCGAGAACTCGGCGGAAATAGCTGTGCGCAGCGTGCTCCCACGTGAACCCGACTCCCCCGTGCAATTGCACGGCCTCGTAGGCCGCGTGCACCGCGGCATCACTGCACACGGCACCCGCGACGGCAATCGCCAGCCGGGCCCCGTCGGGATCTTCGTCGTGGACAGCAGCGGCATAACGGGCCGCCGATCGGGCCCGCTCGAGTTCGATCAACATGTCGGCCAGGCGGTGCTTGATTGCTTGGAACGAGCCGATGGGGCGACCGAACTGTTGACGCGTCTTGACGTGCTCGAGCGTCATCTGCAGCAAGGCATCCGCGAGACCGGTGTTCTCGCACGCGAGCGCCAGCGTGGCCACGTCCTGTATCCGCGCACTCGCGTCTCCGGCTCGATCCGCCGGCACCAAGAGCGTCGCGGGGGCGCGATCGAACGCCATGTCCTCTTGTCGCCTGGTGGAGTCGACGACGCGTCGATCATGCAGTGCAGACGAACTTTTCGCCGGTACACCGAAGAGCGCAACACCGTCCGAACAGCGGGCGCTGACGACCAGGACATCCGCCGCGCCGCCTCCCACGACATAGCGAACCTGACCACTCAGGACCCAGCCGTCGCCGGTCCGCTCGGCCTCGACATCGTCGGACTCGGCGGACAGCGCGCTCACCGCCGCAATAGTGGTGGCGGCCAGGACGTCGTCGAGCAGATCCGGGTCGCCCGCCTCCATCATGGCGCGAACGCCGACGGCCGCATGCTGATAGACGGGTTCGACAACCAGAGCGCGGCCACATTCCTCCAGAATGATGCCGAGCTCGACCATCCCGAAGCCGAGTCCACCCGACTCCTCCGGAACAGCCATGGCGGTCACCGACATGTCGTCGACCAACCGTTTCCACAGTTCGACCGAGTAGCCATGGGCAGAGTCCGCAGAGGCCCGCACCTGCTCGATCGTGGAGTACTTGGCGAGGACTCCGCGGATGGCCTCGCGTATTTCGGCCTGTTCACTGCCGGGCGTCAGCGCCGACGGCTCCGAACGAGGCCAGGGGGCTTGTGCGTCGCGGTGAGATGATGACATGTCGCTCCACTCGAGTTGAATTCAGTTTCTTCTCGAACCATATCCGCTCGAACCCTCGACAAACAGGGTTTACCTGAACTAAGTTCACTTCATGTCACTGAAGATTGTCGAGTACTACGCCACCTTGGATGCTGGGCACCTGGACGACGCGGTGGCGATGCTGTCCGAGGATGTCGAATATTCGATGGTCCTGCCGAGCGGGACGAGTCGAAAGACCGGACGAGCCGCCATGCTCGAATACCTGTCCGGCAGACCCCCCGTCGACCGCAAGCACCGAGTCCTCCGATCTGCCGTCGACCAGGACCTGCAGTTCGCACACGGTGCAGTGACCGAAGGCGACCGGACCACGGGCTACTTCGTCGGAACCATGCATGTTCGCCCGGACGGTCTGATCGACCGCTACCAGGTCTCGTTCGACACCGAATTCGACCTACTGGTCACCGATGCAGGAGAGGGCCGATGAACTCCGACACGCACCCGACCCCCACTCTGCTCCGCTGGTTCGAATACATGGATTCCGACGACCCGGATCGGGTCCTGACCATGATCTCGGCGGACTTCCGTATGTCCGTGCAGTTTTCCAAGGGACACGGCGAGGCAGCCGAGTTCGTGGGCGACCGCGACGGGCTCGTCGCCTACCTCCAGCAACGCGAGAAGAGCACCCTGATTCATCATCTCGATCGCGGTGCCTCGGTCGACGGCACCGAGATGGTGCTGGGACGGACCACCCGCGACGGAGCCTTCGAGGCGTCGTTCAACGCCTCGGCCCAACTCGACGACAACGGGCACGTCCGACGGTTGCTCATCGCCCGCACGCCGGAATTGGCGTTCGACTAGGAGCCGATCGGCTCGCGAAACAGAGAAAAGAGCGAGATGTCAGAGCACGCATTGATTTTCGAAGCCATTCGTACTCCTAGAGGCAAGGGGCGCAACGGCTCTCTGCACGGCACCAAGCCGGTGGACCTCGTCGCGGGCTTGATCACGGAACTCCGCGGCCGATTCCCGGATATGGACCCATCCGACATCGACGACGTCATCCTCGGCGTTGTCTCACCGGTCGGAGAACAGGGTGCAGTCATCTCTCGCGCAGCCGCTTTGGTGGCGGGTCTACCGGAATCGGTCCCCGGTACCCAGATCAACCGTTTCTGTGCGTCCGGACTCGAAGCGACCAACCTGGCAGCACAGAAGGTCGCTTCCGGCTGGGATGATCTGGTGATCGCCGGCGGCGTCGAGTCCATGTCTCGGGTGCCGATGGGCAGCGACGGCGGCGCCTTGTTCACCGACCCGGCCACCGCGTACGACCTCTACATCGTTCCGCAGGGAATCGGTGCCGACCTGATCGCGACAGTCGAGGGGTTCTCTCGTGACGACGTCGACACCTACGCGGCGGAGTCCCAGCGACGCGCCGAGGCAGCCTGGAGTGCAGGCTATTTCAAGAAGTCCGTTGTCCCGGTCGAGGACTTCAACGGCGTCACCTTGCTGGACCACGACGAGCACCGCCGACCGGGAACCACCACCGGCAGCCTGGGCAAGTTGAAGCCGGCCTTCGCCGCGTTGGGAAAGGCTGCAGGTTTCGACGACGTTGCGCTGCAGAAGTACGTCGACGTCGAACGCATCGATCATGTTCACACCGGCGGTAATTCGTCGGGCATCGTGGACGGTGCCGCGCTGGTTCTCATCGGCAGTGCAGCGGCCGGTGCCCGCGCGGGCCTGGTTCCGCGCGGTCGCATCGTGGCCACGGCGCAGGTCGGCAGCGAACCGACGATCATGCTCACCGGGCCGACCCCGGCCACCGTCGCGGTGCTCGAGCGAGCGGGCTTGACCGTGGACGACATCGACGTGTTCGAGCTGAACGAGGCGTTCGCGTCCGTCGTGCTCAAGTGGATGAAGGACCTCGATATCCCGCACGAGAAGACCAATGTCAACGGCGGAGTTATCGCTATGGGCCATCCGCTCGGCGCTACCGGCGCGATTCTGGTGGGCACCGTGCTGGACGAACTGGAACGAATCGGCGGCCGGTACGGCCTGATCACCCTCTGCATCGGTGGCGGAATGGGCGTTGCCACCGTCATCGAACGCCTCTGAACCGCCCGTCGTCGACACACAGAAATCGAGAGAACATGAGCGAGAACATGATCGGGTGGGAACGCGGTGCCGACGGCGTCGTCGTACTCACGATGGACGACGCGGGCAAGAGCGCGAACACGATGAACGATACCTACATCGCGTCCATGGCCGCTACGGTCGAGCGGCTCGAAGCCGAGAAGGACGACATTGCCGGTGTCGTGATCACCTCGGCCAAGAAGTCGTTCTTCGCGGGTGGCGACCTCGACGACATGACGGCGGACCCGGGCGATGTCGACCAGCGGGACGTTGCGCGCACCTTGACCGAGCGGATCGACGGAATCAAGGGTGTGCTGCGACGGCTCGAAACCCTCGGTCGTCCGGTGGTGGCCGCGATCAACGGCGCAGCCCTCGGCGGCGGCTTCGAGATTGCGTTGCACACCCATCACCGCATCGCAGCCGACCTGCCGGGCACCCGAATCGGTCTCCCCGAGGCCACGCTCGGACTGTTGCCCGGTGGCGGTGGGATAGTCCGAACAGTCCGACTGATGGGAATCGATGCCGCCCTGGCGAAGGTGTTGACCAAGGGCCAGCAGCATTCGGTGTCCGACGCGATGAAGCTCGGTCTGATCGACGCTGGGGTCTACAGTGTCGACGAGTTGGTTCCGGCAGCGAAGGCATGGATTGCCGAGAACCCGTCGGCCGTGCAGCCCTGGGACGTCAAGGGTTTCGAGATCCCCGGCGGCGGGCCCACCGACCCGGCCGTCGCTCAGAATCTCCTTGCTGCAACGGCATTGCTTCGTAAGCAGCTCAAGGGTGCGCCCGCTCCTGCACCGAGGGCTATCCTCGCCGCCGCAGCGGAGTGCGCCACCGTGGACGTGGACACTGCAGACCGAATCGAGACCCGCTACTTCGTCTCTCTGATGACCGATCGAGTCGCGCAGAACATGATTCGGGCGTTCTTCTTCGACATGCAGACCATCCGGCGCGGCACGTCGCGCCCGGACGGCCACGACGAGTTCACCGCCCGGAGTGTGGCGGTGATGGGGGCCGGAATGATGGGTGCCGCGATCGCCTACGTGTGCGCCAAGGCCGGCATCGAGGTGGTACTGAAAGACCTCGACCGGGACGCCGCCGATCGTGGAAAACTCTACGCCGAGAAACTCGAAGCGAAAGCTGTCGAGCGGGGCTCGACGACGGCTGCGAGGTCGGCGGCACTGCTCGACCGGATCCGGCCGACCGCGGACGCGACCGATTGCGCCGCAGTCGATCTCGTGATCGAAGCCGCATTCGAGTCCGTGGACGTCAAGAATCAGGTATTTCGAGAGCTCGACGGTATCGTTCCCGCCGATACCGTCCTCGGCTCGAACACCTCCCAGCTTCCGATTTCCATCTTGGCCGACGGGGTGAGCCGACCCGAGAGTTTCATCGGAATCCACTTCTTCTCCCCCGCCGACAAGATGCCCCTGGTCGAAATCGTCCGTGGGCGGGAGACTTCCGACTCGACCGTGGCGAAGGTCGTCGACTTCGTGTTCCAGATCGGTAAGACGCCCATCGTCGTCAACGACAGTCGGGGCTTCTTCACATCGAGAGTGATCGGCGCGTTCCTCGACGAAGCGATGGCCGCGGTCGGTGAGGGTGTCAACCCGGTCTTCGTCGAACAGGCGGGCGCACAAGCCGGTTACCCCGTCCCACCGCTGCAATTGATGGACCAGGTGACCTTGTCGCTGTCGCAGAAGATCCGCAAGGAGAACGAACGCGCGTTGGAGAGCGAAGGCAAGCCGCCTCGTCGACACGGCTCGGACGCGGTGATGGACAGGATGGTCGGTGAACTCGACCGCCCCGGGCGTGCCGGCGGCGGCGGTTTCTACAGCTACGACGAGTCGGGTACGAGAACCGGCATCTGGCCGGGCGTGCGTACGTCTTTCGACTCGGGCTCGACCCGAATTCCGTTCGTGGACATGCAGGAACGGATGCTGTTCGCCGAGGCGATCGAGGCGGTCAAGTGCCTCGACGAAGGTGTCTTGACGAGCGTGGCCGACGCGAACATCGGGTCCTTGCTGGGCATCGGCTTCCCACCGTGGACCGGGGGCGTGATCCAGTACATCGACCAATACGACGGCGGGCTGACCGGTTTCGTCGACCGGGCTCGAGAATTGGCATCGAAGTACGGGGCTCACTTCGAGCCGCCGGAGTCGTTGGTAAACAGAGCAATGCGCGGAGAGCGCGTCCATACACTCGCGTCCTGAACGAAAAGAGAATGCTGTGAACGTACTTCGTCGTTCGATGATGTCCATCGGAATCGCCGCGGTGACTGTCGTTGCTGCGGCGTGCGGGCAATCCTCGCAGGAAGCCGGATCCGCACCGGTGCAGGGCACGTGGGACGACGTCGTGGCCGCGGCCGACGAGGAAGGAACCGTGTACCTGTACTCCAGTCAGCATCCCGAGAACCTCGCGCTACTCGAGACCGCCTTCGAGTCGAAGTATCCCGACATCGATCTCGAGTTCACGCGGGGCAGTGACGTCGAGCTCAACCCGCGCGTGGAGACCGAAGCCCGCACCGGCCGTGGAACTGCCGACGTACACATGTCGACCGATGCCGCATGGATCACGAATGCGTCCGAATCTGGTACCTACTCGACGCCGGTGGTCGGGCCGGCCTTCGACGATCCGGCGTACGCTCGGTCGACGAGCATGCTGAACGACACGTTCTTCCTCACGAGCGCAGCAATATTTGCACTCGGGTGGAACACCGATGCCGTTCCTGCCGGGCTGTCGTCCCCGGAGGATCTGTTGGATCCGGCGTTGAAAGGCCGGCTGGGCGTCGTGAATCCTGCTGGGTTCGCCGCCGTCGTCGACGAGTATCGGTTCTTCGACGAGAACTGGACCGGTGGCGGCTTTCTGGACAAGCTCGCCGCTCAGGAACCGCGGGTGTACCCGGGCACGTTGGCCGTGGCGCAGGCATTGAGCTCGGGCGAGATCGCCGCATCGCCGATGGTTCCCCCACTGGTCCGAGAGAAGGACGCCGGCGCACCCGTCGACTGGATACTTCCCGATCCGGCGTGGGGCGCGCCGTACTACTCCCACGTGCTGTCGTCGGCTCCGCATCCCAACGCCGCGCAAGTGCTGGCCGACTTCATGGTGTCGGCCGAGGGGCAACGCGCCCTGTCGAAGGGGTACGGCAGCGCACTGCCCGATGTCGAGAACTCGGTCGGGTCGGCTCAGGACATTTCGCTGCCCGATTCGGATTCGCTGACGCCCGAGAAGGTCTCGCAGTTCCAACAGGAATGGGAAAGCAAGTTCTCCTGAACCCCGACTCGAAGGGACGGCACCCGCCCATGCTCAGCCGAACGCTGTGCCTCGCCGCCCGCCCGAGCGGGAAGTTGGCGACGATGCATCTGGAACTGCAGGAAATCCCGCTCGCTCCGCTGCTCGATGGCGATGTGCTGGTAAGAAATACGTGGCTTTCGGTCGATCCGTCGATTCGACTCAGACTGGGTGAATCGGCACCGTCCGGGTACCTACCACCGCTCTCTGTCGGAGAGGCGTTGGTGGGGTTGGCACTCGGCACCGTTGTCGAGTCACGGCACGAGAATTTTCAGCCGGGAGATCTGGTGTCGCACATGTACGGCTACCGCGACTATGCGACGGTCTCTGCTACCGCCGGTGGATTGGGCGGCGCTGGCACCCTCACCAAGATCGATGCCGGTGACTGGCCACATCAGTGGTTTCTAGGGCCCCTGGGAAGTTCTGGCCTCACAGCGTATGTCGGTCTCTTCGAGGTATTGGACATTCGACCGTCCGATGTTGTCTGGATTTCGGCCGCCGCAGGAGCAGTCGGCAGTATCGCTACCCAACTCGCTGGCCACCACGGGTGCACGGTGATCGCGTCCGCAGGCAGCAGACTCAAGGCCGATCACCTGGTCGATGCCCTCGGAGCTTCCCGATCGTTCGATTACCACGACGGCGACATGGACAGCCTGCTCGCACAGGCAGCGCCGCAAGGGATCGACGCATACTTCGACAACGTCGGCGGATCCCACTTCACAGCTGCCCTGAACGCACTTCGACCCGAGGGACGCGTCGCGATGTGCGGGGCCATCTCCACCTACGAGACTTCGAACACGCTGCCGTCGAACCTCTTTCAGATCACGGCCAAGAGTTTGTCGATACGGGGATTTCGAGCCGGATCGTTCGGGCACCTCTACGACAGAATGCGATCCACCGTCGGAAGCCGACTGGCCGACGGGACCATGATCTACGAGGAATCCGTCTACGACGGCCTCGAGCTTGCCTCCACCGCGTTGGTCGATCTACTCAACGGACGAACCAGCGGAAAGACCCTCTGCCGGCTGTGACTGCTCTGACCCGGTCGAGCGAAATCTCCTCAGGCCTCATATGCAACCGTGCGGACGCTCTGGCCGGATCCCAACGCTGCTTTCATCACACGCTCCGCGCCATCGACACTGCGTCGTGTTGACCTCGGAGATAGCGTCGAAGGCCGCCAGAGCAGCTTCACGGCTATTGTTCGGTTATCACAGAGACCTGACTGCCAATCCGCCATCGACAGGAAGGCAGACGCCGTTGATGTAGGCGGCGTCGTCGGAAGCGAGAAATACTGCGGCATTGGCGACGTCCCACGGCGTACCCATTCTGCCCGTGGGGCTGGCAGCGTCACGGGCCGCCATTTCTCGGGCAGTTCGGTTCTCGTCGCCGGTCACGAGCTGTCGAGATACTAGCGGTGTGTTGATCAGACCAGGCAAGATAGCGTTGGCTCGAATCCCACGAGAGGCGTATTCGAGAGCAACGGAAACGGTGAGTTGGTCGACGGCTCCTTTGGAGGCCATGTAGCTGGGGTAGTTGTACCCGGTATAGCGGATAGCGGCCAGCGACGAGACGTTGATGATCGACCCTGATCCGGCCTCCAGCATCAGGGGAATGGTGTGTTTGCAGGCGAGGAACACACCGGTCAGGTTCACTCGCATCGCCGCATCCCACGATGCGAGGTCGAGGTCGGTGATATCACCAACTTCTGCAGCCCCGACGTTGTTGTGCAGGATCGTCGGTGGCCCGAGACTGTCGGTCGACGCAGCGATCGCGGTGCGCACCTGGTCTTCGTCGGTGACATCGGCGGTGAATGCCAGGGCCGTTCCGCCTTCCCCGACGATTTCCTTGGCCGTGAGCTCCGCCTCGGCCGCGTTACGGTCGATCGCGGCCACCACGGCACCTTCGCGCGCAAACGCCAGCGCGGCTGCGCGGCCGTTGCTGAGTGTCGCTCCACTCGAGCCGGCACCGAAGACGATGGCCACCTTCCCCGCAAGTCTGTTACTCATGTGCTTCTCGCTCCTCGATCACCAGTAGTTCCAGCGTCGTCGCTGACCATGTCCACCGGATTCGTATGTTTGCGTGGGTGATGGGCTTCGCGCCGAACTCGGTGCCAGCCCATCCGACGATGTTGGGTATGCCTGGTTTCGGCCGACCAATGAAGGGAAGCCGCCTTGTAGGTTCGAGTATCGAGACGAAGTGAGCCACGCAACACGGCACAGCGTCGCGATGTTGAGTTCACTAATTCACGTTATGTAGAAACGGCCTGGCAGGATGCGTCGTATGTCGAGTTCCGTCATTGCCGGTGCCGAGGTCCTGTCGATGGTCGACGAACTCGGCGAGGCGTTGGGTCGTTCGGTCGTGATCGACGATCCCGCCGTACGACTGATCTGTTCGAGCCGCCATTTCGGCGACGAGGACAAAGTTCGGGTCCGAGCAATGCTGGACCGAGATGCCGGCGATGAGATCGGGCGGTTCGTCCTCGGCCAAGGTGCCGCACGGTGGCACGGACCGCACATCCTCGAAGGCAGCGAAGAACTCGGCCTCGAGTCACGGCTGTGCGTGCCGTTGTACGGGTCGGGGATGTTGATCGGCCTCCTGATGGTCATCGATGCAGACCGGTCGCTGACCACCGCAGAGATCGACCACATCGACAAGGCCAGTCGCGACATCGCCACTCAGATGTACGCAGACTCCCTCGCCTCGGACCCCCGACAACTGGAGAGACGAAATGCGTTGCGGGACCTTGTGTCCGGCGACGCGCAGGCGCGACAGAGCGCACTCATCTTCTTCGACGAGAGCAGAGACCTACCGGCACTGGACAGTATCGCTGTGACCGTGGTCGCGGCCGATCGATCGGAAGACTCGGAGACGCCCCTCGATATCGCACTGAGGATCTCGATCGACACCGTGACGAGGATGCGGTCCAAGAACGCGCGCATCTACATCGCCGACGACCGTGCACTACTGCTACAGGTGACGAGTCGGCCGATGAACAGGGACGACCTCGAACGGCAGGCGCAGCAGATCAAGACCGAACTCCATCGCCTGCTGGGCGACGCATCGGATCGAGCGTGGATCGGAATCGGAACCACCACGGGCGGCTTGTCGAACACATCGGTAGCAAAGCACCGCGCTGACGTTGCAATCAAGGCAGCTACGCGCCTCGCCACCATCACGGGTCCGATTGTGTTCTGGGATGATCTCGGGGTCGATGCGGTTCTCCTCGACCTGCCCGAGACGTCATTGGTATGGACCGCGGTCCCGCAGCCACTTCGAGCCCTGATAGCAGCCGACGCCAGCGGCAAGCTCGTGCACACCCTGAGGAGTTTTCTGGACCACGGTGGTTCGATCTCACGGACAGCGACGGCGTTGCACATGCATAGAACATCGCTGTACTACCGGCTCGAGCAAATTCGTGTCGCCTCCGGAATGGACCTCGACTCCGGGTCCGACAGATTGTTGATGCATGTCGGTCTGCACCTGCTCGACATCGTCGAGCGCCCCTGAGCCCGCCTGCCGCGCGGGTTCGGGCGTCAGCCCAGTGCGCCCGATACTGAGCCAGACCCACGGCCCAAGAGCGCTTTTCTACAAAACGAGAAAAAATTCGCCCCACCCTTCGGCGTTCAGTCGTGGTGACCGCGGTCACGTGCGCGTCAGAATCAGACCCGAGCCGCTTCGCGTCGCACTGCCGGATGGACCGCGATCACCGCAACGAAGGAAGAACAATGAACTCATTCAAGACAAGCGACGGCTGCGTTCTCGATCTGCACGACTCGGGGCCGGTCGAGTCCGGACTCACGCTCGTGCTGTTGCATGGATGGTCACAATCACGTGCCATGTTCGATCGGGTGATCCCCCTGTTGTCCCCCGCCGCACGAGTGATCAGCTTCGACCAACGCGGCCACGGCGAATCAGGCAAGCCCGCCACGGGCGCACGGATCGCCCGTCTTGCCGCTGATCTCCACGAAGTCCTCGAACATCTCGGTGTTGTCACCGCAACCTTCCTCGGACATTCGTTGGGCGCATCCGTCCTGTGGAGCTACCTCGACTCGCATGGATCTTCACGATTCGACAAGCTCGTCGTCGTCGATCAGCCCAGTGCCTGCGCCGTACTACCGTGGATGACGCCCGAGGACGCCCAGGACGCGGGAGCGATACTCGACGTCGACGGGGCAGCGCAATTCGCCGCCGCAGTCGCGGGCCCGGACGGGGACCTCGCTCGCCACGACTTCCTGGTGTCGATGCTCACCCCGCACATTGATGCCGACGACTTGGAATGGTTGTACAGAGAGAACCTGAAACTACCGGCGGCGTGGGGTGCCCGGCTGCTGTTCGACCACATCATGCAGGACTGGCGCGACCTCCTTCCCACCATCGACGTACCGACGCTGGTCACCGCAGGCGAGGTCAGTCACGTCGCCCCCGCATCTCAAATCTGGACCAGCAATCACATCGCCGGGGCAGAGTTCCGGATGTTCACCGACGAGGAAGGCGGAGCACACTTCCCCTTCTTCGAATGCCCCGAACCATTTGCAGAGGAGATCCTGCGTTTCCTGGGGGCAGGCCCCTCGTCGAATCGTCCGATCGCGAGCGCCGGCAAGGCCACTGTCTAGCGAGCAGACACACATCAAAGCTGTTGACAGACAGCGACACTCGGACCATCAGCCCCTCTGTGGTCAGCTTCGACTTTGGGGCAATACCGTCCAGCTCCGCTAGGGGTCCCAAACGCTGCGAGAATAACGAATGCATCAGCGCGGTCTGCCGCACAACCGCCGTCGGAGTGACAACGACCGCATCGCGCCGAGTTCCGCTCCCGCGTCGACCGTTATCCGCCCGTGTGCCAACCCAGCCGAGCGATCAGGCCAGCACGAGAGGAGCACACATGGCGTACGAGCAAGTAGTACATACACCAATACAATCCCGATCGGTGCAGACCCTGGAACTATCGCCTGAGTAGACCTGACTTCTCCGAGGCCAAACCCCCTGACCGACATTCTCGCTGTTCACGGGGTCTTTTTGTGCGCCATCAGGGATTCGAGCCCCGGACCCGCTGTACTAGAGATAACAATTCGAGAGGATGCACTCGCGTCCATCGGCGTCCCGTAGGACCCTTCACCGCCTGGACGGACCGCCGCGCACACTCGACTCCACAATGAATTCGAAGTGATGAGCACCGTCGTTCCGCACGCAACTCGGCAACGACACGAGTCGACCACGCCGCATCTGAGCCTAGCTTCGTACCGCGGGCAACTCATTGGAGATATCACTGGCCGGCCCCAGAGCAACAACTCCCGCCGCAGACCCGGTCCGAACCGGCAGACCGGTATACGTTGCACTCACGATAGAAGGAGAAACCTGGTGGATTCGAGGAAGGACATCGACAAGTCTCCACTGCACCGCAACCGACCATTCCTGATCCTGTGGACCGGTGGCGTCGTCTCCGGTGTGGGTTCATCGATGAGCAGCCTGGTCTTCCCCCTGGTCGGCTTTGCCTTGACCGACTCGACATTTTTGGCGGGCCTGGCCGCCACCGGTGTCCTGACCGGTGAGCTGGTGGGGCGGCTGGTGTCCGGCCCGCTCGTAGACCGGTGGCCCCACCGCAGGACACTCACTATCGCCAATACTGCTGCAGCAGTCTCGATGTCGAGCGTCGCTACCGCCTCTCTCACCCACATGCTGACGCTGATCCACCTGGTGATCGCCGGGGTGGCGATCGGGGTCGCCGACGCGTTCGTCGGTCCGGCGGTATCGGCAGCGATTCGGCACGTGGTCCCGGCAGGCCAGCTTCCACTGGCGTACACACGCATTCAGATCCGGGAGCACCTTGCGAGTCTGATCGGGCCGCCGTTGGGTGGGGCGCTGTACTCGATTGCACGCAGCGTGCCGTTCATCGTCGACGCGATCAGCTACCTGACATTCGGGCTCCTCTCGAGCCGATTGCCAACGACAGCGAAAACATCGGACCAATCGAGCAGGTCCTTTCTGAGCGACGCGCGCGACGGCTTCATCTTCGTGTGGCGACACGGTGCAGTGCGCGCCATCTTGATCTGGGGAGGACTGTTCAACTTCGCCATGGCGTACGTCTTCACCGCCGTGACTCTGCGTCTGATCCGAGATGGTGTGGACCCGGTGGCCATCGGTCTGATCGACACGGTTGCCGCTGCCGCCGGCCTGATCGGTGCAGTTGCAGCGGGGAGACTGGTTGCGACCTTTCGGACCGGGCGGTTGACGATCTTCACCGGCTTGATGTTGGCCGTGATCGTCGCCCCGATGGGATTGACGACAAACGTGGTGCTGATCGGTGCGCTGTTCGCCGCCGGCATCGTACTGCTCCCCGCCAACAACGCCGGCATCTCCCGTCGGTGACGCCCGCACACCTCCAGGCGCGCGTCAATGCCGCCGGTGGAGTCTTGTCGCTCGGACTTGCCCCGCTGGCCCCACCAGCAGCGGGGCTGTCGATCGCCGCTGCCGGCGGGGCAGTGTCGATGTTCATCGGTTCCACACTCCTGGTCGCCAGCCTCGCGCCGCTCGCGGCCAGCCGCGACGTCCGTGGGCTGAGCGAGCCAGCCCACTGGCCGACCACGGCACATTCCCCATGACAGTCGAAGTCTCCGACGCGTCGAGCGGGAACCGGTCGACTCTTCCCGACACCAACCCGCGCCGGAGCAGAGGTCGGTGTCGTCAACCATTGGCTCCTCTGGGTGGGAACTCGCACACCAGCTCCGGACGACGCCCGCGCAGGTACAAGCCGGTCAAGGTATGCGCTTCGTCGGCAAGCCACTGCCAGCTGTCTCGCGGCCACGTCGCCGCCTCGACGCGCGCGTCAGCCACGGTCACCACGCCGGTGTCGTTGTGCCGGAGGATCACCAAGTCGTCGTCCCAGTCCATCGAGGCAGCGCGTACATGGAGAGGTCCGTGGGCGGCGATGATGTCGAGGTCGGCGTCGATAGGAAATGCCTCGTGCTGCACCCGCCGCTGAAACTCATGATCCAGCATCTGGTCCTGAGTCAGCGACGCCACGAACCACGGCCACCGACCCCGATCCTGAGTTCGTCACCGGCGCAAACACAATCGCCACGCTGCCGTCGATCACCACCACCGGCGCTCCGCCCAGACCCACGGATCGATCGAATTCCGCTGCCCTTCCGAACGTGTCGTCGTTCTCACCTGATAGCAACTGCTCCAGCAGTGGGCCCGTCGCGCGGCGCGCCACCGCCCACCGATCCCCACCCGCGATCGCGTCCACCAGAACGCTGACGTGAGCGACCAGTCCCCCACGGCCCGTGCGCACAGCGAGCCGGTTCACCGTCACAGTGCGGTCACCGATCTTCGTGTCGCGGTCGCGCCTGCTCGTCGACCACACGGCGCGTGGGATCGTCACTGGTGGCGTGCGCCTCGCGGCCGGTGACGCCGACGCCTTCGGGTAAGTGTGCGTACCAGCCGCTGAGACCGAGCGTAGCCATCGGCGCGCGAACCCCCGACCAAGCCGATAGAACGAGCTTCGGCGAGGATGTCGCGTTCGACACCAGCACGTTCGGCCGGGAACAAGCGCCACCGAGCGAGAAGCTGCTGAACGAGTTCGAGCACGGTGACCTCGGGGCCGCTGCCCGGGTGTGCCCGCGGAGCGTCAGGAACATCGCTCCAGATGTGCGCCCCGATCACAGGATGAACGAACCCATCTGCAATACGCGCGGACATCATCCTGCTGTGCGCTCTCGCCCCGGCAGCACGTGCGCCGTCCCCACGATCACCCCCGAGACGGGTGAACAATTCCTCCGCAAGTCGGTGCTGTCCTTCGTTGATGCGCGACCCATCCGCAACGCGCTCATCTCCGGATTTGAACGGTGTGAAACGTGAGAGCACGTCCGCCACCACGTCGGCGGTGTCGGGAGGTATCAATGGCGGCACCAACGTGAGGTCCCCGTGCACGGCCGACACATAGCCCAAGCAAGCGATGGGAAATCTGCTCCAGTCGCTCTCCCCCACCGCTACGGCCGTGGCGGCAAACACGAAGTTGTCGAACAGATCTCGGTGCACCGGCGGTAAGCGACGCATCGCGTTCGCGTCGGCCAACGAGACACCGTCGTAGATGCATTGTTCGAGGACTCGACCCTCTACTTCTTGCAACCACATATGAAAACCCGCGAACTAGGAGGACCGCCAGACGAAGCCGACGGGCGCGGGGTCACCAAACGCCAGTAAACACGCCCGGCCATTTCTCCACAAGCCACGGCACGAGGCGTCGTAGTCAGCTCGCCCTCGTCAGTTGCCGCACTGTTGCCTTCGTGGTGGCAGGCGCATCAAAGTCCGGGCGCGGGCGGGTTCACTCTGTCCCTCTCAGGCGTGACGGGATCGGTGGGAGTACTCCGAACGGCCTGTAGGTCCACCTGGGTGAGTAGCCCCCTTGCACGGTTCACTGCGTTCGATTGTGGAGGCTCAAAAAGATGAGTAAGTGATGACTGGAGCGTCCACAGACGTCCATCAGCTACCCGGCGGTGCGAATCCGGCATACAACTCGCAGGTCAGCGGCATGGCAGCCGGAACCTGACTCCCAGTATTTGCGATTAAGAGTCAAGTCTCCGAATTGCCCTTAGCCGCTTGAGAACCCGCAGGTCACGGAGCTGTCCATTTTCGCGAAGCTTGCCGACTCCCAAACATATCCGGACAACAAAAAGTGCCCCTGACCAGCGAATATGCTGTTCAGAGGCACTTGTTGTGCGCCATCAGGGATTCGAACCCCGGACCCGCTGATTAAGAGTCAGCTGCTCTAACCAACTGAGCTAATGGCGCCGATCCGCACCGCGTGTTCTCTGCGGTGCGGGAGAAACATTAACAGCAGATGCCGCCAGATGTGAAATCGGCTGGTCAAAGCGCCTGTTGCGTCAGTTGAAGATCCTGCGAACCACGAGAACTGCCACCACTGCGCCCACTCCGAGCAGAGTGAACTTCACTGCCGGCTCGTTGAGCTTGGCCACCACGGACTGCTTGGTGTTGGCGACGATGTTCTTGGGGCTGGCACGGACGCTCAGCTCGTCCAGGGTGCTGGCGAGCTGATTGCGAGCGGCCTCGATCTCGCGCTCGATTCGGTCGGTGTCCTTGGCCACGTGTCCTCCAACTTGTTGCAAATAGTCTCGGTCGCAGTCGAGCCTAGAGCACGACGATATTTCGATAGTCTCGTGCGGTGACCGAATACAGCAAGCTCGAGCCGGGCGACACCGCTCCGGCGTTCACCCTGCCCGATGCCGATGGCAACGACGTCTCCCTCGCCGACTATGCAGGCAAGAAGGTGATCGTGTACTTCTACCCCGCCGCGAGCACCCCCGGCTGCACCAAGCAGGCCTGCGACTTCCGCGACAGTCTCGCCGAGCTCAACGGCGAAGGCCTCGAAGTCATCGGCATCTCCCCCGACAAGCCGGCCAAGCTCGCGAAGTTCCGCGACAAGGAAGAGCTGACGTTCCCGCTGCTCTCCGACGAGGAGAAGACGACGCTGCAGGCGTGGGGCGCATTCGGGGAGAAGAAGAACTACGGCAAGGTCTACGAGGGCGTCATCCGCTCCACGTTCCTCGTCGACGAGGCCGGCAAGATCGAGGTGGCGCAGTACAACGTCCGCGCCACCGGCCACGTCGCCAAGCTCCGCCGCGATCTAGCTGTCTGACACTGCCAGCCGCTGCAGGAACAACGCCTCGGCGACGGCCATCTTCTCGATCTCCGTCGGGTCCACGCTCTCGTTGGGAGCGTGGATCCGGCACCGAGGTTCCTCGACGCCCATGAGCACGATTTCGGCGTCCGGCAGCACCTGAGCCAACGCGTTGCACAGCGGAATCGACCCGCCCTGCCCGGCCGTCCCCATCGGATGCCCGAACGCCTCTTCCAGCGCCTCGGACAGTGCTGCGTAGCCCGGTCCGTCGGTCCTGGCCCGGAAGGGCGATCCGACAGCCTCACGCTCGACGGTGACGCGCGCATTCCACGGCGTTCGCGCCTCCAGATGAGCCACCAGAGCATCCTGAGCCGTCTTGGGATCCATTCCCGGCGGCACCCGCAGATTGAGCCGTGCCGACGCCCGAGGCGAGATCGCAGCAGCCGACCCCACGACCGGTGGGCAGTCGATCCCCAGAATTGTCAGAGCCGGCCGCGCCCACACCGCGTCGGCCACAGTGCCCGAGCCCGCCAGCCCGACACCATCGAGCACCCCGGCATCGGAGCGGAACTGCTCCGTCTCGTACGCGACTCCGTCCCACGTCTGCACTCCGTCGAGACCGTCGACCACGGTGTCACCCTGCTCGTTGCGCAGCGTGGAGAGCACCTGCACCAACGCAGCGAGTGCATCGGGTGCGGGGCCGCCGTACATGCCGGAATGAACCTCTCCTGCAAGCGTTTCCACGTGCACCACCACATTGGCGATACCGCGAAGAGTGGTGGTCACCGTCGGCAGGCCTACCCGCGCGTTCCCGGTGTCGCCGATGACGACCACGTCGGCGGCGAACAATTCCGGTCGCTGCTCCACGAGCGCTTCGAGCCCACCCGTGCCCGTCTCTTCCGAACCCTCACAGACGATCCGAACACCGACGCCGACGGACTCCCCCAGCGCCCGCAGCGCCAGCAGATGCATGATCACGTTGCCCTTGCAGTCGGCCGAGCCTCGCCCGTACCACCGACCGTCGCGCTCGGTCAGCTCGAAAGGTTCACTGTCCCAAAGATTTCGATCTCCCGGAGGCTGAACATCGTAGTGCGAGTAGAGCAGAACGGTCGGCGCTCCCGCGGGTGCCGGACGCGAGCCGACAACCGCCAGCGAGCCGTCGACCGTCTCGATCAACTGGACGTCCGGAACACCCGCGTCCAGGAAAGCCTGTTGCACCCAGCGTGCTGCACCGAAGCATTCCTCGACCGGAAACTGCCGGGGATCGTGTACCGACGTGAACCGAACCAGCTCTGCCAACTCCGCTTTCGCTCGGGGCATCGCCGCTTCGATGTCGGATCGAACGTCCACGGGTGGTGCATCGGCAGGCATGGGTCCTCCAAACGAGAAAATGACAGACAGGCTCTCGCCAGTCTGTCATCACTCGTAGCGGGGATCGTCCGCTGAGCGCCCGCTGTCAGCCCCCGGCCAACTCCTGATGAATCCACTCACCAGTCTGCTGCCAGTGTCGATCCCACGCTTCCTGCTCCAGCTGCTCCTGCGACTTTCCCGGCTCCGGCACAACGACCGGGACGGTGAACTGGGGAGGGTCGACCTTCGTCGGAGCGGGAGCCGGCTGCGGAGCGACCACGGCCTGCGGCGCATCCTGCGTGACCCACGCGTCCGTTGTCGGTGTCGGTGTGGCAACTGTTGATGGATCCACGGTAGGTGGAATCGTCTCCGGTACCGGTGCAAGGGCCGGTGCGGCCAGGGCAGCCGGGTCGGTCGTCGTCGTCGGGTCCACGTAACGGGTTGCCCCGGCCAGATCGGCACCGGCATCACGCTGGTCGACGCTCTGCCCCGCAGTGGATTCCGAGTCACCCGGCAACGTTGCAGCAACGGCAACACCTGCCGACAGCACGCCTGCCAGCAGCACGGCTGCGAACACGAGCTTGCGACCGGAGCACCCTGCCTGTCTTGGCTCCGAGTCGGCACCCGTAGGCACTTCGGACGCGGAAACAGCGGTCACGAGCAATGGCGTCGCGACGGTGTCCCGAGCGTCGGACTCGTCGGGTTCGACAGCCTGCTCCGGCTCCGATTCGGCGGACAACGGCTCCACCGGCGCGACAGCCGGCGCTGCGACTGCCTCGTCCACTGCCTCTTCCACAGGGGCGGGCCCGTCTGCGAGCGCGAGTAGCGCAGCCCCTCGTGCGGCGATCTGATCGGCATCTCCCACTCGCACCACGGGAACACCGAGTCCGAGAGCCAGGATGTCGACGAGGTCGCGATTGCTCGACGAGTCGCCGAACAGGGCCACGAACTCGGGCTTCTTGCCGGAGTGATCCACTACGTCCCATGCCAGTGGAATGGTGCTGCCGATGCGTTCGGGCGACATCGAATCCAGCTCGGCGGTTCTGGTAGGGGTGAACGATGCCTCTGCTGCGTCCGCAAGAGAGATGGAAACGCCCGCCTCACCCATGTAGTACAAGAGCACTGTCTTCGCGTCGGCGAGTTCTTCCGATTGGGCCAGCCAGGTCAGAAACGACTCGGACGCCGAACACAACGTCACAGGCTCGTCGCCGAGAGCGCCGCTGAATTCGGCACGTTCCGCCTCGGATCGATACACCACGCCTACAGCGTCGACGTCGGCATCCAGGGTCGCAGCCTCGGTACGCATGATCTCGATCGCTTCGGTCAGTGCGGTGGCCGCGTCGGGGTGCAGTGGCGTCGTCCGATCGGCGAGTACCTCGCCTGAGGTCGGCTCGACAAGAATTGTCTGCATCGAGCCAGATTCGATCGCTATACCAATAGTTGCCATGGCAGTCTCCCTGTGCTCAGGGTGGAGGCGCCCGACCATGAACGTCATCCAGCGGATCAGAACGACGATCACCCTGCACGGAAATTGATTCTGTTACCTGAACCATACCTGTTGACGGTTAAGTTGGTCCAGATCGGTCTTGGAGTTTGTCACAGGAATTGGAACCGGCCGTTGTCGCCAACCCCAGGTTCGTTCGAAACTCTTGCCTGCCGACCCGCAGGTAGCGGACCAGGTGTGGCTACCGGGCCCGTCCGCCGGATAGCCTGACCGGGTGGAATCCTCTGCTCGTGCTCAGTCCTCGCGCCGTCTCGACGCCGCGCTCGAGTCGACGGCACAGACGCAGGAACTGATGCCGCGCCGCCGACCCACCCAGGAACGCAGTCAACGCAAATTCGACGCCCTGCTGCAGGCCTCGCGCGAGTTGCTCAGCGACGTGGGGTTCGAGTCGTTCACCTGCGAGGAAGTCGCGTCGCGCGCCGAACTGCCGATCGGAACGCTGTACCAGTTCTTCGCCAACAAGTACGTCATCGTCTGCGAGCTCAACCGCCAGGACCTCGTCGGAGTACAACAAGAGCTGGCCGAATTCGACGGCGAGGTCCCGTCGCTGGACTGGGTGCGGTTCCTCAACAACTTCGTCGACCACATGGCGGGCATGTGGATGACCGACCCGTCGCGCCGTGAGGTGTGGCTCGCCATGCAGTCGACGCCGTCGACGCGTGCGACCGGAGTCATCCACGAGCGAGAGTTCGCCGATCAGGTCTCGCGCATGCTCGGGCCGTTGACTCCGCGCACACCACGGCACCGCAGGAACCTCATGGCTCAGGTGCTGGTGCACATCGTCTACTCGATGCTCAACTTCTCCGTGCAGGACGGCCAGAGCCACGAGGACGCCGTCGCCGAACTCAAACGCATCATGATGGCCTATCTGCTCGTCGCCGAGAAGGAGAGCAGGCGTTCCGGCGGCTCGGCGAGCGACAACGAGCAAGCCTGAGCAACCCGAGCCCGCACAGACGAAAGGCCCGCCCGATCTCGTGGATCGGACGGGCCTTACTCGTTTCAGCGGAGACTCACTCCTCCAGGATCGCCACCGCGGCAGCGATGTCGCCGTCGTGCGTCAGCGACAGGTGAATCTTGACCGTCGGCAGGAACTCCTGCGCGATGCCGTGCAGCTTGATGGACGGACGGCCCCACGCATCGTTGACGACCTCGATCAACGGGTACGGATTGTCACCGATCTGCGGCGGCCGAGCGAATCGCGATGTCGCCCAAGCCTTCAGCACTGCTTCCTTGGCGGCCCACCGTGCTGCGTAGTGACGGGTCGGATCGGAACTCTTCGTCGCAGCATGCCGACGCTCACCCGCAGTGAAGCTGTCGCGAATCATCGTCGTGCCGACCTTCTCCATCTGCTCGGCGAAGTCGGACACCGTCACCAGGTCGAAACCCACTCCGAGAATCGCCATCAGATGGCACCCGGCAGACCGGAGGAGTAGACATCGTCCTCGCCGAGGCGAGCGGACTCGTTGAGCAACACGTTTGCCTCCAGTTCGCGCGACGCCTTGGCCGGCGTCCCGTCATGTCCGAGCCGTCGATCGTCGGGCCGTTCGTAGAGGGAGTCGCCTCCCACCATTGCGGAGATCAGCCTGCGCTGACCGGCAATTCGGCGCTCGTTCGCCTTGGCGATGTACTCCGCACGGCGCTCCGCGGGAACGGCCTCGATGAACGCCTGCGGGTGCACCAGAGCGATGAGTCCGGACACGTGCCCGAAGCCGAGCGAGGTGAGCAGACCCGCCTTGAGCGGAACCGAATCACCGAAGCGCAGCGGCTCCCGTGCCCACACCAGATGCTCGAAGCCGGTCATCTTGTCGTCGACGCAGTCGAGGCTGCGGTTCGGCGGGATGACGCCGTTGGCCAGCACCTGGCACAGGCCGATCAGCTGCCAGGCAGCCGCTCCACCCTTCGAGTGTCCGGTGAGGCTCTTCTGCGAGACGACGAACAGCGGAGCGCCGTCCGAACGGCCGATGGCCTTGGCGAGGCGGGTGTGCAGTTCAGCCTCGTTCGGGTCGTTCGCTGCGGTGGACGTGTCGTGCTTGGAGATCACGGCCACATCGTCTGCACTGACGCCGAGTGCGTTGAGCGAGAGCGCAAGTGCCGAATCCTTGCCGCCGCGACCGGCACTGAGCGCGCCGAGTCCCGGAGCCGGGATGGAGGTGTGCACTCCGTCGCCGTACGACTGTGCGTAGGCCACCACTCCGAGAACCGGTAGGCCCATCTCGAGTGCCAGATCGCCGCGGGCGAGCAGAATCGTTCCGCCGCCGTGCGATTCGACGAATCCACCGCGCCTGCGATCGTTGGCCCGGGAGAAGCGTCGATCGCTGATTCCCTTGGCGGACATCGCCGCCGAGTCCGCGGTGGCCGACATGTCGCCGAAGCCGATGATGCCTTCGGTGCTCAGGTCGTCGAATCCGCCGGCGACCACGAGCTGAGCCTTGCCCAGCTTGATCTTGTCGACGCCTTCCTCGACCGAGACTGCAGCGGTGGCGCAGGCGGCAACGGGGTGAACCATCGCGCCGTAGCTACCGATGTACGACTGGACCACGTGCGCAGCAACGACGTTCGGCAGAGCCTCCTGCAGGATGTCGTTCGCACGAGCATCGCCGAGCAGGGTGTCGATGTACAGCGAGCGCATGGACTCCATGCCGCCCATGCCGGTGCCCTGCGTGTTGGCGACCAACGTCGGGTGCACCCAGCGCATCAGTTCCGACGGGTTGAAGCCCGAGGAGATGAACGCGTCGACCGTGGTGACGATGTTCCACAGGGCAACACGGTCCACCGAGCTGGCCATGTCGGGCGAGATGCCCCACTTGGTGGGATCGAATCCGGTCGGAATCTGTCCACCCACGGTGCGGGTGAGCTTCATCTTGCGCGGAACGCGAATCTCGGTGCCCGCCTTGCGGGTGACCTGCCAGTCGCTCGAATCGGGAACCGGTGTGATCAGCGTGTGCTCGGGATCGGCTGCCGCGAACGACCGAGCATCGATCTCGGTTCCGACCACGAAGGTGAGGTCGTTGTCGAGGAAGATCGAGGTCATCAGCGGAGCGGTGTTGCCGACCATCGCGCCGTCGTCGCCGTAGGTACGAATACCGCACTTCTCGACCACGATGTCGTGGTACTTGTCGGCGATGTCCTCCTCGGGCACCAGGTCACCGGACTCGATGTCGTACCAACCCGGCTTGGGATCGTTCTCCCAGGCGATCAGGCCGGTGTTCCATGCGAGTTCGAGAACGCCTGCGGCAGAGAGCTGCTCGTCGACCTCCATCTCGAAGCGGGTACGCGCCGAACCGTACGGTCCGAGCTCACCGGCACCGACGATGACGATCAGGTCCTTCGGATCGACGTCCAGTGCCGGCCAGGCCGGAGCCGTGGTCGACGTCGACAGCCGCGGCGGTGCGGGCAGTGCCGCGATCACCGAGTTGTCCACTGCCTCTTCGGTCTTCTCGGCAGCGGCCGCAGCTGCATCCCGAGCGAGCTCGACGAGGTTGAGCTTGGTGTTGGCCAAGCCGCCCGTGAGATCGGAAACGATCGGCTCCTGCGCAGCCTGACGGCGAGCGGCAGGTGTGCACAGTTCGAGCAGCTCGGTCGCCATCTCTTCGGTCGACCAGGTGCGTACACCTTCGGCCTCGACGGCCTCGACGATGGGATCGTTGCCACCCATCAGGCCGGTGCCGCGCACCCACCCGATGTGAGCGTGGGCGATGGACACCCGCTCGGCCCAGTTCTTCTCCGAGCCCCACTTGGCGACAACCGCATCGAGTGCAGCCTTCGACTCGCCGTAGGCACCGTCGCCACCGAACATTCCGCGGTTCGGCGATCCCGGCAGCACCACGTGCAGGTGGGTGTCGATGTCGGTGTCGTAGCCGACCTTCGCCAGTCCGGTGATCAGACGCTCGACCGACCAGAGCAGCACGCGCATTTCCATCTCGGCGCGAGCTCCGGCGTCGGACATCTCGCCCATGACCCGGGGTGCGGCGAACGGGAACAGCATCGTCGGCGTGGTGGCGGCCTTGACCAGAGTCTTTGCGCCACCGGCATTGTCGATGAAGTCGCTGCCGATCCACTCGATGAGAGCATCGACGTCGGTGTACGACGCGATGTTGGCCGGAACCACCCACAGCGACGCTCCGCTACGTGCACTGTCGCGGTAGAGCGAGCGGTAGAAGCCGAGCCGCTCGTCGTCGAGCCTGGAAGTGGTGACGAAGACCGTCGCTCCCCCGGCCAGCAGCTTGGCGGTCACCGCTGCTGCGATGGATCCCTTGCTGCCACCGGTGACGACCGCGACCTCGTCGGCCCACTGGCCCTTGTCCTCGGATGCGACCGCGATGTCCGCGATGCGTCCGAAGGTTTCGGCCAGCACTGTCTTGTTCTCGTAGTCGGCCTTGGCCTTCCACCACTGTGCTTGAGCTGCAACAGCATTGCCTGCGCCGGCAAATGACTCGACGGCGACATCGCCTGCGGTACCGAGCCACAACCGGGCCAGATCCTCACGAGCGGTGGCCCATCGGTCGTCGATCAGCACGGCGCGCTTGGCGTCGAACGCGGGAGCGACCAGGCGAGGCCAGTCCGATCCGAGTTCGGCGGAGACCAGCTCGACCAGAGCGGCGTCGGAATCCTCGGCCAGCAGCGAGTTGGGGGCATCGGCCAGTCCGAGCTGTTCGAGCACCAACCGGGCTGCGGAGGCGAGAACGCCGTCGCGGCCGGTGATGTGCTCGGTGAACTCACCCAGAGCAGCAGCGTCGACGGTTCCGCCGGCTCCACCGCCTGCCTGTGGCATCGAGACTGCCACGCCGCGACGTGCGGCCACTGCGGCCACTGCTGCATCGATGACGTTGTCGACTGCGTTGCCGTCGGCGAGTGCGCCGTCGGCCAGGCCGCCCAGTGCACCGCCGCGGACCGAGGCTCCGTCACGGGTACCGAGAGCGACCTCGGCGGTGACGTGATGCGCCCAGCCGTCGCCCAGTTCCCAGGTCTTCTTGACGCGATCGGCGATCGAGGCCGGGCGTCGACCCGAGGGGCCGAAGACCTTGCGGAGGTGATCGTTGATCGAATCGCTGAGTACCGGGCCGAAGGGCTTGTAGGTACGAGCCAGCTTGTTGACCGTGCCCGAGAGCGCGCCCATGTCGGCATCGGCTGCGCCGTCGATGGCACCGAGCGAGAGCTCGGAGCCGAGGTCGACGAGCAGCTGGTTACGACGTGAGGACACGCCGTCGCACAGCGCCTCGATGGTGTCGGCGGGCCCGATCTGATCGAGCTGCAGTTTGGTCCACAGGCCGATGAGGATCTTGGTCGCATCGGCCGCGACGAACGCGATGTCGTCCGGGCGAGGTCCGCCCGACGGTGCAGCCGCCGGAGCGGGTGCTGCCGCCGGAGCAGCCGCGGCTGCAGGAGCAGCGGTCTCGCGAGCGGGAGTTGCCTCGTCCTCGTCGGCCGGAGCCGGGTCGGTGTCGGTTCCGTAGACGATCGCGGCTTCACGTTCGAGGTTGAGCACCTCGACCGGGTGACCGAAGCGGCCGGGCAGCTTGAGGGTCTGCGACGCGAGGTTGGCGACGGTCGGCGTTGCACCGAGGCCGATCTCGACGAAGCGCTCGATGCCCATGCCGCCGTCGGACTCGTCCGCGAACAGCAGGTCCTGCGTCTCGATCCATCGAACCGGGCTGGCGAACTGCCATGCCAGCAGCTCGGTCAGAATCACCCGGCACAGGTCGCTCGGCCGTGCGGCCCACGAATCGAAGTCCGCGAGAACGGTGTTCAGCGGCTCGGACGGCACCAGATCGGCGATCTCCTGGACGAACTCGCGGTCGAGCGAGAACGGCTTGGGCACCAGGTTCGGGATGTAGCGCCCCACCAGGATCGCCGGATCGAGCTGCTCGGGCAGCAAGGTCTGCAGGCGGTTGCGGAAGTCGTCGACTCCGCCGCGCAGCACGGTCGAGTGGAACGGCACGTCGATGCCCGGAACCATGATGTACGCGGCCTTGCCACCGAATTCTGCCCGGCGAATCGCGATCTTCTTCTCGAGCTCGCCGAGGCCGGCGACCGTGCCTGCAATGGCGTACTGCGAACCGCGCAGGTTGAGGTTGACGATTTCGAGGAACTCACCGGATTCTGCTGCGACACCGGCGACGAAGCCCTGCACGTCCTCGTCGGCCAGGCCGATCTGAGACGGGCGAATGGCTGCCATCCGGTAATCGCTTCGGCCGTTCTCGTCACGAGGAACGAGTGCGTGCATGGCCGAGCCACGCTGGAAGACGACCTCGAGGACGGCTTCGAGCGGAAGCACACCGGCGACAGCGGCGAGTGCGTTGTACTCACCCACCGAGTGGCCGGCGAGGATGGAGTTCTCCACGAACGCACCGGATTCACGCAGCTCGGCAACCTGTGCGACACCGAGAACGGCCATCGCGACCTGGGTGAACTGGGTCAGGTGGAGCACGCCGTCGGGGTGCTTGTGCGTGACACCGCGCGCCTTGAGGGTTGTCGGGTTGTCGCGCACCACAGCAAGAATCGAGAATCCGAGTGCGCTGCGGGTGTGCTTGTCGGCACGCTCCCACACCTCACGAGCGGCCTTCGACCGAGCCCGTGCGTCCAGTCCCATGCCCGGGCGCTGGATGCCCTGGCCGGGGAATGCGTAAACGGTCTTCGGGGCAGCGGTGCGAGCAGTGGCGACCATGACGAGTTCGCCTGCGACACGGCAGGAGACCTCGATCAGCTCGGCACCCTGATCGAACCCGATGCGGTCGACGCGAACGTCGATCTCGGCTCCGGGACGAACCATGCCGAGGAAGCGTGCCGTCCAAGCGGTGAGACGACGCGGCGGAGTCTTGGTGTCCGCGTGGTCGACTGCGGTGACCGTCTGCTGGGCAGCTGCGGAGAGCCACATGCCGTGCACGATCGGGCTGCCGAGACCGGCGAGCAGTGCAGCGGCGTCCGAGGTGTGAATCGGGTTGTGGTCACCCGAAACCTGAGCGAACGCGGCCATGTTGCGTGGGGCCACGATGGTGGCCTGGCGGCGACGACGACGCGGGGTGTCCTTGGCGTCGGCGCTGAGGGATCCGCCGGCGCGAGCCGGATCGGACAGCTCGCCCTTGCCGGTGCGTCCACGGATTGCGAAGCGCTCCACCAGGGTTGCGACGGAAGGAGCATCGAGGCCCTCGCCGAGCATGGCACCGATCTCGACGGTGACCTCGACGACGCGACCGAGATCGGTGTCGAGCACCTCTCCTGCAGCGGCCTTGACCACGAGAATCGAAGTGTCGGTGGGCAATTCACCGACCAGGTTGACGCTGTGATCGAGGTGCACCAGGTCGAGCATGCCTTCGATGACGTCGATGCCCTCAGCGTTGCGGGTGGCACCGAGGACGGCGAAGACGGCAGGCCAGCACGCGCCGACGAGGACGTCGGGAACGGCCTTGCCGCTGACGGTCAGTGTGTCGGGCAGTCCGGAACCGGTGACGCCGGCGTGGTCGGCGATCAGGTCGGGAATCCACGCGATGTTCAGCCGCGCGACGCCGCCCTTCACGGCCGGAAGCTCCTGGCCGGCAGCAACTCCGAGCAGTGCCGACATGGCCTGCTGGGCATCCTGCGCGGTGACGACGGGAGCGCCGCCGTCGATCGTGGAGGCGGGCACCGTCAGACGGATACGTACTTCCTTGCCCGGAGCGAGAGGAACCAGCAGCTCCACATGCTCGGCATCGAGCACGGTCAGTGAGGAGCCGGTCTGCGGATGCGAGGCGACCGAATCGGAATCGACGGTCCACTCGGCCGGATCACCCAGGCGTGCAACGGGGTTCTGCGTCATACGCGAAGCCCAGGTGACGTCGGGAGCTGCCAGCACGATGCCCAGCAGTCCGGGCGCGATCTCGGCGTGGCGACGGCTGGCGATGACCGCCGGCTCGACACCCTCGGCGAGAAGCTGATCCGCAGTGGCCTTCTCGAAGCGGTTCAGCAGTTCGCCGACCGGCTCGTCCACGCGGGTGATGCCGGCGACGGCAACGGTTCCGGGGATGATGCAGACCTGATCGGCGGAGTAGCGGGCGTCGTGTGCCTGCCACAGCGAGTCACTGCGCCACCAGCGACGCACGTCGCCGTCGACGACGGGGACGAAGTTGACCGGCTTGCCGGGCATGCGGCACAGCGAGGTGAAGAAGGTGATGTCGGCCGGGTGCAGCACCACGTCGGCGGCGTCGGGGAACTGTGCGAGCAGCGACTTCAGTGCTGCGCGCGGACGTTCGAGAACCTCGGCGTCGGCGAACAGGGTGGGGATGGGTCCGCGATCGACCGGGTGCAGACGCGCCTCGGCGCGCTGCAGCATCTCCAGGAAGCGGGTGCGCCAGGTGATGTCGAGCCATACCGATTCACGTGCCTCGGTCACGGCATCGGTGAACTCACCGCCGCAATCGAAGTCGCTACGCGAGTCGGTGCCGATGGCCAGATCCAGGTAGCGAGCGAGCCACTGCTGGTAGGTCATCTCGGCGACGTCACCGAAGAACGGCTTTGCGGTGCCGTCGAGTGCGGCGATGATCTCGTCGCGGCGCTCGGCCACGGCGTCGGCGTTGCCGGCGACCTCGTCGAGCAGTCGACCGCAACGCGATGCCGCGTTGTCGATTTCGTGGATGTCGGCACCGAGCTGGCTACGGCCCGAAGCCATTCCGCCGGTGGCGGTTCCGGCCCCGACCCAGTCGGGCGTTCCCGGCGTGTCGACGAGAAGCTGCTTGACCTCGGGTGCCGTGGTGGCTTCGAGGGTGGCCATGGCAGCGGTGCCGACGAGGATTCCGTCGAGCGGCATCTTGGGGTAGCCGTAGACGGCCGACCAGGTGCCGGTGAGGTATTCCGCTGCGCGCTCGGGGGTGCCGATGCCGCCGCCGACACAGATGACGAGGTTGGGCCGCGACCGCAGCTCCGCGTAGGTGGTCAGCAGCAGGTCGTCGAGGTCCTCCCACGAGTGGTGCCCGCCTGCGCGGCCACCTTCGATGTGGACGTTGACCTGGTAGGACGGCACCTCGTTGGCGATGCGGATGACGGCGCGAATCTGCGCGACGGTGCCGGGCTTGAACGAGACGTAGCTGATGCCCGCCTCGGACAGCTCTTCGATGAGAGCGACTGCCTCGTCGAGTTCGGGGATTCCTGCCGTGACGACGACGCCGTCGATGGCGGCACCTGCTGCGCGAGCGCGCTGCACGATGCGGCGTCCGCCGAGCTGCAGCTTCCACAGGTAGGGATCGAGGAACAGCGAGTTGAACTGGATGGCGCGGCCGGGCTCGAGGAGAGTGGAGAGCTCCGCGACGCGATCGGTGAAAATGTCCTCGGTGACCTGGCCGCCACCGGCGAGCTCGGCCCAGTGGCCTGCGTTGGCCGCTGCGGCAACGATCTTCGCGTCGACCGTCGTCGGTGTCATGCCGGCGAGCAGGATCGGTGAACGTCCGGTCATCTTGGTGAAGGAGGTCTCGACCACAACGCGGCCGTCGGGCAGCGTGACCGGCTTGGGCGCAAAGGCAGACCATGCGGGCTGCACCTCGGGTGCGGCTCCCGGAGTGAGTAGATTCCGGTGTCCCCCGCGTGAGGATGCGGCGATGATGCCGACGCCCTGTCCGCGCAGTGCCGGAGTGGTCATGCGGGTGAGCAGGTCGCCCGGACCGAGGTCGAGGATCCAATCGGCACCGGCGTCGACAACGCCGTCGATGGCGTCGACCCAATCCACGGAGTCGACCAGGATCTTCTGTGCGAGGCCGCGAGCAAGCTCGACGTCGAGTCCACAGCGCTGAGCCCAGGCGCTGACGAGTTCGACAGCGTCTTCGAGAGCGGGGTGATGGAAGCCGATCTCGACCGGAAGCTGCTCGAAGACCGGAGCGAACACGGCTCCGCCACGCTTCTTGGCGTCGCGCTCACGCTCTTCCTCGGCAGCGATCTGCTCGCACTTCTCCTGAACGCGAGCCAGCTGGGCCGGCGGTCCCGAGAGTACGACGCGACGACGACCGTTGCGGATGGCGAGTGCGGCGGATCGCTCCGGCGCTCCGACGATCTCGAGGTCGGCGATGATGGCCTGCAGGCGTTCGGGCTCGACGTTGGCGACCGAGACCATCGGCGCACGGTCGCCGGCTCCGATGATTCCGCGGCGGCGGCCGACGAGACCCGCTGCTGCACCCACGAGCTGAGCGATCGCGAGGAAGTTCGCATCCTGCGTGCCGTCCGCAGCGACGGACTCGGCAGCGATGAGCCCCTGAGAGTGTCCGACCACCTTGACGGGAGGGGTCTGGGAGGGATCGAGTCCCTGCAGCTTCAGCGCACGCAGTGCTGCGACCTGGGTGAGGAACACTCCGGGAAGCGAGACTGCGGCCGAGGTCAGCGCAGCCTCGGACGGTCCGTACGAGCCGACGGTGTCGTCGTCGGCGAGATCCTGCTCGAGCATCCAGCCGATGGGGTCGAATCCGACGGAGCGGACGACCAGTAGTTCGTCGGAGACGGGCGCGAGTACGGCTGCAGCCTCGTTGACGAGATCGGTGAGTTCGGGCTCGAGTGCGGAGTCGCGGGCCAGCTCTTCGAGGGAGCTGAGCCACGGTGCACCCTGGCCACCGAATGCCAGAGCGTAGGGCTCACCCGCGGCGAAACGATCTGCCAGAGTCCGAGAGCCGCCATTGCTTCTAGGGGATTTGCCTGCGTTGCCGTTGCCCCGCGTGCCGCGTCCGTGTGATGGTGTGCTCTCGTTGATCGTCAAGGCTGAAGATTCCTCTCGTGGGCGCCTCGGGGGTCGGGGCGCTCGCTGTGATGGCTGCCCGAGTGCGTCGTGGGCTTTCGCGGCAGAAGCAGTGAGCCGGTCGTCGTCGACAGGTCTCTCCGCGCTGCTCAAGATTGACACAAAATCATGAGGAAATCCTCAGGTTTGCTCGGACGTCCGAGTGCTACCAGCGAGTACGCCCCGTCGGGCGGCATTACTTTTCGTTTACCCAACTCGTCGGTAACCCACGTTCACGCTGGCGAGGGGATCGCCCCGGCGCGCAGAACATGAGGAAACCCTCGCATTTTTCGTTATCTTTTCGTGATGTGATCTCGAGCACAGATGAGCTCCGGCCAACCCTGTCGGTGGGGTCCTCTAGCTTCGTCACTCGAACCACTCCTCACGAGGGTGGTCGACAGAATTCGGGGGAATTCATGTATTCATCGGTAACAGACATCTGCACGCCGAACGAACTCGACGCAGTACTGCTGCACATCGAATCGGTTGCGTCACAATCACGTTCGCCGCACTGGACACCCGGGTGGCGAGGCGAGAGCGAGGTCGCGTTGCTCGATGCACTGTTCTCCGCCCGCGCCCCGTACGGCGGACCGACCAGCGGGGTCCGCGCAGTGCTCGCGCGATGGCGGTCGCATCGTGGCGATAACCGACTCGACGACTTGACAACACTCGCAGAACTGACCTCGGACCCGGATGTACTCGTCGAGATTCTGTCCAACCGTCAGTTCGTTCCGGGCAACGGTCGAACCAAGGCAGCAGCTGCAACCGTGGCGGCACAGACGTTGATCTCGGTGGGGTTGCGTTGTTCGACCGATTTCGAGCAGCACACGAACGAACAATTCGACGCGTTCCGCGCGATCCCCGGCCTCGGCGAGACCACCTGGGAATGCATGCTCATGCACCTCGGGGTGCGCACCGACAAGGCGACCGCACATCTGAACTCGTTCGTCGCCGACGCACTCGAACCCCTCCACCAGAACCTCGCCGCTGGAATTGCCGAAGACCGCTCCCCCGTGATCCTCACAGCGGCAGCGAACGCACTCGGCACCGACCTCGCCTCGCTCGAGCACGCAGTGTGGCGATACCAGCACAAATCACGCAGGGCGAAGCAGCGTCACTCCGAAGCGGAATTGCGATCGGCAGGCTGACCGCGAGACATCAGCGCCTCCACACCGTCGAGAATGCACTCCAACCCGAACCGGTAGGCGTGCACAGGGTCGCTGGCGGCGTCGTACGACGCCGCCGCGGCCGTTCCGACCCGAGACGACACCGGAAAACGCTCACGGTCCATCACCCGTTCGATGATCGGAGCAGTGGCCGCCCACCACTGAGCGTCGGTCATTCCCGACTGCTCCTTCACCCGCACGACGCCCGCGAGGGCACGCGCGGTACCGGAGACGTGCGTGAGTACGAGTGTGAGCACGGAGTCGATCTCGATGTCGGTCAGGCCGGTGCCGACCAGGGGGCGTAGTTCGGCCTCGTACTTGTCGTTGGTGTGCGGACCCAGCACCGGCCGCGCCCCCTCCGCCTCCAGCAGCCACGAATGCCGTTCATACAGAGACCAATTACGTTCGGCGACGAACCGCAGAGCAGGACGCCACCCGCCGGGAACAGAGGACGGCTCGTCGACATGCGAGTAGAGGCCGACAAGGGATCGGTCGATCATCAGATCCGCCAACTCCTCTCGACCCGGAACGTGGGTGTAGAGCGACATTGCGCCGACCCCGAGATGCTCGGCCACGTTGCGCATCGACACGGACTCGAGGCCGTGCGCGTCGGCCAGCTCGATGGCGGCGTCGACGATCGCATCCACGCTCAGCCCTGTTCGGCTCGGCTTCGCCCCCACTCGCCACAGCAACTCGAGGATGCGCGCAGGGTCGAACGAGTTCTCCTTCTTCACCACCCGGCGAGCCTAATCGGAGGTCGACCTGGCTCGACGAACCGCGTCGCACGCGCAGGAGCTTCGGTTGTAGACTTCATCGGCACGCGCGAGTGGCGGAATTGGCAGACGCGCTGGATTTAGGTTCCAGTGTCTCAGGACGTGGGGGTTCAAGTCCCCCCTCGCGCACAACGGTCGTTCGGCCCGGCGTTTCTCGAGACTCCCAGGTTTGCAGGTTCCGACGTGTGAAGGTGGCTCGTATGTCCAGCGATCCCGACGACGACGCGATCTTCGCCGAAATTTCCGACGAACGACGCTCCATAGCGCGCACACTCGAGACCTTGACCCCCGAACAATGGGACACTCCGTCGCTGTGCGACGCCTGGACTGTGCGCGACGTCGCCGCCCATCTGGTGGTCCCGCTGATCGTCCCCCTCTGGCAATTCGGCCTCGCCATGGCACGTACCCGAGGCAACTTCGACCGGGCCAATCAGCTGATGACCCAGCGTGTGCGTCGCAAGCACGGCGTCGAATTGCCCGCGCTCCTCACAGCTCACGCAGACAAGAAGTTCACCCCGCCGGGACACGGGCCGATGGCTCCCTTGTCCGACGTCATCGTGCACGGTTTGGACATGTGTCGACCGCTGGGCATCGAGCACCACGTTCCCGACCACCGCATGATCACGATGCTCGATTTTTTGGTGCCCGCAACCGGCGCAGCACCGTTCAAAGGCCCCGAGCTTCGATTGCAGTGGCGCGCAACCGATCTCGACTGGACCCGCGGCGACGGTCCGATCATCGAAGGGTCGGCGGGCACGCTGGCGCTGCTTCTGACTGGACGTAGCAGCGCTCTCGCAGACGTCACCGGGCCCGGTGCCGAGCAA
This sequence comes from Rhodococcus sp. IEGM1428, assembly GCF_050321865.1. Classification (NCBI taxonomy): domain Bacteria; kingdom Bacillati; phylum Actinomycetota; class Actinomycetes; order Mycobacteriales; family Nocardiaceae; genus Rhodococcus; species Rhodococcus sp. IEGM1428. The sequence goes on along the minus strand of NZ_JBNQFW010000004.1, from coordinate 26,428 downwards.
CTCGCCCAGGCACGGGCCAACCGTCGTCGGGCATGAGGCGCACCCGAACCGTCCATGGTGAGAATCACCGCGGGCGGGCACCACGCGACTACCTCCGGTAGTAGCACCTCCGGTACCGTCGAAGCGTGACCACCTCCCGCCCGAACCGTCGACCTGCGTTGATCGCGCTGGTCGTGGTGGCAGCGGCGGTCTGCCTCGGCCTGGGCTGGTGGCAGTGGGAACGCTTCGAGTCGGTCGGTGGCAACGGCCAGAACCTGGGGTACGCGTTCCAGTGGCCATTGTTCGCCGCGTTCGTGGTGTACGCCTACCGCAAATTCGTCCGACTCGAGGACGAGGATCCGGACGAAGCGGCAGCCACGCGACCCGACGGTCCCACCGAGGTGCCCCTCGACCTGCTTCCCCAGCGGCATGCCCCGGCGGCGGACACGAACGATCTCGACGATCCCGAGGCCCGGCAACTGCTCGAATACAACAGCTACCTCGCGGAGCTGAACGAATCCCGCGGGACCGACAGGAGCACCACGTGAGTTCGGCACCGGAGAAGGCGCAGGCATCTGCGAACAAGACCCAGAAGATTGCATCCGCGTTGCTGCGTTACCGCGTTCTGGCCTATGCCACCGGTATCTGGTTGCTGGTCCTCGTGGCCGAGATGGTCGCGAAGTACATCTTCAAGGTCGAGAACGTGCCGAATTGGATTGCCGTCGTACATGGTTGGGTCTACCTCGTGTACCTGATCCTGACGATCGACCTCGCGATCAAGGTGCGCTGGCCCGCAGGCCGCACCATCGGCACGCTACTGGCCGGCACCATCCCGTTCCTGTCGTTCTACATCGAGCACAAGCGCACCAAGCAGGTCAAAGCCGACTTCGCCGTCTGACGTCAGCAGCTGATCGGCTGCGCGTTCTCCGGATCCAGTGCGTTCTGCACCAGCCGCTGGGCGAGCGGATCGTAGGAGATCCCTGTGTGCTCGACGAAGTTGGCCGGGCATACGTCCTGCAACACCACGTTCGTGTTTCCTGCACCGGTCAGCAGTGACGCGGTGTACGGAACGACGATCTGGTCGTAGCGGGTGACGATCGTCGTGTACTCGATCCCCGTGACGGTGTCGCTCCCCTCGTTCAGGGTCTGCAGCACGTCGTCCTGCATGGGCGGGCCCGCAGTCGGATAGTTCGGCGGCGACAACGCGACAATCCGTGCCACCGTGCGATCCCCGCCGAGGAAGCGCGCGTAGTAGCGGGGCACCGTGCCACCCTTCGAGTGGCCGACGATCGACACCTTCTCGGCTCCTGTTGCCGCGAGGACGGAATCGACGAACGTCGACAGTTCCGCAGCGCTCTCGGGGATGGACTCGAGTGCTCCGAGCGCGGGCACCGGCCCGGTGTTGCCGTAGTCGATCGCGAACACGCAGTACCCGGCATCGGCCAACTTCGGCGACAAGGACGCCCAGTTGTCGTACGAGTTCTCCAGGAAACCGTGCACCAGCACCACCGGTTCCGGGTGCTGCGCACTGGGGACGCACGAGTAGTCGTTCGAGCCTGCAGGCGTCACTCCCGGGTGCGCGATCGAATATGCGAAAGCCTCGGCGAACGAGCCCGCCGCAGGTGTGGCCGAGGCCGGGATACCAGTCAGAACCACCGCGACGCCGGCGAGCGCAACCGACGTACGCCCCAGCACTGCGCGCGCCCCCACGAGCTACCGCCCCGTCAGTTCTTCGAGCGCGGGAACAAGTTTGCGTAGCGCGCGGCCACGATGCGAGGCCGCGTCCTTCTCATCCGGGCTCAGCTGCGCTGCACTGCGGCCGTCGCCTTCGGGAACGAAGACCGGGTCGTAGCCGAAACCGTTCTCCCCCATGGGCTCTCGCCCCACGACCCCCCGCCATTCCCCGCGGACCACGGTCTCGCTACCGCCCGGCAGCACCAGAGCACATGCCGATACGAATGCCGCCCCGCGGCGCTCGTCGGGCGTGTCCGTCAACTGAGCCAGCACCAGCGCGGTGTTGGCCTCGTCCTGCCCGTGTGTACCCGACCAGCGAGCCGACAGCACCCCGGGCATCGCGTTGAGTGCATCGATCTCGATTCCGGAATCGTCTGCAACACAAGGCAATCCGGTGGCCGCGGCTCCGTCGCGAGCCTTGGCCAGCGCGTTGTCCTCGAAGGTCGCTCCGGTCTCGGGTGCCTCGGGGAAGGGAGGCACCTCGTCGAGACCGATCAACTCGATGCCGACGAGGCCGGCAGCGTCGAGAACTCGCCGCAGTTCACGCAACTTCTTCGCGTTGCGACTCGCGACCAGGAGCTTGGTATCAGGCACCGAATTTCTTCTTCGATCCCGCGGCGGCCGGCTCGGGCAGATCCCCCGGGTACGGCAGCGCCAGAGCTTCCTTCTGAACCTCGAACAACTTCTCGATGCCGACGAACGCGGAGTCGAGCAACTTGTCGAGTGTGGTGCGCGGGAAGGTCGCGCCTTCTCCGGTGCCTTGGATTTCCACCAGGGTGCCGGTGTCGGTGGCGACCACGTTCATGTCGACCTCGGCGCGCGAATCCTCTTCGTACGGCAGGTCGAGACGTACCCGTCCGTCGACGACGCCGACGCTGACTGCGGCGATCATGCACGAAATCGGCTGCGGATCGGCCAGGCGTCCCGCTGCCCGCAGGTAGGTGACGGCGTCGTTGAGCGCCACGAACGCTCCGGTGACGGCAGCAGTTCGGGTGCCGCCGTCCGCCTGGAGTACGTCGCAGTCGAGTGCGATGGTGTTCTCACCGATGGCGGCCAGATCGATGCAGGCACGCAGTGAACGTCCGACCAAGCGAGAGATCTCCTGGGTGCGTCCGCCGACCTTGCCCTTGACGGACTCGCGGCCGTTGCGGGTATGCGTCGCGGCCGGCAGCATCGCGTATTCGGCGGTGAGCCAACCGAGGCCGGATCCCTTTCGCCAACGCGGCACGCCCTCCTCGACGCTGGCCGTGCACATCACCCTTGTATTGCCGAACTCGACCAGCACCGACCCTGCCGGATGGCTGGTGAATCCACGGGTGATCTTGATGTTGCGGAGCTCGTCGTCCGCCCTGCCGTCTTCTCGTCTGGACACGACTCGAAGCCTAGCGCGTCCTCAGACGGTGAATACGTCCCCCGGAAGAACGGCATGCACCGGTCCACTGAACTCCGCTTTGGCCTCGGCTATGACGTCCTCGCGAGACGTCCACGGCGGAATGTGAGTGAGCAGCAATTCTCCGACCCCGGCCTCGCGAGCGATTCGGCCGGCCTCGGTTCCGGACAGATGCACGCCCTCGGGTCGCTCGGGACTGTCGGTCCACGATGCCTCGCACAGGAACACATCGGCTCCGTGCGCCAGATCCCGCACCGCCTGACACATTCCCGTGTCGCCGCTGTACGTGAAGGTGCGGCCCTCCCCGGTGGTGATCCGCATGCCGTACGACTCCGGCGGATGGAACACCTGCCGCGTCAGAATCGACAGCTTGCCGAACTCCACGGTGCGGCCGTCCACCCAGCGTCGCAGGTCGATCGTGTCGGACATGTCGTCGATCTGCCCGCCGCACTCGGCCGAGGCGACTCCGAGTCGAAACGCCGTGTCCTTCGGCCCGTAGACGATCGCTCGACCTTCCGGCGGGTTCGGATGGTAGCGACGCCACACCAGCAGACCAGGAACATCGAGGCAGTGATCGGCGTGCAGATGTGAGAGCAGAACACTCACATCCCCCGGGTCGGCGTAACGCTGCAACGCCCCGAGCACGCCGGGACCGAAGTCGAGAACGACCGGAGCGGTCTCCTCTTCTTCCAGCAAGTAGCCCGACGCGGGTGAATCGGGTCCGGACACGCTGCCCGAACATCCCAGGACGGTAATTCGCATGAAAGCCATGCTGCCACGCCGAGAGCATCACCAGAAACGTTCGGGCAGTATTCACAGCGCGAGTCGGCGAAATTCACCAGCGACGACAGGTGTGTCTGCAGTTACCTCGCGCCTACGGAGTGAGCCGATCGAGCGATTTCGCGCGCGACCTCTCGGCGCGCGCATCGGCCGACAACAGTCGAGCGGCGATGACTCCGCCCACCGCACCGAACAGATGTCCCTGCCACGAGATGTTCGGATCACTCGGGAGCACGCCCCACAGGGCGCTGCCGTACAGCACGAACACCACCACACCGATCGCGAGTTGCCCGAGCTTGCGAGTGAAGAAGCCGCGCACCAACAGGTACGCGATGAACCCGAAGATCAGAATCGACGCGCCGATCGTGTTCGTGTACGAGCCAGCGGTGAGCCAGGTACCGAACCCGCCGACCACCCAGATGATCCCGGTGGCAGCCAGACCGCGCGCCATACCGGAAAGCAACACCAGAAAACCGAGCACGACGATCGGCACGGTGTTCGCGATCAGATGCTGCCAGTCGTCGTGCAGCACGGGCGCGAACAGAATGCCCCACAACCCCTCGACCGAGCGGGCCTGGATCCCGTTGCGTTCGAGCCTCGACCCGCTGGCCACATCGATGATCTCGATGATCCACAGCAGAGCGGTGAATGCCCCGACGTAGACGGCGGCTTGCATCCAGACCGGCCGCTCACGCTTGCCGGGAAGCTTGCCGATATCACTCATGATCGCCTCCAACCTCGGTTCCTCCACGGTACCGGTCAGGGACGGGTCGAGACCTGCCCTCAGGTACGCGACGCGGCGAACGCCGACGGGAAGATCTGGCGGTAGGTAGGGATGCCGGCCACCGAGGTGGCGTCGAGCAGAGCACGCACGATGGCCCGCTCGACGACGATCGCCGCGGCTTCGGTGACCGCGGCCAGCACCGGCAGCTCCGCCGAGAACGCGGCGGGGACCGCGGACTCGGCAGTGACGGCTCTGGTGCCCGTGGACACGGCAAAGATCGTGTCGCCGTCGAGGGGCGAGTGCGCAGGCCGGATGGCCCGGGCAAGACCGTCGTGACCCGCGACGGCAATCCTCTTGCACGACGCCGACGACAGTGTCGCGTCGGTGGCGACCACACCGATCGTGGTGTTCAGGGCAGTGCCCTTGGGGTCGAGCGCCGAGGCGGTCCACACCTCGTTGACGTCGGGCTTGCGCATGCCGAACGCTGCAGGCCCGAGTGTGCCGGTGCCCCACAACAATCCGGTGCGGGGGTCGAATACCGCGCCTACAGGATTGGCGACCATCAGCGCCGCGACCGTCACCCCGTCGGCCGGACCGCCTTCGATCACCGTGCTCGCGGTGCCCACGCCGCCCTTGAGCACTCCGGCACGAGCACCGACTCCTGCTCCGACCGATCCTGTCGCGAATTCGGCCGCCGCTGCTGCCGCCGCGAGATAGCCGAACTCCGAGGTCGGACGCGCCGTCCAATCACCGACCGGAAGATCGAAGATCACCGCAGCCGGCACGATCGGAACGACGTGATCGGGACTGCCCATCGGAATGCCCTGACCGTGCTCTTCCAGCCATCGCATGACGCCGTCCGCGGCCGCGAGTCCGTACGCACTGCCCGCGGTCAGCAGGATCGCGTTGACGTGCTGAACGGAATGGCTCGGATCGAGCAGATCGGTCTCGCGCGTTCCCGGCCCGCCGCCGCGGACGTCGACTGCGGCCGTCGCTCCACCGAGTGCACGCACCACGGTGGCACCGGTGGCCGAGCCGGATCCCATCGTGACGTCGTCGTCGAGTTCGTGATGGTGACCGACCAGAAGACCTGCCACGTCGGTCAGAGAGTCCCGCGGTCCGGGGTTGGAGAAGGCTGCGGTCACGCGCGCGTCCTAGGGAATGAGGACCTGTACGAGTGAATCCTGCATCCAGGTCAGCCAGTGGTACACATCGAGATGCGGAGCGCGAGGATCACCCTCGTCGAGGACGTCCGGTGTGTCCGCACTGATCCCCAGCGTCGTGCCGAGCGCCAGCCTCACGTCGTTGAGGCCGGTCAACCATGCATCCGCTTGCTCCTGGGTCAGCACGATCTTGCCACCGGCTTCGGGAAGCGTGGCCAGGATGATCGATCCGGCCGCCAACTTCTCGTCGATGATCTCGGGCTCGTGGAGGCCACGCAGAGCGCCGTTGAGGTCGGTCGGATCCTCCTCGTCGCGGCTGGGATCGGCGCGGTGGAAGTCCGGAAGCAGCCGCGCCAGCGCGGCATCGTCGGGCGGAGTGTTGTGGCCGGTACGCAGACCGGTCAGCGCGGCCAGCTCGTCGGTGGGGGCAGCGGCGGATCGGTCGCGCAGCAGTCCCAGTACCGAGCCGACGAGAGACCGAAGCACTGCCGCCTCACGCGCGTCGATCTCGGATTTGATCTTGACCCCGGACAGCGAATTCCGTCTCGTCCACGTGCGCACTGTTGCTGATGTCCTTGTCTGACGAAAGAGGTGGTGAGCTACTACTTGTCCTGCTGCATCGTGGCCCACAGACCAGCCGCATGCAGGCGTCGAACATCGTTCTCCATCGCGTCGCGCTCGCCGCTCGACACAACGGCTTTGCCCTCGGAGTGCACCTGCATCATCAGCTCGGTGGCCTTGGCCTTGCTGTAGCCGAAGAGCTTCTGGAACACGTAGGTCACGTAGTGCATCAGGTTGACCGGGTCGTCCCACACGATCGTGACCCATGGAGTGTCGTGTGACTCGTCGGCAGCAACGGCCTCGGTCTGGGCCGGAACCGCCTGCGGTGACGCAGCGACAACATCACCTGCCGAGACGCCGTCCACGGGCAGAAGCGTTCCATCCACCGTCAACCAAGGCATGTCCACAGGGTACGGCGTGTCGGGCCAGCGTCACACGCTCGCCCCTGCGCTCGTAGTGTGGGCGAGGTGAGCAACGACGCGACCAAAGATCACGCGATTTTCACCGACGACGTCAGTACCGCGCTGCTGACCGATCAGTACGAGTACACGATGCTGTCGGCCGCTCTGGCCAGCGGTAACGCAGATCGTGTCTGCAGCTTCGAGGTCTTTGCGCGACGGCTGCCTGCGGGCCGCCGGTACGGAGTTCTCGCGGGCACCGGCCGCATCCTCGACGCCATCGCGCGCTTTCGATTCGGCCCGGACGAGCTCCGGATCGTCGCCGAATTCCTCGACGCCGATACCGTCGAATGGCTGCGCAACTACCGCTTCACCGGCGACATCGACGGCTACCGCGAGGGCGAGCTGTACTTCCCCGGCTCCCCCGTTCTGACGGTCCGCGGCACCTTCGCCGAGTGCGTCGTCCTCGAAACGCTCGTGCTCTCGATCCTCAATCACGACAGTGCGATCGCCTCCGCGGCAGCACGAATGGTGGCGTCCGCGAAGTCCAGGCCGATCATCGAGATGGGATCGCGTCGAACCCACGAGGAAGCGGCCGTCGCCGCATCGCGTGCGGCGTACCTCGCCGGGTTCACCGCGACGTCCAATCTCGAGGCCGTCCGCCGGCACGGCGTCCCCGGAGCCGGCACATCGGCTCACGCGTTCACCCTGCTGCACACCACCGTCGACGGCCCGGACGAACGGTCCGCATTCGCGGCGCAGGTACGAGCACTCGGCGTGAGCACCACGCTGCTCGTCGACACCTACGACATCACCCAGGGCGTCGCCAACGCCATCGAGGTCGCCGGGCCCGAACTCGGCGGGGTACGCATCGATTCCGGCGACCTCGGAGTGCTCGCGCGGCAGGTTCGCGACCAGCTGGACGCTCTGGGTGCGCCGAAGACCAGGATCGTCGTTTCGGGCGACCTCGACGAGTACGCCATCGCCGCACTGCGGGCCGAACCAGTGGACTCCTACGGCGTCGGCACGTCACTGGTCACCGGTTCCGGTGCCCCGACGGCGGGCATGGTCTACAAGCTGGTCACGGTCGACGGCATCCCTGTCGCCAAACGCAGCAGTCACAAGGAATCGCGCGGAGGCACCAAGGCCGCGGTACGAACGGCGCGCAGCACCGGCACCGCCGTCGAGGAGATCGTGCACCCCTTCGACTCTCCACCGACCATCGGCGACGATCTGACGGTGGAGACGTTGACCACGCCGTTGGTCCGCGGCGGCGAGCGCGTCCCCGGCCTGCCGACGCTGGCCGAAGGCCGTGAACTACTGGCCGGGCGCCTGGTCAGCCTCCCGTGGGAGGGCCTGAAACTGTCCCAGGGCGAACCGGCGATACCCACCCGCTTCGTCGAAGGTTAGGGGCGGTGTCGATGCCGAACCCGGTGGGCAATCGGCAGTAGTCTTCTTCGGTGCCGTCGAAGACCGAGTTGCCAACCGTTCCCGCTCTATTGCAGGTCGCGGTGCACTCACTGGGCGGCAAGGAACGCAGCAATCAGCTGACGATGGCCTCGGCGGTGGCGCACTCGATCGATACCGGTGAGCATCTCGCGGTGCAGGCAGGCACCGGTACCGGAAAGTCCCTCGCCTATCTGGTTCCGAGCATCAGGCACGCGGTCGAATCCGGAAAGACCGTCATCGTTTCCACGGCCACCATCGCGCTGCAGCGGCAGTTGGTCGATCGCGACCTGCCGCGCCTGTCCGACGCACTGACCGAGGCTCTGGGTCGACGACCGAAGTTCGCGATCCTCAAGGGCCGCAACAACTACTTGTGCATGAACAAGATCCACACCGGTGCCGCGCAGGAGGCACCGGATGCAGAACTGTTCGACCCGTTTGCGGTCTCGCGGATGGGCCGAGAGGTGGTGCGGCTGACCAAGTGGTCGTCCGAGACCGAGACCGGCGACCGGGACGACGTCGTGCCCGGAGTCAGCGATCAGGCCTGGCGCCAGGTCAGCGTCACTGCGCGCGAATGCCTCGGCAAGTCCCGCTGCCCCGTCGGCGAGGATTGCTTCGCCGAGCGCGCCCGCACCGAGGCTGCCCAGGTCGACGTCGTGGTGACCAATCACGCCCTGCTCGCGATCGACGCGATCACCGGCATCCAGATCCTGCCCGAGCACGACGTCGTGGTCGTCGACGAGGCCCACGAATTGGTCGACCGAGTGACCGGCGTTGCCACCGAGGAACTGTCTGCCGCGACCGTCACCGCCGCGGCGCGCCGGAGCGCGAAGTTGATCGAAGAAGAGACGGTGGACCAGCTCGAAGGTGCAGCCGAGAACTGGGCCGCGATTCTCGACGAGCTGCCCCCGAGTCGCTGGCAATCTCTGCCCGACGGCGTCGGGCCGGCCCTCGCCTCCATCCGCGACGCCGCCTGGGCAGTGCGCACCGCGATCGGCCCCAACAAGCAGGGCATGGCGGCCAGCGATCCCGAGGCTGCCGCGGCCCGCAGCGCAGCACTCGTCGCGGTCGACGAGGTGCACGACAGCGCCGTCCGAGTTCTCACGGCCTTCGACGAACCCGATCCGGCCAAACGCAGGGACGTCGTCTGGCACGCGGTCGACGATTTCCGCGGCAACGTCAAACGCACGGTCCGTATCGCCCCGCTCTCGGTCGGCGGACTGCTCCGAGCGCGCCTGTTCGCCGAGTCCACCGTGGTCCTGACGTCGGCAACCTTGACCGTCGGCGGGTCGTTCGACGGGTTGGCCGTCAACTGGGGCCTGCCTGCGGAGACGCCGTCCCGCAGCGATACCGCGATGGCGTCGGGAGTGGAACCGCCGTCCGATACCGGGTCGATCCGGTGGAACTCGCTCGACGTCGGGTCGCCGTTCGATCATGCCCGCGCCGGCATCATGTACATCGCCAAGCACCTCTCGCCGCCCGGACGCGACGGCCTCTCCAAGTCCTACCTCGACGAAATCGAGTCTCTGGTCAGCGCAGCCGGAGGACGCACACTCGGACTCTTCTCGTCGATGCGTGCAGCCAAGGCCGCCGCGGAGGAAATGCGCGAGCGACTCGATACGCCGATCCTGTGCCAGGGCGACGATTCCACCGGCGCACTGGTGCAGAAGTTCGCCGGCGACGAGGCCACCTCCCTGTTCGGGACGTTGTCGCTGTGGCAGGGAGTCGATGTGCCGGGCCCGTCGCTCAGTCTGGTGATTCTGGATCGGATTCCGTTTCCGCGGCCCGACGATCCGCTGCTCGTAGCCCGTCAGCAGGCCGTCGAATCCCGCGGCGGCAACGGGTTTCTCGCTGTCGCCGCCAACCATGCCGCCCTGCTGCTCGCGCAGGGCGTCGGCCGGCTCCTCCGCAGCGTGGACGACAAAGGCGTTGTCGCCGTTCTCGATTCACGTCTCGCCACCGCCCGCTACGGCGGTTACCTCCGAGCCTCGTTGCCTCCGTTCTGGGAGACCTCGGACCCGGAGGTGGTGCGCAAGGCGCTCACCCGTCTGGCGGGAAAGTAGCGCCACTACCGCTACGGAGTCGAGACCAATCCGAGCTCGGCATCCGAGGCCAGGCCGTCGTGATGCGGCAGCACCCGCACGGTGTATCCCACTGCGCCGCTGTGCGGCAGCGTGCTCTCGCCGGCATAGACGTGCTCGCCGCCCTCCGTGCCCACGTGCGTCATGGGCGTCGCCGAGATGTCGGTGAGGTTCTCCTCGTCATCGGCGCGACCGACCACCGCCTGCACCACGACGTCCGCCGCGTCCAAGCCGCCGAGATCGACGTTCGCGCGCAGCGACAGTTCCGCACCGATCACCGGAGTATCCGGTAGCCCCTCACTGTCGACGCGGGTGACTTTCACTGCGCCCCAAGCCTGTTCGATGCGGCGACGGTACGACGCCACGTCCGTGGCACCGCGGTGACCGTCGGCCGACGCCGCACGAGCGGACTCGGCAGCAGGCGCGTAGTAGCCGAGCGTGTAGTCCTGAACCATTCTCGACGCCAACACCTTCGGGCCCAGCTGTTCGAGGGTGTGCCGCACCATTTCGATCCATCGACCGGGCACGCCGTCCTCGCCGCGGTCGTAGAACTTGGGCAGCACAGCCTGTTCGAGCAGCTCGTACAGAGCAGCTGCTTCGAGATCGTCCCGTCGATTGTCGTCGGTGACACCATCGGCCGTCGGGATGGCCCAGCCGTTCTCGCCGTCGTACATCTCGTCCCACCAGCCGTCGCGGATCGAGAGGTTGAGGCCGCCGTTGAGTGCCGATTTCATGCCCGAGGTGCCACACGCTTCGAGCGGCCGCAGCGGATTGTTCAGCCATACATCGCATCCCCAGTACAGGAAGCGCGCCATGGACATGTCGTAGTCGGGCAGGAACACGATGCGGTGCCGCACGTCGGCTTGATCGGCGAATCTGACGATCTGCTGAATGAGCGCCTTTCCGCCGTCGTCGGCGGGATGCGACTTGCCTGCGACCACGAGTTGGACCGGCCGTTCCGGGTCCAGCAACATCGCCCGCAGTCGCTCGGGTTCGCGCAGCATCAGAGTCAGTCGCTTGTACGTCGGTACGCGTCGAGCGAACCCGACGGTCAGCACGTTCGGATCGAAAACACTTGCGGTCCAATTGATCTCGGCTTGCGTGGAACCGCGTTCGAGTGCCGACCGCCGCACTCGGCGGCGTACCTCGTCCACCAACTGCGCACGCAGAGCGTTACGTGTGGACCACACGCGCTCCGAGGACATCTCCCCCTCCTGTGCCCATTCCCGAGCAGACCACGTCGGGGCATGGACGCCGTTGGTGACCGATCCGATCGGCACCTCGGACGCATCGAATCCCGGCCACAGACCGTTGAACATCTCGCGGCTGACGATGCCGTGGAGTTTCGACACACCGTTGGCTCGTTGGCCGAGCCGCAATCCCATGTGCGCCATGTTGAACACCGAGGCGTCACTCTCGCCGCCGAGGGCGAGGATTCGATCCATCGCCAAACCCGGTAGCAGCGCCGAGTCCGCACCGCCGTCCGCACTTCCGAAGTAGTGCCGCACCAGATCGGCCGGAAACCGGTCGATTCCGGCGGGGACAGGGGTGTGGGTGGTGAAGACGGTGCCGGCCCGCACCGCAGCCAGCGCCGCGTCGAAATCCAGGGTTCCCGAGGTGACGAGTTCGCGGATGCGTTCGACGCCCAAGAAGCCGGCGTGGCCCTCGTTCATGTGGAACACCTCGGGGTCGGGCAGTCCGTGTGCACGGGTGTAGGCCCGGATCGCTCGTACTCCGCCGATACCGGCGAGGATCTCCTGCTTGATGCGGTGATCCTGGTCGCCGCCGTACAACCGGTCGGTCACCCCGCGCAGCTCGGGATCGTTGTCGGCGATGTCGGAGTCGAGCAACAACAGCGGGACGCGCCCCACCTGGGCGATCCACACACGCGCCCGCAGAACGCGAGATCCCGGCATCGACACATGGATCAGCACCGGAGAATCGCCGTCGTCGGTGAGCAACCGCAGCGGCAGACCGTGCGGGTCGAGGGACGGATAGCGTTCGGCCTGCCAGCCGTCGGCAGTCAGCGACTGGCGGAAATACCCCGAGCGATAGAGCAGGCCGACACCGATCAACGGCAGGCCCAGGTCGGAGGCCTCCTTGAGGTGGTCCCCGGCCAAGATGCCGAGCCCGCCCGAGTAGTTCGGCAGCACTTCGGTGACACCGAACTCCATGGAGAAATACCCGATGCCCGACGGCAGAGCCCGCCCCTTCGACAGCTCGTTCTGGTACCAGAGCGGACGGGCGAGGTAGTCGTGCAGATCCGCCTCGGCGGCGTCCAGCTCGGCCAGAAAACGCTCGTCGGCCGCGAGTTCCTCGAGCCGCGCGGGTGCGACGGCTCCCAGTACGGCCACCGGATCGCGCTCGAGTTCGGTCCACAACAGTGGATCGATGTGCTCGAACAGATCCTGCGTCGCCGAGTGCCACGACCACCTGAGGTTTGTCGAGAGCTCGGCGAGGGCATTCAAGCGGGCGGGAAGATGGGCTCGGACGGTGAATCGGCGCAAAGCTTTCACAGGATCGAACCCTACCCACGGACACCTGTGTCGATGGGCGGCTTACGCGAAATCTGCACCGCGGTGCCCGTCGCGGGCAGTATGCGTCGGCGCACGCGCTATCTGCATTGCTGCATTACGGTTGACGAATAGAAGCACACCAATATCGGTTCGATCAGAGGTTGCGCCCGCGCAGCCATACCTCTAGCGAAGAATGGAGTGTGAAGTGACAGGTCGACTTGGTATCGACAATGTCCTTCCAGATACGACGACCGGGAAGTACCCCGCGAAAGCGGTGGTGGGCGAGACGTTTCCAGTCTCCGCCGACGTCTGGCGCGAGGGTCACGACGCGGTGGCCGCGACACTGTCGGTGCGCGGACCGGGAGGCAAACTCGAACGCATCCCGATGACACCGGGCCGCGAACCCGACACGTTCGACGCGGTGTTCGTCCCCTCTCGGCCGGGCTACTGGATCTGCCGCATCGAAGCGTGGAGCGATCCGATCAGCACCTGGCGGCATGCCGTGGAAGCCAAGCTCGGAGTGGGCCAGAGCGCGCACGAACTCGCGAACGATCTGGAGATCGGGGCGCGCCTGTTCCTGCGCGCCGCCACCGGGGTTCCTGCCGAAAGCAGGCAACTGCTGGCCGACGTCGCTGCCGCGCTGCGCGACACCGACCGACCGCTGCCGGCCCGAGTGTCGTCGGCGTTCGCGTCGTCGGTCGCCGAACTGCTGTTCGCGCACCCGCTGCGCGAGCTGGTGACCCGCTCGCGCGCGGTCAACATCTGGGTCGATCGCAATCTCGCTCTCAACGGTGCCTGGTACGAGTTCTTCCCTCGATCGACCGGCGGGTGGAACGAGGACGGATCGCCGCGGCACGGCACGTTCGCAACGTCGATCGAGCAGTTGCCCCGCATCCAGCGGATGGGATTCGACATCGTCTATCTGCCGCCGATCCACCCGATCGGCACGATCAACCGCAAGGGTCCGAACAACACGTTGACTCCGGGCCCCGAGGACGTCGGGTCGCCGTGGGCGATCGGATCCAAGGACGGCGGGCACGACGCCATTCATCCCGAATTGGGAACCGAGGACGATTTCCGTGCCTTCGTAGCCGCCGCGCAGGAGCACAACTTGGAAGTGGCACTCGACCTCGCCCTCCAGGCCGCACCCGATCATCCTTGGGCTGCAACACATTCCGAGTGGTTCACCGTGCTGCCGGACGGCACAATCGCCTACGCCGAGAACCCTCCGAAGAAGTATCAGGACATCTACCCGGTCAACTTCGACAACGACCGACGCGGCATCTACGAAGAGGTACTGCGCGTGGTCCGGTATTGGATCTCGCTGGGGGTCAAGGTCTTCCGAGTCGACAACCCACACACCAAGCCACCGGACTTCTGGGAGTGGCTCATCGCCGAGGTCAAGAAGACCGACCCGGACGTGCTCTTCCTTGCCGAGGCATTCACCAGGCCGGTTCGCATGTACGGATTGGCACAGCGCGGGTTCACCCAGTCCTACACGTACTTCACCTGGCGTACCGCCAAGTGGGAGCTGACCGAGTTCGCCGAGGAACATGCTCGACGCGCCGACGACGCGCGCCCGAACCTGTTCGTCAACACCCCGGACATCCTGCACGAGAGCCTGCAGCACGGCGGGCCCGGAATGTTCGCTCTGCGAGCGGCTCTCGCGGCGACGATGGCACCGACCTGGGGCGTCTACTCCGGGTACGAGCTGTTCGAGCACCAGGCCGTGCGTGAGGGCAGCGAGGAGTACCTGGACTCGGAGAAGTACCAGTTGCGTCCGCGCGACTTCGAGGGTGCGCTCGCCCGAGGCGAGTCGCTCGAGCCCTGGATCACCACGCTGAACGCGATCAGGCGTGCGCATCCGGCGCTGCAGCAGCTTCGCAACATCCACTTTCACACCATCGACAACGAGGCGTTGATCGGGTACTCGAAGTTCGACCCGCAGACCGGCGACTCGGTTCTGGTGGTGATCAACCTCAACCCGTTCGGGGCCGAGGAAGGCACCATCCACCTGGACATGCCTGCCCTCGGCCACGACTGGCAGGACACCCTCACGATCAAGGACGAGGTGAGCGGCGTTCATTACGACTGGGGCCACACCAATTTCGTCCGACTCGAGCCCTGGACGTCGGTGGCGCACATCTTCACGCTCCCCCACATTCCCTACCCGGCACGAATCGAACTGGCCTACCGCGGCAACCGAAAGTGAGTGGATTCAACGTGACCAAGAATCCGACGACGCCCGAAGACACCGTCGCAGCCCCGTCCGACAACGATCTGGAACTCATCGCGGCGGGTCGGCACTACAACCCGCATTCCGTTCTCGGTGCCCATCCGGTACCCGGCGGAACGGCCATCCGAGCGCTCAAGCCCGACGCCGAGAAGGTCGTCGCCCGAGTCGGCGGTGTCGACCACGAGCTGACCCACGTCGCGCACGGGGTCTTCTCGGCGCTGCTGCCGTTCGAGGACCTGATCGACTATCGGCTCGTCGTGACGTGGCCCGGCGGGCACGTCTCCGAATCCGCCGACGGATACCGGTTCCTCCCCACTCTCGGCGAGCTCGACCTACATCTGTTCGGTGAGGGTCGGCACGAGCGGCTGTGGGACATCCTCGGCGCGCATCAGCAGTCGTACGCGACACCGGACGGTCCAGTGGTCGGCACCTCGTTCGCAGTGTGGGCCCCCGCAGCGCAGGGCGTCACCCTCGTCGGCGACTTCGACGGCTGGACCGGCCGCAGCTGGCCCATGCGAGTACTGGGCTCGACCGGTGTGTGGGAGCTCTTCGTTCCCGACATCGCGCCGGGTGCGTTGTACAAGTTCCGCGTTCACGGTGCCGACGGTTCGGTCAAGGACAAGGCAGACCCGATGGCCTTTGCCACCGAGGTTCCGCCGTCGACCGCATCGGTCGTCACCGCGTCGTCGTACACGTGGAACGACGAGAAGTGGCTCGACACCAGGGCCGGAATCGAGCCAACGCAGGCACCGATGAGTGTCTACGAGATCCACCTGGCGTCGTGGCGACCGGGCCTGGGTTACCGCGAACTGGCCGAGCAATTGGCCGAGTACATCACCGAAACCGGCTTCACCCACGTCGAGCTCCTCCCGGTCGCGGAGCACCCCTTCGGCGGGTCGTGGGGCTACCAGGTCACGTCCTACTACGCACCCACATCACGTTTCGGCAGCCCCGACGATTTCCGCTACTTCGTCGATCATCTGCACAGCGCCGGAATCGGCGTCATCGTCGATTGGGTGCCTGCGCACTTCCCCAAGGACGAGTGGGCCCTCGCTCGATTCGACGGCGGCCCGCTCTACGAACACGGCGACCCGCAGCGCGGCGAGCAACTCGACTGGGGCACACTTGTTTTCGACTTCGGCCGCCGAGAGGTGCGCAACTTCCTGGTCGCGAACGCGCTGTACTGGATCGACGAGTTCCACATCGACGGCCTCCGTGTCGACGCCGTGGCATCGATGCTGTACCTGGATTACTCCCGCCCCGAGGGCGGTTGGTCGCCGAACATCTACGGCGGCCGGGAGAACCTCGAGGCCGTCACGTTCCTGCAGGAGATGAACGCGACGGTGCACAAGAAGCACCGCGGCGTCGTCACCGTGGCCGAGGAGTCGACGGCATGGCCCGGTGTCACCCGCCCGACGAACGTCGGCGGACTCGGCTTCAACATGAAGTGGAACATGGGCTGGATGCACGACACCCTGGGATTCCTCGGGCGTGATCCGATCCATCGCAGCTACCACCACCACGAGATCACCTTCTCCCTCGTCTACGCGTGGAGCGAGAACTACCTGCTCCCGATCAGCCACGACGAGGTGGTGCACGGCAAGGGGACGCTGTGGACTCGGATGCCCGGTGACGACTACACCAAGGCAGCAGGGCTGCGCGGCATGCTCGCCTACATGTGGGCGCACCCGGGCAAGCAACTGCTGTTCATGGGCCAGGAGTTCGGCCAGACCCGTGAATGGTCCGAAGAACGCGGCCTCGACTGGTACCAGATCGACGAGGAGCCCCTGCACAACGGCGTCAAATCCCTTGTCTCCGATCTGAACTCGACGTACAAGTCGCATCCGGCATTGTGGACACTCGACACCTCGCCGAGCGGGTACTCGTGGATCGACGCCAACGACACCGAGAACAACGTGCTGAGCTTTCTGCGGTACGGGTCCGACGGTTCGGTCATCGCGTGTATTTTCAACTTCTCCGGTTCCGAGCACGGCAGCTATCGTGTGGGACTACCGGAACCCGGCCGTTGGATCGAGATTCTGAACACCGATGCAACGGAATACGGCGGCTCCGGAATGGGCAACCTGGGTGAAGTGACGGCAACATCGCACTCGTGGCACGGTCGACCGGCGTCAGGCCAGGTCGCACTTCCCGCCAACGGGGCGATCTGGATAAAACTGGAGCGATAGATGAGTGGCGGCCGCACACCCCGACTACTGGCCGCGGCCGCCACTGCAGGACTCCTTCTCCTCGCCTCGTGCGCGCAGACTGTCGGCGGTAACGCCGTGTCCATCTACGAGAACCCGTTCACTGTCGCCGGACTGCCGGTCACGAGCGGACCGAGCGGGCCACGACCGGGTGTCCCCGATTCGACGATCGAGGTCGAGAACGCCGAGGGCACCGACTCCGATGTCCTCGCCACCAACGCGATCGACGACATTCAACAGTTCTGGGCCCAGCAGTACCCGGCCCTCTTCAAGGGCTCGTTCACACCGATCTCGAACGTGGTCTCGTGGGACGCGTCCGAGGACGAGGGATCCGGCGTCAGGTTCTGCGGAGACCGAACCGGTGGTGTCCCCAATGCCGCGTATTGCACACGCGACGACTCGATCGGGTGGGATCGCACCATTCTGCTTCCTGCTCTGGTCGACGCATTCGGACCGATGTCGGTGGTGATGGTGATCGCACACGAATACGGTCATGCCATCCAGCATCAATCGGGACTCGTCGGTGACGACACACCGACTATCGTGGCCGAGCAACAGGCCGACTGTTTTGCCGGCGCGTTCATTCGCCATGTCGCAGAGGACGATTCGCCGCACTTCACCATCAATACCTCCGACGGACTCAACGGCGTTCTCGCCGCGACCGTCGCCGTGCGCGATGTCGATCCCAACGATCCGGAATCGGTGCACGGCTCTGCCTTCGAGCGCGTCACGGCTGTGCAGATCGGCTTCACCGACGGTGCCGGGGCATGCACGAGCATCGACGAGGCCGAAATCGACTCGCGTCGAGCATCGTTGCCGCAGAAGTTCGATGATCCCGACGACTCGGGTGAACTACCGGTCACCGAGGACTCCCTCGACGCCTTCACTCGATCCTTCGAGCAGGTACTGCCCGTCACCGCTCCCCCGGCCGTCGACTACACCGGTTCGGACGTCGGATGCGCCGACGCCGAAGCCACTGCGCCGGTGTCGTACTGCCCCTCGACCAATACCATCGGCGTCGACGTCGAGGCCCTGGCCGAAGTCGGCCAGCCCGAGACCCCGCAGCGCGGAGACATATTGCCGCTCAACGTCTCCGGTGACTACAGCGCGTACGTGCTGTTCGCCTCCCGCTACACGCTCGCGGTGCAGAAGGAAGCCGGCCAGACCCTCGACGACCCGCAGACCGCTCTGCGTTCGGCGTGCCTGTCCGGGGTCATCACCTCGGCGATGAGCGCCGAGAACGGTTCGACGGGCCTCGAAGTCTTTCTCTCCCCCGGCGATCTCGACGAGGCGGTGTCGGGCCTACTCAGCGACGGACTCGCAGCCAGCGACGTCAACGGAACGACGCTGCCATCCGGATTCTCCCGAGTCGACGCCTTCCGCTCGGGAGTACTCGGCGGCAAGGAGCTGTGCGACTCGCGCTACAGCTGAGGAACTCAGTACAGAGCGGACGCGAGTTTGCGCCGCGCGGACACCACCAGCGGATCGGCTGCGTCGAACAACTCGAACAGCTCGAGAAGTCGAGTGCGCAGTGCGGTCCGGTCGTCGCCCGCACTGATCTTGATGCCGTCGATCAACCGAGCGAAAGCCTGCTCCGGTTGCTGAGCAGCCATCTCGGCGTCCGCGGCCTCGATCCGGGCCTGCACGTTCGCGGGATCGGCGTCGGCGATCTCGATGGCGTCAGGTGCAATATTCTGCACCCGAGCCAAGAACCTGACCTGACGCAGCGCCGCGACGGCGTCGGTGTTCTTTGGTTCGGCGTCGATGATCGCCTGGTAGGCAGCTTCTGCCTTGTCGAAGTCGCCCTCGTCGATGGCTTCCTCGGCAGCGACGATTCTGGGGTCCTCGATCTCGGGTTCCGGTTCGGCGGCAGCCGCCCCGGGAGGCCCGGTGAGCTTTCCTGCAGTCGCCTGCTCGACGGCCTGCAGCCACTGACGCAGCTGCTCGTCCGACTGAGTTCCTTGGAAGTCGGCCAGCGGCTGACCGGCCGCAACGGCAACCACCGTCGGAATCGCTTGCACACCGAACGCTTGCGCGATCTGTGGATTGGAATCGACGTCGACGCGGGCCAGCACCCACGTGCCGCCTGCCTCGACGGCCAGTTGGCCGAGCTGTCGCGTCAACGCCTGCGATTGCGGGGAGCGGGCCGAACCGAGATCGACGATCACCGGGACCTGAGTGGATCGTTGCAGAACCTCGGCCTCGAACGTCGCCGCGGTCACGTCCACGATCGGTGCGAGTCCCCCGGATTCACCGGCGGGCTGGGCCGCGGGAGCAGGTGCCGGACGGTCCTTGAGAACGGACAGGTCGACAGCACCGGCGATCGAGGCGGGGACGGCAGCTGACGGGCGGACGGGAGGACGGGAACCGGGTCGAGTCACGTCCTACAGTTTGTCACTAACCCGATGCGTCATCCACTGGCGGGCAGTCAGGACAGGACCTTCGCGTCGGCTACGGGTCGGTCCGTGCTCAGCTCGGCGAGGCGTCCGGTGCGCGCGGCCCAGACCTCGAAGATCACCGTGCCGAACGGCGGGAACGCTGCGACGAGCGCCAGCAGTGTTGCCTTGACGTCCCACTTCAACTTCACTGCCGTCAACACCGCGATGCCCAGGTACACGACGAACACGCCGCCATGGATCGGCCCGAAGATCTTCACGCCGATTTCGTTGCCATCGGCGGGGATGTACTTGAACGCCATTCCGATCAGCAGTCCCAGCCAGGTGAACGCTTCGAGTACAGCGATGAAACGGAAGCGGGTGGCCGTGCTGCTCAGGTTGAAGAAGTTGGTCATGCCAGCCATTGTGCCCGGTTTGCTACGACAGAACGTAGTGGCTCTGGTCTCACTCCCGACCAGAGCCACCGCGGTCCTACTTCTTCGGTACTCGAACGATGAGGGCGTCGCCCTGTCCACCGCCGCCGCACAGTGCGGCTGCGCCGACTCCGCCGCCGCGTCGCTGCAGCTCGAGGGCCAAGTGCAATGCGATGCGGGCACCGGACATGCCGAGGGGATGTCCGATGGAGATCGCGCCACCGTTGACGTTCACGATCTCCGGATCGATGCCGAGCTCGCGTGTCGAGGCGATTCCGACCGCCGCGAACGCCTCGTTGATCTCGACGACGTCGAGGTCCTTCGGATCGATGCCGTCCTTCTCGCACGCCTTGGCGATCGCCCGGGCCGGCTGCGACTGCAGCGTGGAGTCGGGACCGGCCACGACTCCGTGGGCACCGATCTCGGCGAGCCAGGTCAAACCGAGCGACTCGGCCTTGTCCTTGCTCATCACGACGACGGCGGCAGCACCGTCGGAAATCTGCGACGCCGATCCCGCGGTGACGGTTCCGGCCTTGTCGAAGGCGGGTCGAAGTTTGCCGAGTGAATCGACCGTGGTGTCGGCGCGGATGCCTTCGTCTTGCGTGACCTGGATCGGATCGCCCTTGCGCTGCGGTACGGACACGGCGACAACCTCGTTGTCGAATACGCCGTTCTTCCAGGCGGTTGCGGCTTTCTGATGCGACGCGGCAGCGAAAGCGTCTTGCTCCTCGCGGCTGATGGCTTCGGCACTCTGGTTCCGCTGCTCGGTGAGTGCGCCCATGGCCTGGTCGGTGAAGATGTCGTACAAACCGTCGTATGCGAGGTGATCACGCATCGTGACGTCGCCGTACTTGAACCCGGCGCGCGACTTCTCGAGCATGTGCGGGGCCTGGGTCATCGACTCCTGTCCACCAGCGACGACGATCTCGAACTCACCGGCGCGAATGAGCTGATCGGCCAGCGCGATCGCGTCGACGCCGGAAAGACACACTTTGTTGATCGTCAGTGCAGGCACGGTCATCGGAATGCCGGCGGCGACGGCAGCCTGACGGGCCGGGATCTGGCCGGCTCCGGCGGTCAGAACCTGTCCCATGATGACGTAGTCGACCTGATCCGGTGCAACACCGGCCTTCTCGAGGGCACCCTTGATGGCGATTCCGCCGAGGTCCGATCCCGAGAAGTCCTTGAGTGCGCCCGAGAAGCGCCCGACGGGCGTACGAGCACCGGCAACGATGACTGTTGTGGTCACGATTTCCTCCGAAAGTGTGAAGACGGCCTTGTCGAGATCAACGCTCCGACGCCCCCTACCGATACCGGCCGGGCGGAGCACCGAAACGCAGCTGGCGCTAACGTCATGGCCATGACCTCCAGCACGCAGTCTTACACGGGAGCCCCGCTGCGCTCCGACCTGGTGACGGCTATCGACCACGTGGGTGTTGCGGTGCCCGATCTCGACGCCGCAATCGCCTGGTACACCGACCACCTCGGCATGGTCGCCGTGCACGAGGAGATCAACGAAGAACAGGGCGTTCGCGAGGCGATGCTCTCGTTCCCCGGTGCCGGAGAGAAGTCCGCTGCACTGCAGTTGCTCGCCCCGATCGACGAGTCGTCCACCATCGCCAAGTTCATCGGACGCAACGGACCGGGACTTCAGCAGTTGGCGTACCGCGTCACCGATATCGAGGAGATCTCGACCGAGTTGCGCGCCCGCGGCGTTCGGCTGCTGTACGACGCCCCGCGCCGGGGCACTGCCGATTCTCGGATCAACTTCGTCCATCCCAAGGACGCCGGTGGCGTGCTCATTGAACTTGTCGAGCCGAATCCCGACGCGCACTGATCGAACTCTGTGAACGAGCCGTATGGCTCTCCACTTGACTCACCGGTAAATTGACGGCCATGGCCATCGATCATGAGCGCACTTCCACGGTGCAACTTCCCTTTTCCATCGTCCGGAAGGGGTTCGATCGCGACGAAGTCACCAACTACTTCGAGCGGTTCGACGCCGAGCTCCGGCTGACGACCGCTGATCGTGATGCGGCCGCAGCCCAGGCTCGTGATCTGGCCAAGCAACTCGACGACGCGCGTGACGAGATCGACGAACTGCGCAAGGACATCGATCGCCTGTCGGTTCCGCCCACCACAGCGGAGGGTATGAGTGATCGCATCTCGCGCATGCTGCGGTTGGCCTCCGACGAGGCATCCGAGGTACGCGCCAAGGCGCACTCGGAGTCCGAGGAAATGATTTCGGTTGCGCAGCAAGAGAGTGCGCGACTGCGGGGACGGCACGAGTCACTGGTGGCAGAACTCGAAGAGCGCCGGACGGCGCTCGAGACCGAGCACCAGCAGACCATGGCGCAGGCGCGCACCGAGGCAGCCCGGGTGGTCGAGGCCGCGCAGGCCGAGCGCGACAAGCTGGCCGCCGAGTCCGAGGCCAAGCGCGCCAAGGTTCAGGAAGATTTCGAGATCACGATGGCCGAGCGCCGCACCAAGGTGCTGACCGCGCTCGAAGAACTCGAAGCGTCGAGCAAGGCCGATGCTGCCCGCCGCATCGAGGAGGCAACCACCGAGGCTGCTCGACGGCTTCAATCCGCCAGCGAACAAGCCGAACGGCGGATCGCCCACTCCAAGGAACTGGCCGAGGAGTTGCGCGTGCTGCGCAGCCGCGTACTCGCCCAGCTGCTCGGAATCCGTGGACAGCTCGATTCGGTTCCGGCCATGCTCGCCTCGGTCAACCGCGAGAGCGAACTGCTCGACAATCCCGACCCGACGGCAATCCTCAAGAAGGAAGAAGAGAAGGCAGCCGCGAAGGCCGAGGACGAGAAGGAATCGGCCGACTCGGCGTCCTGACTTCGCAGTACACGCTGGGCCTCCCCCGCTACGACCACCTGCGGGTAAGGCCTCGCGTGTTTCGGCCGCTCCAACATCCGGTGTGCCAATGTCTACGGTTGTCCGCGCCTCCGAAATCGTCCGACGGCCACGCGACGATATGCGCGACGCCCGGCCGCACCTCGTGATCGCAGCCGGGGCAGCGATACGTCTTGACGGCCTTGGCACCCGGGATCATCCGCGTCGTGTATGTGTCTCCATCCGGACCGACCTCGACCCGGTTGCCACCCAGTACCGAGTCGGTTGCCGGACCGAGATCACTCGGGCCGCTCCGATTCGGTCGGCGGGGTTGGTTACGACGGGGCACCCGTCCAGTGTAGAGAACAGGCCGATTCGTGCCGACAGTCGTCAGAAAAGACGGAACTCGGTGCTGTCGGTTCCCCGTAGGACGTCGTAGTCGAGTGTGAGACAACGTATGCCGCGGTCGGTGGCCAGCGTCTTCGCCTGCGGCTTGATGACCTGGGCAGCGAAGACTCCGCTCACCGGGGCCAGCAGCGGATCACGATTGAGAAGCTCCAGGTACCGGGTCAACTGCTCGACGCCGTCGATCTCACCACGTCGCTTGATCTCGACGGCCACTGTTCCGCCATCAGCGTTGCGGCACAGCAGATCCACCGGTCCGATAGCCGTCATGTATTCGCGTCGGACGAGGGTGTATCCGTCCCCCAAGGTGCTGACGTGCTCGGCCAACAACTCCTGAAGATGGGCCTCCACACCGTCTTTCACCAGACCCGGGTCTATGCCCAGCTCGTGACTCGAGTCGAGCTCGACGTCGTCGATGGTGATCCGAAGTTCTTCGCCCGCCTTGTTGGTGACGACCCATTTGATCGTCTCGTCTTCGGTGGTCTCGACCATCCAACACGGCGGAGACATCCAGTTGAGCGGCTTGTACGCGCGGTCGTCCGCATGCACGCTGACCGATCCGTCGGACTTCACGAGCAACAGACGGCGAGCCGACGGAAGGTGTGCGGTGAGACGGCCGACGTAGTCGACTTGGCAACGAGCAATAACTAAACGCACTCGACCACCATAAGGCAGGCTCCCCGTTAGTCTGTGACGACCATGCCGCAATTGAGACGATCTGCCGCTCCCCTGGGTTCCCGACTGCTCGGCGACACCTCCGAGTCCCCGCGCCGACGACGGGTTCGCATCCAGCTGTTGCTGACGGTCTTCCTCATCCTGTCGAACCTGATCGGCGCCGTCATCGTCGGTGTGTTGATCAGCGTTGTCGTGCCGGGACCGAACGTGCTCGATCCGAGCAAGTACTGGTGGGTCAACTACATCGTCGTACCGGTCTACGTGTTCGTGGCATTCGTCGTCGGTGCTGTCTGGGGCACCACGCACGCACTGCGAAGCTTGCGGTGGGCAATCGAAGACCGTCAACCCAGCCGCGAGGAGCAGGTCGCGACACTCGCAATGCCCTGGCGACTGACGCGAATCCAGATTCTGCTCTGGATCGGAGCCTTGCTGCTGCTCCCCACGATCGACGGGATCATCGACTCGGCGTCGATTCCCAAGGTTGCGTTCACCATCGCAGCAGGTGGCACCGTCGTCTGTGCGTTCAGCTACCTACTCAGTGAGTTTGCGCTTCGTCCCGCTGCCGCTCGGGCCCTCGAAGCCGGTGATCCTCGACGAATTCGTATTGCAGGAGTCATGGGCCGCTCCATCCTGTCGTGGCTACTGGGAACGGGCGTCCCGGTCAGCGGCTTGATGATCATCGCGATCTTCCGCTTCATCAACCCCGAAACCACATCGACTCAGTTGGCCATCTCCATCCTCGCGTTGGGTGGCATCACCATCGTGTTCGGACTCGCGTTGACCGTGCTGGGCGGCTTCGCGACCACCTCCCCCATCAACAATGTCCGCGCGGGTATGGCCGAGGTGGAGAAGGGCAACATGGACGTCCGCCTTGCGGTGTACGACGGCACCGAACTCGGCGAGCTGCAGAGTGGCTTCAACCGCATGGCCGACGGTGTGCGCGATCGAGAGAAGATCCGTGATCTGTTCGGCAGACACGTCGGACACGAAGTTGCCGAGAAGGCATTGCAGTCCGAGAGCGAACTCGGCGGACAAGAACGCGATATCGCAGTGTTCTTCATCGACCTCGTGGGATCGACGGAGCTGGCAGCGTCCCGGCCCCCTACCGAGGTCGTGGACCTACTCAACCGATTCTTCGCAGTCGTGGTCGACGAGGTGGACGAGCACGGCGGCTTCATCAACAAGTTCGAGGGCGACGCCGCGCTGGCCATCTTCGGAGCCCCGAACGAAATTTCCGACCACTGCGGCTCCGCACTGGCTGCAGCACGGGCAATTGCTCGACGGTTGTTGGTGGAAGTGCCCGAATGCAGCGCCGCTGTCGGCGTCGCTGCCGGACGGGCGGTTGCCGGCAACGTCGGTGCAAAGTCCAGATTCGAGTACACCGTTATCGGAGACCCGGTGAACGAGGCCGCTCGTCTCTCCGAACTGGCAAAGAATTCGCCCGGAGCCATCCTCGCGTCCAAGACTGCCGTCGACGGCGCTGCTGACGAGGAAGCACATCGTTGGGAATTCGGTGATGCAGTCACCCTTCGCGGACGGTCTGCGGAAACAGTTCTCGCAAATCCGAAGGACGTCAAGGTCGCGGAGGATGAGCCCGAAGCCGTTCGCGCCTGACCCGATCGTTGGGCTCGGTAGGTGTAATGCCCTGCGTCCCTGCCGTTTTCATCACTGACGACTCGGCCGTCTTTTGCCCGGTCCCCCTCGCAAACGCGCTCGCGTTTGTCGAACGCTCACGAAATCGCTGACGATTCTGCGCGCGCCTCGCGAAGGCGAGCGCGTCTGCAGAATCCAGGTGTTGCGTAAGCCCGCGAACTTCGATCGCCAAGCTTCGATAGCAGTACTCGACTTGTTGGGGTTCAGTCCGGTTCGGCGGCCCGCAAACGCGCGCGCTTTTGTCAGGTGCGCGCAGTCTGGTGTCGCTGTTCTGCTCGCGTCTCGCAAACGCGCACGCGTTTGTGACCAGGGTTGGCACCGACAAGTCAGCCGGCCGACCCGGCTGGGCATCGCCGATTCCCTTTGTCTACGGGAAATGCGCTTGCGTGTGCGAGGGAGGTGACAGTAAAAGGTCGGCGGCCGGCACTATTGGAGGCAACCAGCGGTGCTGACACCTCTGGATTATGCGAATGCGCGTGCGTTTGTCAGGTGCGCGCAGTCTGGTGTCGCTGTTCTGCTCGCGTCTGGCGAGTGCGCTCGCGTGTGCGACCCGGGTGGGGGCGAGACGCGCGGCCGCATCGCAATGATGGGACCTGCGGTGCAGATGTCGGAGCCCTGGAATTCAGGAATACCGACGACGGGCAAGGCCACGAATACTGTTGTGACTGTAGGTGGTTTCGAATGCAGACAACCCCCGACCGTGATGGTCGGGGGTTGTCTGGTTCAAGTTGTGTTCGGCGGTGTCCTACTCTCCCACACCCTGTCGAGTGCAGTACCATCGGCGCTGGAGGGCTTAGCTTCCGGGTTCGGAATGGGACCGGGCGTTT